>NZ_JAUJQH010000026.1:0-114762 GCF_030482905.1 Burkholderia sp. AU45251 | reverse complement strand
CGCCACACCAGAGCATTGACGAGCCATTCTGAAACGACAACGGGAGCTTCATCGCTCCCGTTTTACTTCGTCCCTCGAACATCATTTATGTTGCTCATTGCCCCATCGATTTACGTGCTCACGCTCACCCAGCTCGGCGCGCGCCAATTCCCACCAGTCGTCAAACGGGTCGGTATCCGGGTTGCAGCCGACGGCATAGGCCAGCAGCTTCACGCGGCCATCGGTACGGCGCTCTCCCTGCTCGGCGAGGAAGTACACGCCCTGGTCCTTGGCGAGGACGACGCGGCATTGGTTGGCAACGGCCTCGGCCAGCACGGGGCGCAGGTCGGAACCTTTGAATCGCAGTGACATGGTTGATCTCCTGAAGAAAAAGGCCCTCCACCCGAATGGATGGAAGGCCTATGGGGGCAAGTCGCCGGTAGGCTGCGATCAGCCGTAGCGCCGCTTGGTTGCCTTGGCGTCGATGACGCTCACGTCGATCAGGCGCCAGTGCCCGTCGTCGATAAGCCGCTCCAGCACTTCACCGAGCATGTCGAAATACACCTCGTCGTGCCGATCGACCAGTTCGCCGTCGCGGCGCAGTTCCACCGCGTAGGTGTCGCCGCCGCGGTCGTAGAGGATCGTCACCTGGCCCTCGAACTTCGCGGTCGAAACCATGAAGCTGATCGCCGGGGGTGTCTCGATGATCTTGGACGGCTTCGGATCGACCCAGGTGAAGTCGCGGGCACCCGCATCGACCAGCATGTGGGTGATGCGCCGGAACCCGTCGGGAGCCGGCATTTCCTCCAACTGCTGGATGAGCTGCCCCAGTTCCATGCACTGCGGCTCGGGGATGGGCAGCTTGGCAGGCGCGGAGCCGAGGATGTGCCTGGTGATGGTGTAGGGAACACCGTCCGCGGTCTTCTCGGTGATCACTTCCGGGGTGTCCGCGCGCAGGCCGTCGAAGCGGCGGCGGGCATACGGTTGGACATGCACCTTGGCGCCTTCGCTGGGAACGGTGGTCATCAGGTGGGGATCGAGCACCGCGAACTCGCTGGGCTTGAGCTTGACGACGATGGCGTCGTCGTTGGCCGCGACCACCTTGCCGTCGAAGGGCTTGGGATCGATGGCGAAGCCCAGCGTTGAGGACTGCGGCTGATCATCGAACACGCGGTACTTGAACGACCGCACGTTGCGGGGCACATGGCCTGCGACAAGCGAAGGCATCATGGATTTGATGAGGGAACGGTCCATGGGAATCTCCTTGAGGAAAAACAAGGGATTCCCCGCCCGCAAGGGAGAGGTCCCTTGTGGGTGGATGGACGCGGTGCGTCCGTGGGAAGAAACGACCAGCACGGCTTCCCGTGCTTGCAGCCTCGAAGGCCTCGGCTGCCTGGGCATGTGTCGGCAACGCCGACGAACATTGGGCAAGGATGGCCCTGGGCCGGGCTACCCGCTCACATGAAACGGCACTGCGCCGCACCCGGTTTCCTGCGCTGCGGACAAGAAAAAGCCCCTCGGAAGGGGCTTGGGGGGTCAGGCTTCGTACACGAAGTAGTGCTCGCGCTGACGCGGGAAGAAAACGTGCTTCCACGTGTCGCCGCTGGTGTTGCCACCGTCGAACACGACCATTTCGTAGTCGTCGATGTCGGTGTCAACCAGGTCGGCGCTGGCGATATGGCGCATGTGCAGCGTGCCACGCATGCGCTCGAATACCAGGATCTGGCCGATGGCGTCGTCCTGGCTCATGGCATTGACGCAGGCTCCGAGTTGGTGCTCGAAGTCGGGTACGCGCGAGATGAGATCGGGGAACATGAGGGTGCTCCTATGAAAATGGACCAGCCCGGCTCCTGGCGAGGAGTCGGGCCGGCTTGGGGGAGACAAAGAGGAAGGCCGGTGCGTGGCGAGGCTGCTAGGACTCGACCAGCGGCAGGCCCAGCAGCACGGGAGCGTCGGCGTCGAGGATCAGGATGCGAACATCGGCCTGGCCAGCCAGTTCAAGGATGTTCGCCAGGTCGTCCGGCATGCCTTTGTTGCGGTGCTCCTGCCGAAGCTGCTCTGCGCTGATGCCCTCGGCGTGCTCCAGGTTCTGGTCCGTCCAGGGCGTGGAGATCAGCTTGACGCCAATCGCCGGGCTGTACGGAACCCGGAACGCGATGAACAGAAAGGCCTCCGGCGTGGCGAGGTCAGCCAAGTTGGCGAGGTACTGGCCGGTTTCCTGGCTGATGTGTGCGGTGCTGATTTCCCAGCAACGGCTGTAATAGCCGGTCTCGAAACTCAGGCGCTGCACGACTTCCCGCGCGGCCTCGGCCGAATAGGCGTCGCCGACGTGAACGGGGCGGCCGTCGAAGTCGTCGCCATGGATGGCATAGACCACGCCACCGATCACGCCTTCGCTACTGACGCCTTCACCGGCATCGCATTCGGCCAGCACCTCGGCACTCACGGGTTCGGAGCCGTTACTGACCACCGCGAAATCGCTGGTGACGATGCAGGAGGATGAAACCAATGCCTCGTCGGAGAAGTGCTGCTGGCTCGCGTGGATGTTTCTCCAGACATGCGGGCTTCCGTCCTCGTAGCTGATGCACAGCGTGCGGACGATTTTCAGATTCCAGTAGCCACGGAGAAAGGGATTGGGTTTCTGGGACATGGGAACACTCCAGATTGAATAATGGAGCCAATTCCCGCCACCGGGAATTGGACCCGGTGGGTTGAAAGGGGAAAATGCGTCAGACGGCGCTGATCGTTGGCATCTGGGCCAGCCGTTCGGCGACGCGATGGCGCACAGTCAGGCGGAACTGTTCGTCGTTGATGCCTGCGAGCAGGTTGGCGACCTCCAGCGCGATCAACGCCGAGGCCTCTTCGATGTCGGCGGCCAGGATCGTCTTGCGCAGTTGGTCGCCGAGTTGGAGCGCCTGCGAGGACGTTCGGAAGACCTGGATCTCGCGGCTCAGGTAGCAGCCATCGCCGCCGAACTCGAACAACCTAGGCCTGCTGCAATACCAGCAGCCCTCGAACTGGATGGCGCTCAGGTGATGGCCGTCATCGAAGCAGGAGGAGATCAGAAGCAAGGCTTCCAGGTCGGCGCTGTCCTCGAACTTGTGGTGCTCGATCAGGTTCTCCAGCTCCCCGTCCTGCTCGGCACCGAAGTGCGCGGCCAGCCGTTCGAGCAGAGGCGGAATCGACAACTCTTCGTCGTCGGGCATGGGGATGCCGATTTGTGCGGCCAGGCCTTCCAGGCCGTCCAACACATCCGTCCAGCGCGGATCATTGGTCTCGGCGATTTGAGCGATGTAGGCCTGCCCGTTGCCGGGATGGTCTTCGTCCAGCGCGAAGGCGCCGAACAGCGCCTTGATGACGGGGGTGACACGCTCTAGCACGAGAACGCCCGTGCCTTCGTAGTAGTTGTTCGCCATGCTGGCTCCTTTCGAGAAGTGAGCGAAGCCAGTCCATGCGGACGATGGCATCCGCAGGGTGATGGAGAAGAAATTGAGGGACATGGCCTTGTGGGGGCATGTCCCTCTCGGGGGGAACGAAAAACAGCGGTGTGCCGGCGACCGGCTCACCAACCGCTGTAGTTCACGAGCAGGTCGGCGATGACCTTGCGGCGTTGCAGGTCGAGACCGTCGAAGTCCGACAGCCCGTGGAAGTGGCAGCGCTTGAGCATGGCACCGCCCTCACGCGCGTTGTAGAAGCTGACCATGGCGGACAGGAACATGCGTTCGCCGCTGCTCAGGACGCCGAGGGCGTCGTTGAGCTGCAGCATGTTGGGACGCAGATCCCACTTGCTCTTGGCCTGGTTCAGACCTTCACGGGTGCCGTCGCCGAACCACTCGGGGCCAGCAATCTCGACGCCGCGCTTCCATGCCTCGAAAAAGGCTTGGGGCGCGGCAGCGAAATGCTGTTCTTCCCGCATGATCTGATCGACGACTTCCCGCGGCAGTAGCTGGTTCATGACGTGATTCCTCCAGTTGGATCAGGGAATGGCGAGCTGGGACCAGCCGCCTCTTTCGAGGGCACGTTGACCCGCGGCATAGCTGCGGAAGTACTCGTGGGATTCCCGCGAAACGGGGCCTTCGGTGTCGCGCGTGCCGATGTAGTGGCCGGCGGCGCTTTGCAGGACTTCGAGCGGCAGGAACTTGCCGCAGTAGGTCAGGGCCAGTTGGCCGAAAGAGGCTTGCTGGGACATGGACGGGCTCCTTGGAAAAGCGGGGCCTCGTCCCTCACGGGATGGCAGCTCCCGCACGCGGTTGATAAAAAGCATCGACGTCACGCGGACGCGCGTCCGCAGACTTGATGCGATGCGGACTGGTGGGCAACGCGGGATAGACCCGCGGCAGCCTGGAACCCTGGCTGCTGGCATGTGCTGACGAATCAGCGAACATGCGGGCAGCTTCGTGCGCGGGCCGCGTCGTGTCAGTTGGAAAACGGCATTCGGCCCAGCCCCGATTGATGGGCGCCGGAAGAAAAAACCCCGCACGAGTGCGGGGCTGTCAGGAGGTTGTTTCGGCGCTGGGTCAGGCGGGCTTGTCGCCCAGGACATGCTGCTTCCACAGGTCGAATGCCTGCTCGGGCGGAAGCTCGGCGAGGATGACGATGGGCTGGGCCTGCCGGGTGCGCAGCGAAGCGAAGTACGCCTTGCGGTCGGCGATGGCCTTGAGCTTGATGCCCTTGATGAACAGCAGTTTGCCGTCCTTGATGAACAGCACCTTGTTGCCGATATCGCGGTTGAACGCGGCTCGCACTTTGCGTTCCGCGTGCGTGGCATCGGCCAGTTCATCGACCAGAAAGTCGAGCGTCATGTCGATGTAGTGAAGGTCTTCACCCTCCTGCCCGAGGTCGAGCGGCGCGGGGGGCAGGCCCTTGGCGAAGGCTTCAGCCTGCGCCAACAGCGCCGCCTTGCCGTTGAGCGCGTGGAGGAACGTCGAGCCGCCGTGGCCGTCGTTGCGGGCCTCGGCGATGGGAGTGCCGTCGAACACGACGGTGGCGGTGAAGCACAGCGTTTCCTCGCTGGCGAAGTCGGCCACCTTGAGGTTCTTCAGCGTGATGCGGTCTTGCTTGGTGATGTTGTCCATGGGAAGTCCTGAAATCGACCGGGTGGCGACATGCCCCTGACGGGACGTGGCGGCCATCCCGTGGGTTGGAGAAATGAGGCATCGATGCCCCGGTGGGCAGCGTTCGCCGGTGAGATGCCGAGGCGAACTGGCGGGTGGCGTGGGCGGAACCCACGGCAGCCTTGACACCCTAGCTGCTGGCTGCTGCCGAACCATCGGCAATGCAGGAGGGAGAATGGCGCGGCCCGCACGCTGCGTCGCCGATCAATCCGAAGCGGTCGATCCCGTCTTGTGCAGACACTGCACCAGGCGCTGGCCCAGCCATGCCATGCACGGGACGGCCATGGAGTTGCCGATTGCTTTGTAGCGTGGAGCATCCGCGGCGGGCTTGCCGCGGTACGGGATCAGCGTGTAGTCGTCTGGCATGCCTTGCAGCCGTTCGCACTCCACGGGCATCAATCGCCGCACCCGCCAGTGCGACCAATCGCCGGGGCCAGGGTCGTTCCAGTCGTAGTGGAAATGCGCCTCGAAGTCGGGAGCCAGCACATGGGGCTTGTCCGCGCCGCCGCCACTGGTGCGCAGTGCGGCCGCTACGCTGCCGCCCAGCTCGGCGACAAGGCCCTGCTCGCGGCCGCGCAGGGACACGCAGGCCACCATTGGTACACCGTAGCCCGGCTTGCCGCTGGACAGGACGGTGCAAGCCACCTGCCCATGGCCGGACTCGAAGCGCACTTCACCGCGGTTGTTCTGCGCGAAGGCGATGGCGGGCACGACGCCGGCGTTCGCATGGCTGGTGCGATGCCCGCCAGCGCGCAGCGTCGGCGTCAGGTCGAGGGTGGCATCGGCACCGCTGCCCTGGGCGGTGAAGGCGATGATCGGAACGCCCTTGCCGGTGCCGTCCTCGCTGCTGCCCTTGCCGTTGTTGGCGGTGTCGAGGGTGTGGGCGATGCTGCCGGCGACCGACTGCACCATGAACGTCTCGGTGCGGATGTCGTGCTTGGGGCCTGCGGCCATCAGGCATGCGGCCACATCGACGGGGCCGGTGCCGCCGCTGAACCCGAACGTCGTGGTGACCTTGCCGTAGGGCTGCTTCAGTCCTGCGAATCCTGCAAGTCCTGCGCATGCGCCTGCTGCTTCAGCACCCGGTCCAGCATCGTGGGCAGCTTCTTGCCACGGCGCGCGGCCCGCACAAGAATCCCCGAGCAGGCCTGCGCGCTCAAAAAGTACTTCTGCGGGATCGAGGTCATCTCCACCACTTGCCACAAGAAACACGCGCTTGCGGCGTTGGGCGACACCGAAATATTGAGCATCGAGCACGCGCCAGGCGATGCGGCGGTGGGGTCCAGACACACAACCAGCGTGCGCCCACCGATCCCCTGGCGGCTGGAGCGCACGGCTTTCTCCGGCCAGTGCCCCCAGGAAATGCCCGAAGGCATTGCTGCGGTCGTTGAGGACGCCGGGGACGTTTTCCCAGACGAGCGTGGCCGCCGGGCGGCGGTCTTGTTGGCGGGTTTGGTCGATGGCATTGGCAAGCTCCACATAGGCAAGGGAAAGGGCTCCGCGCGGATCATCCAGCCCGCGACGGCTACCTGCAACGCTGAACGACTGGCACGGCGTGCCGCCGACCAGGATGTCGGGCGCCGGCACGGTGCCGGCGCGCACCTGGCGGGCGATCGCGGTCATGTCGCCCAGGTTGGGCACGCGGGGGTAGCGGTGGGCGAGCACGGCGCTCGGGAACGGCTCGATCTCGGCGAACCACGCGGCTTCGAGGCCGAGGGGTTGCCAGGCGAGGCTCACGGCCTCGATGCCGCTGCACACGCTGCCGTACAGCAGTGGCGCGGCCTGGGGCGCACCGCGTGGGGTGCGAGGTTGCGGATTCATGTCGGGTCTCCTGTTCGTGTGGCACTGGACCGTGTGGCCGGGCCGGACGTTGATTGGCAGGAGAAAGGCGCCGAAGGCCTTGCGGCCTCCGGCTCGGGAGGACGGAACCACCCGTGGGCTGATTGGCAGGCCCGGTCGTCGCTAGAACCGTCTGCTGTCAGCAATCGCACCCGGCGCATGTCGTGGTTGGCGCCGGCATCTTCTGGCGCACATCCGCGCACAAAAGGAGCCCAGTTTTTCGCCGTTGGGCACGGCATCGAATACCGCTGACCACGAAGGGTCTCCGGGTGGCTCGCAGCCTGGCAAGCCATCGGGGGACCCTTCGCAGAGGCGGAAAAATGCAGATCAGCAGAACGCGCGGGAGGCGGTTCGCGGAGAAGCTACCTTCAGGTCCCGCGGCCGGGGACGGCCGGGCGGGACGCGCACACGGACAAGAGAAGGCGTTGCGCGCTGGGCGTCCCGCAGGGCGTGCGGGACATGGGCCACGCCGCCGATGGCGGGCACGGCTCTCGGGGAGCGGGGTCGGTCAGGAGCCCTTGCGGCCGCTGCTGCGCGGACGCGAGGCACCGCGCTTGGACGTGCCGGTTTCGACCTGCAGCGTGCCTTTGCAGTCGGGGTAGCGACTGCACGACCAGAAGGGGCCGGTCTTGCCGGTGCGCTGACGTGTCGGAGCGCCGCACTGCGGGCAAGCGGGTCCCTGGGGAACCTTGATGGACAGCGAGGTGCTGCCGTACTGCGCGATCAGTTGCGAAATCCATGCGGCCTGCTTGGCGATGAACACATCCAGGGTGAGCTGTCCGGCCTCGATCATGTCGAGCGCCTGCTCCCACACGGCGGTGGTTCCGGGGTCGGCAATCGCCGCGGGCACGGCGTCGATCAACGTGAATGCCGCGTCCGATGCACGGATGGAGCGTCCTTTCTTCACGATGTAGCCGCGGGCGATCAGCCCACTGATGATGTTGGCCCGTGTCGCCTCGGTGCCGATGCCGACCGTATCCTTGAGCTTCTGCTTCAGGCGCGGGTCCATCACCAGCTTGGCGACCCCCTTCATGGACTTGACCAGTTCGCCCTGCGTGTAGGGCTTGGGCGGCATCGTCTTGAGCGCCTTGATCTCCGCTTCGGCCACCCGGCACGCCATGCCCTCGCGCAGCGCGGGGAGCACCTGGCTGCGCGCCGTGGCTTCTCCATCCTCGTCCGCTTGCGGCTCGGCCAGCACCAGGCGCCAGCCCTTGACGACCACCTGCTTGCCGGTGGCCGCCAGCTTCTGTTGGCCGCAGGACAGCTCGGCGACAGTGCGGTCGAACTCATGGTGAGGGAGGAACTGTGCCAGGTAGTGCGCCCGGATGAGTCGGTACACGGCCAGCTCCTTCTCGCTCATCGCAGAGAGGTTTGCGGGTTCGAGCGTCGGGATGATGCCGTGGTGCGCCGTGACCTTGCCGTCGTTCCAGGCGCGTGAGCGCTGGGAGCGGTCGAGCCGGCCCACGGTGGGATGCAGCGAAGGGTCGGTTTTGAGCAAGCTGTCCAGGACCGTGGGCACCTCGGCGAACATGCTTTCGGGCAGGTAGCCCGAATCGGAGCGTGGGTACGTGGTGGCCTTGTGCGTCTCGTACAGGGCCTGGGCGATCTCCAAGGTCTCCTGCACGTCCAGCCCAAGCTGCTTGGAACAAACCTCCTGCAAGGTGCCCAGGTCAAATAGCAGCGGCGGGCCTTCGCGCACGCGCTCGGTCTCGACCGATACCACCTGGGCGCTGCCCGCAGCGCGGATCTGCTGCGCGGCCTGCTGCGCGACCGGCTGCTGCAGACAACGGCCGGCGTCGTCCGTGGAGCCATCGGGCGGAACCCACTGCGCGCTGAAAGCCTGACCGCCCGCGGACAAGGACACGTCGATAGCCCAGAACGGCACCGACTTGAACGCCGCGATCTCGCGGTCGCGATCCACGACGAGCTTGAGCGTCGGTGTCTGGACACGCCCGACCGACAGCACGCCGTCGTAGCCTGCCTGGCGGCCCAGCACGGTGAACAACCGGCTTAGGTTCATGCCCACGAGCCAGTCGGCGCGCGAGCGCGCCAGCGCCGAGTAGTACATCGGCAGCGTGTCGGACGACGGCCGCAGCTTGCCGAGCGCGGTGCGGATCGACGCATCGTTGAGCGCCGAAAGCCATAACCGCTCGATGGGGCCGCGGTAGCCGCACAGGTCAATGATCTCGCGGGCGATCAACTCGCCCTCGCGGTCGGCATCGGTGGCGATGACCAGATGGGTCGCCTTCGCCAGAAGCGCCTTGACGACCTTGAATTGCGTGGCGGTCTTCGGTTTGACCTCGACCCGCCATTGCTGGGGAATGATGGGCAACTGCTCCAGGGACCAGCGCTTGAGCGCCGCGTCATAGACCTCGGGCGCGGCCGCTTCTACGAGATGGCCGATGCACCAGGTGACGGTGACGCCGGAGCCGCTGAGACAGCCTTCACCGCGCTGTGTCGCGCCGAGAATCCGGCCAATGTCTTTGCCCTGGGAGGGCTTCTCGCACAAGAACAGCCGCATGTCCGTCCATCCGATTTCCGTGGTTCGTTGAGTTGCTGGAATCGAGGATGCCGAGCACCACCAGGGGCAGCAGCAAACAAGCCGCATGCGGTGGCGACCACTTTCACGGGATGGAATGGCTGGGACGAGAGTGGCGTGCGGCCGGGCGTGTACGGGCCGGGAGCCGCGATTTTCGGGAGCGCGTGGAAGTCGGTGGACGTTGATGGAGCTATCCCCTGGGGATAGCTCGCGAGGGCATCGGGGCGACGGACAACTGCCGCCGCCCCATGGCTGTCACTTCCTGCGCTTCGGCTCCTTCGGCGCGGTCGGTTCCTGGGCGACCTGGGAATTCGGCTGCGCGTCCTGCGCGGTCTCCTGCTGCCTGGGGCTGAGGATCACGGACTCGATGCGGAACGGCAGGATGCCGACGCTGCGGGCATTGATCTGCCAGGTTTCGCGCGGCTGATCGTCGTTGTCCGTCCAAGGTTCGCGCTCCATGCGACCGACGACCAGCACGCGCATGCCCTTCTGGTAGAGCTCCTTCCAGTGCGCTGCGTCGCGGTGCCAGATTTCCACCGGCGCCCAGAAGCCGCCGCGATCCTCGAAGTCGCCGCCCTTGGTGGGGACGGGGTTGTCGAAATACACGTTCAGCCGCAGCAAGCGCCGCGGCTCCTCGTTGCCGTTGGGGAACTCCCGGTACTCGGGGGGCGAGCCGATGTTGCCCTCGCCAGAAAAATGCGTGCTCATGTTGCAATCTCCTTGGTGGTTGAAATACCCGCACCTGGTCGGTGACGGGCGCGTGCTGGGTTGCCCGGCGCGATCACGGATCACGCAGCGCGGGTGGGGTGGACTTGAGCCGGCGCAGGTAGGCGTCTTCCGCCGCGGCGGCTTTGCTGGCGCACTCCTGGGCCTGCCTGCCCAAGGTGTGCAACAGGCTGACCTGCATGTTCAGCGTGATGCGCTGAAGCTCGATCGCGTGCAGGTCGGCGAGTAGGTTGACCGGCGTGCTGGTACTCGCCATCAGCTCCTGCCACAGGGCCACGCCCATGGCCGAGCGGTCATGCTTGCGCCAGCGCAGAAAGGTCGTGCCTGCGCCAGTGGTCTGCTGGGCCAGCTCGATGGGCAGCAGGTGGAAGGGATGCCCGATCGCCTGTGGCAGCACTTGTCGCTGCGCCAAGCCAATCAAGTTGTCGCGCATGGCGAAACACTGGCTGGCCCATGCCTCCAAGTCCCCTTTACCTTTAAAAGGCTTTAAAAGGCCTTTTAGAGAGCCTGCGTGTTCCAGCCTCATGAAGGCTGGGTGTTGCAGGGCGCGGATGTAGCGGGTGTCGCGGTTCGGGTCGCTCATGCCTGCTCGTCCTCGTCGGCCGTCACTTCGGGGTCCTCGGTTGCGGCGGCCTCGTCGCTGGGGGATGCGGTGGCGGCAGGACCGTCACCGCGCTGCTGCAAGCCACGGCGCGCGATGGGCGGCGCGAACTTCGAGCGGCGCGTGCCTTCGAGCACGTCCTGCGGCAGTTCGCCGAATTTCTCCAATGCCCCCCGGGCTGCGGCATTCTTTGCAGCGAAGTCGTCGCGTGTGCAACCCGAATAGCGGTACTGCTGGGCCAGGCTGAAAAGACTGCGCAGCGCATGCGCGCCTTCGTTGAGCCAGCGTTCGAGCGTCGAGCGATCGATCAGCGCAGTGTGGTGCGCGAGGATCAACTTGCGGGCGATGTCGTCGTAGTCGGCGAGCAGATACACGGCGGCAAAGCCGAGCTGCGCATTGACGAACAGCGGCAGCTTGACGGGTTGTACGTTGAGGTTCTCGCCCAGGGTCAGTGCCGGCGGCACGCTCGCCAGGGCCTGGTCCACCTGTTCGCGCAGCGATTGCAGCGTAGCCTTGGTCTGGTCGAGCTTGTCCTCGATGCGCAGCATCCAGAAGTCGCTGTACGGGTCGTCCTGCTCCGAGCCGCGCCGCATCTTGTTCATCTGGGCGATGTAGCCGTTCAGGCCGACAATGCCAGGTCGCCCCTCGGCGGCAGCGCGGCCGTGCCAGATGCGCGAGGCGTGGTGGGTGTGCAGCGTCAGCGACATCGCGCTGCGCAAGGAGCCGAGGTTCAGCTGCAGAGGTTCATTGGTTGCCATGGTGTCCGCTCGTTGTGGGAAAAGAGCGGCCAGCTTCGGCAGGAAGCGGAAGGCAGTCAGTCAACAAACCGAAACCCGCCCGTCCCCGGTTCACGGCGCGGCGGTCGAATGCGTCGCGAGCTATCCCCAGGGGATAGCGCCATGGAGCGCCAAGGAACGCTGCGCGCCTGGATCAGCGTGGACAGGGCCGAGCCCGCGGCAGGCGATCGAGGCATGGCTTGCAGCGGTTCGACGTCGTAGCTGTCAGTGGAACTATCCCCAGGGGATAGTTCCATGGAGCGCCAAGCAACGCTGCGCGCCCGGATCAAGCGCGGATAGGGCCGATCCCGCCGCAGGCGATCGGGGCTTGGCGTGCAGCGGTTCGACGTGTAGCCGTCAGTGGAACTATCCCCTGGGGATAGCTCTACTGGAAGCCACTGGCATCCACTTCACCGGCTTGCAAGCCCGCTCACTTGCTGGCGAGCAGGTTGCGCAGCCGCTCGATGTGCTGCCTGGCGACTTCTGGCGGCACCGGCTTGCTCTGTGGCTGGGATGGTGGCGGTGCTGGTGGTGGCCGCTCATTCGGCGGAGCGTGTGCCGATGGCGCGTCTTTCTTGGCCCAGGCGTTGAACTCGCCATGGATGGCCCGCTGGATGATGCCGAACAGATACCCCGCGGGATTGCGGATGCCGCGGCTGCTGCATCGAGTGGCCCATTCGTCCAGCACGGCCTGCCTCAGCGCGGCATCGACTTGCTGCAATGCCACCCGCGCACCTGTCTGCTGCTCTGCCTTCAGTTCCGCGAAGCGTTTGGGCCATTGCAGGTCACCCAGCGCGCGCGCCTGCGCGGTAGTACGTACTTCATTAATACGACTACTACGTACTGTACGGGCCTGCTTCGGATTCCGAAGAGAGGCGTCTGGCGCGGGTTTCGGCCCTGCTTCGGATTCCGAAGTGGGGTCATCGGGATTCCGAAGAAGGCTCGTCGGCCCTTCTTCGGAATCGTGAGCGGCATCCTCCTGTGGATAACTTTCGGTCGCCGTGATGCCTTGGCTGGCGAGGCGTTCGGCCAGGACCTGCAGCCGTGACGGCAGCGTGCGGCCGGAGAGCAGCGGGTCTTCCGCGATTTCCTTGAGTGTGTGCAGGCCGACCATCTGGACGGCCTTGGCCGAGTGGCCGAGGGACTGGCTGACCAGCGCCAGGTAGTCGGCGTCGAGCTGCATCGCTTCAAAGGGCGTCAGCGGCTCGTCATGCAGGACATAGAGGTTGCCGAGGATGCGGCCGGTCTTGGGGTCGCGCCGTCGCCGCACCAGGCTCAGCCATCGGGTGAGGCGCAGCAGCGTCAGGGCTCGCGCCACGGTTTCGTGTGAGGCTTGCCCGGCGCAGGGCATCGACGCCAGCCAGGGCCGAAGCTGTTCATACGTCGGGAACGCCGTCACGCCATCGTCGTTGAGCATCAGCCGGAAGACCTGCCAGGCGTTGCGCTCCAGCGGCGTCAGGCGACGGTCGAGGAAGAGCCGCCGCGGTACGGTCTCGTGCCGGTTGCCACTGAACAGGAAGGCATCGCCAGACGCCGGGCCTGTGGGCATCGCGACAGGCGTGGGGTGCGAGGGGGGCGGGTCGGTTTTGGGCTTGGGCGCAAGGTCGTTCAGCGCAGCGTCGAACAGGTCTGCGAGTGCTGTGAGGCCACGACGTGGTGCGGTGTCGTCCACGGCCATGGTCAACCTAATCCCTGATCGACCCAGCTCTTGATCGAGGCCCAGACCACCGAAAGAGGCAGCGACATGCTTTCTGCCAAGTCCATGGTGGCGTCGAGGATGGAGGTTTCGTCTTCGAGATCGACGTTCCTGCTGCTGGTCACGGCCTTCCATTGCCGCCACAGCTCCGTGTCCTGCTTCTCGTCCAACACGGGATGGCGGCCCTTGCGCTTGGGCAGGCCCAGGATTTCGCGGCGAAGCGCTACCTCCTGGTGGGTCAAACCATAGAACCGGCTGACCATCTCGGTGCTCGCACCCAGCCTGAGCATGCGATCGACCGTGGCGATTTCCTTCTCCACGTCCTGCGCCTGCTTGAGCAGTCGCCGAAGGACCTCGCGGTTGACCGTCACGGAGCACCAGGAGACGTTGGCGTTGGCCAGCACGCTGATCAGCGCGGGATGCTTGAGGGCGTCCAGTTCTTCCTCGCCAAACCCCATCAGCTTGCAGCGGCGCAGCTGCCCATTGCGCAGGTCATAGAGGGCCTGGGCGATGACGGCCTGGTTGAGTGGGTGTGGTGCGGACATGCTGGTCTCCCTCGGTCACGTTCCAGGGGCGGCAGCGCCGGCGTCCAGGTCGAGCAGACGGCGGGCCAGCCGCAGCAGCCGGAACAGCTTGACCAGTGCGGTGTCGCTCAGCCGCCGGGTTGCATGCCCTTGTCCATGCAGCAGTGCCGACAGGTCGATGACGAATTGCGCGTTATCCAGGCCGACATCGGCGGGCTGCTGACCGGCCAGACATGCCAGCAGCGCCAGAGCGGCACGGCCAAGCGGCCCTGGGTCCTGGGCGTAGGCACGGCAAGCGAAACCGATGCCGTCTGGACTGTCTTCGATGCACTCGTCCAGGCCGGCGTCACCCGCGATCTCGCGCGCGAACTGCGCGACGTGGATGCGCAGGCGCTCGGGCGTCTCCAGACTCGCGTCGATGTACCAGACATCAGAGATCGGATAGAGCCCGCCAGCTTGCACGGGGATTGACTGCAAGACGTTCGCCGAGAAGTCGGGCGGCAACGCATCGCCCAATTGGTCGGCGACCATGCGCTGGATGGACTGGAGCCGTTCGGTCGTCGGCGCCGGCGAGACGATGTGCTCCTGAAGCCGCTGATGATCGGTTGCCGGACTCGCCGTCCTCGCCTCGTTGGCATCTGTGTCGCTCTCTCGCGCTGAGGGGGCAGACGCGGGGCCTGCAGGCTGCGCTGCCGATACGGGCTCTGTGGTAGGCGGCGCGGTGTTGGCAGGTGGACGCGCGATAGCCCCAGGCTCCGGCAAGGCGAGCGGTGTCGAGGGTGGCGTCGGATCACTGACCAGAGCGCGCTGGCGGCTCTCGGATTCGGTCATGTCCAGCGCGAGCACGTCGTAATCGACGCCCAGCAGCTCGGCCATCTGGCCGATCAGCTCGTCCTGTACGCGCTGCGCGGAGAACTCATCGGCCTGCACATCAAACTGCGACAAGACTTCCTGGAAGAACTCGTCGAAGTCCTGGACCGGCGTGCGGCCCTTGGCGTAGCGCTCCCACGCGAACATGCAGGCCTTGCGCATGACCGACAGGCGTTCGACCTGGTGGCGGCCGAGGCCAGCATAGAGCACGGCGGGGATCGCGGGCAGGAGGTAGCGCACCGTGTCGTTCATGCGGCTGATGTGCGACTGCTGGACCGGGAAGCCATCGGCCGCAAGGCGGCGGGCCAGTTCGGATTGGCTCAAGGTGGTGCCGCTTTCCTGCTCGTAGAACTCGCGCGCCTTCTCGACACCGAGAGCGCGCTCGATGAACGTGAGGCCGCCGCGCAATTCGTTCTCGGCCAGATGGCCGGTCAGCATGACAACTTCGCCACGACTGGGCCACGGGCGGAACAGGCACGATATGCGGAAGAACCGCTCGTCCTTGGTCTCCGACCACAGCTCCCGCAGGATGGCCAACCGCGTGTTGCCGCCGTTGCGGATGATGTAGTGTTCCTCGCCAGGCCGTCGGGTGATGGCCGGTGCCGCGTCCAGCCCGCGCTCGCGGATGGACGCCTTGATGTCCTCGTAGGCCGGATTGCGCTTCTTGCGTGGGTCGTGGTCGTAGGGACGCAGTTGGTCGAGGGTCACGACCATGGGCGTGTCGGCGATCGGGTCGCTCAAGGCCGCCGCGGACGGACCGCTGCGCTCGAACCCCGCTGCGAGCAGTTTGCCGGCCATTTGCTGGGAGGTGATCTCAGCCATGGCAGCCTCCCTGCGCCTGGGATCGGGCCTCGCGCTCGGCGCGGCGGATTTGCGCGCGGGCGTTGAGGGCCGCTCGGTGGTCGCTGGCCGTCGAACTGGTGTAGATCGCGGCGCAGCCTGCCTTGGTGAATTTGAGGTGGCCGCCCGGCGTGCGCTTGACGTGCCAGCCCTCACCGACAGCGAATTCGATCAGGGCGCGCAGCCGCTTGTGGCCTCGGGCCAGTTCATGTGCGTTCGCCATGGGGCCTCCCGGTATCAAGAGGGAATGGCGGGCGGCCGGACACCGCGGCAAATCGGTGCTGCCATTGCGGGAACAGTTCGCCAGCGAGGTCGCGCATGGTGTGGAGCGCGGCGGGGGCGACTCTGCCCGGTGGCTGGCGGTACTCGACCCGATGCACCGGCAGGCCGCGTGTCGCGGCGCGCGGATAGGCCTCGATGGCCGGCACGTCGGTGGTCAGCACCCGGATGCCGGCATGATCTTGAAACAGGTCGCGCAGGGCCTGTTGGATCAGCCGAGCGTTCGCCGACACCGGGTGGACGCGGTTGATGAGCAGATGCAGCGCCGGTGGTTCGATGCCCAGGTGCCGGTACGGTGCTATGTCTTCGAGCAACTGCATGGTGCCGCGCCGCAACTCGCGGGCCGCGAGGATTTCCGGGGTCACGGGCGACAGCGCAACGTCGGAGGCGAGCACCGCCATCTCCAGCAGCACGGAGCGCGCGCCCTGGGTGTCGATCAGCACCAGGTCATAGAGCGGAGCCAGGATCGGCAGCAGGTGCCGCAGCCGCAGGCGCCCATCCGGCGCGTGCAGCAGCAAGGTGTTCAACTCGCCCCGGTGGTCGTTGGACAGCACCAGGTCCAGGCCCGTGATGATCGTGCGGGACACGAGCTGGCCGAGGTCACGCTCGTTGAAGGCCAGCAACTCGTAGATGCCGCCAGGCGCGCGGTGGCCCAGTTCGTAGTAGGACGACAAGGTGGGCTGCACGTCGAGATCGATCAGCAGCACGCGCAGCCCCGCATCGGCGACGAGCCCGCCCAGGTTCGCGGCCGTGGTGGTCTTGCCGACGCCACCTTTCGTTGAAATGATGGATACGACCTGCATGGCGTTCTCCGTGTGAGGATGGAAGGTCCGCGGGAGAACGGGTCAGGCCCGGTTGTTGACGCGCTCGGCGATCCACTGGTCGATTTCGATGGAATCCCAGCCGACGGCACGCACACCCAGGCGCAGCGCCTGCGGGAACTGGCGCTTCTTCATCAGGTTGTAGATGTGGGCACGTTTGAAGCCGGACTTCGCTTCGACTTCTTCCAGGCGCAGGATGCGGCGCTCGTTGGGCGGCAGTACAGGTGTTTGCGACATGGCGGTCACTCCTGAACGCTCAGTGGCGTTTGTTGGCGTGACCTCTATTCAATAGACACGGCTGCGGAAAGACATTGCAAATGCAATCTCCGCGATTGCACATACAAGCTGGAAATCCTCAGAGCGTGGCGCTATGCAGCCGGCGCCTGGCCGTGGCGAACTTGCCGTTCAATGTCCGCTCGGCGATACCCATGACGCCGTGGTGATGGGCGACCAGTGCGCTGACCACGGCCTCCTGCGTCTTGAAGCTGGAGTACGGCGTGCCCGATGGCGACTGGCCGAGCATCAACTCCAGCATGGCCCCGATGATGTTCAGGTAGGTGGCCTCGGCCCGATCGCTGATCGGGCACTGCGCGCAGGCGGGGATCACCGTGGATTGCTTGAGCAGCGCATTGTGTTTGTCCTGCAACTCGCGAAGTTGGCGTCTGGACTGCTCCAAGGCGGATTTCAGCGCCAACTGTTCGACCAGCATGGCTTGCCCGGTCTCCAGCGAGATGACCGGATGGGCGATGCGTTCGCTGCGCGAGAATAGAAAGCCTGGCCGGTGCTCGGGGTAGTGCTGGTGCATCCAACGCTTCAGATCGACGTGGCGAACGGTGAGATCAGGGGAGTCGATCAAAGCGGGATCATGTGTCGTGATGCCGTTCTCCCCGAACGGCAACTCCCCGTTAAGGATTCCATCGTAGATGCGGTCGGTGTACAGGCGAAGCTCGCTCCAACGGGGACAATCTAACGACTTCGGTAGGTTCCTTGGCGACGAGATCGAGGCCAGGACAAGATGTTTGAACCGCAGCAACCCGGCCCACCTGATGGAGGCTTCAATCGGGCGATAGAACACCTTGGTTAGAGGTGGTTTGTCGTACATGCTCCCATCTCCTTCTAGGAGAACTACATAGCGACTCCTTTGGTGCCAACCTCATGGTCGGCCTCTGCAGAAGCGAGATCCGAGATCCGCTTGTTCATGGTCTTAATTGCGTCTCTACGGTTCGCGTTGCTGGTAGCCGGCGCGTGTTCGATGTGCAAAAATCTATTGGTCAAGTGAAGGCCGAGCATCGGGAAGCAAGCCCGACAGTGACGCTCACGCTATCAGGGTCGTAAGAAGTTGCGGCCTCTGCAAAACCGCCTGGGTATGACCTGATATGCCAGCGGTCTCAAGGGATGCGAAGAGGGCGCAATCCCCATCCAACGTCCAGTCAGACGCAGCGAATCCGCTCCCGTCATTCTTATCCTGGCATCCTGATATACCCATAAAGAATCGCGCGCCTACCCATCATGGCTAGGGTGTGCGTTCCTTTGGCGCGGCCTGCTCCGGTGAGTGCCACAGTGCGCCGGTGCGTGTACTTCCACGGTGGCATCCGAACTGCGCCGAGATCGGCGACATCGGAAGGCTGCTAGCTGGTCGGCATCGCATTCGATGTGGAAGCAGAGAACTGGTGTGGCGAGTTCGAGGCCGTCCGTATGGCGATGTTGCCGAATGCGGCTCCGGTGCGGAGTGCACGTCTCTGGACGTCGTTGGATTTCTTTGGACGAACTTGTTGCCGGGGACGAAAAACAAGGCTACAATTGAGGTCTTCGCTAGCCACCTCAGCGAAGAAAGTGTTTGGGAAACAACGACTTAGCGTCCTAGTACACGTCTCGTCTCCCGCTCCAGATTTTATCTGGCAGCGTGTTGTACGGCGAAGCGCTGCAGATGCAGGACAATGCGGGAGTAGCTCAGTTGGTAGAGCGCAACCTTGCCAAGGTTGAGGTCGCGAGTTCGAGACTCGTCTCCCGCTCCAAGTAATGGGGAAGCCACGCTTCCCTTTTTATTTGATGGACTGATGGTCCTCGAATAAAAAATCTGTCGCTTGCCTCACGGCATCCGGACAGTCCGCTTTTGGCGCGATAGCAAAGCGGTTATGCAGCGGCCTGCAAAGCCGTTTAGGCCGGTTCGACTCCGGCTCGCGCCTCCAAGTAGAACGAGATAAAGCCCCGCTTCGGCGGGGCTTTTCTTTTTCTGCGTCACTTTCGTTCCACCCGGAAAGTCGCCGAGGCGGATCGCTTGCGCATGACGTTCGCCTTTTCTCCACGACGTAAAAATCAGTGATGTCCGGATGGACGCGGCGCGTGCAGTCGACTGGCCGCCGATGCGGTCAATTTTTTGGCGCGTGTGGTACAGTCGGCAGCGGCGTAACACCACGCCTCCATTCCGCGGAAAGGGTTCATACCCAGGTCGAGCATTTCACCGCATGTTCATGCGACTCCCAGCCGATAAGCGGATACGGCTGCCTCTGGAGATCGTATGCGTCAAGATCCTCGCGCCACGGCGCAAAACGGTCATATCGACCTCGTTCGGCAGCGCAAGCGTGCCAAGCAACTTCTCAAGCAACTCCAGGCGGGAACTCCAGTTACCGGACCGGGCGAGTACCTGCGCCGTGCGGCGTCCCCCGTGCTTGCCGATGCCCAATGGCTGATCGCTCGCGAACTGGGATTTGCCAGCTGGCCGAAACTCAAGTCGCATGTGGACGCCGTCGAGTTCGCCGCACGGCATCCGGAATTTGCCGCCAATGACACGGCAGATACCCAACATTGGCGTTGTGGAAACGACATCGCGCATAGTCTGGACGTAGCCGGATTTCGTGGGGAATTCCACATGTTCGCCGATCCGTACTGCATGGGCCCGGTTCCCAGGCTGGAGCCGGAGGCGTTCATCGACACGCGTTGCGAATTCATCAGCCAGTGTTTCGACATCCCGCTGCCGGCGGTTCGACAGCGCGCGGCGACCGAGTATGGCGCGTTGTCGAAGCTGTCGCGGGCCAGGCATGCCGTACTCTGGTGCGAAGCGGATGCGTACGATCAGCTCTTCCTGATCGCCGTTCTTGCAAACATGACGCGACGGCCGGAATCGTTGGAACTGGTCGAGATCGACAGCGTGCCGGGCGTCGATCGTTTCGTCGGCCTGGGGCAACTGGCGCCGCAGGTGCTCGCATGGCTTTGGCCTCGTCGGCGTGAGCTGACCGACGACGCGTTTTCGCTTGCACGCGAGGCCTGGGACGCCTATCGCGATGCGACTCCGCTTGCTTGGGCGGCGCTTTGCAAGGAGGCGAGTCCCAGCCTTCCGCTGCTGGCCCCGGCACTGAGGCGCCAGTTGCAGGAGTTGCCGTCGGCGCGTGATGGCCTCGGTCTGACGGAAAGACTTGCGCTGGAGATCGTTCGCGACGGTGACGGACTTGCCTGGTCGCAGGTGTTTGCCGAGTTGAACCTGCGTCGCGATCCGCTGCCGTTCCTGGGTGACGCGATGTTCTACGCGATGATGCGCCCGTTGGTCGAAGGCGCCTGTCCGCTGATCAAGGTGCACGACGAACTGCCCGAGCGAGAAAAGTGCATCGTTGGCCTGACCCCGGTTGGCGAGCAGGTGCTGCAAGGAAAGGCATATTGGCAGGATCACTGCGACGTGCCGCGCTGGGTGGGCGGCACGCAAATACTGCCGCGTAGCACCCATTGGGCCTTGGATGACAACTTCACACCTGTGCTGCGCCATCGTTTTGACTGAGCAGGGGCAATCGACTGATCGCGGTTCGCGATAGCCATGTCCGACCGGCTGCAATCACCTCATCGCGGATGCGGAAGTTTTTGTCCGGGTGAGCGCGAGTGGCGTTGATCGGGTTGCGTCGGTGCATATGTTCGGCGTCGCGAGCCATGAAGCGGTGTCGGCCTGCAACGCCTTGTGCGGGTGGGCGCTTCCAACTCGCGCTCGCGAAAAAAAGCCCCGCTTCGGCGGGGCTTTTTCGTCTCACGCGTCGGCCCTGACACGGGCAGGTTCGGAAGGACGTGCAATTCTCCTGAATGCTTGTTCCGCCATGGGGTGGGCCGATGCCGGAAGCGCGCGACGATGCCGCTCAACCATCCACCGGCTGTGCCGGCGTTTCGAGCGTCAACTGATAGAACGCCGCGTCGAGCCACCGGCCGAACTTGAATCCCGCCTGCGTGACCGTGCCCGAGTGCACGAATCCCAGCTTCGTATGCAGTGCGACGCTCCCCGCATTGGTTGCATCGATGCAGCCGACCACCACGTGCACCTGCGCTTCGCGCGCGCGCCGGACCACTTCGCGCAGCAGCACCTCGCCAAGCCCGCGACCGCGCTGGTCGCGATGCACGTACACGCTGTGTTCGACCGTGTACTTGAAGGCGGGAAACGCACGGAACGTGCCCCAGCTTGCGAAGCCAAGCAGCGTTCCCGACGCGTCGACCGCGCCGATGACCGGGAAGCCGCCCGCACGCTTCGCCGCGAACCACGCGGCCATTGCTTCCGGCGGACGCGGCTTGTAGTCGTACAGCGCGGTCGAGGTCGCGATCGCGTCGTTCAGGATCTCGAGGATGGCCGGCGCGTGCTCGGCCTCGCTGCAATCGATCAGGCGCACGTCGTCGCGCTGTTTCGGGGAATTCATAGAGGCTCCTGTGGGCAGTAATGGAGTCGCGCGCACGGCGGCTGCGACGACGCGTTCATCAGGGATTCCGCACGCCGGCGGCGGCAGACGCATCGCAGATCACGACGACATAGCGCGCGGCCTGCGACGACGGATTGCTGAAAATCAGCGGCTGGTCGAGCCGCATGGCCAGACAGTCGCCTTCGTGGAGTTCGTGAAGCGCGTCGCCGAACGTGACGTCGACGCGGCCGCTGACGACCCACACCTGCTGATGCAGCGCGCTTTCGCGCCCGCCACTGTCGTACGCGACGCGCGCACCGGGCGGGAAGTCCACCTCGACGAGCTGGATCGGTGACGGCCAGCCGGCCGGGGAGAGGTTGCGTCGCACATAGCCGGACGCCGGATCCCGCCATTCGGCCTGTTGCGCACGGCGTACCAGCGGTTGCGCGGGCGTGTCGTGCTGATCGCCGCCGAACAGCCCGGCCAGCGACACGCCGAGCCCGGCCGCGAGCTTGTCGAGCACGACAGCCGTCGGGCTGGCCGATGCGCGTTCGATGAGCGAGATCATCGAACGGCTGACGCCGGAGCGCGCGGCCAGCGCATCCAGCGTGTAGCCTCGCACGGTGCGCAGGTCGCGCACGCGCCGGGCGATGCGTTCGTTGATGCCGGTATCGTCGGCAACGGTGGTGGCTGATTCTTTCATGATGGATTTATTTTCTAGCAAACTGGAATTTGCTGTCAACGGGGTGGATGGTTGCCGGCCGACGTCTCGACGGAGTCCGAATGGCTTGCCCGGCAGTCGGGCTAGGCGTAATATACGATTCGACTACGTTTCGTTTAATTGGGGATATATGGGTATCATCAAGATTTCCGAGCACATGCACGAGCGGCTGCGCTCGACCAGCACGGCGCTGAGCCGCTCGATCAACGCGCAGGCCGAGCACTGGCTTCGCGTCGGGATGCTCTCGGAACTCAATCCGGCGCTGTCCTATGGCGACATCTGCCGGATGCTGATCGAGGCCGAGGCGCGGGGCGGCGAGGCGGGGCCGGCGGAACCGGTCGAGCACGGCATCGAGCAGGTGGCGTAATGGCGAAGCGAGAAATCCCGATCCGCGGCGCCGCGGAAATCGCCAAGTCGCGCGAAGCCGCGAAGCTCGCGTCGCAGGTGCTGGAGATGCTCACCGAGCACGTGAAGCCGGGCGTCACGACCGACGATCTCGACGTGCTGTGCCGAAACTACATCGTCGACGTGCTCGGCGCGATCCCGGCCAACATCGGCTATCACGGCTATCCGAAAACTGTGTGCGCGTCGGTCAACCACGTCGTGTGCCACGGCATCCCGTCGTCGCGGCCGCTGCGCGACGGCGACATCGTGAACCTCGACATCGCGGTGATCAGGGACGGCTGGTTCGGCGATACGAGCCGCATGTATTTCGTCGGCGAACCGAACGAGCTCGCGCGGCGGCTCGTTGCGACGACCTATGAGGCGATGCACGCGGGCATTCGCGCGGTGCGTCCGGGCGCAACGCTTGGCGACGTCGGCTACGCGATCCAGCAGGTCGCGCATCGCGAAGGATTCAGCGTGGTTCGCGAGTATTGCGGGCACGGCATCGGCGATGTCTATCACGACGAACCGCAGGTGCTTCACTACGGCCGCCCGGGCACCGGCGTACCGCTCCGGCCGGGGATGATCTTCACGATCGAGCCGATGCTCAACGCGGGCAAGCGCGACACGCGCATGCTGGCGGACGGCTGGACGGTCGTCACGAAGGACCATTCGCTGTCGGCGCAATGGGAGCACATGGTCGTCGTGACGGAAACGGGCTTCGAGGTGCTGACCGAGGACGCGAAGCCGCAGGCGTTCCCGGCGCTGTCCGGCACGCACGCCGCCTGACGCCGGCCGGGCGCCGCGAAGCGCGGTGCAGCGGCTCAGCGAAACGGGCCCCTTTGCGGGGCCCGTTTCGTTTTCGTTCGAGGTCGCGCGGCGCGATTCACGCGCGAACGCGGCGACCGGCTGCTCGGTGGAGGGGGGCGGCCTGGCCGCCGCTCAACCGCGCGCCTTTTGCCATGCGGATTCGACGAACACCCGGCACAGTGCTTCCATCCCCTGGCGGTCTTCATCGTCGAAGCGCGCGGCGACCGGGCTGTCGACGTCCCACACACCGATCAGCGTGCCGTCGCCGGCCACCAGCGGCACGACGATTTCCGATTCCGATGCGGCGTCGCATGCGATATGGCCGGGGAAGTCATTCACGTCGCGCACGACCTGCGTTTCGCGCGTCTGCGCGGCCGTGCCGCACACACCTTTGCCGAGTGCGATCCGCACGCAGGCGGGCTTGCCCTGGAACGGCCCGACCACGAGTTCCGTTCCGTCGAAGAAGTAGAAGCCGGCCCAGTTGAGACGGTCGAGCGAGTGGTAAACGAGTGCGGCGAAGTTGGCCGCGTTCGCGGTCAGGTCGCGTTCGGACTCGACGAGCGCGCGCGCCTGCTCGACGAGCGTCGCGTATTGATCGGCCTTGGAGGCGTGGGTGTCGTTGGACAGCGTGAACATGGCGGGAAGGCGGTCAGGGTTGTGGAATGCGCGATGCGCGTACCGCAGTCTACGGCACGCGCGTCCGGTTTGCAGCGCCTGGTCACGCGTGACGCGGCGCGCTCAATCGGGTTCGAGTTCGGCAAACCGTTCCGCCAGAAAGTCGAGCAGCGCGCGCACCGCGGGCAGCAACCCCCGGCGCGACGCGAACACCGCATGGACGATCTCGCGGCGTGGCGCCCAGTCAGGCAGCATGGTCGTCAGCTCGCCGCGCGCGACCTCATCGCGCACCATCATCGTCGGCAATTGCACGATGCCGACGCCCGCGACGGCCGCCGCGCGCAACGCGAGCATGCCGCCCGTCACGAAGCGCGGCTGGTGATGGATTTCCGCGTGAGCGCCGTCCGGCCCGCGCAGCCGCCACACGTGCGCGGACTGCGGGATGCCGTGATCGAGGCTGGGCAGCCGTGCGAGATCGGCGGGAACGGCCGGTGCACCATGCTCGCGCAGCAGCGCGGGGCTTGCGACGAGGCACTGGCCGCGCTCGGCCAGCACGCGCAGCGCGAGATCGCTGTCTTCGAGCGGCGGCGGGCGTACGCGGATCGCGACGTCGATCCCTTCGCCGACCACGTCGACGCGCCGGTTGGTCGCTTCCAGATGAATTTCGACGCGCGGGCACGCGATCATGAACGCGGCGATCATCGTGCCGACCAGCGAATCGAGCAGCACGATCGGGCAACTGACGCGCACGATGCCGCGCGGCTCCTCGTGCAGCAGCGCGATCGCCTCGTCGGCCGCATCGGCCTCGACGAGCATCGCGCGGCAATGTGCGTAGTAGGTCTGGCCGACGTCAGTGACCGTGAAGCGGCGCGTCGAGCGCTGGATCAGCCGCATCCCGAGCCGCGCCTCGAGCAGCGCGATGCGGCGGCTCAGCTTCGATTTCGGCATGTCCAGCGCCCGCCCGGCCGGTGCGAAGCCGCCGTGTTCGACGACCTGCACGAAGTAATAGAGATCGTTCAGATCCCGCGCTTTATCGTTCATGAAATGGAACGCTGAGTGCGATTTTGGCAGTCTACCGGATCGATCGTTCCACCACTATATTTCTACCCAGGATGCGAAACACGTGTTTCGCCGCAATTCGGAGAAGGCAATGAAGAAGATCCAGGGTGTGTACAGTGCGCCGCGCGGCCATTGGGTCGGCGACGGTTTCCCGGTGCGTTCGATGTTCAGCTACCAGTCTCACGGCGCGCACCTGAGCCCGTTCCTGCTGCTCGATTACGCCGGCCCGGCCACGTTCGAGCCGGGTTCGCCCTCGACGCCGCGCGGTGTCGGCCAGCACCCGCACCGCGGGTTCGAGACCGTGACGATCGTCTATGACGGCGAGGTCGCGCACCGCGACTCGACCGGCGCCGGCGGCGTGATCGGCCCGGGCGACGTGCAGTGGATGACGGCCGCGAGCGGGATCCTGCACGAGGAATTTCACTCGGAAGGGTTCACGAAGAGCGGCGGCCCGCTCGAAATGGTGCAGCTGTGGGTGAACCTGCCCGCCGCGGACAAGATGGGGGCGCCCGGCTACCAGACGCTGCTGAACGCCGACATCCCCGTGGTCGAGCTGCCGGACGGCGCGGGGCATGCGCGGATCATCGCGGGTGAACTCGACGGGCGGCGCGGCCCGGCCCGCACGCATACGCCGATCGACGTGTGGGACGTGCGGCTCGTGGGCGGCGGCCATGCGCGGTTCCCGGTCGCCGAAGGGCGCACGCTCGCGGTGGTCGTGCTGAGCGGTACCTTGCAGGTGAACGGCGAGACGGTTGCCCGCGAAGCGCAGTTCGTGCAACTCGGCCGCGACGGTAGCGACGTCGAGATCGAAGCGAACGGCGACGCGAAGCTGCTGATCCTGAGCGGCGAACCGATCGACGAACCCGTCGTCGGTTACGGGCCGTTCGTGATGAACTCGCAAGCGGAGATCCGCACCGCGATCGAGGATTTCAACAGCGGCCGTTTCGGCCAGATGCCGGCATGACGGACAGGCCCCGCGCAATGCGGGGCTTTTTTTCGCGCGCGCGCAGTCGGTCGCGCGGTGAGTGCGCTTCGAGTCATAATCGACGATTGCCGCGCGCCGGCCGGCGCGCCCGAATCAAAAAGAACCGACCATGAACGCATCTGCATCCGCCGCATCCCCAAGCGCCGCCGATCTCGACTGGTGCTGGAAATCCTTCGACGCACTGACGGCGCGCGAAGTCTATTCGATCCTCGAAGCACGCAGCGCGGTGTTCGTCGTCGAGCAGAACTGCGTGTATCGCGACATCGACGACGCGGACCAGGCCGCATGGCACCTGGCCGCCTTCGATCCGGCCGGTCGCCTGGCCGGCTATCTGCGTGTGCTGCTGCCCGATGCGCAGAACACCGACGTACGCATCGGTCGCGTGCTGACGACCGCCGCCTTTCGCGGCGCGGGCCTCGGCAACGGGCTGCTGGCGTGCGCGCTCGAACATATCCGCGCGCAGTGGCCGGATACGCCGGTGAGCCTGCATGCGCAGGCCCACTTGCAGCGTTTTTACGGGGCATTCGGCTTCACGCCGAGTTCGGACGTGCACGACGAGGACGGCATCCCGCACGTGTGGATGAGCAGCGCGCGCGCGTAATGCGCGATGCGCTGCGCAGCCGTCAGCGCGCGGCGTGCGCGACCGACGGCCGGTCCGTGCGCTGCGCGGCCCGTTCGCCGATCAGGCGGCCGCGGGCGGACAGCCGCAGCCAGTGCCGCAGCGCGATCAGCGCGCCGATCACGCTCATCATCGAGCCGGGAATCCACAGCAGCAGGCCGCCGATCTGCTGATCGCGCAGCGGGCTCAACCACGTGAACGCACGGCCGCAGATCGAATAGATCGGATACAGTTCGTGCGGCGTGAAAAAGATCAGCGCACCGAGCGCGATCTGCGGCGGGATCGCCGCGACGACGATCAGGATCCGGCGGCCCGGCGACAGCCGTGCGGGCGGCGCGGGACGCGGATCGACGACGAGCCACCAGAACAGCAGTCCGTCGATCACCATGCTCCAGTTCATCACGCGATAGAGACGCCAGTCGAGCATCGCGATGAAGTGGATCGGCGACAGCAGCCAGAAATAGATCAACCCGACGAACAGCACGACCGCGACGACGGGATGGAACACCACGTCGAGCGTCGCTCGCATGGGCGCCCATGCGAGCGCGGGGCGCACGAAACGCTGCCGCCAGCGAAACGGGATGCCCGCGCGAATCGCCGCGCCCGGATAGGACAGCGCGATGAAGAACGGCCCGAGGTGGTGCAGCACGAGGTGCTGCGCGCGGTGCAGGAAGAACTCGTGCTCGAAGAAATAGTCGAGCCGCGTATGCAGCGCGATGTAGAGCGCCGTCAGCCCGAACCAGAACGAGAACTGCCGCAGCGGCGACACCTTCGCCTTCTTCACGCCGCGCGCGAACAGCACGGCAGCGGTCAGCACCGCGATCACCACGGTGGGCGACGGTTCCCACGGATCGAGCCAGTACAGGACGTTCATCGCGCGCGCATCACTTTGCCTGGGCCGGCGACTTCACGGCGAACGGCGCATCGACCGTTTCGCCGTCGGAGAATTTCAGGCGCAGGTGCACGGTGTCGCCCGGCTTGATCGCGTGCTTCGGCTCCTCCAGCATGAAGTGGTAGCCGCCCGGTGCGATGTCGACCTTGCCGCGCGCGGGGATCGTCAGCTTGTCGACCATTTCCATCTTCTGCGTCGAGCCGTTCGAGACGGTCTGGTGCAGCATCGCCATGCCGTAGTCGGGGCTGTCGACGTCGACGAGATCGACGGGCTTGTCGCTCGTGTTCACGAGCGTCACGTAGCCGCCGGCCGGCAGCTTGTTCGGCAGCCAGCGTACCCATGCGTTCTGCGCGGTGATCGCGCCGGCGGCATACGCGTGGGCGCCTGCGCACAGCGCGGCGAGGAGGGCGAGCGTCTTGAGTGTCGTTTTCGTTTTCATGTCTGGAGGAATTCAGGTCGTGGAGGCGGTGTCGATGATCCGGCGCACATCGGCGGCGATGGCGTCGGGCGAGTCGCGGTCGGTCGCAAGCAGGCGCGCGCGGCCGCTCGCGTCGAAGATGTAGACGGCCGAGCTGTGCGTGACTTCGTAGCCGCCGGACGGATCGCGTTTTTCCATCTGATACGCGACGCGATAGCGCTTCGCGAGCGATTCGATCTGGCGGTCGGTGCCGGTCAGGCCGCGCGCATGCGCGGCGTCGAACGCGGCGACATACGATTGCATTGCCTGCGGCGTGTCGCGAGCAGGGTCGACCGATACGAACAGGATGCGCACGTCGTTTGCCTGCGGGCCGAGCTTCGCCAGCACTTCCATCAGCCGCGCCATCGTTTCGGGGCAGACATCGGGGCAGTGCGTGTAGCCGAAGTAGACGAGCGCAATCTGGCCGTGGAACGCATCGGCGTCGACGGGATGGCCGTCGCCGCCCGTCAGCGTGAACGACAGGTCGGGCAGGTGGCCGGTGACGTTGGTCAGGTTCCAGCGCGGCTCGTCGTGCGTGCACGCGGCGAGTGCCACGGCGGCGGCGAGGGCCGCAGCCGTGCGGATGAAGCGGGAGAAGCGCCGGTGCGGCGCAGTGCGGGCAGACGACATCTTAGGGACTGTTTCCATATGGAACGCGCATGCGTTGCCACGAGAACGGCCGCTCGCGAGGCGCGCGACGCTGCGAATACTGACGTATTCGCAAGGAGCGCAACGCGGCGAGCGGCCGTTCTCGTGGCAACCCCAAATTTAAAAAAATCATGTCACGGGAATGCCCGAAATCGCCCGTATGGCGGCGTCGCTCGTCACTTGTCCCCCAAGGGGACTTCCTTCGGGGCGTTTGGCAAGGCGCAAACGGCGCTCCTCGCTCCTTGCCCTCCGAGCGATTTCGGGCATTCGCATGTGCGTTCCATATGGAAACAGTCCCTAAGGCTCGATCGGACGAAATGGTGGCCGCCAGCCGGCGCGGCGCCATGCGTCGCGCGGCAGGCGGTTGCGACTGTAGCGCAATTCGCGCGCCCGCGTCCTTTCGAAACCCGTATGCTGCGGGCGAGCGGGGCAATATGTCGCAGTTGACGCGGGCGGCGGCGCGAGGCCGGCGATGCACTGGTTTCGCCCATCTCGATGCGCAGGCGCGGTAAGATGCGCACAATTCCATTCGCGCAGCGGCGGCCCGCGTTTGCCGGCCGGCCCTCAGACTATCGAATCGATGCAATCCGTTCCGGCTTCCCTGTCCCTGACCGATACCGCGTTCTTCTTCGACTTCGACGGCACGCTCGTCGAACTGGCGCCGACGCCCGACAGCATTCATGTTCCGCCGTCGCTGCTGACGATGCTCGACGAGCTGCGGCGTCGCTCGCACGGTGCGGTCGCGATCGTGTCCGGGCGCGGCATCGACAACCTCGACACGTTCCTGAAGATGCCCGGCCTGCCGATCGCCGGCCTGCACGGTGCGGAGCGCCGCGATGCGAACGGCGACACGCAGCGCATCGGCTTCAACGACGAACGCCTGCTGCGCATCGAGCGCGAGCTGGCGGCCGTCGTCGACCGTCATCCGGGCATGCTGCTCGAAATCAAGGGCGCGGCCGTCGCGCTGCACTACCGCAACGCGCCCGAGCGCGAGGCGGCGGCGCGCGCGGCCACCGAGCGCCTCGTCGCCGACTATGCCGATGCGTATGTCCTGCAGCCCGGCAAGATGGTGTTCGAGATCAAGCCGAAGGGCGTCGACAAGGGGCGCGCGCTCGCCGCGTTCCTCGGCGAGCCGCCGTTCGCGGGCCGCTTGCCGCTGTTCGCGGGCGACGACCTGACCGACGAGAAGGGCTTCGCGGTGGTCAACGCGCGCGGCGGGTTGTCGATCAAGGTCGGCGCGGGCGAGACGTCCGCCCGCATGCGGCTCGATTCGGTCGACGCGCTGCATGAGCAGATCGCGCGCTGGCTCGGTGCGGGGCAGCCGGACGCATGAGTCGCCTCATCATCGTTTCAAACCGCGTCGCGCCGATTTCGGAAGGCGAACCGGCGGCGGGCGGTCTCGCGATCGGTGTCTACGACGCGCTGAAGGAGACAGGCGGCATGTGGTTCGGCTGGAGTGGCGAAGTCGTCGCTGCCGGCGCGCCGCAGATTCATGTCGAGGAACACGGGCCGGTCACGTTTGCGACCATCGGCCTGTCGCGGCGCGATTACGACCAGTATTACCGCGGCTTCTCGAACGCGACGCTGTGGCCCGCGTTTCACTACCGCACCGACCTGATCCAGTACGACCGTCACGAGTTCGAGGGCTATAGCCGCGTGAACGTGTGGCTCGCCCAGCAGCTCGTGCCGCTGCTGCAGGACGACGACGTGATCTGGGTGCACGACTATCACCTGATCCCGTTCGCGCGCGCCCTGCGCGCGGCCGGCGTGAAGAACCGCATCGGCTTCTTCCTGCACATCCCGTTTCCCGCCGCGCAGGTGCTCGTCAACGTGCCGCCGCACCGGGAGCTCGTCGAGTCGCTGTGCGCGTTCGACCTGCTCGGCTTCCAGACCGACCCCGACCTGCGCGCGTTCTGCGACTACGTCGAATCCGAAGCCGACGGCGTGATCGAGCGCGACGGTCGCCTGGCGACGGTGCGCGCATTCGGCCGGACGCTGTGCGCGGCCGCCTATCCGATCGGCGTGCATCCGGACGAGATCGCGTCGCTCGCGAAGGCCGGCGAGCACGGCAAGGCGGTGCGCACGCTCGCGGCGTCGCTGCGCGGTCGCAAGCTGATCATGAGCGTCGACCGGCTCGATTACTCGAAGGGGCTCGTCGAGCGCTTCCGCGCGTTCGAGAAGCTGCTCGAGCACGAGCCGTCGCATCGCAACCGCGTGTCATTCCTGCAGATCGCGCCGTCGACCCGCGCGGAACTGCGCGCGTACCAGGACATCCGCCTGCAGCTCGAAGGGGAGTCGGGGCGCATCAACGGGCGCTTCGCCGAGCTCGACTGGGCACCGATCCTCTATATCCATCGCCAGTACGACCGCCAGCTGCTCGCGGCGCTGTACCGGCTCGCGCGGGTCGGCTACGTGACGCCGCTGCGCGACGGGATGAACCTCGTCGCGAAGGAGTATGTATCCGCACAGGATCCGGACGATCCGGGCGTGCTCGTGCTGTCGCGCTTCGCGGGCGCCGCGCGCGAGCTGACGGGGGCGCTGATCGTCAATCCGATCGATATCGACGGGATGGCCGATGCGTTGTCACAGGCGCTGACGATGCCGCTCGCCGAGCGGCGCGCGCGTTATACGGACATGATCGCACAGCTTCGCGAGAACAACGTGTCGGTGTGGCGCGACAACTTCCTGCGCGACCTGCAGCACGTGTAACCGGCGGGTCCCCGTGCAATGAAAAAAGCCGCAGTGCGCGAAGCACTGCGGCTTTTTTGTCGGCCATGGCCAGTGCGTCAGGCCACGCGTTCGCCGGGCGGCGTGCTGCCGTCGGGGGCGTGATGGCGGCCGTGCTGTTTCGCGAGCAGGTCGCGGTACAGGCCCGGGCGGTTGCGCAGCACGTCGGGCGGGCCATCGTCGATCACCTTGCCGTTGTTCATCACGATGATCCGGTCGAAGTTGCGCAGCGTCGACAGGCGGTGCGCGATTGCGATCACCGTGCGGCCGACCATCAGGCGGTCGAGCGCGCTCTGGATCGCTTCCTCGGAGGCGCTGTCGAGCGCGGACGTCGCTTCGTCGAGCAGCAGGATCGGGGCGTTCTTCAGGATCGCGCGCGCGATCGCGATGCGCTGGCGCTGGCCGCCCGACAGCTTGACGCCGCGGTCGCCGACGATCGTGTCATAGCCTTCCGGCATCGCTTCGATGAATTCCGCACAGCGCGCGTCCCGCGCGGCCGCGAGCACTTCGTCGCGGGTCGCCTCGGGGCGGCCGTACGCGATGTTGTCGTAGATCGTCCGGTGGAGCAGCGAGATGTCCTGCGGCACGAGCGCGATCGCGTGGCGCAGGCTGTCCTGCGTGATCGTCTTCACGTCCTGGCCGTCGACCTGCACGACGCCGTCCTGCGTGTCGTAGAAGCGCTGCAGCAGCGCGAGCACGGTCGACTTGCCGGCGCCCGACTTGCCGATCAGGCCGACGCGCTGGCCCGGCTCGATATGGAGGTCGAAGTGGTCGAGGATCGCGCGGCGGTGCGGATACGCGAACGTCACGCGTTCGAAGTCGACGCGGCCGCCCTTGGCCGACAGCGGCTGCGCATCGGAGCGGTCCGGCATCCCGTGCGGCTCGAGCAGCGTCTTGACGGCTTCCGACAGGCGCGCGACGTGCTGCGTGACGTCGACCAGCGCGACCGCGAGATCGCGCGTGCCGTGCAGGATCGTGAAGCCGAGCGAGCTGACGAGCACGATGTCGCCCGACGTCGCGCGGCCCTGGTCCCACAGCCACAGCGCCCAGCCGAGCAGGCCGGCAGACAGCATCGCGGTGATCACCGCGTGCAGCAGGCGCAGCTTTTCGAGATAGAGCAGGCTCTGCTGGCGCGCATCCATCTCGGCCTTGACCGTTGCGCCGAAGCGTTTCTGTTCGCGCAGCGTCATCCCGAACGCACGCACGAGGCCCATGTTGCCGATCACGTCGACGAGCTCGCCGTCGACCGCCGCGGCCTTCGCCGCGAACGCGTGGTGGCGGGCCGAGCCGCGCCCGGCGAGCTTGAACAGGATGACGGAAAGCACGGCCGAACAGCCGAGCAGGCCGGCGGCCATCAACGGATTGACGACGATGATCATCAGGATCGCGCCCATCACCGCGATGCACGGCGGCAGCACGTTCCACGCCATCGTGTTCTCCGACGTGTAGACCGCGTTCGACGTGGCCGTGATGCGGCTCGCGAGCGTACCCGGCTGTTTTTCGGAGTAGTAGGTCGGCGAATGGCCGATCAGGTACTGGAACAGGTCGCGCCGCAGGTCGCCGGTGACCGCGACGAACGTATGCGCGGCGACCCAGCCGCCGACGCGCCACAGCAGGTTGTCGGCCGCGATCAGCCCGACAAGCAGCGCGAATGCACTCCACAGCGGGCCGGGGTGATGACGCCCGGTTGCCAGCACGTCGATCAGGTGCTTGATCGCGTACTGCGAGCCGAGCGCGCAGCCGACGGCGGCCAGCACGCTGCAGAGCACGATGAGGTGGGCGACGGGATGAAGGCGAATGTAGCGGAACAGGAACGCGATCGGCCGGTGCGCGTAGCTCGACAGCTTCGCGTTGTGGGCGTTGCGCTGGGCAGGGGTGAGAGATTCCAAAATATGCGTGCGGTGATTCGGTGAGTGAGCGTGGCGGCTGGATCGCAGGCCGGCGTTCGCCCGGACTGAATAATCCGGCATTGTAAACAAGGCCGCGTGTCGCGCTGCGCGAATCTTGCCTTGGCCAGGGGCTCGCGATCGATTTTGAGATAAAATCCGGCATCCCGTCCTGCCTCATGTGCCGGAATCACGCTGCCGGCAGTCACGGGTGCAAGGAACGCCAAAAGGGCCTTCCACTCTAGAACGGACACCCAAGTCCGCGGGTTGCAAAGTGTTGCACCTTTGTAACAAAGTAAAGTGTTTGAAATGTTGTGCGCCGTATCAGGATTAACCCTAGATAATCGGCTCCGGGTTCGATTCCAGGTTTTTTACGAACCCCTGTCAACGGGTCTTCGTTTCAAACGTTCTATGCCTGTCGCGTCGCCGACGCTCCTTGAGCAGCGCGGGTTCGACGCCCCCGGCAGGCTGATTCGTCCGATCTTCGGACGAAATGCATCCAGCCCGGACCGCCGGCAGGTTGCCGACCCATACCTGGTTTTTAGCCGATTTTTTAGGAGTTACGCATGCGAATCGCCCAAATCGCTCCGTTGCACGAAGCGGTGCCCCCGAAACTGTACGGTGGTACCGAGCGAGTGGTGTCCTACCTCACCGAAGCACTCGTCGAGATGGGGCATGACGTCACGCTCTTCGCGAGCGGCGATTCGCAAACTTCCGCGAAGCTCGAAGCGTGCTGGCCGCAGGCGCTGCGCCTCGACCCGACGATCCGCGACGTGATGGCCCCGCACATGCTGCTCCTTGAGCAGGTGCGCCGCCGTGCGGAAGAGTTCGATGTCCTGCACTGCCACATCGACTATTACCCGTTCTCGCTGTTCTCGCGCCAGCCGGTCCCGCATCTGACGACGATGCACGGCCGTCTCGACCTGCCGGAACTGCAGCCGATCTTCAACGCGTTCAGCGACGTGCCGGTCGTGTCGATCTCCGACAACCAGCGCATCCCGCTGCAGCAGGCGAACTGGCTGTCGACCGTCTATCACGGCCTGCCGGAAAACCTGCTGACGCCGATCCCGAACGTGAAGCCGAGCTATCTCGCGTTCCTGGGCCGCATCTCGCCGGAGAAGCGCGTCGACACGGCGATCCGCATCGCCGAGCAGGCTGGCCTGCCGATCAAGATCGCCGCGAAGCTCGACAAGGCTGACCGCGCGTACTACGAAGAGAAGATCAAGCCGCTGTTCGCGCTGCCGCACGTCGAGTACATCGGCGAAATCAGTGAGTCCGAAAAGACCGAATTCCTGGGCAACGCGCATGCGCTGCTGTTCCCGATCGACTGGCCGGAGCCCTTCGGCCTGGTGATGATCGAGGCGATGGCCTGCGGTACGCCGGTGATTGCGTTCAAGCGCGGCTCGGTGCCGGAAGTGATCGACAACGGCGTGTCGGGCTTCGTCGTCGAAGACGAACTGTCGGCCGTCGCGGCACTCAAGCGCCTCGATACGCTGCCGCGCGAGAAGGTTCGCGCTGCGTTCGAAGCCCGCTTCTCGTCGAAGGTGATGGCGCAGAACTACGTGAAGGGCTACGAGGAACTGTTGCGCCAGAAGCGCCGCACGGTGCTGCGCGAAGTCAACGCAGGCTGATTGCGGGCCGCCGCCGCGCTGCGGCGCGCGGCTTGCCATCGACGCCCCGTCCGGGTTCCCGGCGGGGCGTTGTCACATCCGCGGCGCGGATCTGTTGTATTCTCGCCGCGCCCGACGCCGCGAACGGCCCCCGAAGCAGCCCGGCATGCCATCCGTCCGTCTGTCCAGACGGTAATGTCCCTATAATGGCCGTGCCGTGAAATCCGGCCCCGCACGAATATCCAGAGGAGAGCAGTCTTGGCGAGAACGAAATCCACGCGCGCAGCGCCGGCCCCCGGCGCCGGTGTGATCTTCGCGTTGCGTGCGATCGGTCTCGTGCTGCTCGCGCGCTGGCTGTTCTCGATGTCCCAGATGGGCTATCGCTCGTCGCTGTCGGCGATGGTGTCGTCGCCCTGGGCGTTCGTCTACCTCCTGCTGATCTTCCTGCTGCTCGCGCTGCCGGGCGCCGTCGCGCGCGCCGAACGGCCGTTTCATCCGCTGCCGCAGTGGCTGCGCCAGGCGCTGCGTGTGTTCGCGCTGATCGGTTTCCTGTTTGCCGTCTGGTCGATCGGCATGTTCGTCTGGATGGACGGCTGGCGCCTCGCGCTGCATGCGGTGACGGCAACCAATGGCTGGCTCGTCGCCGCACCGGCGCTTTATGCGGCGATCGTCTGGATCTGCCGCCCGCGGCCGCTGTGGCGGACCAACGTGGCCGCCCGCCGCTTCGCGGTCGGCCGTTATGCGATTTCGCTCGACGTGCTGACGCGTACCACGATCGTCTGGATGGAAAGCCGCAAGGTCGGCCAGTACGATGCGCGCGAACTGACGGTGCGCTGGCCCGGCCGGGCGGCGCCTCCCGCAGGCGAGGGTGCAACGGACGGGCAACCGGCCGTCGTGCCGCCGCGCCGCGGCAGCTTGTTCAATCGACCGAAAGTCGAACTGCTGTGGGATTCGCCGGCGGCCGTCGGCCATAACCGGCAGATCGTCATGCGCGCGCCGCTCGCGACCGAAGGCGACCGCGTCGCGGTGCTCGCGCTCGACGCCGCGCTCAAGCAGATCGTCTGACAAGTCCCGCGCACGGCGTGCGGGCGACAAGGAGGCGTGATGATCATCCGTTGGTTGCTGGCAGCCGTTCACCTGAGTGCGTTCGGCGTCGCGTTTGCCGCGATCGCGGGGCGCAACCGCGCGTTGCGCCGGCTCATCGCGTCGGCGCAGGCGGCCGACTTGCCCGGTGTATTCAAGGCCGATGCTGCGTGGGGACTGTCGGCGCTGGTGCTGATCGTGACGGGCCTGATGCGCGCGTTCGGCGGTTTCGAGAAAGGCACCGCGTACTACCTGCACGAACCCCTCTTTCACCTGAAGATGACCGCGCTCGTGCTGATCCTGCTGCTCGAGGTCGTGCCGATGCTCGGGTTGATCCGGTGGCGCGTCGCCGCGCGGCAGCAGCAGATGCCCGATCTCGGCCGTGCGCGCACCTATGTGCGGATCGGCCATTGGCAGGCGGTGCTCGTGATCGTCATCGTGTTCGCCGCGTCGGGGATGGCGCGGGGGATTGGGCTGGCCGGGTAGGTGCGGCCGGCTAGGCCTGGCCGGGTAGGTGCGGCCAGGCAGGTATGGCCTGGGCGAAGCCGACCAGGCCCGCCATCGCTACTGCCCCCCTCATCCGGATCCCGTTCGACGCGCGCAGCGTCTTCCTCCAGACACTTACCAGCCCGGCCGCAGGCCGCATCGCTTCTCTCGATTCCGACTCGACCGGGCGATCCTGCCGCCCGGTCCGTCCCGCGCTCAGCGCGCGAGGCAGGGGCGCTTGTTGTTGAAGGTCCACCCCGGAATCAGGTATTGCATCGCTGCCGCGTCGTCGCGGGCACCGAGCCCGTGCTGCTGGTACAGCTCGTGCGCGACCGCGACGGCATCCATGTCGATTTCGATGCCGAGCCCCGGCCGCTTCGGCACGTCCACCATCCCGTTCTCGATCTTCAGCGGTTCGCGCGTCAGCCGCTCGCCGTCCTGCCAGATCCAGTGCGTGTCGATCGCGGTGACCTGACCCGGCGCGGCGGCCGCGACATGCGTGAACATCGCGAGCGACACGTCGAAGTGGTTGTTCGAATGCGAGCCCCAGGTGAGGCCCCAGTCGCGGCACATCTGCGCGACACGCACCGAACCCTGCATCGTCCAGAAGTGCGGATCGGCGAGCGGGATGTCGACCGCCTGCAACTGCACCGCGTGACCCATCTGCCGCCAGTCGGTCGCAATCATGTTGGTGGCCGTCGGCAGCCCCGTCGCACGGCGGAATTCGGCCATCACCTCGCGGCCCGAATAGCCGTTCTCCGCGCCGCATGGATCTTCCGCATACGCGAGCACGTGATGCTGATCGCGGCACAGCCGCACGGCCTCGTCGAGCGACCACGCGCCGTTCGGGTCGAGCGTCACGCGCGCGTCGGGGAAGCGCTCGGCGAGCGCCGTCACCGCCTCGATCTCGCTCGCGCCTTCGAATACACCGCCCTTCAGCTTGAAGTCGTTGAAACCGTAGCGCGCATGCGCGGCCTCGGCGAGCCGCACGACCGCCTCGGGGGTCAGCGCGGCTTCGTCGCGCACGCGCGTCCAGTCGTCGGTCGCGCCGCGGCCGTCGCGATAGGGGAGCGCGGTCTTCGTGCGGTCGCCGATGTAGAACAGATAGCCGAGCATTTCGACGCGCTCGCGCTGCTGGCCTTCGCCGAGCAGCGCGGCGACCGGCACGCCGAGATGCTGGCCGAGCAGGTCGAGCAGCGCCGCTTCGAGCGCGGTGACCGCGTGGATCGTCGTGCGCAGGTCGAAGGTCTGCAGCCCGCGGCCGCTCGCATCGCGGTCGGCGAACGTGCGCCGCACGTCGTTGAGCACCGCGTGGTAATTGCCGACCGGCTGGCCGACGACGAGCGCACGCGCATCGTCGAGCGTGCGGCGGATGCTTTCGCCGCCGGGTACCTCGCCGACGCCGGTCCGGCCCGCGCTGTCCTTCAGGATCACGAGGTTGCGAGTGAAGAACGGGCCATGTGCACCGCTCAGGTTGAGCAGCATGCTGTCGTGGCCGGCGACCGGAATCGCTTGCAGGTCGACGATGCGCGGCGTGTCGTGGGAGGGCGAGGCAGTGACGGCGTTCATGGGCGGCGATGGCAAAAGGGTGGGCAATGCCGTGCGGCAAAAGCTTTGCCGCGCGCGGCGGGAGGTGCGATCATTCGACAACCGACGTGCGTGGCGTGCAAGGCCCGCAAGTCGACGCAACCCGGAACGGGGTGGGAGCGACAACCGAGCCAGTGCAGCGCAGAACGCGAACGCTGGCCGATCGTAAAGCATGGGACCGGGTGGCGCTGGAATGCGCGCTTGAGTCGACAGGAGATCCGTGCTTCGATCATCAGTCGTCGGATGACTTGTGACGCAGTATAATGAATCATCGGCTTTCGCTCAAACCCCGCGTAAACCCTCGGCTCACATTACGATCATTCAAAAAGGAACCGGCCTCATGTCCGTGCCTACGCTTCCCGCAGCGCCGCGCCGTCGCGCACGCAGCCTCGCACAAGATGTCGTCGACGCGCTGACCGCGCAGATCGAAAACGGCACGCTGCGTCCTGGCGACAAGCTGCCGACCGAAACCGAAGTCATGGCGGCGCAGGGCGTGAGCCGCACGGTCGTGCGCGAGGCGATCTCGCGGATGCAGGCAAGCGGCCTCGTCGAGACGCGCCACGGCATCGGCAGCTTCGTGCTGGAGCCGTCGCGCCGCCAGACGCTCGGCATCGACCCGGCGACGATCACGACGCTGCGCGACGTGCTCGCGGTGCTGGAGCTGCGCATCAGCCTCGAGAGCGAATGCGCGAGCCTCGCCGCGCAGCGCGCGAACGATACCGACCTCGCCGCGCTGCGGCGCGCGCTCGACGCGATCGCGACGGGGGCGGGCGGTGGCCGCGACACGGCGCAGCTCGATTTCCAGTTCCACCTGCAGATCGCGCAATCCACCGGCAACCGCTATTTCGTCGACATCATGACGCAGCTCGGCACGTCGATCATCCCGCGCACGCGCGTGAATTCGGCCCGCTTTGCCGGCGACGATCTCGAACGGTATGTCGGCCGGCTGAACCACGAGCACGAGGATATCTACGAGGCGATCGCGCGCCACGACCCGGAGGCGGCCCGCGCCGCGATGCGCACGCACCTCACCAACAGCCGCGAGCGGCTGCGCCGCGCGCACGAGGCGGCCGAAGCCGAGCGCGACCCGCAGGCCAGCTGACGCGCCGGGCGGTGCGGCTCACGTTGCCGCCGGCCCGGTCGAATTGCGTCAACATCAGTTGTCATACGAGATAGGATCTCGCTTCATCGATCGCCGGAGCCGGCCGGCGTTTCCGCCGCCGGCCGCCGGCACCGCCGATCAGCCTCCCTTCGTCGTGATCGTCTTCCACGCGCCGCTCTTCACCTGGTACAGCGTCGACATCCCGCTCTTCAGCGAGCCGTCGCTCGCGAACGAGATGCGGCCGGTGACGCCTTCGAAGTCGACCTTCTTCAGCGCCGGGCGATAGACCTTCGGGTCGGTCGAGCCGGCCGCCTGCATCGCCTTGATCGCCGCCCAGGCCGCGTCGTAGCCGAACTGCGCGTACGACAGCACGTCGACGCCGAAGCGCTTCTTGAAGCGTTGTTCGAAATCCTTCCCTTGCGGCAGCTCGTCGAGCGGCCGGCCGTATTCCCACGCCATCGCGCCTTCGGCGGCCGGGCCCGCGATCTTGATGAACTCGTTGTCCTTCACGCCGCCGCCGCCGACGAACTGCGCATTCAGCCCGAGCTGGCGCATCTGCTTGATGAAGTTCGCTGCGAGCGAATCGAGGCCGCCGAAGAAGATCAGATCGGGGTTCTTGCCCTTCAGGCTCGTGATCTGCGCGCGGAAGTCGACCGCCTGGTTGCTGGTGAACTCGCGGCCGATGATGTTCCCGCCGGCGGCCTTCACCGCCTTCTCGAACTCGTCGGCCTCGCCCTGGCCGAACGCGGTGCGGTCGTCGATGATCGCGATGCGCTTCGCCTTCGTCACGTCGACCGCGTACTTGCCCGCGTTGCCGGCGTTCTGGCCATCGGTCGCGATCACCATGAACATGTTCGCGAGCCCGCGCGCGGTGAGCGTCGGGTTGGTCGCGGCCGGATCGATCACCGGGATGCCGGCCTTGTCGTAGACGACCGAGGCCGGAATCGTCGTCCCCGAGTTGAAGTGGCCGACCACGACCGATACGTTCTGGTCGACGAGCGCCTGCGCGGCCTGCACGCCGATGCGCGGGTCGGCCTGGTCGTCCTGCACGACGAGGTTGAAGTGCGCGGGCTTGCCGGCGATCTGCACCTTCTGTGCGGCGGCATCGTCGAGCGCGAGCTGCACGCCGTTCTGCAGATCCTTGCCGTAGCCGGCGTTCACGCCCGTGAGCGGCGCGGCGAAACCGACCTTCACGTCGGTCGTATCGGCGGCCTGGGCGGCCTGTTGCGAGAGGAGGACAAGCGCGGATGCAATCGATACCGACAGCAGGGAATGACGGAATTTCATGTTGTTCCTCTTGTTCGACACCTGCGAGTGAGTACCGCACGCGCCCGGGCGGGCCGAACGTGTGCGACGGGCGGGCGGTTCAACCGCTTCTCGGAATCGGGCGGGGAGGTCGGCATCGTGATCCTCGGAAGCATCTCCCGTCAGGCTCCGCGAAGAGCCCCGATCGCCTCGATATATAGGTCGCCGATATGCCCGGGTCTTGGCAATTTGCCGCGCATTCGGTGCGGATTTGCGCATAGCTTCCGCGCGTGCCGGGGCAGCCGGTATCGGGAGTTTCCCGTCGCGAACGGAGCGGGCGGAGAGGAGGGGGAGCGGAGGAAGGGCGAGGGGCACGGAGGCGGCGCGGCCCGCCGGGGCCGCGCCGCGCACGGGACGCCGTCAGTCGGACAGTGCGTCCGATGCGGCTTCGGCATCGTCGTGCGATGCGTGCGTGCGGATCAGCGGATCGCTGGCGCTCGGGCGGCCCGTCTCGACGTGACCCGCGAAGCGGCGCAGGAAGCCGAGCAGCCGGCCGTCGCTGACGGTCAGGTCGTACCAGCCGTGGCTGCCGCGCAGATCCCAGTAGTCGTCGATCTGCTGGCCCGGCGCGAGGTCGAACGTGCGCGCGTGGCCGTGGCCATACGCGTTCGTGACCTTGAGCCGCACGGCCTTGTGGCCGCGGTTCATCAGGCGCAGCGTGATGTTGCCGTTCGCGACGTCGTAGCCGTAGATCACCTCGGGGTTCACGCTCGCGTTGCCGATGCCGGTCGCGAACGGGCCGCGGAAGTGGCAGTAGAAGCCGTTCGGGCCATACACGTCGAGGTCGTACAGGCCGAGCGACGCGGCGGCGCTCCAGGTGTCGGCGACGCGCTTGCCGGCTTCGACCGTGTACGCCCACGGGCCGTCGAGTCGGTTGCGCGACTGGACCTGGAACGCGGCGCCCGCCTGGCCGGTGTTCGCGAAGGTCAGCCGGAACGGGCCGTTGGGCGCGTCGATGCGGCCATGCACGAACAGCTCGTACGGCAGCGCGCGCGCCGGCCGCAGCCCGGCCTCCTGCTTCGGCAGCTTCTGCAGTACCGGCGGCACGGGGATGTAGTCGGGATGGCGCAGGCGGTCGGGCGGCGCGTAGCCGCTCGTGTCCGGCAGCGTCGGCCAGCCGGCGTCGGCCGTCGCGAAATCGAACGCGGCGGTCAGGTCGCCGCACACCGTGCGGCGCCACGGCGACACGTTGCCGGCCTTGACCGGATACTGCGCGCCGAAACGTGCCTCGATGAATTGCAGCAGCGACGTGTGATCGAAGGTCTGCGAGCAGACCCAGCCGCCCTTCGTCCACGGCGACACGACCAGCATCGGCACGCGCGGCCCGAGTCCGTACGGGCCGGCCATGTGCGATGCGTCGCCGGGGAACACCTCGTTGGTCGTCGCGACCGTCGACAGCCCGTTGTCGCGCGACTGCGGCGCGAACGGCGGCGGCACGTGGTCGAAGAAGCCGTCGTTTTCGTCGTAGGTGATGAACAGCGCGGTCTTGCTCCACACGTCCGGATTCGACACGAGCGCCTTCAGCACCTGCTCGATGTACCACGCGCCGTAGTTCGCGGGCCAGTTCGGATGCTCGGAATACGCTTCCGGCGCGCAGATCCACGACACCTGCGGCAGCGTGCCGTTCTTCACGTCCTGCTGCAGGATGTCGAACAGCGTGCCGCCGGCGCTGATGTTGGTGCCGGTGCGCGCCTTGTCGTACAGCGGCGTGCCGGGCAGCGCGGTGCGGTACTGGTTGAAGTAGAGCAGCGAGTTGTCGCCGTAGTTGCCGATGTACGGGTTCTGCGTCCAGCCCCACGAGCCGTTCGCGTCGAGCCCGGTGCCGACGTCCTGGTAGATCTTCCACGACACGCCGGCCTGTTCGAGCACTTCCGGATAGGTCGTCCAGGCGTAGCCCTTTTCCTCGTTGCCGAGCACCGGGCCGCCGCCCGTGCCGTCGTTGCCGACGTAGCCCGTCCACATGTAGTAGCGGTTCGGATCGGTCGAGCTCGGGATTGCGCAGTGGTACGCGTCGCAGATCGTGAACGCATCGGCGAGCTGGTAGTGGAACGGGATGTCGTCGCGCTTCAGGTACGCCATCGTCGTGGTGCCCTTGTTCGGCACCCACTGGTCGTAGCGGCCTTTGTTCCACGCAGCGTGCATGTCCTGCCAGCCGTGCGGCAGGTCCTGCAGGAACTGCAGGCCGAGCTTGTCCGCGCCCGGATGGAACGGCAGCAGTTCGGCCGGGCCGACCGGCTGGTGGAACACCGACTTGCCGTTCGCGAGGCGCAGCGGGCGCGGGTCACCGAAGCCGCGGACACCGCGCATCGTGCCGAAGTAGTGGTCGAACGAGCGGTTCTCCTGCATCAGGATCACGATGTGTTCGATATCGCGGAGGGTGCCGGTGCGGCGGTTCGCGGGAATCGCAAGCGCATCGCGAATCACGGGCGGAAACAGGTTCAGCGCGGCGGCGCCGGCGGTGCCGGCAGCGACGCGCAGGAAGTCACGACGGTTCGATCGAGTCATGGTCGTTATCGTGCGGTAAAGGAGGGAGCCGATTGGCGGGACCTGCTGGAAGGGCGCGCCCGGGTCGCAGGATGCGGCTGCGCCGGGTTGTGCCGCCGCGAGCATAGCGAGGAATCGGTGTCATTCATGTGAAGTCCGAAAACGTTTGCATCCGCACGGAAACGATATCGAAGCAGCGTCGGCGCGCCAGTCGCCAGCGGTCGTGGCGAGGCAGGGGCAGGGGCAGGGCGGGAAAGCGGCGCGACGCGGGACGCGCGCCGGTGAAGCGGAGGGCGATGCCGGCGCGTCAGGCGTCCGTCACCCACGCGCCGAACCATTCGCTCGGGCGCGCGATTTCGTCCTGCGCGGCGACGAGTTCGAGCTCGTAGCGGCGCGCATCGTAGGTGGCCTTCACGACCGCGTGCACGGCGGCGAGCGTGTGCTCGAACGCGGCGCGCACGGAGTCGCCGCGCAGCCGGCAGGCAACGAAGATCGCGCTGGTCAGGTCGCCGACACCGACCGGATGGCGCGGAAACGCGTACAGCGGGCGCTGGCCGATCCACGCTTCGGTTTCGGTGACGGCGAGCATGTTGAAACGGTCGGCCGGGCTGTTGCGGTCGTGCAGGTGCTTGACGAGGATGATCTGCGGGCCGCGGCGGATCAGCGCGCGGCAGGCTTCGACGGCTTCGGCGACGGTCTCGATGCGCCGCCCGGCGAGCTTCTGCAGTTCGGTGTGGTTCGGCGACATGCCGTCCGCGAGCGCCGGCATCTCCTGGACCATGAATTCCTCGACACCGGGCTCGGGCCGGATGCCGCCCGTCTGGCCCATCGCCGGATCGCAGAAGTACCACGCGTTCGGGTTCATCGCCTTCACCGAGCGGACGATCTCGACGGCCGCCCGCGCCTGCGGCGGCGAGCCGAGGAAGCCGGACAGCACGGCGTCGCAGCGCTTGAGCGCGCCGATCGCGGCGATGCCGTCGACGAGCTGCTCCATCTTGGCGGCATCGATCGCGCTGCCGGCCCAGTGGCCGTACTGCATGTGATTCGACAACTGGACGGTATTGAGCGGCCAGACGTTGACGCCGAGGCGCTGCATCGGGAACACGGCCGCACTGTTGCCGGCATGGCCGTAGATGACGTGCGACTGAATGCTGAGGACGTTTTTCATGGGAATCGCCTGCACGCGTTTCAGGGTCACGTCACACGATACCCGAGTTCGTCGCGCGCGCGGAAGTCGCACAGCCCCGGAGTGTTGCGCGCCGTCGTCAGCACGACCGCGTAGAATCGCGGGGCGCGAGGCGGCCCGGCTGCCCGCGTGCGTCTCCAATCACCGTGATCGCCATGCTTTCGATTCGCAAGATGTTGTTTGCCGCGCGCGCCACCGCGCTCGGTGCTGGCGTCGCCGCCGCGTGTGCCATGCCTGCTGCGGCGATGGCCGTATCGCCCGCCGGCAACGACGGGCCCGTGTACGGCCCGCGCCTGGAAGGGTTCACTTATCCGGCGCCCGTGCATCTGTACACGTTCGTGTCGCAGCGCGACACCCTCGAGATGGCCTACCTCGACGTCCAGCCGGCGCACCCGAACGGCCGCACCGTCGTGCTGCTGCACGGGAAGAACTTCTGCGCGGCGACCTGGGAGGACACGATCGGCGTGCTGAGCCACGCGGGCTATCGCGTGATCGCGCCGGACCAGATCGGCTTCTGCAAGTCGTCGAAGCCCGACCGCTACCAGTACAGCTTCCAGCAGCTGGCGCACAACACGCACGCGCTGCTCGAATCGTTGGGCGTGAAGTTGGCGACGATCGTCGGCCACTCGACGGGCGGGATGCTCGCGATGCGCTACGCGCTGATGTATCCGAAGGCGACCGACCAGCTCGTGCTCGTGAACCCGATCGGCCTCGAAGACTGGAAGGCGCTCGGCGTGCCGCCGCTGTCGGTCGACTACTGGTATGCGCGCGAGCAGAAGACCACGGCCGACGGTATCCGCCGCTACGAGCAGGGCACGTACTACGCGGGCAAGTGGTCGCCGTCGTACGAGCGCTGGGTGCAGATGCTGGCCGGGATGTACCGTGGCGCCGGTCGCGACGCGGTCGCATGGAACTCCGCGCTGATCTACGACATGATTTTCACGCAGCCGGTGGTCTACGAACTCGGCGCGATCCGCGTGCCGACGCTGCTGATGATCGGCGACAAGGACACGACCGCGATCGGCAAGGACGTCGCGCCGCCCGACGTGCATGCGAAGCTCGGCCACTATCCGGAACTCGCGAAACGCACGCAGGCCGCGATCCCCGGCGCGCAGCTCGTCGAATTCCCGGCGCTCGGGCACGCGCCGCAGATCCAGGACCCGGACGCGTTCCACAAGGCGCTGCTCGACGGGCTGGAGGCCGTGCACCCGCAGTGATGCGGGGCCGGCCGCGGGCCGTCAGCGCGTGTCGCTCGCGAGCTCGTCGCGGATCTGCGCGGTCAGTTCGAACGAGCGCAGCCGTGCGGCGTGATCGTAGATCTGGGCGGTGACGATCAGCTCGTCGGCGCCTGTCTGCGCGATGCGGTCGCGCAGCTTGTCGCGCACCGTGTCGCGCGAGCCCACTGCCGCGAACGACAGCGAATGCGCGACGGTCGCGAGTTCGAGCTCATTCGCCTCGAGCACGTCGACCGGCGGCGGCAGCTTGCCCGGCGTGCCGCGCCGCAGGTTGATGAACTGCTGCTGCAGCGACGTGAACAGGCGCCGCGCCTCGTCGTCGGTATCGGCGACAAACACGTTGACGCCGACCATCGCATGCGGCTTCGGCCACGCGGCCGACGGCCGGTACTGCGCGCGATAGATCTCGAGTGCGCGCATCAGGTAATCCGGCGCGAAGTGCGACGCGAACGCGAACGGCAGCCCGAGCATCGCGGCGAGCTGGGCGCTGAACAGGCTCGAGCCGAGCAGCCACACGGGCACGTCGAGCCCTGCACCGGGCACCGCGCGCACGCGCTGGCCGGGCACCGGCTCCGCGAAGTAGCGCTGCAGCTCGGCGACATCATCCGGAAACGAGTCGGCGCTGCCGATCAGGTCGCGGCGCAGTGCGCGCGACGTGGTCTGGTCGGTGCCGGGCGCGCGGCCGAGGCCGAGATCGATGCGCCCCGGATACAGCGACGCAAGCGTACCGAACTGCTCGGCGATCACGAGCGGCGCGTGGTTCGGCAGCATGATGCCGCCCGACCCGACCCGGATCGTCTGCGTGGCGCCCGCGACATGGCCGATGACGACGGCGGTCGCCGCGCTCGCGATGCCGGGCATGTTGTGATGCTCGGCGAGCCAGTAGCGCTGGTAACCCCAGCGTTCCGCATGCTGCGCGAGATCAACGGTGTTGCGGAAAGCCTGGGAGGCGTCGGCGCCGGCCGGAATGGGGGCGAGATCGAGTACGGAAAACGGAGTCATCGGTTGGCCTTCGAACGGGGGAGCAGGGTGATGCGCTTACGCAACAAATGCCAAGGATTTTGCCAAAGGGTTCCGGAACGTGCTGGGGGCGGCCCGATACCCATGCGCCTTTCAGGGATGCAGGGTCGAATTCGGCCATCGTTGCAAAAATCAATCTAATCACTGATTAATTACCAATCTTTACGGCGATTGGATGTGAATCCGCATCGACGTACAAATTTGCACGAAATGTTTGATTTTCAAGACTGCAATACGCTTGCAAACCGCTTACGCTAACGTGAACGCGGGTGCGCCGAAATGGTTCGTCGTCTGCACAGCTTTGCCAGAATTGCACCAGTGCGTTTCTCGTAGTGCCGAGCGCGGGGTGCCGCAGGCTGCTAAAATCCGGCGCCTGCCCATGTTGTGCCGAAGGTAGCCATACGAGTCTTCCCGCATCCCGTCCGGGCGTCGTGCGGAGATGCACCACGCGAAGCCGGGCATGGCCAGACCTGAAGGATGGGTCGAGCCTCCCTCATATACAGACGCTGCTGGAACAAGGAGTCGGGTCGTGCCCGCGTTCGTCGTTGTCGGAATACCGAATCACGTTCAATCACGCTCACGCGTTCTCCATGGCGTTCAGGTCGCCGGGAGGCGTCGCGCATGACGGCAACCGTAACGATGCTCGACTGGCTCCTGATCGTGTTTACGCTGGCCGCGGCCGGGTATGCGCTCGTTGCCGCGTTCGCGCCGCGGCCGCGCACGCCGCACACGGCCGTGCGCGACGGCTTCGAGCCGATCAGCGTGCTCAAGCCGCTGTGCGGCGCGGAGCCGCACCTGTACGAAAACCTCGCGACGTTCTGCGAGCAGCGCCATCCGCGTTATGAAGTGTTGTTCGGCGTCGCGTCGGCGGTCGATCCGGCCATCGCCGTGGTCGAACGGCTGCGTGCCGATTATCCCGAGTGCGACATCACGCTCGTGGTCGACGCGCGCGTGCACGGCAAGAACCTGAAGGTCAGCAACCTGATCAACCTCGCCGAACGCGCGAAGTACGGCCGCATCGTGATCGCGGACAGCGACATCGCGGTGAAGCCCGACTATCTGGAGCGCGTGACGGCGCCGCTCGCCGATGTGTCGGTCGGTGTCGTCACGTGCCTGTATCATGCGCGCAGCGTCGGCGGGTTCTGGACGCGGATCGGCGCGCAGTTCGTCGACGCATGGTTCGCGCCGTCGGTCCGGATCACGCACCTCGGCCGCTCGAGCCGCTTCGGCTTCGGCGCGACGCTCGCGCTGACGCGCGACACGCTCGACCGGATCGGCGGCTTTCCCGCGCTGAAGGACGAGCTGGCCGACGATTTCTGGCTGGCCGAGCTGCCGCGCCGCCTCGGGCGGCGCACCGTGCTGTCGGAAGTCGAGGTCGCGACCGACGTGATCGAGCCGTCGTTCGGGCCGCTGTGGCATCGCGAGACACGCTGGCTGCGCACGATCCGGTCGCTGAACCCGGCCGGTTTCGCGTTCCTGTTCATTACGTTCACCGTGCCGTGGCTCGCGATCGGCGCGGCGCTCGCGCTGCGCCTTGACGGAACCTTCGCCGGTTCGCTGGCAGGCGCGGCGGTTGTGGTGGGCGCGTTCGGGCGGCTCGTGCTGCACGCACGCGGCGAGGATGGCTGGCGCGCATTCTGGCGCGACCTGCCGCTCGTCGCGGTGCGCGACACGCTGCTCGCGCTCGAGTGGCTCGCGGCCGTGTTCGGCACGCACGTCGTGTGGCGCGGCGCGAGGATGACGGTTGTCGGCGGCGAACGCGCGACGGCGGTAGTGGAAGGCGTGGACGGCCGCTAGGGCCGTTCCGATCGAATCCGGCCCAAGGGCCGAGACGCGTTGCGCGGCGGGGCCGCGCGGCGCGACATGACAAAGAGGCGGGCGCCGGCAGGGCGGCCCGCGGTTTTTTTGACTGAATCGTTGTGACGAATCGAACTATGCAGGCTACCGGAGCACTCATGAAAACGCTGTTCTTGCAGGCCCCTTCGTATGACGGCTTCGACGGCGGAGCCGGCTCGCGCTATCAGGCGAAGCGCGAAATCCGTTCCTTCTGGTATCCGACGTGGCTCGCGCAGCCGGCCGCGCTCGTGCCGGGCAGCCGCGTCGTCGACGCGCCGGCCGACGGCCTGTCGGTCGAGGAAACGCTGAAGATTGCCAACGACTACGACCTCGTGATCATCCACACGAGCACGCCGTCGTTCCCGACCGACGCGATGTTCGCGCAGGATCTGAAGAAGATGAAGCCGTCGCTGCTGGTCGGCATGGTCGGCGCGAAGGTGATGGTCGATCCGCACAACTCGCTCACGGCGAGCGAGGCAATCGACTTCGTGTGCCGCGAGGAATTCGACTACACCTGCAAGGAAATCGCCGAAGGCAAGCCGTTCCCGCAGATCAAGGGCTTGAGCTGGCGCGCGAAGGACGGCTCGATCGAGCACAACGAAGCGCGTCCGATCCTCGAGAACATGGACGAACTGCCGTTCGTCGCGCCCGTCTACAAGCGCGACCTGAAGATCGACAACTACTTCATCGGCTACCTGAACTATCCGTACGTATCGATCTACACGGGCCGCGGCTGCAAGTCGCGCTGTACGTTCTGCCTGTGGCCGCAGACGGTCAGCGGCCATCGCTATCGCACCCGCTCGGTCGAGAACGTGCTCGCGGAAGCGAAGTGGATCCGCGACAACATGCCGGAAGTGAAGGAACTGATGTTCGACGACGACACCTTCACCGACGACCTGCCGCGCGCGGAAGCCATCGCCATCGGCCTGGGCAAGCTCGGCATGACGTGGTCGTGCAACGCGAAGGCGAACGTGCCGTACAAGTCGCTGAAGGTCATGAAGGAAAACGGCCTGCGCCTGCTGCTGGTCGGCTTCGAATCCGGCGACGACCAGATCCTCGTGAACATCAAGAAGGGCGTGCGCACCGATTTCGCGCGCCGCTTCAGCGCGGACTGCAAGAAGCTCGGCATCAAGATCCACGGTACCTTCATCCTCGGCCTGCCGGGCGAGACGCAGGAAACCATCAAGAAGACGATCGAGTACGCGAAGGAAATCAATCCGCACACGATCCAGGTGTCGCTCGCCGCGCCGTATCCGGGCACGACGCTCTACAAGCAGGCCGTCGAGAACGGCTGGATGGAAGAGAACAAGACCATCAACCTGGTCAGCAAGGAAGGCGTGCAGCTCGCTGCGATCGGCTATGCGCACCTGTCGCGCGACGAGATCTATCACCATCTCGAGCAGTTCTATCGCCAGTTCTACTTCCGCCCGTCGAAGATTTGGGAAATCGTCCGCGAGATGCTGACGAGCTGGGACATGATGAAGCGCCGTCTGCGCGAAGGTGTCGAGTTCTTCCGCTTCCTGCGCGCACACGAGGCCTGATTCGTGACGACGCAGCGGGCGGCGCGGGCGCTGATCTTCACCGCGGACGACTTCGGGCTGCACCCGCGCGTCAACGCGGCGGTCGAGCGCGCGCACCGCGACGGCGTGCTGAACGCCGCCAGCCTGATGGTCGGAGCGCCCGCGGCGCAGGATGCGATCGAACGCGCGCGACGGCTACCGTCGCTCGCGGTCGGCCTGCATCTGGTGCTCGCGGACGGGCCGGCCACGCTGCCCGCGCGTGAGATTCCCGCGCTCGTCGGCCCCGACGGGCGGTTCGGCGACGCGATGGCGAAGGACGGCTGTCGCTTCTTCTTCCTGCCGCACGTGCGTGCCCAACTGCGCCGCGAGATTCGCGCGCAGTTCGACGCGTTCGCGGCGAGCGGCCTGCCGCTCGATCACGTGAACGCGCACAAGCATTTCCACCTGCATCCGACCGTGCTGTCGATGATCATCGAGATCGGCCGCGACTACGGGCTGCGCGCGGTGCGGCTGCCTTACGAGACGAGCGCGCCCGCGCTGCTCAAGCCGTGGATTGCGCTCGTGCGCGCACGGCTCGACCGCGCGGGGCTCGCACACAACGACTACGTGGTCGGGATCGAGCATACGGGCGCGATGGACGAGGCCGTGCTGCTCGACGCGCTGGCCAAGCTGCCGCCGGGCGTTGGCGAGATCTATTGCCATCCGGCCGAGGCCGGCGACGGCCCGATCACGCCGACGATGTCCGGCTACCGTCCGGCGGACGAACTCGATGCGCTGCTGTCGCCGCGCGTCGCGGCCGCGCTGAAGGCGGCGGGCGTCGCGACCGGCGGCTTTGCCGACGTGTTCGGCCAGCCCGCGGCACGGCGCGGCGCGCCGGCGTCGCGCGCACCGGGGGCGCAGCCGTCATGACCAAGTGGATCAAATGGCTCGGCTGGCCGCTCGGTATCGGCATCCTGCTGGCGCTGGGGCTGCATGAAGGCATCGGCGACGTGTCGCAGATGCTCGCGCGCGCCGGTTATGCGCTGCTGTGGCTGGTGCCGTTCCATGCGCTGCCGCTGCTGCTCGACGCCTACGCGTGGCACCTGCTGCTCGACAAGCGCTCGTCGCTGCCGTTCCTGTGGTGGATCGCAACCGTGCGCGAAGCGGTGAACCGGCTGTTGCCCGTGGTCGGGATCGGCGGCGAGCTGGTCGGGATCCGGCTCGCGCGCTGGCAGGTGCCGGACGCGAGCCGCGTGACGGCGTCGGTGATCGTCGAGGTGCTCGTGACGATCGTCGTCCAGTATGCGTTCGCCGCGCTCGGCCTCGTGCTGCTGCTCGCGACGACGGACAACATGGGCGACGGCACGATCGGGCTCGCGCTGCTGCTCACGCTGCCGCTGCCGGTACTCGGCGTCGTGCTGATGCGCCGCGGCGGGATTTTCCATGCAATCGAGCGTTTCGCGGGCCGCCTGCTCGGCGATTCGCACCGGCTGCTGCAGGGCGTCGACGGCAAGCGGCTCGATGCCGACATCGATGGGCTGATGTCGCGTACGGGCCTGTTGTTCAGCGCATTCTTCTGGCAGCTGGCCGGCTACACGCTCGGCGCGCTCGAGATCTACTGGGCGCTCGCGCTGCTCGGCCATCCGGTGTCGATCGGCGGCGCGATCGCGATCGAGGCGATGACGCAGGCCGTGCGCCATGCGGCGTTCATGGTGCCGGGCGGCCTCGGCGTGCAGGAGGCGACCGTCGTGCTGCTCGCGCAGATGTTCGGCGTCGATCGCGAGACGGCGCTGTCGCTCGCGCTGGTCAAGCGTGGCCGCGAGGTGCTGTTCGGTTGCCTGGCGCTCGGTTCGTGGCAGCTTGCCGAGCTCGTGCGCACGCGGCGCCGCATCGGTGTGCCGCCGGCCGTGCCGCGTGCGCCGCACGCGACGAGCCGCGTGGCCGAAACTGAAACCGAAACGATGCATTGAACATGAGACGGGCTGCGGGCCCGTCTCGCGCTTTTGGCGTCGCGCGGGTATCCTTGCCGCGTGTTTTCTCGACGCGTATTTCTTCCGATGAATTTCCGTTTCCGGCTGCTTCCCGTGACGATGCTGGCCGCCGCGCTGGCGCTGACCGGCTGCGACGACAAGCAAGGCAACCTCGACGTGCAACGTATCAGGGACTTCTTCAACGCGATCAAGCCCGCGCCGCTGCTGCTGAAGGGGCTGAAGGTCGGCGAATCGACCGAAGCCGACGTGCGCGGCACGATGGGCAAGCCCGAGACCGAGCGTGACTTCACCGACGGCTCGAAGCGCCTCGAATACCCGCGCGGCCCGATGGGCAACCAGACGTGGTTCGTCGACCTCGATGCGAACGGCCGCTACACGGGCGCGACGCAGGTGCTGACCGCCGAGAATTTCGCGAAGGTGCGCCCGGGGATGAACGAGGACGAGGTGCGGCGCCTGCTCGGCAAGCCCGGCGACATCGCGCAGTATCCGCTCAAGCCCGAGACGGTCTGGAGCTGGCGCTGGCTCGAGGACGGCGTCAACACCGACGCATTCTTCAACGTGCATTTCGGCCCGGACGGGCTTGTCTATACGACTTCGCGCTCCGACATCCTGAAGGGACGGTAAGCGCAGCCGCCTTCGGCGCTATATCGAAAAAGCGACCGGAAAATTGCAAAAAGTCCGCTTCCCTGCCCGTTATCCGGTTGTCAGGGAGCGGCTTTTTTCCTTTTGAAACAGGGGTGTAGGCCTTGGTTGCAAATGGTGGGGCGGATTGTTGCGACGCAGCAATCCCATGCAAGGTGATTTGAGACAATCAATTTCGCTTGCGACTATCCGCGTCAGCCCGGCGCGGGACAGGCATACGCGTCGGCATCCATTCCAACTCTGGAGACGCGCGTGTTCCTTTACGGCTTTGGTCCTGTCCTCTGGGCCGGCACCGTGCAGACCATCGAGCTGTCGGTGCTGTCGCTCGCCACTGCGGTGGCGCTGGGGCTGATCGGCGCGGTGGCGAAGCTGTCGCACAACCGGGTGCTGCGAGCGATCGCGACCGGTTATACGACGCTGATCCGCTCGGTGCCCGATCTTGTCCTGATGCTGCTGTTGTTCTACAGCATCCAGATCTGGCTGAACCAGTTCACCGACTTCGTCGGCTGGGACCAGATCGACATCGACCCGTTCGTGGCCGGTGTGCTGACGCTTGGCTTCATCTATGGCGCGTACTTCACCGAGACGTTCCGCGGGGCGTTCCTGTCGGTGCCGCGCGGCCAGCTCGAAGCCGGTGCGGCTTACGGGATGAGCGGCGCGCGCGTGTTCGCCCGGATCATGTTTCCGCAGATGATGCGCTTCGCGCTGCCGGGCATCGGCAACAACTGGCAGGTGCTCGTGAAGGCCACCGCGCTGGTGTCGATCATCGGGCTTGCGGACGTCGTGAAGGCCGCGCAGGACGCCGGCAAGAGCACGTTCAACATGTTCTTCTTCATCCTCGTCGCGGCGCTGATCTATCTCGCGATCACGACCGTTTCCAACCTCGTGCTGATCCAGCTCGAGAAGCGTTATTCCATGGGCGTGCGGCACGCAGAACTATGATCGAGATCCTCCAGGAATTCGGCCAGGCGTTCCTTTACTGGGACGGCCAGCGCCTCTCCGGCCTCGCGGTAACGCTGTGGCTGCTCGTCGCGTCGATCTCGCTTGGCTTCGTGTGCGCGGTGCCGCTTGCGGTCGCGCGCGTGTCGAGGAACAAGTGGGTGTCGACGCCGGTGCGGTTCTACACGTACGTGTTCCGCGGCACGCCGCTCTACGTGCAGTTGCTGCTGCTGTACACCGGCATGTACAGCCTCGAGTTCGTGCGTTCGCACTCGCTGCTCGACGCGTTCTTCCGCAGCGGCTTCAACTGCGCGATCCTCGCGTTCGCGCTGAACACCTGCGCGTACACGACCGAGATCTTCGCGGGAGCGATCCGCGCGATTCCGCACGGCGAGGTCGAGGCTGCGCGCGCCTACGGGATGTCGCCGTTCACGATGTACCGCCGCGTGATCCTGCCGTCGGCGCTGCGCCGCGCGCTGCCGCTGTACAGCAACGAGGTGATCCTGATGCTGCACGCGACCACCGTCGCGTTCACGGCGACCGTGCCGGACATCTTGAAGGTTGCACGCGACGCGAATTCCGCGACCTACATGGCGTTCCAGTCGTTCGGAATCGCCGCGCTGATCTATCTTGCGGTATCGTTCGCACTCGTCGCGGCGTTTCGCCGCGCGGAGCGCCACTGGCTTGCGTATCTCGCGGCCGCCCGTCATTGAATCACTTCGAGGAGAGCCAGTTGGCCGAGATCACTCAAACGAGCGCTGCCGCTTCCACCAAGCTTGCCGCGGTCGACATTCACAAGCGCTACGGCGACAACGAAGTGCTCAAGGGCGTATCGCTGAACGCGAAGGCCGGTGACGTCATCAGCATCATCGGCGCGAGCGGCTCGGGCAAGAGCACGTTCCTGCGCTGCATCAATTTTCTCGAGCGGCCCAATGCGGGGCAGATCGTCGTCGACGGCGAGGCCGTACGCACGAAGGCCGACCGCGCCGGTGCGCTCGAAGTCGCCGATCACAAGCAGCTGCAGCGCATCCGCACGAAGCTCGCGATGGTGTTCCAGCACTTCAACCTGTGGGCGCACATGAACGTGCTCGAGAACGTGATGGAAGCCCCCGTGCACGTGCTCGGCATTTCGAAGAAGGAAGCCGAGGAGCGGGCGCGCGAGTATCTGGAGAAGGTCGGCTTGCCGCCGCGCGTCGAGAAGCAGTATCCGTCGCACCTGTCGGGCGGCCAGCAGCAGCGCGTGGCGATTGCGCGTGCGCTGGCGATGCATCCGGACGTGATGCTGTTCGACGAGCCGACGTCCGCGCTTGACCCGGAGCTGGTGGGCGAAGTGCTGAAGGTGATGCAGAAGCTGGCCGAGGAAGGCCGCACGATGATCGTCGTCACGCACGAGATGGGTTTCGCACGCAACGTATCGAACCACGTGATGTTCCTGCATCAGGGGCGGACCGAGGAAGAGGGCGATCCGAAGGAAGTGCTGGTGCGCCCGCAGAGCGAGCGGCTCAAGCAGTTCCTGTCGGGCAGTCTCAAGTAACGCGACAGGGCAGGTTTCAACCGTGGTACCGGTGTCTCGTCCCGCAGGCGCCACCCGCACGACGCAGGTGGCGATCGTTGCATTGCCGCCCGTGTCGATGTCGGGCGTGGGTCCGATCGTCGATGCGCTGAACCTCGCGAACGAGATCGACGGGCGGCTGCTGTATCGGTGGCAGGTGTGTTCGTGGGACGGGCGGCCCGTGCCGCTCGCCGGCGGCGCGCAGTGGCATGCCGATGCGGCGTTCAACGATGCGATCGCGTGCGACTGGGTCATCGTCGTGTCGGAGCGGTTTCAGCAGTTTGCCGACTATCGGTTGTTTCTCGCGAGTCTTGCGAGGGTGGGGCAGCGGACACCTATCGTCACTGGCATTCACCACGGCGTGTGGTGGCTCGCGATGGCCGGGCAGCTTTCCGGGTATCGCGTGAGCGTGAACTGGGAGACGTATCAGCAGTTCGCCGAACAGTTCGAGCGGTCGATCGTCACGCAGCAGATCTTCGAGATCGATCGGGATCGGGCCACCTGTGCCGGTGGGCAGGCTACGGTTGATTTCATGCTGGCCATGATTGGCCGGGAACATGGGCCCGATCTCGCCGAGAGGATCGCCGATGCGCTTGGGGCCGGGACTTTGCGCAGTGGCGAGGAACGGCAGCGGATTCCTTTTGTTACCGCGCCCGGTGAGCGACACCCTCAGTTGAACGATGCTTTGCTTTTGATGGAAGCCAATGTCGAAGATCCTTTGACGACCGATGAGATCGCCGAACTGGTTGGCGTTTCACGCCGGCAACTGGAGCGGCTCTTTCGACAGTATCTCGGGGCGATGCCCTCCAAGTATTACCTCAATCTTCGGTTGCTCAAGGCTCGGACTCAACTGCAGCGGACCAGCAAGTCGGTTGTGCAGGTTAGTCTCGCCTGTGGGTTTTCTTCTGCTGCGCATTTTTCTAATGCGTACCGCGAACGGTTTGGCGTGACGCCGCGGGAAGATCGGAGAGCCTGGCTCGAGAAGCAGACCGGCGGCGGCGGGGAGCCGCGTGGAGGCGCGCTGGTTGAGCGCGGGGCGAAGGATTGATTTCGTTTTTGGTGGTTCGCCTTTGTTTTTCGTGAAGCACCTGTGATCTTGTCGGTCTATTAGTGTCGCCCCTGCGCGGGGCGGCGGTTACTTTTCTTTGTCTTGCCAAAGAAAAGTAACCAAAAGAAAGGCGCTCGGACAACGCAAGACCTCCCGGTGCCGTAGTGTTCGGAGTGGATCGCACCTAAGTGTCCGCGCCAGTCACGAGCACGGAGTGGTTCGAGCAATGGTTCTGACACCACTCACCACCCAACAGAGCGGTATACCGCCCGCTAGCTCCATCCTCGCTACGCTCGGCTGAAAGGTACCTCACGTCGCATTGCATGCGCTCGCATGCTTCCGCCAGCGCACCAGGCGCTCTCTTTACTCACACCATTCGTACCTATCGGACTGCTTGCCATCAGCGAGTGCTTGATAACGTCGTGACTGCGTGACTGCGTGACTGCGTCCCTTTTTCTTTACGAATGAGGGCACGCCATGATTCGCAGAATTCGGGGTACTCGCCGGTGATGCCCGCGATTGCTGAAATTGATTGACCTCGAGCGTTACTGGAGGGGGTGTACCTGTCGGCCGAGCGAAGCGAGGGCGGAGCTGGCGGGTGGTATACCGCTCTGTTGGGTGGTGAGCGGTGTCAGAACCATTGCTCGAACCACTCTGCGTTCCTGACTGGCGCGGACACTTAGGCGCGATCCACTCTGCCGACCATGGCACCGGGAAGTCATGCGTTGTCCGAGCGCCTTTCTTTTGGTTACTTTTCTTTGGCAAGACAAAGAAAAGTAACCGCCGCCCCGCGCAGGGGCGACACTAATAGACCGACAAGATCACAGGTGCTTCACGCCAAACGCAGAAAGAACCACCAAAAAAGCCCCAAAATACCGACACCCAAACCCAGCCCCCCCCGCCGGGAAGGCAAAATAAAAGCGATCTATCCGCTTCCGATAGAACCCGTCGCAATTCCGCAAGACGCTTGCGTCACCCTTACCTAAACTTGATCCTGTTGAACCCTCTTACGAAACCGAAAGGAACGACCATGACGACCTCGACCGTGAACCGCCAGACATTCGATGAAGTGATGGTGCCGGTATTTTCCCCCGCGCCGTTCGTGCCGGATCGCGCAGAGGGCTCCCGCGTGTGGGACACGGCCGGCCGCGAGTACATCGATTTCGCGTGCGGTATCGCCGTGACGTCGCTCGGCCACGGCCACCCGGAACTGCTGAAGGTCCTGGACGAACAAAGCCGCAAACTCTGGCACATCGGCAACGGCTACACGAACGAGCCGGTGCTGCGCCTCGCGAAGCGCCTCGAATCGCTGACCTTCGCCGACCGCGCATTCTTCGCGAACTCGGGCGCGGAAGCGAACGAAGCCGCACTGAAGCTCGCCCGCCGCGTCGCGTTCGATCGCCACGGCGCCGATAAAGCCGAAATCATCTCGTTCGTGCAGTCGTTCCACGGCCGCACGTTCTTCACGGTCAGCGTCGGCGGCCAGCCGAAATACTCGGAAGGCTTCGGCCCCGTGCCGGCCGGCATCAAGCACCTGCCGTACAACGACATCGAAGCCGCCAAGGCCGCGATCGGCCCGCAAACCTGCGCGGTGATCGTCGAGCCCGTGCAAGGCGAAGGCGGCGTGATCCCGGCGGATCCGGCCTTCCTGAAGGCACTGCGCGAAGCGTGCGACGCACACGGCGCGCTGCTGATTTTCGACGAAGTGCAAACGGGCGTCGGCCGCACGGGCCAGTTCTACGCGTACATGGATACGGGCGTCACGCCGGACATCCTGACGACCGCGAAGGCGCTCGGCAACGGCTTCCCGATCGGCGCGATGCTGACGACGAACGAACTGGCCGCGCACTTCAAGGTCGGCGTGCACGGCACGACGTACGGCGGCAACCCGCTCGCCTCGGCGATTGCCGACAAGGTCGTCGAACTGATCGGCGACCCGGCACTGCTCGAAGGCGTGCGCGAACGCAGCGTGCGCCTGAAGGGCGCGCTCGAACGCATCAACGCGCGCTTCGGCATCTTCAAGGACGTGCGTGGCAAGGGCCTGCTGGTCGGCGCCGAACTCACCGCCGCATTCGACGGCCGCGCGAAGGACTTCGTCACCGCAGCAGCAGAGAACGGCCTGATCATGCTGATCGCCGGCCCGAACGTGCTGCGCTTCGTCCCGTCGCTGGTGATCCCGTTCGACCTGCTCGACGAAGGCATGAAGCGCTTCGAGAAGGCAGTCGAACAAGTGCTCGCCGCACAGGAAGCCACCGCGCGCTGATCGGCGCGCCCATCGCAGACAGGAACGACGATGCTATTTGTTCGCCCCGGCAAACTCACGGATCTCGATGCGCTCGCGCTCATGGCGCGCACCGCGCAGCCGGTCCTGCACTCGCTGCCGCACGACCGCGCGGCGCTCGAAGCGCGCGTGGCGCTCTCCGAGGATTCGTTTCGCGCGGACGTCGACTTCGCCGGCGAGGAGTTCTACCTCTTCGTGCTCGAGGATTCGACGACCGGCAAGCTGCTCGGCACGGCGAGCATCGTGGCCGCGGCCGGCTACTCGGAACCGTTCTACGCGTTCCGCAACGACGCACTGATCCACGCGTCGCGCGAGTTGCACGTGAACCGCAAGATCCACGCGCTCACGATGTCGCACGAGCTGACCGGCAAGAGCCGGCTGGCGGGCTTCTACGTCGATCCGTCGCTGCGCGGCGACGCGGCCGCGCACCTGATCTCGCGTGCGCGGATGATGTATATCGCCGCGAACCGCCGCCGCTTCACGCCGGAAGTGTTCACGCTGCTGCTCGGCGTGAGCGACGGCAACGGCGCATCGCCGTTCTGGGAAGCGGTGGGCCGCAAGTTCTTCGGCCGCGACTTCACCGACGTCGACATCGCGTCGGGCGGCCGCAGCCGCACCTTCATCGCGGAAGTGATGCCGGCCTATCCGCTCTACGTGCCGCTGCTGCCGGAAGCCGCGCAGCGCGTGCTCGGCGAGCCGAACGAATCGGCGCTGCTCGCGTACGACATCCATCTCGAGGAAGGCTTCGAGCCCGACCGCTTCGTCGACATCTTCGACGCGGGCCCGGTGCTGACCGCGCAGGTCGACCGCACCGCGTGCGTGAAGCATGGCGCCGAGCGCGTCGTGCGCGAAGCGGCGCACCAGCAGGGCGACGTCGCGTACATGGTGTCGACGGGCAGCGGCGAATCGTTCCGCTGCGTGCTGGCCGACCTGCCGGGCGATGCGGCCGATGCACCGCTCGCGAGCGACGTGCGCGCGGCGCTCGATGTGAAGGATGGCGATGTCGTGCGCTGCGTGCCGCTGCACCGCCGCGACGATGAAGATTTGAAGGGAGACGCAGCATGATCGTCGTTCGGGTCGTACAAACGGGCGACGTCGATTCGCTCGTGTCGCTCGCGAAGGAAACCGGGCCGGGCCTGACCACGTTCAAGCCCGACCGCGACGCGCTCGCCGCGCGCATCGAGCGCACGCGCCGCACGCTTGCGGGCGAGGCGGCGGCCGGCGAGGCCGGCTACTTCTTCGTGATGGAAGAATCGAAGACGGGCGACATCGCGGGCGTGTGCGGGATCGAGACGCAGGTCGGCCTCGAACAGCCGTTCTACAACTACCGCGTAAGCACGGTCGTGCACGCGAGCCAGGAACTCGGCGTGTGGACGCGGATGTCCGCGCTGAACATCTCGCACGACCTGACCGGCTATGCGGAAGTGTGCTCATTGTTCCTGAGCCCGCGCTATCGCACGGGCGGCGTGGGCGGCTTGCTGTCGCGCTCGCGCTTCATGTTCATCGCGCAGTTCCGCGAGCGCTTTCCGGAGCGCATCTGCGCGGAACTGCGCGGCCACTTCGACGACGACGGCACGTCGCCGTTCTGGCGCGCCGTCGGTTCGCACTTCTACCAGATCGATTTCAACGCGGCCGACTATCTCAGCTCGCACGGCCGCAAGTCGTTCCTCGCGGAACTGATGCCGCGCTACCCTGTGTACGTCGACCTGCTGCCGCAGGACGCACAGGATGCAGTCGGCCTCACGCACCGCGACACGCTGCCGGCCCGCAAGATGCTCGAGGCGGAAGGGCTGCGTTACCAGAACCACGTCGACATCTTCGACGCGGGCCCCGTGCTCGAATGCCACGTCAACGACCTGCGCACGGTGCGCGAGAGCGTCGTCGTGCCGGTCGCGATCGGCGTGCCCGATGCACGGGATGACGCGCCGAAGTCGCTCGTGTCGAACACGTCGCTCACCGATTTCCGCGTCGGCGTCGCGCCGGGCGTGGTCGCGAACGGTTCGTTCGTGCTGTCGGCCGCCGATGCCGTCGCGCTCGACGTGAAGGCCGGCGATCCGGTCCGCGTGCTGCCGCTCAAAGTCAAACAGGGATAAACGAATCATGACGGAACTCTTCATCGACGGCGCCTGGGTTGCAGGCTCGGGCCCCGTGTTCGCTTCGCGCAACCCGGGCACTGACGAGATCGCATGGCAGGGCGAGAGCGCATCGGCGGCCGACGTCGATCGCGCGGTCGCGAGCGCGCGCCGCGCATTCGCCGGCTGGTCGGCGCTCGACTTCGAATCGCGCTGCGCGATCGCCAAGCGTTTCGCCGCGTTGCTCAACGAGCGCAAGGAAGCGATCGCGACCGCGATCGGCCGCGAGACGGGCAAGCCGCTGTGGGAAGCGCGCACGGAAGTCGCGTCGATGGCCGCGAAGGTCGGCATCTCGATCCAGGCGTACCAGGAACGCACCGGCGAGAAGCGCCAGGACATGGCCGACGGCGTCGCGGTGCTGCGCCACCGCCCGCACGGCGTGGTCGCGGTATTCGGCCCGTACAACTTCCCCGGCCACTTGCCGAACGGCCATATCGTGCCCGCGCTGATCGCCGGCAATGCGGTCGTGTTCAAACCGTCGGAGCTCGCACCGGGCGTCGCGCGCGCGACGGTCGAAGTGTGGAAGGATGCCGGGCTGCCGGCCGGCGTGCTGAACCTCGTGCAGGGCGAGAAGGACACGGGCATTGCGCTCGCGAACCATCGGCAGATCGACGGGCTGTTCTTCACGGGCAGCTCCGATACGGGCACGCTGCTGCACAAGCAGTTCGGCGGCCGTCCGGAAATCGTGCTCGCGCTCGAGATGGGCGGCAACAACCCGCTCTTGATCGGTGAAGTCGAAGATATCGACGCGGCCGTCCATCACACGATCCAGTCGGCGTTCCTGTCGGCCGGCCAGCGCTGCACGTGCGCGCGTCGCATCTTCGTGCCGCAGGGCGCGTTCGGCGACCGCTTCCTCGCGCGCTTCGCCGACGTGACGTCGAAAATCACGGCCGACGTGTTCGACGCCGATCCGCAGCCGTTCATGGGCGCGGTGATCTCGGCGCGCGCGGCGGCGAAACTGGTCGACGCGCAGTCGCGCCTGGTCGAGCAGGGCGCGAAGCCGATCATCGCGATGACGCAGCGCGATCCGCGCCTCGGCTTCGTGAACGCGGCGATCGTCGACGTGACGGGCGTCGCGAACCTGCCCGACGAAGAGCATTTCGGCCCGCTCGCGCAGATCGTGCGCTACGCGACGTTCGACGAAGCGATCGAACGCGCGAACGACACGGCGTTCGGCCTGTCCGCCGGCCTGCTCGCCGACGACGCGAAGGTGTGGGAACACTTCCGCCGCACGATCCGCGCCGGGATCGTCAACTGGAACCGGCCGACCAACGGCGCATCGTCCGCTGCGCCGTTCGGCGGCACCGGCCGCTCGGGCAACCATCGTCCGAGCGCGTACTACGCGGCCGACTATTGCGCGTATCCGATGGCGTCGGTGGAGAGCACGCAACTGACCTTGCCCGCGAGCCTGTCGCCGGGCCTGCATTTCTGATCGAGGGAACGACGATGAACGCACAAGAAGCCAATTTCGACGGGCTCGTCGGCCCGACCCACAACTACGCCGGGCTGTCGTTCGGCAACGTGGCGTCGCTCAACAACGAAAAGTCGGCCGCGAATCCGAAGGCCGCCGCGAAGCAGGGGCTGCGCAAGATGAAGCAGCTCGCGGATCTCGGTTTCGCACAGGGTGTGCTGCCGCCGCAGGAGCGGCCGTCGCTGCGCCTGTTGCGCGAGCTTGGCTTCTCCGGCAAGGACGCGGACGTGATCGCGAAGGCTGCGAAGCAGGCGCCCGAACTGCTCGCCGCGGCGAGCTCGGCGTCGGCGATGTGGACCGCGAACGCGGCCACCGTCAGCCCGTCGGCCGACACGAGCGATGGCCGCGTGCACTTCACGCCGGCGAACCTGTGCAGCAAGCTGCATCGCGCGATCGAACACGACGCGACGCGCCGCACGCTGTCGACGCTGTTCGCCGATCCCGCGCATTTCGCGGTGCATGAAGCGCTGACCGGCACGCCGGCACTCGGCGACGAAGGCGCGGCGAACCACACGCGCTTCTGCGCCGAATACGGCAAGCCGGGCATCGAGTTCTTCGTGTACGGCCGCGCGGAATACCGCCGCGGCCCCGAGCCGAAGCGCTTCCCGGCACGCCAGACCTTCGAGGCGAGCCGCGCGGTCGCGCATCGCCACGGGCTCGCCGAGGAGGCGACGGTCTATGCGCAGCAGGATCCGGACGTGATCGACGCGGGCGTGTTCCACAACGACGTGATTTCGGTCGGCAACCGCGACACGCTGTTCACGCACGAGCGCGCGTTCGTCAACAAGCAGGCGATCTACGACACGCTGACCGCTGCGCTCGACGCACGCGGCGCGCGCCTGAACGTGATCGAGGTGCCCGAGGCGGCCGTGAGCGTGAACGACGCGGTGACGTCGTACCTGTTCAACAGCCAGCTGCTGTCGCGCGCGGACGGTTCGCAGGTGCTCGTCGTGCCGCAGGAATGTCGCGAGAACGGGAACGTCGCGGCCTATCTCGACGAACTCGCGGCCGGCAACGGCCCGATTCACGACGTGCTCGTGTTCGACCTGCGCGAAAGCATGAAGAACGGCGGCGGCCCTGCCTGCCTGCGCCTGCGCGTCGTGCTGAACGAAGCGGAACGCGCGGCCGTCACGTCGAACGTGTGGATCAACGACACGCTGTTCGCGTCGCTCGACACATGGATCGACCGGCACTATCGCGATCGCCTCGCACCGGACGATCTCGCCGATCCGGCGCTGCTCGACGAATCGCGCACGGCGCTCGACGAGCTCACGCAGATCCTGCGTGTCGGTTCGCTGTATGACTTCCAGCGTTGATTCCCGCATGGCCGCCGCGCTGCTCGACGACTTCCTCGCGTTCACGCTGACCGGTCGCGCGCCGTCCGTAACGGACGGCACCTGCGCCGCCGGCGCCGTGCGCTGGCAATGGCTCGGCGACGGGCTGCTCGCGCTCGAACCGGCCGCGGCCGAGGCTGCGGGCGCGGCGCGCCCGAGCGTGCTCGTGTCGGCCGGCGTGCACGGCGACGAGACGGCGCCGATCGAGCTGCTGTCGATGCTCGTGCGTGATCTCGCGTCGGGCGCGCTGCCGCTCGCGTGCCGGCTGCTCGTCGTGCTCGGCAACGTGCCGGCGATGCGTGCCGGCGAACGCTATCTCGACGACGACCTGAACCGCCTGTTCAGCGGCCGTCACGCGCAGGTGCCCGCCAGCCGCGAAGCGCCGCGCGCCGCGCAGCTCGAGGCGGCGGCTTCGTCGTTCTTCGCGGCCGCGCCGGCCGGCGCCGCGCGCTGGCACATCGACATGCACACGGCGATCCGCGCATCGGTGTTCGAGCAGTTCGCCTTGCTGCCGCACACGGGCATGCCGCCGACGCGCACGATGTTCGAATGGCTCGGCGACGCGCGCATCGCGGCCGTGCTGCTGCATACCGCGAAGGGCAACACGTATTCGCATTTCACGGCGGAGCATTGCGGCGCGCTCGCGTGCACGCTGGAACTCGGCAAGGTGCGCCCGTTCGGCCAGAACGACCTGACGCGTTTCGCGCCGGCCGACCGCGCGGTGCGCAAGCTCGTGTCGGGTGCGAGGGGCGATGCCGACGCGACGCTGCCGCGCGTCTTCACGGTGATCGACCAGATCACGAAGCAGAGTGACGCGCTGGAACTGTTCGTCGCGGCCGACGTCGCGAACTTCACCGCGTTTGCACGCGGCACGGTGCTCGCGCAGGACGGCGACTACCGCTACACGGTGAAGCACGACGAGGAGCGCATCGTGTTCCCGAATCCGACGGTGAAGCCGGGTTTGCGCGCGGGCCTGCTCGTCGTCGACACGACGCACGACACGCTCGCCGCGCTCGTCTGACGGTGACCGATTGCGCGCGGCCGCGGCGACCTGCGGCCCGCGCTTCACCTGGCAACGATTCCATTTTTGAGATGAGGTCAGTGCGCCGCGCAGATGGCCCGCGCGGCGCGCTTGCGTATTTGCGACATCGTCTTGCAAGTTCGATGGGCAGCTCGGTTGACGTCGGCGCACGCAGTGCAGCATCACGTGCCGGCGGCTGCTTTGCCATATCGGGCCGCGCGGATTGGTACAATCGCGGCCTTGCGGCTGTTGCGCCGCATCACGGCGCGGTGGCAGCGTTGCCGCGGTCATCCGACCCTGCAATGATGCATGCGCCCGTAGTTCCGGAACATTCGAGTATCGAGGAGAACACCTGATGAAGTTGGATTGGCGTAAAGTGGCCGCGCATGCGGTGGTGGCGGCATCGGCCGTGGCGGCAGGCAGCGCGATGGCAGCGGATCTGAAAGAGATCCGTTTCGGCGTCGAAGCCTCGTACGCGCCGTTCGAATACAAGACGCCCGACGGCAAGCTGACCGGCTTCGACATCGACATCGGCAACGCGGTGTGCGCGAAGCTGAAGACGAAGTGCGTGTGGGTCGAGAACGACTTCGACGGCCTGATCCCGGCACTGCAGGCGCGCAAGTTCGACGCGATCAACTCGGACATGACGATCACCGACCAGCGCAAGCACGCGATCGCGTTCACCGATGCGATCTACACGATCCCGAACCAGCTGATCGCGAAGCAGGGCAGCGGCCTGCTGCCGACCCCGCAATCGCTGAAGGGCAAGCGTGTCGGCGTGCTGCAGGGCACGATCCAGGAAGCGTACGCGAAGAAGAAGTGGGCGCCGGCAGGCGTTGAAGTCGTGCCGTACCAGACGCAGGATCTGGCCTACGCCGACCTGAAGTCGGGCCGTCTCGACGCGACGTTCCAGGACGCGGAAGCCGGTTCGAAGGGCTTCCTGACGAAGCCGCAAGGCCAGGGCTTCGCGTTCGCGGGCGGTACCGTGAGCGACGCCGAGATCCTCGGCTCGGGCGTCGGCTTCGGCCTGCGCAAGAACGACGCGGCGCTGAAGACCGCGCTCGATCAGGCGCTGAAGGAACTGAAGGCCGACGGCACGATCGACAATCTCGCGAAGAAGTACTTCAGCGTACCCGTGACGCTCAAGTAAGCGTAGCGTTCGATCGCACGATGCAAGCAAACCGGCCGCTGATGCGGCCGGTTTGTTTTTGGGGGCGGGAAAGGACGAGAGAAGCGGCGGCCACGTCAGGCCGGAAAGAACCGTCCCAGTTCGCGCGCGAGCTCGTTGAGCACGGCCATCTCCTGCTGCGTGATCTTGCGCGCGGGCTGCGCGCCGGCCCAGTCGCCGTACAGCAGCGCGACGGTCGTCGTGCCGACGCGCACCGGCAGCAGCACGAACGCGCGCGTGTCGTCGAATGCGTCGAGATACCACGCGGGCAAGCGCTTGAGCATCTTCGGCTCCTGCGCCTGCTCGATGAAGATACCGACCGAGTTCGAGATCGCGAGATGAAACACGTCCGGCTCGAAGCGCTCGTCGAAACGCAGCCGGTCGAGCGTCGTATCGACGCCGGGGCCGAAGCCGAGGCGCGCGGCGAACATGCCGTCGTCGTGGCGCACGAACATCACGGTGCGCGTGAACGCGAGGCCGGCCAGCAGGCTCTCCGATGCGAGCGCGAGCACGGGGGTGAGCACGTGCTCGGACGGCAGCGCGCGCAGGTCCGCGAGGCCGGCTTCGAGGCACGCCTCGGGCTCGGCCTGAGCACGTGCGATCGCATCGGCGTTCGCACGCAGCTCGACGATCTCGCGCATCACGGTGTCGCTCGCTTCCTCGCGCGAGAGCCGCTCGGCGATCTCGACGAGTGCGTCGGATTCCATGTCGAGTTCCGCGCCGTAGTGCTGCGCGAGCGCCGCGATGCGCGCGTCGCGCTGCGGGCTCGCGGGTATCACGAGCGCGCTCGCGACGTCGGTCGAGCAGCGGCTGATCGCGCGCAGCCAGCGGACGCGGTCGGCCGGGCCGTCATCTGTTGCATGGTCCGCATCGTCGTCGTCGTTGCCGAACGCATCGACGTGAACCAGGTGCTCATGGTCGGCCATTCCCGCGCGGATCACGTCGGGCAATCGCCAGCGCGCGGCCGCCTCGAGCCCGATCTCGTCGAAGCCGACGCCGAGCACATCGACGCAGGCAGCCGTTTCGTCGCCGTTCAGCTCGGCCGCGCGGCGACGGATCCGGTCCCACTCGCTGTCGAGATAGCAGACCACGAGCAGCTTGCCGACCTGGCGCATCAGCGTGCAGACGACGGCTTCCTCGCCCCCGCGCAGCTCGGCGCGCTCGGTTAGCTTGCGTGCAACGCAGCCGGACAGCAGCGCGCGGTTCAGTTCGAGCTTCGCGTCGATGCGCCGCGGCGTGCTGTGGTGGAAATGGTCGACGAGCTTGAGCCCGACGACCAGATGGCCGACGGCGTCCATGCCGAGCACCATCAGTGCGCGGGTCACGGTCGTGATGTTGCCGCCGAACGCCATGTACATCGCGGAGTTCGCGAGCCGCAGCACTTTCTGCGTGAGCGCGAAGTCCGACAGCACGACGCGCACGAGCGCGGTGAAGTCGAGGTCGTCGTTCTTCATCGCGGCCATCGTCGCGCGCAGCGATTCCGACAGCAGCGGGAAATCGCCCCGTTCGTTCATCCGGGCCCACAGCTTGTCGAGCAAGGCGGTGCGGGGCAGGTGTTCGGTGATTGACATACGGATCTGTCCGGTTCGCCGCGCGCGTCAGGCGGCGGCGTGCAGGTGCAGCTGCTGCGCCTCGAAGCGCCGCGCGAGCTCCTCGGAAGGCAGCGCCTGGCAGACGAGCCAGCCCTGGATATGGTTGCAGCCCATCTCCGTCAGCAATTCGCGCTGCGCCTCGGTCTCGACGCCTTCCGCGACGAGCTCGAGATCGAGCGTCTGCGCGAGGCCGACCACGGCCGACACGATCGCGCGGTCGTTGCGCGAGGTCAGCAGGTTCTCGACGAAACTGCGGTCGATCTTCAGCTTCGCGAGCGGGAAGCGCTGCAGATACGCGAGACTCGAATAGCCGGTGCCGAAATCGTCGATCGCGAAGCGGATGCCGAGATCGGTGAGTTCCTCGAGCAGCCCCTTCGCATGCGCGGGATCGTGCATCAGCAGGCTTTCGGTGATTTCGAGCACGATGCGGCGCGGGTCGATACCCGTCAGCGCGATCGCCTCGCGCACGCTCTGCGTGAAGCGCGGGTCGCGGAACTGCTGCGGCGACACGTTGACCGCCACGTACTGCAGCGCGAGCCCCTGGCGATCCCAGGCGACGAGCTGCATGCACGCGGCCTTGAGCACCCAGTTGCCGAGATAGTTGATCAGGCCGATCGACTCGGCGAGCGGAATGAAGGTCGCCGGCGGCACGAGCCCGTGCACCGGATGACGCCAGCGGATCAGCGCCTCGACGCCGACCACCGCGCCCGACTGGCTGCGCGTGATCGGCTGGAAATGGAGCGAAAACTCGCCGTTGCGCACGCCGTCGTACAGGTCGGCTTCGAGCTTCAGCCGTTCGGCATCCGCCGGATCGTCGACGGGCGCGTGGAAAGCGAGCGCGTTGCCGCCCGACGCCTTTGCCTGCGCGAGCGCGTGGTCGGCGCGGCGCAGCAGCGGGCTGTGGTGCTGCGCGCGATGGGGCACGGCGCGCTCGTCGGGGTAGAGCGCGATGCCGATGCTCGCGGACAGGTGCACGGTCTGCCCCTGGTACACGTAGGGCTCGCGCACCGCGGCCTGCAGCCGGCGCGCGAGCGCATCGGCGGCATTGCTTGCCTGCGTGCGGTCCGGCGCGCCGAGCACGACCGCGAACTTGTCGCTCGCTACGCGCGCGAGCCGTTCGTTCGGCGTGACGATTGCCTTCAGCCGCTGCGCGGTCTCGCGCAGCAGCATGTCGCCCGCGTCGTAGCCGAGGGCGCGGTTGATCCGCTGGTAGTCGTCGAGGTCGAGCAGCAGCAGCGCCGCGCAGGTGCCGTCCGCGTCGGCGGCCTGCTGCGCGCGCATCAGCGCGGGCACGAGCGCGGACAGGTTGTCGAGCCCCGTCATCGGGTCGTGATGCATTTCGTAGGTCAGGCGCGCCTCGAGCGCGCGCCACGACGACACGTCGAACGCCGCGATCGCGAACCCGTCGACTCCGTGGTGGCGGCTCTTGAACGCGCGAATCTCGACGTCCAGCGGGTAGGTGAGCGACTTGACGATGCACATCGTCGCCTTCTCGACCTGGCCGGAACGCGCGGCGCGTGCAAGCAGGCCTTCGAGCGCCGCGGTATCCTGTTCAGCGATCAGGTCGCGCAGCGTCAGCGTGTGCAGGTAGTCGCGGTGGTAGCCGATGAAGCGCAGGCTCGCGTCGGATACGTACAGAAAGCGCAGCTCTCGGTCGACGTGGGCGAGGAAATCCACCGTGCCGACCGTCTGTTCCAGCCAGTTGCGCACGGAGTCGTCGCGGCGCGGCGCGCCGGCGCGCGCGGGCATCAGCGCGCCGCCCGACCAGGCGAAGCGGCGCAGCGTATGCAAGGCGCTGCGCCAGGAGCCCTTGCGTGACGTCTGTTTCCTGTTGGCTTCCATGTTTCTCGCTGACGTGAAGGGCTGGAACCGGTTGTCCGGAAGGAATAACGGCAGGCGATACGGAATCTTTAACGGACCGGCCGCGGATGGCGCTGCCGCTGGACCGGATCGGCCACGCGGGTGTTCGACAGGCGAACGCCGGCGTGGCCTACATTGAGGCTGACTTTATAAGAAATGAGGACGCAGATGAAGCGAAAACTGTTGCTGGGCGCCGCCGTGGCGGCGCTGGTGGCCGGCCATGCACTGATGGCGCAGGCGGAACTGAAGCCGGGCGCCGCAGCGCCCGATTTCACGACGCAGGCGTCGCTGGGCGGCAAGACTTACACGTACTCGCTCGCGGACACGCTCAAGCAGGGGCCGGTCGTGCTGTATTTCTACCCGGCCGCGTTCACGAAGGGCTGCACGATCGAGGCGCACGCGTTTGCGGACGCGGTCGACCGTTACAAGGCTTACGGTGCGACGGTGATCGGCGTATCGGCTGACAAGATCGATACGCTGACGAAGTTTTCGGTGAGCGAGTGCCGGAGCAAGTTCCCGGTCGCGGCCGATCCGGACGCGAAGATCATCCGCGAATACGACGCGAAGCTGCCGGCGATCGACAAGGCGAACCGCGTGTCCTACGTGATTTCGCCGGAAGGGAAGATTCTCTACGAATACACGAGCATGTCGCCCGACAAGCACGTCGAGAACACGCTCGCCGCCGTGAAGGCGTGGGCCGACGCGCATCCGAAGCAGTAAACGGGCGCCCCGCGTGTCAACGCGGCCCGTCGTGCGGGCCGCCGGTACGGATCGACGCAGGCGCCGCGTGGCGGCACGTGCGAGGCGGTTATGCGCGCAATGCCTGCTCGATCGGCACGCTGCCGCCGACGAAGCCGACGATCTTGCGCGAAATCCCGAGCTTGATCGCCTCGATCGCGGCCCAGGCCACATCCTGGCGCGACACGGGCGGGGCGGCGTCGAACCACGCGTCGGTCAGCGCGATCTTGCCGACGCCCGGATCGTCCGTGAGCGGGCCGGGGCGCAGGATCGCGTAGTCGACACCCGACGCGATCACGCGATCGTCGCCTTCGCGCTTCATCTGCGAATAGTGGTGCAGCGCGTCCGGGCCGAGTTCGGGCCGGTACGCGGACAGTGAACTGACCACCACGAGCTTCTGCGCGTTGTAGGCGAGCGCATATTCGGCCGCGCGGGCGACCGCGTCGCGGTCGACCTGTTCCTCTTCGGCCGCGCCTTCCGATTCGGCCGAGCCGGCCGCGTAGATCACGTGCGTGATGCCCTGGAAGGCATGCGAGAAATCGTTCGTCAGATCGGCCTCGACCACCCGCGCGCCCTCCAGCGCATAGCCGTGCCGGCGCACGAGCGCCGTGACCTCGAACTCCGGCTGCTTGAGCAGCAGATCCGCGCAGGCCTGGCCCGTTCGGCCGGTCGCGCCAATCAGCAGTACCTTCGTCGTCATGAAACCGCTCCTTGGTCGATGCGTCATCCTTCCAGATAGGGACGGACGACCGATATCTCAAGTGTAATGTCGATTTGCCGCCGTGGCGGGTGTGTATTAAGGGGCATACCGGCTGCGGGCGGCAGGACAGACCTTCCGGCCGTCATTCATTCACACCGATGCGGGAATGACGCGCCGACCGGCTATCATGTGCGCGATGCATTTTTCGCCGCTACGTCATACAACGCATCGGCCCACCGGTTGGAGTACACATGGCATTACCCCTGGACAACGTCAGCATGGCCGTGTTCTGCGACTTCGAGAACGTCGCGCTCGGCGTGCGCGACGCGAAGTACGAGAAGTTCGACATCAAGCCCGTGCTGGAGCGCCTGCTGCTGAAGGGCAGTATCGTCGTGAAGAAGGCCTATTGCGACTGGGATCGCTACAAGGGCTTCAAGGCGTCGATGCACGAAGCGAGCTTCGAGCTGATCGAGATTCCGCACGTGCGCCAGTCGGGCAAGAATTCGGCCGACATCCGGCTCGTCGTGGACGCGCTCGACCTCTGCTACACGAAGTCGCACGTCGATACGTTCGTGATCATCAGCGGCGACTCGGATTTTTCGCCGCTGGTGTCGAAGCTGCGCGAGAACGCGAAGAAAGTGATCGGCGTCGGCGTGAAGAAATCGACGTCGGACCTGCTGGTCGCGAACTGCGACGAATTCATCTTCTACGACGACCTGGTGCGCGAGCAGCAGCGTGCGCTCGCGAAGCGCGAACAGCAGCAGCGGGCGGGCAACGGCGGCGCGAAGCGGCCGGACGAGCCGTCGCGCAAGCACGACATGGACGCGCGCAAGGCCGAGGCGATCGCGCTGGCGGTCGAGACGTTCGACGCGCTGGCGTCGGAGCGCGACGACGTCGGCAAGATCTGGGCGTCGGTGCTCAAGAGCGCGATCAAGCGTCGCAAGCCGGATTTCAACGAGTCGTACTACGGATTCCGCGCGTTCGGCAACCTGCTCGACGAGGCGCAGGCGCGCGGCCTGCTCGAAGTGGGGCGCGACGACAAGTCGGGCGCGTTCGTGTCGCGGGCACGCCAGTCGGCGGCCGCGGAGCACGTCACGGCGGGCGGTGAAGGCGGCGGGCACGGCGGCGCGCACCACGGTCACGGTACGCGTGCGGCCGAGCCGGCGCGGGCCGGGCGCAATGCGCAACGTCGCGGGCAGCGGGCGGAAGCGGTCGTGCACGAAAACGTGCAGGTCGAAGCAGACGAGGCGGAAGTGGCCGAGGTTGCCGAGGTGGCACCGATGATGCCGCCGGCGGAAACGGCCGAAGCGGCCGACACGCATGGCGAGGCAAAGGATGGCCGCAAGCGCGCGCGCAAGACACCGGCGAAGAAGGCCGGCGCGAAGAAGGGCGCCGCCGCGAAGAGCGCTGGCCGTCACGCGGCCGGGAAGACCGAAGACACCGTCCACGACGCGGCGAAGCACGGCGGCGACAAGCACGCGCACGGCAAGCATGCCGACGACGCGCAGCGCGACGCGGAGCAGGGCGACGAGCGGCATGTCACGGTGACGCATGCCGGGCCGGCGGCAGGCGATGCCGGTGGCGGGATTGCCGCCGCCCAGCCGTCGCACGACGCGGCGCCGGTCGAAGCGAATGCCGATGCGGCCGCGGAAGCGCCGGCCGCTGCCAAGCCGAAGAAGCCGGCCCGCAAGGCGGCACCGCGCGCGCGTCGTCCGCGCAAGACGGCGGCGGACGCTGCCGAGTAACGTCGGTCGGCCGGATGCCGTCCCGAGCGGGGCGGCATCCGCGCCACGATACTGGCTGGTGCAACGCCGGCCCGTCGAACTAGCCGTTCAGCGCATAAGGCTGCGTCATCACTTCGAGGAAGTGGCCGTCCGGATCGTCGAAATACACGCCGCGGCCGCCGTTGTGGCGGTAGATGTCATCGGGTTGCCGTTTCGCCGGATCGGCCCAGTGCGGCAGCCCGCGCTCGCGAATGCGCGCGAGCACGCGATCGAAGCCGGCTTCGTCGAGCAGGAACGCGTAATGCTGCGACCTGATTTCCCCCTTCTGTTCGTAAAAATCGAGCGACACGCCGTTGCCGAGCGGGACGACCAGCATCGCGCCGAACGGCGTCGGCGGCGGCAGTTCCAGAAGCTCGGTGAGGAAGCGGCTCGACGCGCGCTTGTCGCGGCACCAGACGATCGTATGGTTGAGCTGGACGTTCATGGCGGATTCCCGGCAAAGGGCATCGCGGTGGGCATGGACTCACGATAGCCGATCGCCGCCGCGGTTCAAGCGCAAAAAAACGGCCGCTCAAAGTCGGGCGGCCGTTTTCCGTTACTCGCCGGCGACTGCCGGCCCGCCGGAATTCCCGCGGCGGTTGCGCCGCTTCTCGGCCCACACGCGGAACCGGTCCATGTACAGGTAGACGACCGGCGTCGTATAGAGCGTCAGCACCTGCGACACGATCAGGCCGCCGGCGATCGCGATCCCGAGCGGCGCACGCAGCTCGGCGCCGTCGCCGCTGCCGAAGGCGAGCGGCAGCGCGCCGAGCAGCGCGGCCATCGTCGTCATCATGATCGGGCGGAAGCGCAGCAGGCACGCCTCGTGGATCGCGTCGAACGACGACTTGTGGTTGTTGCGCGTCTGGTCGATCGCGAAGTCGACCATCATGATCGCGTTCTTCTTCACGATACCGATCAGCAGGATCACGCCGATCAGCGCGATGATGCTGAACTCGGTCTTGAACAGCAGCAGCGCAAGCAGCGCGCCGACGCCGGCCGACGGCAGCGTCGACAGGATCGTGATCGGGTGGATGTAGCTCTCGTACAGGATTCCGAGCACGATGTAGACGGCCAGCAGCGCCGCGAGGATCAGGATCGGCTGGTCGTTCATCGACTGCTGGAACGCCTGCGCGGTGCCCTGGAAGCTGCCGACGATGGTCGGCGGGACGCCGACCTGCGCCATCGTCTGATAGATCACCTGCGTCGCCTGCGACAGCGACACGCCGGGCGGCAGGTTGAACGAGATCGTCGTCGCGACGAACAGCCCCTGGTGGTTGACCGACAGCGGCGTCGTGCTCGGCCCGAACGTCGCGATTGCCGACAGCGGGATCATCGTCGACTTCGATGTCGACACCGACGCACCCGACGACGCGCTCGACTTGCCGCTCGCGGCGATCGAGTTGAGCGCCTGGTTGCGCGCGGAATCGGACGCGATCGCCGCGGCGCTCTGCGTGGCCGTACCGGCGCTCGACGTGCCGGCGGAGGTCGCGACATAGGTGCCGGCGGCCGCGTTGGTGGTCTGCGAGCCGTTCGCGCTGCCGCCCGACGTGCTGACCCACACCTGGTTCAGCATCTCGGGGCTCTGCCAGTATTTCGGCGCGACTTCCATCACCACGTGATACTGGTTCAGCGGGTTGTAGATCGTCGAGACCTGGCGCTGGCCGAACGCGTCGTACAGCGTATTGTCGATCTGCGCGGGCTTGATGCCGAACCGCGCGGCGGTTGCGCGGTCGATCGTCACCATTGCTTCCATGCCGCCTTGCTGCTGGTCCGAGTTCACATCGGTCAGCTCGGAGCGCTTCTGCAGCGCTTCGGTCAGGATCGGCCCCCACTTGTACAGGTCGGCGCTCGAATCGCCGAGCAGCGTGAACTGGTACTGCGCGTTGCTCTGCCGGCCGCCCACACGAATGTCCTGCGCGGCCTGCAGGAACGTGCTCGCGCCGGCGACGTCCGACAGCGGGCTGCGCAGTTGCTGGATCACCTGGTCGGCCGACAGCTTGCGCTCGGTACGATCCTTCAGCGTGACGAACATGAAGCCCGAGTTGGTCTGCGTGCCGCCGGTGAAGCCCGCGACGCTCTTCACGTTCGGGTTGCTCTGCACGATGCGCATCATCTCGGAGAATTTCAGCTTCATCGCCTGGAACGACGTCGACTGGTCGGCGCGAATGCCGCCGATCATCAGCCCGGTGTCCTGCTGCGGGAAGAAGCCCTTCGGCACGACGATGTACAGGTAGACGTTCAGCCCGATCGTCGCGAACAGGGTCAGCAGGATCAACAGCGGCCGGCGCAGCGCCCACGACAGCGAGCGCTCGTAGCCGCGCTGCATGCGGCTGAAACAGTGTTCCAGGAATCGCGCGAAGCGGCCTTCGCTCTGCGGGTCGTGCGACTCGGGCAGCAGGCGCGCGCACATCATCGGCGTGACCGTGAGCGACACCGCGAGCGACACGGCGATCGCGAGCGACAGCGTCAGCGCGAATTCGCGGAACAGGCGCCCGACGATGCCGCCCATCAGCAGGATCGGCAGGAACACCGCGACGAGCGAAATGCTCATCGACAGCACCGTGAAGCCGACCTCGCGCGCGCCGTCGAACGCGGCCTGCATGCGCGACTTGCCGTTCTCGATGTGCCGCGAGATGTTTTCGAGCACGACGATCGCATCGTCGACGACGAAGCCGGTCGCGACGATCAGTGCCATCAGCGACAGGTTGTCGATCGAGAAGCCGAGCAGGTACATCGCGCCGAACGTGCCGATGATCGAGATCGGCACCGCGACGCTCGGGATCAGCGTCGCGCGCCAGTTGCGCAGGAACAGGAACACGACCATCACGACGAGGCTGACCGCGATCAGCAGCGTGTGCTCGGTATCCCTCAGCGACGCGCGGATGGTGGTCGAGCGGTCGAGCACCGGCGTGACCGTGATGTCGGCCGGCAGCGACGCGGTGAGCTGCGGCAGTGCCGCGCGCACGCGGTCGATCGTATCGATGATGTTCGCGCCGGGCGAGCGGTAGAGGATCACGAGCACCGCGCGCTTGCCGTTCGACAGGCCGAGGTTGCGGAGATCCTCGACCGAATCGACGACGTCGGACAGATCGGACAACCGCACGGCCGAGCCGTTGCGATAGGCGACGACGAGGTCGCGGTATTGCGACGCCTGGGAGGCCTGGTCGTTCGTATAGAGCTGGTAGTGCTGCGGGCCGAACTCGATCGCGCCCTTCGGCGCGTTGGCGTTCGCGGACGCGAGCGCCGCGCGTACGTCTTCGAGGCCGATCCCGTAATGGAACAGCGCTTGCGGCTCGAGCTCGACGCGCACCGCCGGGTTCGCGGAGCCGCTCACCGTGACCTGGCCGATCCCGTCGATCTGCGACAGCGACTGCTGCAGCACCGTCGACGCGGAGTCGTACAGCTTCGCGGGCGACGAGGTCTCCGACGTCAGAGACACGATCATGATCGGCGAGTCGGCCGGGTTGACCTTGCGGTAGGTCGGGTTGCTCTTCAGCGCGGCGGGCAGGTCGGCGCGCGCCGCGTTGATCGCGGCCTGCACGTCGCGTGCGGCGCCGTCGATGTCGCGGTTCAGGCCGAACTGCAGGATGATCCGCGCGTTGCCGACCGTGCTCGTCGACGTCATTTCGGAAACGTCGGCGATCGAGCCGAGATGCCGTTCGAGCGGGCTCGTCACGCTGGTCGCGACGGTCTCGGGGCTCGCGCCGGGCAGCGACGCCTGCACCGAGATCGTCGGGAAGTCGACCTGCGGCAGCGGCGACACCGGCAGCTTGATGAACGCGAACAGGCCCGCGAGCGCGACGCCGATCGCGAGCAGCGTCGTCGCGACGGGGCGGGTGATGAAAGGGCGCGACAGGTTCATCGCTTACGCATCCGTACGCGAGCCGGCTTGCGGGCCGTGGCGTTCGAACCAGCCGCGCACGCGGCGCGCGAGCGAGTCGAAGCCGAGATAGATCACGGGCGTCGTGAACAGCGTCAGCACCTGCGACACGATCAGGCCGCCGGCGATCGCGATCCCGAGCGGCTGGCGCAGCTCGGAGCCGGCACCGGAGCCGACGATCAGCGGCACCGCGCCGAGCAGTGCGGCGAGCGTCGTCATCAGGATCGGCCGGAAGCGCAGCAGGCATGCCTGGTAGATCGCCTCGCGCGGCGGCTTGCCTTCGACGCGCTCGGCCTCGAGCGCGAAGTCGATCATCATGATCGCGTTCTTCTTCACGATACCGATCAAGAGCACGATGCCGATGATCCCGATGATGTCGAGGTCGTGCCCGGTGATCATCAGCGCGAGCAGCGCGCCGACGCCGGCCGACGGCAGCGTCGACAGGATCGTGATCGGGTGGATGTAGCTCTCGTACAGCACGCCGAGCACGATGTACATCGTGATGACGGCCGCGAGGATCAGGAACAGCTGGTTCGACAGCGACGCCTGGAACGCGAGCGCCGCGCCCTGGAAGCGCGTCTGGAACGACGCGGGCAGGTTGATGTCCTTCTCGGCCGCGTCGATCGCCTTGACCGCCTCGCCGAGCGACGCGCCGGCCGCGAGGTTGAACGAGATGGTGGTCGACGGGAACTGCGACAGGTGCGCGACCAGCAGCGGCGACGGCCGTTCGTGGAACGACGCGATCGACGACAGCGGCACCTGGCCGCCGCCCGCCGACGGCAGGTAGATGTCGTTCAGCGATTGCGCGTAGTGCTGCTCCTTCGGCTCGGATTCGAGAATCACGCGGTACTGGTTCGACTGCGTGAAGATCGTCGACACGATGCGCTGGCCGAACGCGTCGTACAGCGCGTTGTCGACGGTCGCCGGCGTGATGCCGAAGCGCGCGGCGCTCGGACGGTCGATCTCGATGTAGACGGACTGGCCGTTGCTCTGCAGGTCGGTCGCGACGTCGGCGAGCGACGGCTCCTGCTGCAGTCGAGCAACGAGCTTCGGCACCCAGGTCGCGAATTCTTCCGAGTTCGGGCTCGTCAGCATGAACTGGTACTGCGTCGGGCTGACGGTCGAGTCGATCGTCAGATCCTGCACCGACTGCATGAACAGCGAGATGCCGGTGATGTTCGCGACGCGGTGCTGCAGGTCGCGGATGATCTGCGCGGCCGTCTCGGAGCGTTCGTCGCGTGCCTTCAGGTTGATCAGCATCCGGCCGCTGTTCAGCGTGATGTTGCTGCCGTCGACGCCGATGAACGACGTGAGGCTCTCGACGTTCGGATCCTTCAGGATCTCGGCCGCGAGTGCCTGTTGGCGTTCGGCCATCGCGCCATACGAGATCGACTGCGGCGCCTGCGTGATCGCCTGGATCACGCCGGTGTCCTGCGCGGGGAAGAAGCCCTTCGGCACGTAGACGTACAGCAGGCCCGTCAGCGCGAGCGTCAGCAGCGCGACGACGAGCGTCGAGCGCTGGCGGTTCAGCACCCATTCGAGCGCAACCGCGTAGCGCGCGATCACCCAGTCGATCGCCTGGTGCACGCGCGCCTCGAAGCGATGGCTCTCGGGCGGCGGCGAATGACGCAGCAGCTTCGCGCACATCATCGGCACGAGCGTGAGCGACACGATCGCCGAGATCACGATCGTCACCGCGAGCGTGATCGCGAATTCATGGAACAGGCGGCCGACTACGTCGCCCATGAACAGCAGCGGGATCAGCACCGCGATCAGCGACACCGTCAGCGAGATGATCGTGAAACCGATCTGCTTCGAGCCCTTCAGCGCGGCCTCGAGCCCCGAATCGCCTTCCTCGACGTAGCGCGCGATGTTCTCGATCATCACGATCGCGTCGTCGACGACGAAGCCGGTCGCGATGGTGAGCGCCATCAATGACAGGTTGTTCAGCGAGAAGCCGGCCATGTACATCACTGCGAGCGTGCCGATCAGCGACAGCGGCACCGACAGGCTCGGGATGATGGTCGCGTAGACGTTCGCGAGGAACAGGTACATCACGAGCACGACCAGCCCGACCGCGAGCAGCAGCTCGAACTGCACGTCGCGCACGGCGGCGCGGATCATCGTCGTGCGGTCGGTGACGATCTGCACGTCGAGCGCGGCCGGCAGCGTTTCCTGCAGCTTCGGCAACTGCGCCTTGATCGCGTCGACCGTCTGGATCACGTTCGCGCCCGGCTGGCGCTGCACGTTCAGGATGATCGCGGGCTCCTTGTTCACCCACGCGCCGAGCTTGGTGTTTTCCGAGCCGGCGACGACCGTCGCGACGTCGGTGAGCATCACCGGGCGGCCGTTCTTGTATGCGACGACCGCGCTGTTGTACTGGTCGGCGCTCGTGAGCTGGTCGTTCGCGTTGATCGTGTACGCGCGCGACGGGCCGTCGAAGTTGCCCTTCGGCGTGTTGACGTTCAGGTTCGAGATCGTCGTGCGCAGGTCGTCGAGGTTCATCCCGTACTGCGCGAGCGCGGTCGGGTTCGCCTGGATCCGCACGGCCGGGCGGTTGCCGCCCGACAGGCTGACGAGGCCGACGCCCGCGATCTGCGAGATCTTCATCGCGAGACGCGTGTCGGCGAGATCCTGCACCTGCGTGAGCGGCAGCGTCTTCGACGTGACGGCAAGCGTGAGCACCGGCGCATCGGCCGGGTTGACCTTCGCGTAGATCGGCGGGGCAGGGAGGTCGGACGGCAGCAGGTTGCCGGCCGCGTTGATCGCGGCCTGCACTTCCTGCTCGGCGATGTCGAGCGGCAGGTCGAGCGAGAACTGCAGCGTGATGACGGACGAGCCGGCCGAGCTCTGCGACGACATCTGGTTCAGCGACGGCATCTGCCCGAACTGCCGTTCGAGCGGCGCGGTGACCGACGAGGTCATCACCTCCGGGCTCGCGCCCGGGTAGAAGGTCTGGACCTGGATCGTCGGATAGTCGACTTCCGGCAGCGCGGCGAGCGGCAGGAAACGCAGCGCGACGAGACCGGCCAGCATGATCGCCGCCATCAGGAGGGCGGTGCCGACCGGCCGGAGAATGAAGAGGCGGGATGGATTCATCGAGCGGCCCGCGCGTTACTGGGCCGCGGGGGCCGCAGCCTGCGACGCGCCGTGCTTGTTGCCGCCGTGATGGCCGCCGGTGCCCGATGCACCCGACGCCGCACCGGCGCCACGCGCGCCCGACGCGCCTTTCGGCTTGTCGGCCGGGATCGAGATCTTTGCGCCTTCGCGCAGGCGATCGGAGCCGTCGGTCACCACGCGCTCGCCGATCGCGACGCCGCTGACGATGCTCGTGCGTTCGCCGTCGACCGGGCCGGTCGCGACCTTGCGCACCGTCACCGTGTTGTCGGGTTTCACGACGTAGACGAACTGGCCGATCGAGCCGGTCAGCACCGCCGAGGTCGGCACGATCGTCGCGTTGCGCATCACGTCGACGAGCAGGCGCGTGTTCACGAACTGATTCGGGAACAGCATGCCTTCCTTGTTATCGAAGTTTGCGCGCAGCTTGACGGTGCCGGTGCTCGTGTCGATCTGGTTGTCGAGCGTCGCGAGCGAGCCGGTTTCGAGTGGCACCGTGTTGTTGCGGTTGTATGCGGTGACCGACAGCTTCTGGCCCGCGTTCACCTGCTTGAGGATCTGCGGCAGGTTGTCTTCCGATGTGGTGAAGATCACGCTCATCGGCTGCAGCTGCGTGATCACGACGAGGCCGTTGGTATCGCCCGGCGTCACGTAGTTGCCGGGGTCGACCTGGCGCAGGCCGACGCGGCCCGACACCGGCGCGGTGATGCGCGCATACGTGAGGTTCAGCTTCGCGGAATCGATCGCGGCCTGGTCGGTCTTCACCGCGCCTTCGTACTGCTTGACGAGTGAAGCCTGCGTATCGACGGTCTGCGACGCGATCGAGTCCTGCGACAGCAGCGTCTGGTAGCGCTTCAGGTCGAGGCGGGCCGTCGCGAGCAGCGCCGAGTCGCGCGCGTGCGTGCCTTCGGCGTTCTCGAGCGACACCTGGTACGGGCGCGGGTCGATCTGCGCGAGCACGTCCCCCTTCTTGACGATCTGGCCTTCCCGGAACGAGACCGACTGCAGGTAGCCCGACAGTTGAGTCTTGACCGTCACGTTCGCGAGCGGCGTGACGGTGCCGAGCGCGGACAGCACGATCGGCATTTCGCCTTGCGTCGCGCTCGCGACCTGCACGGGCTGCGGAATGTTTGCCATCGCGGCGGGGCCGCCACGGCCGCGGTGGCCGCCGGCACCCCCGGCGGCGCTTGCGCCCGCGCCGCTCGCGCCAGTGCCGGCCGCCGGCGTGCGGTTCCACGGGTGCCACCACAGCAGGCCGCCGATGACGACGACCGTGAGCGCGCCGGCCATCAGCGTGCGGCGCGGGCGCCGCGCGGCGGGGGACGCGGGGTCTTTCGAAGGAGGCGTGGGCTTTTGTTCGTTATCCATCGTGATCTGTCAGGAAGACGGCGCGGCGTGCCGGAAATCGGACTGCTGGGCTGCGCGTGGGCGAGCGGTGCCGGGAGGGGGCGCCCGGCTCGGTCCGGGGCCCCGCCGGCCTGCGCGGGAAAAGAGCGGTGCGCACCGCGAATGCGGCGCGACGATGGGCATGATCCTACGTCCCGTCCCCGTTACAGTCCAGTGCTCTATCTTTCAACGGGTTACGGTCGTTACAGAACGCGACAGGACGATGACGAAACGATTACACGCTGATGCGCCGGGCCGGTGCGCCGCCGATTTCGCGGGTGATTTTCGCGATGCATTCGTGCAGTGCCGGCACCACGTGTTCGTGCAGCCATTCGGGCGGGCACTGGTGCGACGCGCCACCGCAGTTCACCGAATAGCGCTGGCCCGACGGGCCAACGAAACCGGCCGCGACGGCATTGAGGCCCTCGCGCCATTCGCCGATCGCGATCGCGTGGCCGTCGCGCATCGCGTCGTCCAGCGCGGGGTTCAGGCGCGCGGACACATGCGGCCAGTCGTCGCCTGCCGTGGTGCGCAGCGACTCGAGCAGCAGGCGGCGCTCGTCGTCCTCGAGTGCGGCGAGATAGGCACGGCCGACCGCGGTGCGCGCGATGTCCATCCGCGAGCCGATCTCGAGGCGCGTGACGAGCACGGCCGAGCGCGGCCGGATCACGTCGATCGCGACCATGTCGAGCCGGTCGCGCACCGCGAGGTGCACGGACAGCGACGTGCGTTCGGCCAGCTCGATCATGAACGGCCGCGACCGCGCGCGGATGTCGAAGTTGCGCAGAAAGCCGTGGCTCAGTTCGAGCACCGACGCGGTGAGCACGAAGCGCTCGCTGTCGGGCAACTGGAACAGGAAGCCGGCGCTGACGAGTGTCGCGGTGATGCGCGACACGGTAGGCTTCGGGATGCCGGTCAGTTCAGTCAGCTCGCGGTTGCTGACGGGCGCGTCGGCCGCCGCGATGCGACGCAGCACGGCGAGGCCGCGGGCGAGGGCGGTGATCTCGTCGGGCGAGGATTCACGGTCCCGCGACGCGGGAGAGGTTACAGTTGTCGACACGAGGGATTCTCTCTATTTCCGAAACTCGATTTCAATTTTGTTGGTATTGTAGGACTATTGTCAAAAGATGCATGTTCTGCGGCTGAACCGGTCATTGGATGAGATTTTACGGGTTCACCCTTGGTTTATTAGGAAAACGCTCAAATGTGCGTTGCCAGAAAGTGCATGAACCGGTGCAAATACCGCTTGACTTGTCGGGCGGAAACGGAAAGAATGTCTCACGTTTTCGAAACATCGTTTCAAGAGTTTAACCGGCAACGATGTTTCGCGCAGTCTCTCAGGTTCTAGCACGGCCCTCGGAATGGCTAGAACTTTTTTAGCGCCACGGTCTCCGTGGCGCTTTTTTTTGCCCGTTATCGGGGCACAACAAAGTCTGCAGCAACAAGATAGAGCGGTTTCAGAGACACCAAAGTATGCAGCATCGCGAAAAAGTGTTGTTCGATGCACCATTTTAAGCGTGTTTGGCTATTATATTTTGCTTGTTGATAGCCTGGTGTCGGATGGAAATGCTTCCGGAGTTTCGGCCTGCGACGTAGGCGTGACGTCTCGGAATAGCGGATATGAACCAAGTCTTCGGCAAACAGGGTGCAACGTCCGGCAATCGGCCACTCCGGCGAGCCGATCAGGCATCCCTTCGATCACTCCATTGCAGCATTGCGATCGGCCCGCGGGTTACCCGCCGATGTGTATCCACGTATATCCCAACCGCGGTTGCGAGCAGTTCCCTTGCTTACCTAGTCGTAGCGCGGGAGCGCGCGACACATAAAGCGTAACCCTGCTAATACGAGTCATCACGGTCAAAAGTGCCTGCGAACCGACGAAGATGTCGTGCTGCACGACTGTTCTCTCGAGAAATTCCACCGCTGCGGGTGCCTATGGGGGCAGGTGCGGTGGCCACCGGGTACCGATGGTCGTTCCCTCGGTCCGCGCTGGTAGCTGCGCCCGTTGCCACGAGTGGAAGAGTGCAGGTTCCGGCGGGTACTGGCTGCATTGCGCGCCTGCGGTTTGCGTGTTGACCGTTGGATGCGGTAGGGTGCGACTTTGACTTTATGAGCCGGACAAGTCCATGAACAAACAGGAACTCATCGACGCAGTCGCCGCGGGCGCGGGCGTCAGCAAAGGCGACGCGAGTAAAACCGTCCAGGCGGTGTTGGATGCGATCACGGACGCGGTGAGCCGCGACGAAGCGGTGCAGCTCGTCGGTTTTGGGGCGTTTTCGCGGGGGCAGCGCTCGGCGCGTACCGGTCGCAATCCGGCGACGGGCGAGGAGATCGCCATTGCCGCGGCAAATACTGTGAAGTTCGCGGCCGGCAAGGCGTTTAAGGACGCGGTGAACGGATCGTGACATCGTGCGAGTTGCGCCTGGCCGCCTATGCGGGGCCGCCCCCCGTGAGAACGGCCGGCGGCGTCGCGTTCGCGCGGGTGCACGCGTGTGACTTGATTTGCCGGTCGACCGAATTGTCCAGACAGTGTTTGTACAATCCACGTCTGGCCCCAAGTTCGCGAAAAACGTGGATCGCGTCTCAGTCCAGCAATAGCGACTCGACCGCTGTTCGTGAGTTCGTGCACGCGGCACGGAGCTTCGCCGACGCGTGACGTCGGCGATATCCGCTGGACCACCCGTTCTGTTGTTTGGATCGTCTAAAGCATGCGAAAACACTTCTCCTTGCGCCGCCGACCGCTGACAAAGGTGCAATTGCTCCCGCTTCCCGCCGACCAGGTCCGCCGCTTGTCGCTCAAGCACCATCTCGCGTTTGCAGCGCTATGTAGCGGATGCGGTGACGTTGAGTCGATCGCCACGCTGTCCAATATGCTCGCACTCGCGTTCCACTTACGGGCGGACGGCGAAGCCGAACTATATCGCTGCGCGGATTCCGCACTCGCTCAGTGCATTGCTCGGGTAGAACGCGGGGACGCGTGGACCTTGACGGACGCTGAGCGGGCTGCACTCGAACCGTTGCTTCTTGTCCATGATGAGCAACTTGCTGCAGTGCCTGTCCATCGCTACCTTGAAGTGCTGGAGCAGGTGCAGTATGTCGGCACGCCGGCCTTTGCCTTGCCGATCGAATCCGACTGATACTCGAGCGTTCTGCCTGCGGTGGCAAATGCACCGAGCGTCTGATACGCAGGGATGAACCTGCAAGGCGGCACAGCCAACACGAGGTCCGTGTGTGGACGTCGAATTCGACAGTTTCTACGTAGAACTTTAGGAAGCGGCTTAGGAACTGGGTAGTTGTGCAGTGAAAGTGCACCACGGTGCTCCTCGCCGAAGTGGTTCATTCCATGGCGGGATCCGGCAGAACGGAGGGGAACATAGTAAGGGCTATGTTGCCCTTCATTTCGGGAGATGCGCCGCACGATAGTGATTGATCGACAAACCGTAAGCGGGGCCTGGCAGAATGATGGGCAGTCGGTTTGATTCCATGGGCTCCTCGCCTCCGCCAAAAAATGGCGAGAGGGCGCTGAGCCACCTCCAGTCCGCAACAGGGAGCATCTTCTTCAAATAGCTCCGTCGTTGCTGTTCAACTGTCCCAACGACGGGTTCACGACGGCTCGATTCGGTACTGGTCAGATGAGCTTCATCGTGACGTTCTTCAACTGCATGTAGTCGTGCAACGCGGCCATGCCTTTCTCGCGCCCGATTCCGCTTTTCTTGTAGCCGCCCATCGGCGCCTCGACGGCGCGATCGTGGTAGGTGTTGACATACACGGTGCCCGCTTCCAGTTGCGCCGCGACGCGATGGGCGCGGCTGACATCCTGCGTCCAGATTCCCGACGCCAGACCGTATTCCGTATCGTTTGCGATCCGGATCGCATCTTCCTCGGTATCGAACGGAATGAGCACGCCAACCGGCCCGAAGATCTCTTCCCGAACGATTCTCATGTCGGCAGTCACGGCGGTGAAGATCGTCGGCTTGATGTAGAGGCCGTCGTCGAGCCCCGCGCCGGTCGCTTGCGCTCCGCCGGCAATGCAAACGGCGCCTTCCTGTTTCGCGCCGGCGAAGAAATCGAGGATCTTGTCGAACTGCGTGCGATTGGCGATCCGACCGAGCGTCGGGAACGCGTTGTCGCGCCCGACGGGAAACGCCGACGCAGCTTCGGCGATCATCGCGCTGAATGTGTCGAAAATGCTACGCTGAACGAGCACACGCGTGACCGAATGTGCGCCGGTGATCTCCGTGCTGCCGGCTGACGCGCACAAGCCTGGCCCTGGCGGCGGCAGCAAGACGCGGTCGGCCGGGGTGCCGATCGCGCAGGTCGAGGTGCGCGTCGTCGATGGCGCAGGGCAGGACGTCGCGCGCGGCACGGTGGGCGAGCTCATCGCCAGAGGGCCGACGGTCATGCAGGGCTACTGGAACAAGCCACGGGAAACCGCGGACGCGTTGCGTGACGGCTGGATGCATACCGGTGACGGCGCATATCAGGACGAGGACGGCCATCTCTACGTGGTCGACCGCGTCAAGGACATGATCGTGACCGGTGGTGAGAACGTGTATTCGGCGGAGGTCGAGAACGCCATTGCGACGATGCCCCAGGTTCTGCAGGCGGCCGTTATCGCGATTCCGGACGAACTGTTCGGGGAGCGGGTCCATGCGGTGATCGTGCCGCGCGCCGATGCTGTGCTGACCGAGGAAGCGGTGATCCAGCATTGCCGGAATCTGATCGCGGGTTACAAGGTGCCGCGCAGCGTCGAGTTCCGGGATGCGTTGCCAACCTCGGCGGCAGGCAAGCTGCTCAAGCACGCGTTACGCAGGCCATTCTGGCAAGGTCGGGAGCGTGCCGTGAACTGAACGATGCAGGACCCGACGCGGACGAGCAGCGGTACGGTGTGACGTCGAACCCGGCCGTACCGACGCCGCGCCTGGGTTCCGGTCAGCTCGCCTCGCTCGAGACGGGCTCGGGATGGATCCGCTCGTGCTCCTGCCGCTTGAGCAGGTCGAGCGCCACGTCGACGATCATGTCCTCCTGACCGCCGACCATCCGGCGACGCCCGAGTTCGACGAGAATGTCCACCGTCTTGAGTCCGTACTTCCTTGCCGCTAGCTCGCTATGACGCAGGAAGCTGCTGTAGACACCCGCGTAGCCGAGCGCCAGCGTCTCGCGATCCACCCGCACCGGGCGGTCCTGCAACGGGCGAACGAGATCGTCGGCCGCGTCCATCAGCTTGTACAGATCGGTGCCGTGGTTCCATTCCATGCGTTCGGCCGCGGCAATGAATACCTCCAGCGGGGCGTTGCCGGCGCCGGCACCCATGCCGGCCAGGCTCGCATCCACGCGATCGCAGCCGTTTTCCACGGCGACGATGCTGTTGGCGACCCCCAGGCTCAAATTGTGGTGGGCGTGCATCCCGGTTTCTGTCTCGGGCTTGAGCACATCCTTGAACGCGAGAAAGCGTTCGCGCACGTCGTTCATGCTCAGCGCGCCACCGGAGTCGACCACGTAGCAGACGGTGGCGCCATAGCTTTCCATCAGCTTGGCCTGCTGCGCGAGATTCTGCGGCGTGGTCATGTGGCTCATCATCAGGAAGCCCACGGCCTCCATGCCGAGGTGGCGCGCGTACTCGATGTGCTGCTGCGAGATGTCGGCCTCGGTGCAGTGCGTGGCTACGCGCACCACGCGCGCGCCGGCCTCGTAGGCGGCCTTGAGGTCGTGCACGGTGCCGATACCGGGCAACAGCAGCGTGGCGATTTTCGCGTGCTTGACCACGCTGGCCACCGCTTCGATCCACTCCACGTCAGTGTGTGCGCCGAAGCCGTAGTTAAAGCTCCCCCCCTGCAACCCGTCACCGTGAGCGACCTCGATGGAATCGACTTTGGCCTCGTCCAGTGCGCGGGCGATCTGCATCGCCTGCTCGACCGTGTATTGATGGCGGACGGCGTGGCTGCCGTCGCGCAGCGTCACGTCGGAGATGTAGAGTTTCTTTTGAGTCATGGCAGTCTCCTCAAGCGACCAGCGGGGAGAGCATGCGCTCGGCCATTTTCTCGGCCGTGCGCAGTGCTGCACTGGTCATGATGTCCAGGTTGCCGGCGTAGGCCGGCAGGTAGTGGGCCGCACCCTCGACTTCCACGAAGATCGACGTCTTCAGTCCGCTCATGCGGTCGCCGACGCCCGGAATGCGGATCGGCCGGTCGGCCTCGATGCGATCGAACTGCACGCGCTGCTTCAGGCGATAGCCGGGCACGTAGGCCTGCACCGCTTCGGCCATGCGCTGCACCGAGTCCTCGATCTCGCCGATGTCGGCGAAGTCGCTCAGCGTATAGACCGTATCGCGCATCATCAGCGGCGGTTCGGCCGGGTTCAGCACGATGATGGCCTTGCCCTTGGCCGCGCCGCCGACTGCCTCGATGGCCTTGGAGGTGGTCTCGGTGAATTCGTCGATATTGGCCCGCGTGCCGGGGCCGGCACTTTTACTGGAGATGCTGGCCACGATTTCGCCGTAGTGCACCTTCGCCACGCGCGACACGGCAGCCACCATCGGGATGGTGGCCTGGCCGCCGCAGGTCACCATGTTCACGTTCGTGGCGTTCAGGTGATCGTCGCCGTTGACTACCGGAACGCAGTACGGGCCGATCGCGGCCGGTGTCAGGTCGATCACGCGCAGGCCGGGCTTGCGCTCGCGCAGTAGCGCGTCGTTCTTCACGTGTGCTCCGGCGCTGGTCGCGTCGAACACGATGTCGATGTCGTCGAACACCGGCAGGCGCGCGAGGCCCTCGGCGCCCTCGTGGGTGATGGCCACGCCCATGCGCTTCGCACGCGCGAGACCGTCGGAAGCAGGGTCGATGCCGACCATCGCGCCCATTTCGATGTGCCGGCCGTGCCTGAGGATCTTGATCATCAGGTCGGTGCCGATATTGCCGCTGCCGATGATGGCAGCCTTGAGTTTGCGGGTCATGTAAGGCTCCTTGAATCAGTAGGCCATCGCGTCCGGTCGCATGACCGGCTGCCGTGCACGCGAGGCCAGAATGGTTGCGGCAGTGAACCGGATCGTTTGCGCGGGCTCACGCCGTGGCGAACGCGGCGGTCACCGATCCGAGTCCGGCTATCCGCACGTCGAATACGTCGCCGCCGGCCACGGGCACCATCGGCCCCAATGCACCGGAAAGCACCGTGTCGCCGGCGCGCAGCGGACGCCCCGCCCGGGCCATGACCTTGGCGAGCCAGAGCGTTGCGTTCAGCGGCGATCCCAGGCAGGCGGCGCCCACGCCGGACGACACCGGCGCGCCTTGGCGTTCCATCACCATGCCCGCCTGGCGCGAGTCGAAATCGCCCAGCCGTTTCGGTGTCGAGCCCAGCACGTACAGGCCCGACGACGCGTTGTCGGAAATGGTGTCCGCGATCCGGATATCCCAGTTGGCGATCCGCGAACCCACGATCTCGATGGCCGGAACGGCAAACTCGATGGCGCGGAACAGATCGGCCACGGTCAATTGATCGCCGTCGAGGTCGTGCCCGAGGACGAAGGCGATCTCGGCTTCGACCTTGGGCTGGAGCACGTCCTTGAGCGAGATTTCCTCGCCTTCGGTACGCGCCATGTCGGCGAACAACATGCCGTAGTCCGGCTGGCCCACGCCGAGCTGCTTCTGTACGGGGACCGAGGTCAGCCCGATCTTGCGTCCGACCAGGCGCCGTCCAGCGGCCAACGCTCGCCGCGTATTGATCTCCTGAACCGCATACGCCGTGTCCAGATTCGTCTCGCCGATCAACTCGCGCACGGGCGCCACGGCCACCCCGGTCCGGGCGGCTTCGTAGAGCAGGTCGGCGATTTCTTCCACGGCACCGGTCGCCGCGGTATCCAGTTTGTTCATGCTGATATTTCTCCTCGATTGATGCCTGCTGCAATTTCCGCGCGTGGTGTCCCGGCCGTCCGGATCGGACGGCGCTGCGCGTGCAGTGGGAGCCGGCCCGGCGCGCCGGGCCGGCAGGTCAGGCCGGTGCCTGAAACTTGTGTCCCCAGATGCTGATGCGGTCGTAGCGCACGACCGACCAGTGACGGGTCACCTCTCGCGCGCCCCAGCCGTATTCGACCGCGAACCCCGAAGGCGTGGCGCCGTAGAATGAGACCATGTGATCGTTCGTATGTCGGCCGAGCGTCATGACGACCGCGCGATCGGCTTCGAACCGGTCGTACGCGAGGCCCACGTCATCCATGCTGTCGGTTTGCAGCATGAAGTGATGGAGCCTCTTCGTGCCGGGCAGCTTGGCGAACGCGAAGCTGTGGTGACGGCCGTTGCAGTAGAGGAAGTAGAGGGTTACCTGCATTCCTTCGCCCAGCTTCCAGTCGATCACGTCGGCAAGCTGGAAGCCGAGTGCGTTGGTATAGAAGGCGAGCGCTGCGTCCGCATCCGCGACGTTCAGCACGTAGTGACCGATACCCTGGTCGCCGGTCTGGAATCCGGACACGCCGGTGGGCGACGCGAAGGGCCGTTCGAACAGCTCGGTACCGCCGTAATAGACCTCGATGCGATTGCCGAACGGATCGTTACACGAAATCAGCCCAAGAACGCCCCGCTTGGCGGTCAGTTCCGCGCCCTCGACCTTGACGGCCACGCCGTGGGCCTCGAGGCTTTGCCTGACCTCCTGCAGACCCTGTTCGCTTTCGACCTCGTAGCCGGAATACAGGTAGTCGTCCGCCGGCCCGTGGCTGACCGACAGCCGCCACGCGCGCGAGTCGATTCGAAACGTCGCTTCCGTCTCGTCGGCGGCGGCTTCCATCAGCCCCAGCTTCGTGGTGGCGAAGGCGCGCCAGGCGCGCACATCCGCGACTTCGAAGCCAATGTAGCCCAGTCTCTTGATGCTCATGACGCTTCTCCCGTCTCAACCGAAGTGCTTGTCGAGGCATGCGCCCAGACTGGCGTCGAACAAGCCTCGCACGCCCATGCCGCCGTCGCAGTTCAGCACGCTGCCGGTGAGCGGGACGATGTCGCCGCGCGTCGCGAAGAACACGTAGGCGCCGGCGTATTCTTCCGCCGTGGCGGCCTGCCCGGTCGGCAGGACGGATTTCAGCATGTCGTCCAGCGGGAAGGTCGAAATGCTCTTGTCCTGCAAGTCCAGGGTCTTGAGCCCGCGCAGATCGCTCCCGAGGATCCCACCGGGGGCGATGCCGTTGACCCGGATCCGCGGCCCCCATTCGTGCGCGAGCTGCTTGATCAGGCCGATCACGGCATGTTTGCCGGCGGTATACAGCACGCCGCCGCCGCCGGGGTAGAAGCCGGCATTCGACACGGTAAAGATCGCGCTGCCCTTGCTCCGATAGAGCGCCGGCAGTGCGGCTTTCGCGGCCAGGATGTAGCCCTTGACGTTGACCGCGAACATTTCCTCGAATGCTTCGGAGATGAGGTCGTCGGGAATGTCGACCAGCTGGGTCAGGTAGTCCCAGACGCCGGCGTTGCCGACCAGGCAGTCGAGCTTGCCAAACGTCTCGACGCAACGGGCCACCGCTTCACGATGGCTGTCGAGCGACCGCACGTCGCCTTCCACACCGACGATCGCATCGCCGTGGCGTTTGCGGAGTTCCTCCAGGCCTGCCGCGGACTTGTCCAGTACCGCGACCCGGGCGCCTTCGGCGACGTAGCGATCCACGATCGCTCGTCCCAGACCGGCGCCGCCACCCGTCACCAGCGCTACTTCACCATTGAGTTTCATGTCGTGTCTCCTGACTGCATGCGCGCAAGATCGCGCATGCTGATTGAAATGTCTGCCAGTCGTGCCGGATCGAGTGCCGCGCGCGCTTCGACCAGGCGTGTCGCCATCGCGAAGTCGCGCGGCGCATCGACCGCGACGACGGCCTGGATCCTTCCGTCCCGCAGCCGGAACAGAAGGGCCGCGCCGCTGCCGAGCGTGCCGCGCAAGACGAACTCGCCGGGCCCTTCGATATCGCCCGCCATCTGCATCCGATGTCCGGCGATCTCGGTCCACGACACCGGCACCTGCGGTGCCGCTACCGTCTTTCCGACAATGGCCGCCGCGACCGCGGCCGCCTGGCGCTGCGCGTTCATGTAGGTTTCGAGCGAACGCCGGCCGCCATCGCGCAGTGGCCAGCTCGCCACGTCGCCGACCGCGAATACGCCGTCGACAAGCGTCGCGCCGCAGTGATCGACGATGACGCCGCGATCGCAAGCGAGTCCCGCCACGCGCGCGAGCTGATCCGCGGGCTCCGCGCCGATGCAGACGAGGGCGCTGTCAGCCGCGAACCGGCGTCCGTCGCCGGCCAGCACCTGTTCGAGCCGGCCGTCACCGGCAAAGCCCGCGACACCCGTGTTCAGTTCGACCTGAACGCCCAGTTCCGTCAGCCGGCCGCGCAGCCAGGCGCCGATACGCCGCCCCAGTACGCGCACCAGCAATTCGTCGGCGCCTTCGAGGATCGTGACCGACAGGCCCAGCTTGCGTGCCGTCGTCGCGACTTCGCAACCGATCAACCCGCCGCCCGCAATCAGCAACCGGGTTGAGGGTGTCCAGTGCTCGCGCAGCGCCTGAACGTCGTCGTAGGTGCGCAGCGTCACGACGCCGGTCAGCTCGCTGCCGGGCAATGCGAGCGTTCGTGCGCGGCTGCCCGTCGCGATGACGATGGCGTCTGCGCACAGCGTGGTGCCATTGTCCAGGCTGATCGTCCGTGTCGCCGCATCGAGGGCGGTGACGTTCGGGCCGGTAAGCATGTCGATGTGCGCCTCGCTGAACCAGTCGGCCTCCACCAGGTGGGGCGGCCGCTCGAGGCTTCCGTCAAGCACCGCCTTGGACAACGACGGTCGGTCATAGGGCAGATGCGGCTCGCTGCCGATCAGCGAGATCCGCCCTTCGAAGCCCTCGGCACGCAGGGCCTGCGCGGTCGTGAGGCCGGCCACGCCATTGCCGATGATCGCGACATGCGTAGTCATCATTTCACCTCGCCTGCTTCCAGATCGACGTGCACCTCGCCGCCTTCCACCTTGAGCGGAAATACCTTGAGGGGCTTGCACGCAGGCAGCGCCTTCACCTGCCCGGTGCGCACGCAGAATTTGCCGAAATGCAGCGTGCATTCGACGACGTCACCATCCAGATAGCCATCCGACAACGCCCAGTTCCCGTGCGTGCACATGTCCTGCACGGCGAAGAACTCTCCCTCGACGTTGCACACCATGACCGGCTCCGGTCCGCCCTCGAAGCGCTGCATCTCTCCTGGCGGCAGGTCGACCTGCCGCAATATGTAGGTCCAGGCCATCGCGTCACCTAGAAGAAGAAACTGAGGTTGTTCGCCAGGATCGTGCTCTGGTCGATCAGGATGGTTCGATTCACGATCTCGAACCCGGCTTCGCTCGCGTTGCGGCGCAAGGTATCGCGCCGCTCGCCGGCGAAGATGTCGAGTTGCCGCTCCAGCCGGTTGCGATACACGATGAACGCGCTTGAGATCTCGTACTCGCCGTCGACGTCTCCATCGACGATCATCACGTTGCTCACCAGATGCCGTGTGCGCGATGCGGGGTTCTCCGACCAGCTCACGTCGGACGTGATCTTCCGCAGCCGGCCCTTCATCATCGTCGCGTCGTCGTCGAAGTGCGCGTACTCGCGGTTGCTCGAGTATTCGAGGCGTGCGTCGCGCATGATCCGGGTCGTGCGAATCGGCATGAAGTAGTGAATGTCTTCGGAGAGCAGTGCGAACCATTCCTCGAAGCGGCGATCGTTGAGAAGCTTTGCCTCCCAGTAGTAGAACTGCTCGATTTCGTGTTGCAGCTCCGGCGCGACCGGCGCGGGCTTGCGGAGAAAGACTTCGGCTCTTTTGACTGAGTCAAGCATGGTCGTTCCTTTGGATATCGAATTGTTAAGGGGCGCCGTATTCCACCCGGATCGAAGTCGAATACGGCTTCTGCCCGGCGCCGTTGCGTGGCGCGACGTATCGTTGGCTTCAGCGCGTGGCGTTCAGTGCATCCCAGTCGGACGAGGTCATCATCCGGCGCCACTGGGCATAGAGCCCGCGGGCCGCTTCCTCGCTGTAGACGTTGGTGCTGATGCGCCCCGGGTAGACTGGATCGTTGTCGATGGTCTGGTTCATGCTCATCTCGGCGTTGAACGGACGGCTGCGCGCCATGTGACCTTTGAGGATCTGCTGAATCTCGACCCAGTTTTCACCGTCGTCCTGCTCGAACACGCCGCCGGCAGAGAAGGTGCGCAGTGTCTGGCGACGGAACTCTTCCTTGATGTCGTCGGGTGCATCGGCGTCGACCACCGTAAAGGCCCATACCTCCACCTCGTTCGGCCCGCGCGGATGCCAGGTCCGGACCGTGTTGATGCCCGGCAGGAACGAGCACGTTGGGAAGACGGTCATGTGCTCGACCATCAGGTGCGAGCCGCGCTCGACGCTGCCCAGGCGCTCGGCCGCCTTTTCCGATGCGGGACCTTCGGTCCAGTAACTGGTGACCTTCGGCCCCATGATGGCCAGCATGAGGGCAGGGTCGCCGATGTAGAAGCCGCTTCCGTGGCCACCCCACGGCGCACGGTATTGCCGGCCGACGGTCGGCGGCGCAAGATCGGCCATTTCGAGGCCTTCCGGGAGGCCGGCCAGGATGCCCGACAGGTGCGAGGTCGTGCCGGCGTGGTACATGTCGCTGCAGAACTGTTCCGCGGCGAACTTCCAGTTGCAGGGAATGACCCACTTCTGCACGCCCGGGATCGCTTCGGTGCCGGCCTCGGTGCGGTCAAGCATGTGATCCATGTAGAACTTCGCCTCGCCCAGATACGTGTCGAGGTCCACGGCGTTCTCGTCCCAGTTCGCGAAGATCAGGCCTTTGTAGGTTGCCACCCGGGCCTTCAGCGGGCTCCATTCCTTCTTGTCCAGATGCGGGAAGGATTCGGCCTCGTACGGCACGTTGATGAGGTTGCCGCCCATGTCGTAGGCCCAGCCGTGGTAGCTGCAGGTGAACGCTTTCGCGTTGCCGGCATCGGAGCGGCAGATGCGCATGCCGCGGTGGCGGCACTGGTTCAGGAACACGGCGATGCTGCCGTCTTTCTGTCGCACGACGAGGACGGGATCCTCGCCCATGTAGCTCGTGAAGTAGTCGCCCGGCTTCCTGATCTGGGTATCGTGCCCGAGCAGCAGCCAGGACCGGGCGAACACACGCTCCAGCTCGAGCTGGTACAGGTCTTCATCGGTATAGATGCGCGGGTCGATACGTCCGGCACCTTCATCGAAGAGCGCCTGAATATCGTCGGTGCTCCAGCTCTTGTGCGGCTTGATAGGGGATGCGTCGGTATGGTTCATTGTCTCCTCACGTTTCGAAAGTGATGGATGGTGGGAAATCGCCGATGACACGTTTTCGGAATTCACGGCTACTTCAGTTTTCAGATCAATCCTCCGGGGTAAGGAATTCGTCGACCAGGCGGACGAATCCCTGGTTTTGCTCGATCTGCACCCAGTGGCCGCATTGACCAAAGACATGCAGCTGGGAGCGTTCGATCAGCTGATTCAGGCGCAGTGATGTTTCGAGCGGGATCACGCGATCGTCGCGGCCATGGAGAATCAGCGTTTCGTGTCCGATGGCCCGGATGTCCTGTTCGGGGCTGGCCATTGCATCCACCCAGCGCTGCCGCGGAGCTGGGAACATGGACGCGAACGCCTCCTGGAAACCCGGCCTGATGCTCGCGCGGTAACGCAGCTCGGCCAGTTCATCGGAAATAAGGCTCCGGTCGTACGCGAAGTAGTCCATGACCTTGCGCATGTTCGGCACCGACGGCTCATAACCCCAGACCGCGTTCAGTCCGTCGGTGAGCGTGAAACTCACGCCGACCGATCCCATCAGCACGAGCCTGTGGACTCGCTGCGGATACCGGATCGCGAACGCCAGCGACAGCGCGCCGCCGAACGAATTCCCGACGAGGTCGACCCGCTCGAGTTCCAGCGCATCGAGAATGCCGACCAGGTGTTCGACCCAGCTATTGAGCCCGTAGCGAATCCCTTGCGGTCGCTGCGTGAAGCCGAACCCCACCATGTCCGGTGCAATGACGCGGCGGCGGCGGGACAACTCGGGCATGACCGTCCGCCAGTTCGCCCATGCGGTCACTCCGGGGCCTGAGCCGTGCACGAGCAGGACGGGCTTGCCCGTGCCGGTGTCGTGAAGATTTGTGTCGATCCCGCCGGCTTGCACCATGCGACCGACTTCCGGGTTGGCATTCGTCATGTCTACAGAACTCCGGTGTGGAACGTGCCGGCAGCCGGCCCGAGGTTGCGTGCCGCCTTCGATCGCCGCGATGGGGTTGTGGATGTCACGGGTATCTCCTGTTCGTGGTTCGGTGGATTCGCGCTCGCCACTGCATGCGACGCGGTGACAGCCCATCTATTGCAGAAGGCGTGCCAGCGATACGACGAACCGGCAAAAATCTCGATATTTTCAGGGAAAACCCCAACAGAAGTGTTGCCGTGGACGACGGCGGAACGGTTTTGTTCAGATACACGGGGGCAGAGTGCTGCGGCTTGTGCGGGGGATTTGATGATTTGATCGCGCTAATCCGGCGCACGTCTTTTATCAAATGATCGATTGCCCCAGGGAATATGCGCATCGGTGCGTCCGCTTGCCATATTCTCGAGATTGTCCCTATCATTCGAAGGGGCGGGTTGCCGCGAGGAGACACAGCGTGCATCTCGTCCAGAATTCGAATTCGACTGTATGAGCGGACTTTTACTGATCGCCATATCCGGAAGCCGGACATAAGCTCTTTCAACTAAATTTAGAATGGCCCGTGCGGGCCGGTGGGCGGCGGTCGCGGCTCGGTTCGCGCGACGGGCGGCGGCGCTTCCGCAGTTCCGCCGCCGCGCCGGCCGCGACCAAGGAAACCATGGCGAACAGGCATCCACGAAAGCACACGCCGGATTCACCGGCTCAAGCTCATTCCGAACGACATGCCAAGCGTGCGACTCCCGACGGGATCCGCGTGCCGGCGATTCACGACCTCGCCAAGCGTCTGCGCTTCGCGCCACAGCAGGGCCGAATCTGGCTGGACGACCAGCGCATGATGCTGATGCATGTCAGCTCGCTTGGCGCGTTGCGCCAGGAACTGATCGAGAGCCTCGACAAGGAGACAGCGCGCGGGCTGCTCACCCGCATCGGTTACCAGGCCGGCACGCACGATGCGGCGATGGCGCGCAAGGTTCGCGCGGGCCCGAACACCTATGACGACTTCCTGGCCGGCCCGCAACTCGTGTCGCTCGAAGGCATGGTGCATTGCGAGCCGGTGGCGCTAGATATCGACGTCGAGCACGGCCGCTACTTCGGCGATTTCTATCTCGTGGACAGCTCCGAGGCGGAGGCGCATATCGCGGGCTACGGGATCGGCAACGAGCCGGTGTGCTGGATGTTGATTGGCTACGCGTGCGGCTATACCAGCGCGTTCATGGGGCGCCCGATCCTGTGGCGGGAAATCGAATGCTGCGGGATGGGCCATGCGAAATGCCGTGTGATCGGCAAGCCGGTGGAAGAATGGGGCGACGCCCAGGACGACCTACGCTTCCTGCGGATCGGTGATTTCGTGAAATGGGCGCCAAAGCCCGAGGCGCCTCTACCAGTCACGAGCCGCATCGCGGCGCAGCTCGCCGATGCGCCGGAGAACAGCTTCGGCGTGGTCGGCGTCTCCGCCGGCTTCAACACGGTTTGCCATATGGTGAACAAGGTGGCACCCACCAATGCCACCGTGCTGTTCCTGGGCGAGAGCGGCGTCGGCAAGGAGGTCTTCGCCAACAACCTGCATCGCCTCAGCAAGCGTGCGAACGGGCCGTACGTCGCAGTGAACTGCGCGTCGATTCCGGAACATCTGATGGAATCCGAACTGTTTGGCGTCGAGCGCGGCGGATTTACCGGCGCGAGCCAGTCTCGTGCCGGACGCTTTGAGCGGGCCGATGGCGGCACGCTCTTTCTCGATGAGATCGGCACGCTGAGCTTCACCGCACAGGGCAAGTTGCTGCGCGCGCTGCAGCAGGGCGAGGTGGAGCGCGTGGGCGACACGCGTACGCGGCAGGTGGACGTCAGGGTGGTTGCCGCCACCAACGTGAACCTGCGCGATGCGGTCAAGGCCGGGCAATTCCGCGAGGATCTGTTCTTTCGCCTGAATGTCTTTCCGATCCAGATCCCGCCGCTGCGCGAGCGCCGCGACGACATCCCGCTGATGATGAACTGGTTCCTGCAGCGGATGGCGCGCAAGCACGACAAACCTATCACCGGCTTTCGCGAGCGCGCGGTCGATGCGATGTTTGCGTACGACTGGCCCGGTAACGTGCGAGAGCTCGAGAACATGATCGAACGCGCGGTCATTCTGGCCGAGGAGGGCGGCGCGCTCGACCTCTGCCATCTGTTCACCAGCGGCGAAGAGGTCGATACTACCGCGCTGATGCTGAAGCGCAGCGGCAGCATCGGGCGCGTCAGTGAACCGGCAGACGGGAAATTGCCGTCGTCCGTCGGCGGGCGGCCAGGACTGGCGGACACGGAGGTCGCCATGTTGCGCGCTGCCGTGACGGAGGCTGATGGGAACCTGTCGCGCGCTGCCCGGGTGCTCGGCATCAGTCGCCCGACGCTGGTGTACCGGCTGCGCAAGTACGGTATTGAACCGGAAGCGGGCTGACGGTGGTCAGACTCCCCCCCGGCATGAAATTCCCGGGGGCTGGTCGGCTAGAAGCGCTTGCTGTATGCGATGACCGCGTTGATCTGCGAATGCCGGACCGACAACGGTGCCGCCGTATTGGGTTGACTGGCGTTCTTTACGGTCTTCGGCAATCCCACCGACAGCGCAACGTCGATCGCATTGTCCTTGCCGAATGTGTAGGTGGCGCCGCCCGACACGGTGGTCGTCGGAATGGCCGGCACGACCGCCAGCAGCGTGCCGTTCGGCGCGGCCTCCTGCGCGTAGTGGAATCCGCCGCGCACCGTCCACGCGGAATTGAAGCGGTACGCGATGCCAACGCCGAACACGTTGATGTCACGGTAGTTCTGCGGAAGCGATAGTTCGAGATTCCCGCCCGCACGCACGAAGCTCACATTGATGTCGCGCATCGTGCTCGACCAGAACACGCGCTGGTACTCCGCCGAGACGGTCAGTTGCTCGTTGAATCGGTGGCTGATGCCGACGGTGAACTGCGCAGGCATCTGGAAATTCCGTACCCTGACTTCGCCGCTCAGCGGTATGTTGCCTGCGACGGCGCTGACGGCCGTCAACGTTGCCTGGCCGCGAAGGTCGCCAACCCGCGTCTTCGCGTTGTAGGCCAGCCCGATCCGCGTATCGGGCGTTACGTCGTAGGTCAGTCCCAGTTTTCCGCCGATACCCCACGCATCGGCGCCGCCACCGATGGGTGCGCTGCGCGAGAAACCCACGTAGCCGCCCGACAGGCCCGGCACCGACAGCAACGTGGGCACCAGCGAGCCGGATACGCGGTGCTGGCTGGCGAGTGTGCCGATCTGAGTGACGTCGAGCAGCATGCCGAGATTGAGCGACGTCCAGACCGCATCGAGCGAGGCGCCGACCGTCAGTTTGTCCGTCACGCGGTACTAGAACGCGAACGGAATGCGTAATACCAATAGACGGGAATACTGGTCGAGTCCGGTGTCGATGCCGTTGGAGGTGCGCGACAGAAAGCTGCTGCCGCCGTATTGCGTGCCGAGGCCGCCCTCCGCAAAGACGCCGGTGCCGACCGCGTAGTTTCCGTGCCGGTAGACGAATGCGGCCTCCGGTGCGAAGTACGGCCCGTTGTTGTTGCCGCGATTGCCGGATCGGGCCGTCTCACCGGTTGCCGTGTTGGTCGCCTTGATGTCGGTGGTCACCACGTCGAACCCGAGATACAGGTGTTTCCCGTCGGGCATCAGGCCGAGCGTTGCGGGATTCGCCATCATCGCGGCGGGGCCGATGTCGAAGGACGCGCTCGTCCCGCCCATCGCGCGGGAAACCGGGCCGTAGCCTTCCAGGTTGAACACGTCCGTTGCTGCTGCCGGTGTTGCGCACGCCGCAGCGCATAGCGCCACGGTTGTGCCAACGTAGTTGCCTTTCACGAATGTCTCCTTGTCTTTTTCGGGATTAGCGAAGCGGCGGCGCCACCGGAGCAGCAGAGGAGCGCGCGTGTTCGCAACAGGTGCGTTGCAGAAGCCATACCAGCTCTGCACGCTGATCGCAAAAATCTCGATATTTACAGGGAAAACCATGAGGATTCTCGCGTGCGCACTGGGTTTCGCTAACCCCGGTCGGCTGTTTATGGCGCACGCGACAGCGGGCTTTGACGATATGGTTTATGCGTGAGGATGCGCGAACTGCATCAAATGATCGAAGTGGTGGGCAGGGGCTCGCTGGTGCTTGCCTGATCCTGGGTGATCGAGCAGAATATCGAGATTGAGAGAGCCGACCGAGGCCAAGGGGCGTACCGCGCGCATTCGCGATGGCGACACGGCGTGGGTTCGCAGGGCAGCCGGTATCCCGCTGTTGTCGCCGAGCGCGATGGCTGCGAGGCGTCAGGCGCGGCATCCGGTCCGAAGTGCCGGAAGCGGCCCGTTATTTCAATCGCCGAACGACAAAGGCAGCGAAGCATGACACCGACCAAACGCGTCGACGCCCGCGTGGCAGATGATTCTCTGCCCCCGGCGCCCGCACCGCGCACGTTGAGCGAGCGCGCGTATCTGCACTTGCGGCAGGATATCGTTGAAGGTCGAATCGGTCCGGGCGAGCGCCTGCGCGTCGAACATCTCAAGGACCGCTATGAAGTCGGCGCCGGCACTCTGCGGGAGGCGATGGCGCTGCTGGTGTTCGATGCGCTCGTCACGGTTGAGGGCCAGCGGGGATACCGCGTCACCGCGATTTCACTGGCCGACTTGCAGGACCTGACCGATACGCGCGTGCGGCTCGAAACCGAAGCGCTTCGCCTGTCCATTCGCTGCGGCGATGCACAATGGGAAGCGCGGTTGCGTGCGGCGTTCGATAGCCTCAGCGTCGCAGAGGCCCGCAACCCTGCGGCAGACGCCGCCGGTTGGGAACAGGCGAACAGGCGCTTTCACGAAGCGCTGATCGCGGCGCACCACTCGCCGTGGAGCCAGCATCTGCTGACGCTCCTTTACCGCCACGGAGAACGCTATCGCCATGTCGCCATTCGCGTCGGGGCAAACCGATCCGCGTCCCGGAACGTGCATGAAGAACATGCATTGATTTTCGAGGCTGCCGTAGCGCGTCGGGAAGCCCGCGCTGCACTCGCGCTGGAGGCGCATATTCGTCTCACCTACGAATTGCTGTCGAGCGCGCAAATTGAAATGTGAGCCTCGGCCGCTGCGCGGGGTTCATGCGCGCTCGCGGTCTCTCCCATCATGCTTTACAGCCTGATATTCTTTTCGGGTCATGCCGCCGGCAAGAAGCCGGACGACGGGGGCGGCAAGACATACACACGACATGAGATGGGAAGCCCGCGCCGTTGCACTCGACGGCGCGACGCCCGATACCGCAGGAGTGATTCAACATGACGGACCGAACTTCGACGCGGACGCGCCCGACAAGGGACGTTCACGCTCCGGTGCAGGCCGACGACAATAGTCTCGTATGGTCGGACGCGCGCCTGTTGGGCTTCACGCAGATGGACGACGTGCACAAGGAGTTCTATAAGGTCGCGCTGCAACTGGTGATCTGCACCGACGCGACCGCCGCGTCCGCAATCGAGGAATTCGAAAAGCATGCGATCAGCCATTTCGACCAGGAGGACGAATGGATGCGCTCGACGAACTTTCCTCCGCGCGATTGCCACATCGAGGAACATGCCGCCGTCCTGAAATCGGTTGGCGAGGTCAAGGCCGCGGTCGGGGAGGGGCGGGCCGGCGCCGAACTGGTTCGCGATATCGGCATGCATCTTTTTGAGTGGTTTCCGGGGCACGCGGACTACTTGGACTCCGCGCTCGCGGCATGGATGACGAAGCAGGCAATGGGTGGAAAGCCGATCGTGCTCAAACGGAAGACTTGATTGCGTGACGGCACCGGGGCGCACGGGTTTCCTATGAATAAAACAGTACCCGCATTTGCCCCTGGTACTTGTGACTCTGATTTCTCACCGTTATTCGTCGACGTTGACCGCTTCAAGGTCCGCGACGATACCTACAGCCGCCAGGAGGGGGATAACGCGCTGGCTGCGGTCACTCGCCGGATCGGCGAGAAAATCCGTCGTCCGTTCGATACTGCGGCTCGTTATGGCGGGGAATGAGCCTCATTCTGACGTTTCTTCAACTACGGTAGTCGTGCAACGCGACTATGCCCTTCTCGTGCCCGTCGAATCCTGCGCCTGTCGCTTGCGTTCCGCCGGCAATTCGAACGGGCGTGCACGCGAGTGGGATCGATCGGGGCGCAGTCCGCTCGGGTTTCGCCAGATATTGTTCCCACGCGGTGTGCATCGGGCCCTCAGAGCCGCAGGGAGAGGGTAATCACCGAGAGTGACTGATGGGTTTGTCCCCCGCGCGGGTAGCAGACGTCCGTTATTTCGACAGATACAGTGGGTTGACATGAAGACACGTGTGCCCGGTGTCGCGGTAGCCCCCACCGCGTTGGAGCACCACCAGAAACAGGAGACAACCTATGTATCTGAGAAACGCCTGGTACGTTGCCGGATGGGATAGCGAATTCAAGCAGGGCGCGCTCACTGCACGAAAGCTGTTGGGCGACGACATCGTGTTCTACCGCCTTGAGAGCGGCATGCTTACCGCGCTCGAGAATCGTTGCTGCCATCGTGCAGCGCCTTTATCGAAGGGTGAGCAGGAGGGCGATGCCCTCCGATGCATGTACCATGGCCTGCTATTCGATTGTCACGGCCGCTGCATAGAGGTGCCGGGCCAGGAGCGTCTGTCGGACAAACTGCGGGTTCGAGCGTATCCCGTAGAGGTACGTGACAACCTGGTGTGGATCTGGATGGGGGATCCCGCCGCAGCGAAACCGGAAGACATCCAGCGTTTGCATTGGACCAGCAAGGAAGGCTGGTCAATCAAAGAAGGGCTTTATCTGCACTATTCCTCAAGTGCTCAACTCATTGCCGACAACCTGCTCGATTTCTCGCATCTGGGCTTCGTTCACGGGAAGTCCATCGGTACACGCAGGCAAGGAAGTGTCCGTCCCGAGACGCAATTTTCTGAAGAATCAGTGTCGGTGCGCTTCACGACCTTGAATAGCGGTGCACCGACCTTTGCGCGAGAACTTGGCCAACTGCCAGAGATCGTTGATCGCTTCAACTATTACGTCTGGCACATAAGAGGCAACCTCTTTGTGCAAGATTCCGTGATTGCGCCCGTTGGCGAGGGTTACGGAAGCAGCGGACCTTCGACGATCAAAGTGCATACGTTTATCGCACTGACACCCGAGACGGAAAACACCGCTCACTACTTCTGGTCGACTGCTCACAACAATTTCGCGTCCAAGGTTTCGGACTTGACGGGGCAACTGGCTGCCCAGGTCGAGTCTGCCTTCGATGAAGACAGGCAAATCATCGAAGCACAGCAAAAGGTGCTCACGGATGCACCCGACTCGCCCATGATTGCAATTGCCGCAGACGGCACGCTCCTTAAAGTGCGACGCATGCTCGACGCCATGATTGCGAACGAGCAGGGCGGAACTCTCCCTGCTTCATCGGCACTCTGAGAGCAGAGCATGCAAAGCTACGACATTACCGAATGGGGAAAGCCACTCCAGCTCGTCGTTCGGGATACGCCCATCCCCCTTGGCAACCAGGTTCGCGTGAAGATCGAGGCATGTGGTGTCTGTCACAGCGATCTTCACATTCAACATGGCGCGCTCGATCTGGGAAACGGTCAACGCGTTTCGTTTGAAAGTGTTGGCGTGAAACTGCCCTTCACGATGGGGCACGAAATTGTAGGTGTGGTCGACGCCGTTGGCGAAGAAGCAGATATAGCTGTAGGTACGCGCTGCGTTGTCTATCCGTGGCACAGTTGCGGTGAATGCTTCAACTGCCGCGCGGGACGCGAAGTCGACTGCGAGAATGGCCGCGCGCTAGGCACGCGCAAGCCCGGCGGCTATTCGGACTACGTGATGGTGCCGCACCAGCGATACCTGCTGGACTACGGGAGCCTCAATCCCTGGGTCGCTGCGACATGTGCGTGCTCTGGTCTGACTGCTTATAGCGCGCTGCTCAAGCTTCCACCATTGCTCGCCGAGGACACGCTGGTTTTGATTGGCGCCGGCGGGCTTGGTTTGGCTGCAATTGCTCTGGCGAGGGCGCTGACAAGCGCTCGAATCGCCGTGGCGGACATCGACGACACAAAACTGAACGAAGCGAAGCAGGCAGGCGCCGACATGGTGCTGAATACGCGAGAGCCTGACGCCATTGCCGCACTGCGCGGATCGACTTCCAACGGCATCCGGGCCGTCGTCGATTTCGTCGGCAGTGGTGCGACCGTGGATATGGCCATTAAAGCGGTGTCTCGTGGTGGGACGGTCGTCGTGGTCGGCTTGTTCGGCGGAGCACTGAGCCTTTCCACGGCTTTGCTGCCGATGCGTAACATCACGCTTAGAGGTTCATATGTTGGCTCCCTGGAGGAAATGACCTCCTTGCTGCAACTGATGCAAAGGAGTGAGCAAAGGGATCTCTCCGTGCAGATTCACCCGCGACCCATGTCCGAGATTAACGACGCCTTGAACGACTTGTCTAAGAGGGTGTTAGGCACTTTTGCTAAGGGTTGCAAAGTGAACCAGCATAAGCACGGAGAATACGACGAAGTGCAAGCCGGCCAGAGTTTCGGGCAATCGCTCATAGTCTCTTGCCAGTCGGCGGAAGCGGTTGAGCCAGCCGAAGCTGCGCTCGACCACCCAGCGGCGCGGCAACAGCACGAAGCCTTTTTTCGCCTCTGGCAACTTGATGACCTGAAGTTCGATCCCCTCGTCAAGTGCTGCCTGTGCGGGCTCTTCGCCGGTATATCCCTGATCCGCGAACGCCACCTTGACTGTCTGGCCCGTGGCCTGCTGAACCTGACGCGCCAGTTCACCAACCTGTGCGCGTTCCTGCTCGTTGGCTGGCGTCACATGCACCGCGAGAAGCTGCCCCAACGTGTCCACCGCCATATGTACCTTGCTGCCTTTCTTGCGTTTGTATCCGTCGTACCCTGCGCGTGCGCCGCTTTCGCACGTCGACTGCAGCGTACGGCCATCGAGGATGACCGCACTGGGTTGACCACGGCGGTCCTGGGCGACCCGGATGATCGAACGCAAATCGCTCACCATGGCCTCGAAGCAGCCCGCCTGAATCCAGCGTTGCGTCTGCTGGTAGACCAGTTCCCAGGGGGGGAAGTCATTGGGCAACAAACGCCACGGCGCGCCCGCGCGTACGATCCAGCGCAGCGCGTTGAACATCTCGCGCAGTTCGTAACGGCGCTGCGGTGCGTCTTTGGTCATCAAGGTCAGATACGGAGCGGCGAAGTACCACTCTTCATCCGACACATCCGTTGGGTACGGTCTGCGATTTTTCATTCCGCCAGGGTACCAGGTTTCGCGGAAAGTGCCTAACACCCTCTAACGTAGACCGAGCCCAGCACTGTCTCTTGTGCCGGGGCTGTTTTGCCGTCACCCTGTTCCGGACGACCCGTACGGCTACCGGGCCGGGCGGGGATGGTTCTGGCGATGCGATCGGCACGGCGGATGCCGGAAGGCTGCGCCGACTTGGCGCGCGCGTTTCGCCTCTTCCCCATGGAGATAGGTCGACGTGGTTGCCACCGACGCGTGGCGCAAATTGTCACGCACGACGACCAGTTCCACGCCGGCGTCCAGCGCGTGCGTGGCGTGCGTATGACGCAGCCAGTGGGGGCTGGCGCGCCGCAGCTTCTCGGCGAGCGCCGGATGGCGCGCGGCCACGCGCTGCGCCGCTTCACGGAAAAACTCACCCAACACCTGCCGCAACCGCGGCGCACTGATGCCGGTGCCGGCACGGTTTGTTGAACGATGCTCGCCACTGAGGGCGGCCACCAACGGCATGGCCGGCTGCCAGCGGGTGCGCCTGACCGGCAGGCCCCGCGCCTTCAGCGTGCGCCGCAAGGCATCGCGCGCAAGCGGCGGTAGCGCCACGCGCCCGGGCTTCGCCCCTTTGCCGGTCACCTCCAGCCACAACATGCCCCGGGCATCGGCCGTGATGTCGCCCAGCGTCGCGGCCACCAGTTCCTGCGCACGCAATCCGGTCGCGTAGCCGAAATCCAGCACGAATCGCAGCCGCTCTGCCGCCGGTGCGGTCCAGCCGGTCCGCTCGAGCGGGTCGGCGGCGGCCCGCACGATCTTCCACTCGCGGCCGGTCAACGCCCGCCCGGTATCGAACGGCGCACGCGTTGCGCCACCACGCACCGTCACGCCCGCAAACGGATTGAGCACGACGTAGTGCTGGCTCACCAGCCACCCGAAGAGCGCGCGCAGGACCGCCAGCGCATAGGCCGCTGACCGTGCCGTCAGGTGTCCCGCGAACGGGCGCCAGGCGGGCGTGGCGCGTGGGCGCGGCGGTCCGGTCCAGCGCGCGGCGGGCGTTGGATGCCGCAGGAAAGCACGATAGGCGATCGCATCGTCGGTGGTGAGCGACGAGAGGGGGGCGCGCCGTTCCACGATCGCCCAAAGCAGCAGCCGCTCGGCCTCGCGCCGATAGGCACGCACAGTGTGCGCCGACTCATGCAGCGCCAGCCACGCTTCGATCGCCTGGTAGTCATTGGTTGCGGCGAGGCCGCACGTGTCGTGCGGGGCACGGAAGCGCCCCTGCGAGCCATCGAGCGCGGCGGGCAGGGATACAAGGGACCACAGCGGGACTAACCGGCTGTCCGAGGCCTCATGGGGAATCAGCGTGGCGGCGCGCTGGAGCAACTCGGGATGGGCTGCGAGGAACGCTTCGATGCTTTGCGCGCCCTGGCGCCCCAGTCCCGCAATTTTCTGCCACCAGCGCTTGCGGTGGGCCCGGTGCACCAGCAGCGCGGCGAGCGAGTTGATGCGCGCGGCGGCGAGCGCGCGTGCGATGCGTGGCGGCAGCCACCGGTTCACCGGGTCGGCCGGCTGCGGCACGGGGATCGGGGTGGCGCGCAGCGCATCGAGTGCGACGACGACCTGCGCCGCATGGCGGATGCGGTCCGCGGCCGGGTGCGTGAACAGCGAAATCAGGTCATCGCGCTGGCGGGCCGTCGCGCACGCGACGAGCTGGCGGCGGATGCGACCCAGGATCCCGCGCGACGACTGGCCGTTGGCCTGGCGGTCCGGCAGATAGCGCGTGACTGCGGCACGGGCGGTGAGGCCTTCATGCCAGGCGCGCAGCGCCGCCAGCGCGGCCAGGCTGGGGAGGTCGGGCGGGGCAGCGGGCGGCCCGGCGGACGGTCCGTTCCCCGTCCGCGCGCGCGGGACGGGAGCGGTTCTCATGGGAACAGTTTAGGTCGCGTGCAGACTGCATGCGATAAGAGTATTTATCGCAAGCAGCTCGATGGCGCATCCACCGCAGGACGCGTCGCTCAGTCGTATCGGTCTTGGCATGGTGCTTTAACCAGTCTTGGTGCGCGCCTTCGGTAGATTGAGTGCCATCCAGGTACCCAATTAGGTCGTCAGTGCTTACCGATGGCTAGTCGGTGTGGTCGACGAGCGCGAAGCGCGCGAGTTTGGAACCGAAGAGGCGAGCTTATTCGATGCCGCTATGCACCGACTGAAGCTTTCGCCTTTTCATATTCTTCAAAATTTGCAATGACAACTGGCGTTTGTTTAGGGTCATCAGTCAACGTGATTGGTCCTCGTAGCGCAAATTCGTTTCGCATTCGTTTGTCGAAGTAATAGAGCATCGCCATGCGTACCTGCAGAACCACGCGCCCGTTGAACATTCCGTAGTCGAGCTCGATTGCTTTCTGCTCCCACTCAGTCAGACGAGGGTTCGGCACGAGTTCAACAGCAAAGTTTGTGTGCCACAACTTGTCGTCGGCGGCGTCCGCGCCTGGGGCCTGCTCGTCACGCGCATCACGGCATCGAGACAGCAGGAAATCCTTGAACCGATTGTCGCGGTGGCAAAACGCTCGCATGTGCCACCTGAATCCGTCAGATGCAAATGCGTGCGGCGTAATGCGACGCCAGACGGCGGTCGGGCCAGCGCTGCTGAGCGACTGATATTCGATCTCGAGAGATTGATTCGTCCGGATCGCTTTCAGCACGGCCCGCAGCAAAGGTGCGTCAACGCGTCGAGACGGTATGGGTAACGAGGCCGTGACCGGGGCATCACCTAACCACGTTTCCTCCTTGTCTACGGTGTTCGCCGTCAATGCACCCAACTGCGCGAGATAGCGTTCGGCGTCTGGCTTTATGAAGGCGCAATGAAAGCTTTCGGTGGCGAGGTAGCGCTTGGATCTGAGGTCGTAACGTAGGTTTTCGGGGGCGGCTTTTTGGTACGCGGTCAGATCATTCGACGCCTGCTGAGCCGACACACCGAAGTGGTCGACGATATGAGACCTATTTATCGAACCCTGCCAGTACGCCGTAAAGTCAATAAATTCAAGGCGTTGTTCGATTCCCCAGCGCTTCTTGGGAGATGCTTCGCTCATGCCATTCCTCGATACGTAAAGAAACTTGATCCATCGTGTTTATTTGCTGTATCATGAAATTGTACCTGTCGAAGTCCGCTGTAGGGTAAAACCTGTGCTGGCAGCATGGGTGGTACGGGGTAGACGGGGGCGTAGCCATTCCATATCCGAGGTGACCAACATGGCTGAAGCAAATCAAGATTTTAAGTATCTGATTAATGGGAAATCGGCGACCGTCAATGACCCGACGCCGACCAGCGCGCAGATTTTGGCGGACGCCGGGTATGAGCCGGCTGACGACTACCTGCTGATCCAGCGGACCAAGTTCGGGTCGCGCGTGGTGGCATCGGACGACGTTCTGAATGTCGGCGACGGGCACGCCGAATTTTTCGCGTTCGAAGGCGGCGAAGCGTTCGAATTCACGGTGAACGAGCATTCGGTCTTTTGGGGCGAACAAACGATTCGCGTCGACCAGATCCGCTCTCTCGCCAACGTGTCGGAAGACAATGACTTGGTGTGGATTCGCGACGAAGCCGGCAATGAAGTGCTGAAGTCGAGCGATGTCTTTCAGCTGGGCAAGCAAGGTATCGAACACCTGCGCACGCACAAGCGCCCGCCGCCATCGCTCTATATCTTCTTTGTCGACGGCGTCGAGTACAAGACCGAACACGAACGTCTGACCGGGGCTCAGATCACCGCGATGATTCCGGGTTGGGATCCGACGAATTCGCTTGTGCTCGAGGGCGAGGGTTCTGAGCCGGATGAGGTGATTCACCCGGCAACCGTGGTTGAGTTCAAAGGGCGTGCAACCCCGGCGCACTTTGCCATCGTCCCCCCCGCAACATTTGGTGACGCATGAAGAGCGTCGACGAACAATTCGCCGACCTGCAAAGGGCGTACCCCGCGGCAACGCTCACGTCGGTGGGCGGGGGCATGTTCCTGGTGCGAATTCCGCAGGTGCCTTTGCCCGACGGCTGGTCGCAGGTTTGCACAGAAGTGCGATTCATCGTTCCGAATGGCTACCCGTATGCGCCACCGGACTGCTTCTGGGCCGACAGCTCGCTGCGCCTGAAGAACGGTGCGATGCCGCAGAACGCGAACATCGGGCAAACGATGCCGGGCCAACCGGACGCGAACACATTGTGGTTTTCGTGGCACGTCAATCAGTCATGGAACGCGTCGAAGTGCTCGCTGACGACGTACGTGAACGTTATCCTCAATCGCTTTAAGGCGGTGCAATGAGCGAACTCGTCATCAGTGCACCGACACTTCATTATCTCAATGAGTCTCTGGGCGCTGCTGTCGAGCGCGGAGCGGTCCTCTATCTGACGCGTGACTTCGACGGGGACCGCTACCTGGTTAGAGAGGTCGAACTCGCTCAGCCCGAGGACTGTTTGCACGCCTCGGCTAGCGAGATCACCTTTGCGCCGCAATTCCTCACGCGCGTGACGAGGCGTGCACGTGAGAGGGGATTTTCGCTCGCGCTTTTGCATACTCATCCGTCAGGCTACAACGATTTTTCCCCCGTCGATGACGAGACCGAAGCCGGTCTACAGGGGTTCATGTGCGATCGTAACCCAGCGCATGAGTGCTTTTCAGTTGTGCTTTGCGACGGCCACGTTATCGCACGGACGTTTGGCGCAGCCGACCGCGTCAATGTCCGCATCGTCGGCGCGGAGGTGCTGCTCCCTGGCCGTGCGGGTGAAATTCAGCAGGACGAACGCTATGACCGCCAGATGCGAGCATTCGGCGAGGAAGGCCAGGCGATTCTCAGTTCTATGACAGTCGCAATTGTCGGCCTCGGCGGGACCGGGTCAGTTGCCGCGCAGCAACTGGCGCATCTTGGCGTGGGCTCCTTCGTGCTCGTCGATTCTGACGTGGTCGAGAAAACCAATCTGAATCGCGTGGTTGGAACCATGGAGCAGTCGGTGGGCCGCAAAAAGGTCGATGTGGCGGCGCAGATGATAGAACACATCAATCCCAAAGCGTGCGTCAGCTCTTATATCGGCTCAGTTATCTCCAGCGAGGCGTCGGGGCTGCTGCGAAAAACCGACTGCATCTTCATTTGTACCGATTCCCATTCGAGCCGGGCATTTGTTTCCGAGTTTTCCTATCAATACCTGGTGCCTGCCATTGACATTGGTGTTGGCATCAACGCACACGACGGCAAGATCCGGGCGATGACTGGGCGCACGCAAATGCTCGCGCCCGGGTTGCCTTGCCTCGTGTGCAGCAACGCACTCGACTCGCGACGTATCCGCGAAGAGCTGATGACGGATGCACAGCGCGCCGCTGATCCGTATTTCAACGAGGGTGGCGTGAAACAGCCCGCGGTTATATCACTGAACAGCGCGATCGTGTCATTGGCCGTGACGATGCTTCTCGGCGCATTCACTGCAGTTCCCGCGCGCGCGCGGTGGCAGTCATACGACGCGGTAACCGGCACCGTCCGACTGCTGAGGACCTCACCGCAACTGGATTGTGGCGTCTGCGGCCCAGATGGTGTTGTTGGTGCGGGCGACTCGCGTCGTCTGACCTTTCTTCCTTCGGAGGACCAGTGAGCGCTGCAACCAACCTCATCTGGTATGGCGTTGCGCCACTGCCTGGCACGCGGGAAAAGCTCGAAATCCGCGGCCTCCAGATTATGGAGAACCCACCGCACGAGTCTGTTAAAGACCCGTTGCTTGGCACGACATCTGTCGTCGTCGTCAACCAGCTGTCAACAGATTCGAACGAAATTGCGGCGCTCTGCAAGCTGATTCCGAGGTTCATCGATCACGGCATCCGCATTGTGTTCCTGGCGGAGGACCGGACGGAAAGACTGCGGATTCGCGAACAGACTCTCATGCAGGTGAGCCCCGTTTATCCGTGGGACAGAGAGGTTCGCTTCGCGCCCAACCTCAAAGGGATACATTTTGACCATATCGTTCGGTTCGAACGTGGACCGAAGTGGACGGGCTGCCACATTAAGGAGATCGGCCCGGAGGAAAAACTGACGGAGGAAGAGCGGCGCCTTGTCGACCGGGCGTTCCCAAAGGCGCAGGAAATACACTTGCGCAAGATCGCTCCAGGTTTCTCCGGTTCGAAGGTGTTCATGGCGTACGAGAAGCGCCTCGAAGCCGAGAGCTCGGTTGCCCACTGGACGCAGCCTCGACTTGTGAAAATCAACAAGCGCGAACTGCTGGGCAAAGAGGTTCGCGCAATGGAGGTGGTCTCTCCGTTTGTCCCGTTTGAATTGCGACCAAACCTTGAAAGATTCGTCGAAGGGTTCCACAAGGCCGTGTATGTTGCCGATTTCGTGGACAAGTCAGAGTCCCTGCTTGACGCGGCGCGCGCTGGGCGCGCCGAGGCTGCTATTTCGAACCTCTTCAACCGGACGCTGCATCGATGGCGGGATCGGGCAAGACAGACCATCATGCCAGATGAGCCGCTCGTCACTGCTGCAGAGCGGTTGAAGATGATCTCCCCTCAAGAGATTCAGCATGAGTATCTTGACTCGGAACCCATCCAACGAGAGCAGATCGACCCGTTGGCGTTGTGGCAGTCTTTAAAGAATATTAAATTTCCGCATCGTGTCGCGACAATACATGGCGACCTGCATGGCGATAACGTGCGGGTACGAGGAGATGACGCAATCCTGATTGACCTCGGTGCCGTCAAGGGAGATACCGAAGTGGGAATGGGCGCACCGCTCTGCTTTGACGTCGCGATGCTCGAAGTTGCCCTCGTCTTTACTTATCGAGGTTCCGAGGACGGACCAGATGTCTTTGATCAGTCAGAATGGAAGAATGAAATAGCTCCGTACTACACTCTAGACGCGATATTGAGCAGCTGCGCCCACGCAGAACTCGAGCCGAAACCGGACTCATGGCTTTTTGGGTGTCTCCAGCGTATCAGGGCATTCGGTATTTACGAGCAGAGCGATAGTTTCGAGTATCCGATTGCACTGGTTGTGGCGATGTGGCGTTGGTGCAAATTTCAGGCGGCATCCAATGCAGACAGGGGCCGTCGTGTCGTCGCGTTGGAACTCGGCGCGAAGCTTATCGAAGAAATTATAAGGAAGAGGCATTGTGACTAAGGCACTACGAGTTCGCGACCGTGGGACCGTCACGCACCGGCATGCGGCAGACGCGTTACTGGAAAGGCCGGGAGATTTCGTGCTTGTGGACCGGGGCGTGCCTCGTTCATTGGTACTAGCATGCCCCGATGGTTGTGGCGAAACGCTCACGATCAATCTTGATCCGCGTACAGACAAAGCATGGCGCCACTACCGAAAGCGCAATCAGCTGTCAGTGTTTCCGTCGGTTTGGCGCGACACGGGTTGCAAGAGCCACTTCGTCATCTGGCATCACACTATCCTTTGGTGCGACGGCTCAGACGATGGCGAAGAGGTTGTTGTCGAAGACGAGATCGAATTGCGCCGGCGTGTGCTACCCGTGTGTACGGATGATTGGCAGCACTTCACAACACTAGCCGAGGCATTGGAAGAAGTGCCATGGGATGTGAATCGTGCTTGCATCCAGCTCGCACGAAGAGGTTTTCTCGAGGAAGGGCAACGGAAACAGCGTGGCTTTTTCCGGCTTACCGCGAAGGAGTGAAGCTTAGGTCGTCCCGGCGCACGTCGCGCGGGCGAGATAGCCCCACCGGCACACAAGGTTGGAACGGAACGGTGATGTCGGTGGTCGGTGCGCCTTGCGGCACCGCGCTATCCAGTCTGCAGATGTGTGCGATGACCGTTGCGACGTGATGGGACAGGTTGAACGAATGCTTCCGGGTCCTCCGAGTACGGCGGCACAAACGGCTCTTCCTCGTTCTCGATCTTGGTCTGGCGCTCGACGAAGGGCGCCGACGACCGGGCGTAAAGCTGCAGGATGAAATCCAGTCGTTGGTTCAGAAACCAGGCCACGTCCATGGCGGTCTCCCGATTGCATGTGTTCGAAACGTTGCGCCCGGCGCCATGCACGACACCGGGCGCGCATGCGCTTACGCGGTCTGGCACGAGCGCTGGGCCTTATGTTCGGTCAGGAAGATCTCGATCCCATGGCTGCGCGGGAACGCCTCTTTCACGGCCTCGTGCGTGACCGCGCCGGCGTCAAGCAGGCGGGTCAACTCGTCCTCCCAACGCACTAGGCGGTGGCCGGTCAGGAACTCGTCGACGTCCGTGGACCGCTTGATCGCCCCGACGTCGTGCCCGCTGGCGATGTAGAGGTCGGCGACCGAGGCGGTGCCGCTGCTCGTCGGGATGTCGACGGTGGCCGCGATCGCGATGATGCGGGTCAGTAGGCTTTCCTCTTCCTTCGCACTGCCGTAACGGGCGGAGGCCATGAATACCTGCGACAGGTCGCTGCCGTAGGCTCCGCTGATGAGCAACATGTCCTTGCTGGCCTCAAGCAGCCGGTCCGAATGGGTGTAGCTCGGGGTGTAGACGACTCGGCGATACCCTTGGGCGTAGGCGCTCTCGATCGACGGCAGGTACGGCAACGCCCGGATGGCTTCAGGCACGTTCCAGTCCTTCGGCGGGGTGGAGCGGTGCCGGGGCATGACACGGACAGCGGGGCCGGCGTGCTCGGTCAGGGCGAGCGATGCCGCCACCAGATGGATCGCGGCGTGGTCCTCGATGGCGCCCGAGCCGAACAGCACAAGGCCGCTCGTCTTGCCCGCTAGGGCGTCGCGCAGCGGACCAACCACCGAGGCCGGGAACGCGTCCGTCGTGGCGACGGTGGGCACCAGCTCGATACGTGGCCATGGCCGGGCGAACGGCGTGACCGCTTCGAGTTCTCCTGCGTCGGTGACGACGCCGATCAGTGCGGTGTCGTGGTCCGTGTGGTTGTGGCGTGACGTCACGATCAACTGGACGTCCTCGTTGATGTTGTCCGGCGTCGGGGTGTCGAGAAGCACCGCGATGCGATGCCCGGAGTTCAGGGCATGGTTGCAGGCCATTTCGAGGCGCTCGCCCGCGTCGTTCCACGACTGCTGGTCGAGCTTTAGCGGCCCGACGACCAGCAGCGTGCCACTGGGCACCCGATCGAGGCCCGACGACCACAACCCGTAGTCGCCCAGGTCGATGCTACCGGACCATCCGTTGCCGGCGCGTTCGGCATAAACCAGCGCGCCGTCGGTCGCGTCCTCGTACGCTTCCAGCAGGGCGTCGATCGCGTCCGAGGAGGTCGTGACGTAGACGCCTGGGACGGGGCCCGTCGGCCAGATCTGTGGGGCACTGCGGGCGACGACTGCACCGGGCGGCGATAGGGCGACGAGCAACTCCTGCGGCGACAAGTCGACCGCGAAGCGCTTCTTCAGGCGGAACGCCAGGCGGCCGGTCGAGGTGGTGTCCAGCTCGGCCGCGGCGACGCGCTCGGGGAACGCCATCACCTCGGGCCAGTTACGAAGCCCGGGCAGCGCTGCGATCAGATCGAGCGCCTGGCCATGGCCGAGGGAGGGGTGAGCGGGCTGCAAAAGGCCGCGGACGAGCCCGGCCAGCAGCTTCAACTGCTGCGTATCCATTGCTTTCTCCTGGGCGGCAAATCCGGTGCACGCTTTGCGGACCGCCCATCGAAAACAAGGACTATGGAATGGGGTAGGTGCGGTGAGACATCGTCTTCGTCATGCCCCGAAGGGCGCGTGCGGCAGGCGACGACAGCCTGTCACCACTATATCAGGAATACAGGATTGTTCGGCACAAGGTCAGATAGTCCTCGTACACCCGTGCAAACTGCGCTGCGAGCTTGTCGGGTTCCTCGCATCTTTCGTCCATGTCGGTGCCATCATCAATGGTGACCAAGAGATTGATCTTTTAGTACACCGCTAAATTTATCTTGGCGGAGCGAGGATTTTACATTGATTTGCGATGTCAATTTACATTGACTTACTATATGACCCCTATTTTAAGTCCATGATATCGCATACGAAATCTATCGCAGAACTTTTGGCTACGACAGCATCTCCGGGCCAAATTTGGGTTCGTCGCGCAATTCCGCAGACGTTTGTACGCGGCCCGGCGAACGTGATGCTAAGCGATTGCGGGCCTTATTCGACTCAAGTCGTGAGGCGATTACCGACCCGATTCGACTCGCGATCTGGGATGGAATCGTGGGCGACCTCGGTGGGTTCATGGCGGCGTTTCAATGGGAGCGGGAGATGGTCGCGCAGCTTGTCGGCCGATCAATCGGTTATCCGAACCCTAGGGCTGACGTATTCGCGTCAAGGGGCAGATCAGGAGGAGAAAGGGGGCGATTGGACTGACCGACATGATCGTTCAGGCCCTCAACAACCGATTTTCGTTTATTTGACGCGTTAGGCAATGTGCGTGCCCTGCATCTGCTTGGCTGCGTTAATCAGGGTTTCGCGTCGATCGAGTGCATCCATCGGGGCAACTGGCTGACCTTCACGGTCCCCGGTGCCCGAGATCCATCCATTCCGGAAATGGAACCAGGCAGCGATTTTCCACGGGTCGGCGACGGGGCCGAGTGCTTCCAGAATTTCCTTGATGATCGGCAGCGGCTGGCATGTTGCGTCGAATTGGTAGTCGGCAAAGTATTCCTTGCCGCCGATGGACACGCTGAAAATGCGACCGCGGCGCCTCCAGTCGCTGGCCGGCTGCGCCTTGTTAGCGGGGGACTTGGTCTGGAGCGTATTGATCTGCTCTGCGGTGAGCCAGTCGCCTCGCGCAAAGACCGCGCGCATGGTCTCCTGACGCCGAATGCGTTCCTCGATCAGGGGTGCGGCCGGCGCCGACAGTCCGGTGATCGCGGCGGCAAGATCGTCCGCCCGCTGGATAACCACTTCCTCGAAAGGTGTTGTCGTCAGCACGGCTGCCACCAGATCCTCCAAGCCTCGTTTCAGAGACGAAACGATCGCTGGATCGGTTCCGGCCGGCAGGCTTAGGCTGAGCACAAAATCCGCAGTTGGGATATCGGTGGTCTTGGGGTCTTGGACTTGAATCATGGTTGCCTCATTTGATTACTTGCAGCCCCTGGTATTTCGGGGTTGGGGTCTGAGCTTCCCCTGAAATTTCGCCTTCCATCGAGTCATGTATAAACTCGACGGAAAGGAAGGTGATCAGGGATGTTCAAGGTACCGAAACAATCGTACACGGCGGAATTCAAGGTGGCAGCCGTCCAG
>NZ_JAUJQH010000025.1:0-115118 GCF_030482905.1 Burkholderia sp. AU45251 | reverse complement strand
TCGCCGCGCGATCGTGGCGCGTGAGCGTCGGCCGGTACGCACGTGCGGTCGCGAACGCGCGCCGCACGTCGTCCAGCGTCGCCTTCGGCACGGTGCCGACCAGCGAGCCGTCGTACGGGTTGCGCACGTCGATCACTGCGTCGCGCCACACGCGCTGCCCGTCGATGCGCAACGCTTCGTGCCGCACGTCGGATGCGGGAATCGGCTTCAGGACCGTGCTCATGTCGTCTCCGTCTTGATGCAGCGTGATCGTGGCCACGCTTTCGGTTACCGCAGCGCGGCCTGGCGCACCACGATCAATCCTTCGTATTCGAGGCAGCAGCACAGCGTCGACCACGCCGGCGTATCGGGCCATTCACGCGCGCCGGCGTCGATGCGAATCGGCTGCCCGAATTCGCGCGACGCGCACGCCAGCAGCGTGTGCGCGATGCCGCTGCGCCGGTACTCAGGTTCGACGTATAGCCGCGTGAGCGACGGCGATCGCACCGCATCGCCACCGTCGTCGTCGAGGTCGAGTCCTCCGATCGCCTCGTCGTCGCGATACGCGACTGCTGTCGCACGTGCATCGTCGAACACGATGCGGATCACGCGCTCGCAGCGATCCCTGAACACGACGACGTGCATCGCGTCTCCCTCCTTTGCATCACGCTGCAGGCGAACGCGATGCGCGCACGCCCTCCTGCGTCCGCGTACCGGGGAGTTATCCGGATCGTCCGGGCGCGACGAGTTGAGTATCGTCTTGCCACGTCGGCGCGCAGTAGTGCCAGACGACACATTTCATTGAGTCCACATCCGCGGCGCGACGCGCGTATTCTCGCGACACCGCGCCTCTCGCGGGCCACGTGCACACCACGTGCACTGCCTCGCGTTTCCCGTACCGATCACAGGAGGAAGCATGTCGAGTCGTACCCCGACCGCCTTATGGGCCCAGCAGTTCCGGCGGTCGTCGGCGTCGAGCCTGCAAGACCAGATCCGGCGGATGCTCGTGGCCGCGATCCTCGACGGCCAGCTCGCCCCCGATGCCGCGTTGCCGTCGAGCCGCGAGCTCGCCGACCAGCTCGGCGTCGCACGCAACACCGTCGTGCTCGCGTACCAGATGCTCGTCGAGGAGGGCTACCTGATCTCGCGCGAACGCAGCGGACACTTCGTGAACCCGAAGATGCTCGAAGGCGTGCCCGGCTTCGCGTTGGTCCGGGCCGGCACCGTGCCCGCCGGTGGCGACGACGTGCCCGGACGCCCCGCCTGGGAGAAACGCATCACGCATCCGCCGTCGAGGCAGCGCAACATCGTGAAGCCCGCGAACTGGCAGCACTACGAATTTCCGTTCATCTACGGGCAGTTCGACCAGTCGCTGTTTCCGACCAACGACTGGCGCGAATGCTGCCTGAAGGCGCTGTCGGTGATGGAGATCCGCAACTGGGCGCCCGACCTGATCGAACGCGACGACGAATCGCTGATCCAGCAGATCCGCACGCGCGTGCTGCCGCGACGCGGCGTGTTCGCGATGCCCGACGAGATCGTCGTCACGAACGGCTGCCAGCAGGCGCTGTACCTGATCGCGGACTTGCTGTGCGGCAAGCACACGACGGTCGGTTTCGAGAACCCCGGCTATCCGGACGCGCGCAACATCTTCGAGAACCGCAACGCGCGGCTGCTGCCGCTGCCGGTCGACGGCCACGGCATCGCACCCGACTCGCTCGGCGATACGCTCGCGCGCTGCGACTACGTGTACGTGACGCCGAGCCACCAGTGCCCGACCACCGCGACGATGCCGATCGAACGCCGCCGCGCGCTGCTCGATTACGCGCAGCAGCACGATTTCGTGATCATCGAGGACGACTACGAGAGCGAAAACACGTTCTCGGGCACGCCGCATCCGGCGTTGAAGAGCCTCGACACGGCCGACCGCGTGATCTATGTCGGCAGCCTGTCGAAGACGTTCGCGCCGGGGCTGCGGCTCGGCTACGTGGTCGGGCCGCGCGAGCTGATCCGCGAGTTGCGCGCGCTGCGGCGGCTGATGGTGCGCCATCCGGTTGCGTATATCCAGCGGGCGTTCGCGACCTTTCTCGCGCTCGGCCATCACGACGCGCTGCTGCGCCGGCTCGCGCATGCGTACAGCGAGCGCTCGCAGGCGTTGATGGCCGCGCTCGATGCGCATCTGCCGGAAGCGCGGTACGTGCGAGTGACGGGCGGCGCATCGTGCTGGGTCGAGGGGCCGCCGTGGCTCGATGCGGCGCGGCTCGCAGTAGACGCGCAGGAGGCCGGCATTCTGATCGAGCCGGGCGGCGTGTTCTTCATGAACGACGACAGCAATGCGCGTCGATACTTCCGGATGGGGTTTTCCGCGATCCCGCTCGAGCGGATCGAGCCGGGGGTGCGGGCGCTCGCGCAATGCGTGCGGGCGCAACGCCCGGGGGCCTGACCTGGGGCGAAAAGGCGTCGTGCGCCGGCGCTGCGCAGTCACCCGGAAGCATGAACCTCGCGTGTGCGGCGGCTGGCAAACCCGTTCCGACGATCGGCCGGGTTCAGCCTGCGGGGTGACTCACGGCTGCACGCTTGCGGACCGCCTTGCCGGGTATCGATGAACGGCAGGCGCAAACGCAAGATGCATCGATTCGATCTCCAGGTGATTTCCGCTGCCTCATCTGACACCGCGCGGACACCGCGTGCGTCGCTCGCTCTCGCACGCCGCTACGGCGCGATTTCAAAACGACATCGCCGGGATTCGTCGCGTTTCGATTCGTTTAGTAAATCCAATAAAAACATTACAACTCTCCAAATCCGGTTGACAACGGATTCATCAAAATCCTAGTGTTACGACGCTGAAAGACGGCAACAAGCCGTGACGAACCGACGGTTCAATCGACTGGATTGCCGAAGAAAAAGTGCATGGAAAACCGGAGGGGGCGATCATGATTCGATTCACGACGCTCGCGGCGATCCTGGCCGCGGCGTGCGCGTTGAGCGGGTGCGGAGGCGGTGACGGCAGCGACGGAACCGCGGCGTCGGTACTGGCGGCACGCCCGTCCGACGCCGTGGCCGATACGACCCGGCTCGATGACAACCGCAGCCTGGCGTTGACACAGTACGTCGATCCGCTGATCGGCACGCTCGCGAGCAATTCACCGAACCCGGTACCGGCCGGGCAGGCCGGCAGCGTCGAACCGGCCGCCGGCCTGCCGTCTGGCATGGTGCAGTGGGCGCCCGACACCAACACCACGCCGGCGCCGAACAGCAGCCAGGAGCCGAATTCGCCCGCCGGCTACTACTACGACATCCACTCGATCCAGGGCTTCAGCATGACGCACATGCCGGGCGCCGGCTGCAGCGGCAACAACGGCGAATTTCCGGTCATGCCGACCACCGACCCGACCCAGCTCGCACCGACCTTCAGTCATGCGAACGAAACGGCCAGACCGGGCTACTATTCCGTGCTGCTCGACTCGCAGATCAAGGTGGAGCTGACCGCCACCCTGCGCACCGGCTTCGGCCAGTTCGCGTACCCGGCCGGCAAACCCGCGCTGCTGGTACTCGACGCGACCCGCACCAACACCAAGACCTCGACCAACGGCGCCATCACGCAGGTTTCCGACAGCGCCATCTCGGGCAGCACGATCGGTGGCGGCTTCTGCGGCAACTCGGTACCCGTACCGGTCTACTTCTATGCCGCCTTCGACCAGGCCTTCACGTCGGCCTCGATTTCGCACGGCGTGGCGCAGCTTGGTTTCCGCTCGGGCCAGACGGTCAGGATGAAGATCGGTATCTCCTACGTCAGCGTCGCCAACGCGAAAGCGAATCTCGACGCGGAAAATCGCGGCTGGGATTTCGCGGGCGTACGCATGCAGGCCGATCGCGTCTGGAACGACCGCCTCAACAGCATCCGCGTGGCGGGTGGCACGCTCGACGCGAAGAAGAAGTTCTATACGGCGCTGTATCACGCGCTGTGGGCACCCAGCATCTTCAGCGACGTGAACGGCCAGTACATCGGCTTCGACAATACCGTGCATCAGGTCGCCCAGGGCCAACGCGCGCAATACTCGTCTTTCTCGGGCTGGGACATCTACCGCTCGCTGATCCAGCTGAAGTCGATCCTCAACCCGTCCGAAACCAGCGACATGATTCAATCGCTGATCAACGACGCGGATCAATGCGGCGCGATTCCGCACTGGGTCAACGACAACGTCGAGGACGGCGTGATGCCGGGCGACGCCGGTTCGCTGATCGTCTCGAATGCCTATGCGTTCGGCGCGCGGCGCTTCGATACGCGGTCCGCGCTGCAGCACATGGTGAAGATGGCGAACATCCCCGGCACGGCCTGCAACAACGTGACCACCAACGGCGGTCGCGCGAGCTACCTGCAGACCGGCTACATCACCGGCGGCGAGTGGGGGCAGGCTTCGTCCACGCTCGAATACACGAGCAGCGATTTCGCGATCTCGCGCTTCGCCGGGGCGCTCGGCGATGCCGCCACGCAGCGCATGCTGCTGAGCCGCTCGGCCTACTGGCAGAACCTGCTCAACACCACGCTGACGCCGCCGCTGATCGCGGCGCGCCAGTCAAACGGCGCATGGATTCCCGAGACGCCGAGCAGCGGCGACAACTATGTGGAGGGCAATGCCGAGCAGTACACGTGGATGGTGCCGTACAACGGCGCCGGCCTGTTCGCGCAACTGGGCGGCAATGCGGCGGTGACATCGCGGCTCGACCAGTTCTTCACGGTGCTCAATGCCGGCATGAGCCTGCCCAACTTCTACATGGGCAACGAGCCGACCTTCGAGGTGCCCTGGTTCTATAACTGGGCCGCGCAGCCGTCGGGCACACAGCGCGTGGTGCAGCAGATCCTGGCCAGCGCGTTCGGCACCGGCCCCGACGGCCTGCCGGGCAACGACGACCTCGGCGCCGTGTCGGGCTGGTATGTCTGGGGCGCGCTGGGCCTGTATCCGCAGACTCCCGGCGTGGCGGGCCTGGCGATCGGCAGTCCGCAGTTCCCGCAGATCGACGTACGGCTCGGCAACGGCCGGACCTGGCGGATTCGCGCGGAGGGCGCGCCCGCGTCCAGCTATGTGCAGTCGCTGTCGATCGATGGCCGCGCCCACGATGTTCCGTGGGTCGCCTACGACGACATCGCCAACGGCGCGACGCTGCACTTCACGATGGGCAGCGCGCCGTCGCAGTGGGGCAGCCGAAAGCAGCCGCCGTCGTTCGGCGTGCCGGTGGCGATCAACGCGGCCGACAGCTACAACAATCGCGGCTTCAGCGCGGACGGTGCGACCAATACCGACGGCCAGGGCGCGGACTTCGACGGCAGCCTGTTCAGCTACTCGCTGAATGCGCTGGCAGCAGCGGGCGTGCAGCCGGGCAAGCCGTTCGCGGTGGCCGGCGCCAGCGTGGCGGTGGCGGGCGGACCGCTGTCGCTCGACAACACCGTGACCGTCGGCCAGACCGTGATGCTGCCGCCCGGATCCGTCGGCACCGGCGTGGTGGTGCTCGGCTCGTCCAACAATGGGCCGAGCAGCGGCACGGCGCAGCTGAACTTCGCCGACGGCTCGAGTCAGGCGGTCACGCTGGCTTTCGACGACTGGACGCTGAACGGCGGCAGCGCGCACGCCAGCGCGACGGTAGCCGTCACGATGGCTTACCGCAATTCGGGCGGCGGCCAGCAGGACAACGTCAAGACCTACATCTTCGCGCAGAAGATTCCCGTGCCGCCCGGCAAGGTGGTGACGAGCATCGTGCTGCCGCGCCAGGTGAGCGCCGGCAAGATGCACGTGTTCGGCATCGGCATGACGGCGTCCTGACGTCCGCCTGACCGACGGGGATACGTCGTGCGTTGCGATGTATCCCCCCGCGGGCCGGCAATGCTGACGTGTGGCCCCTGGAGCGAGAACACCTTCTCCGGCTCGGCTACGTGGTCGGGCCGCGCGAGCTGATCCGCGAGCTGCGCGCGCTGCGGCGGCTGATGGTGCGCCATCCGGTCGCCTATATCCAGCGCGCGTTCGCGACCTTTCTCGCGCTCGACCATCACGACGCGTTGCTGCGCCGGCTCGCGGATGCGTACAGCGAGCGCTCGCGGGCGCTGATGGCTGCGCTCGATGCGCATCTGCCGGAAGCGTGGTATGTGCGGGTGACGGGCAGCGCGTCGTGCTGGGTCGAGGGGCCGCCGTGGCTCGATGCCGCGCGGCTCGCGGTCGAGGCGCAGGAGGCAGATGCTATCGATATTCGTCGATCTCGATCACTGCCCCGACTGATTCGATGATCTTGCGGGTAGCGTCCGACACGTGGGGCACACGATCACCATTTTCGTTGTCCCAGTAGCAGAAGAACCGCATACGCGCACCGGCCCGTTCGATACGCTCGAGAAGACCTTCACGCGGCAACGAGAGTCGTTCGATCAGGTAGCGAAGGTGCGGCTCCAGTCGATCGCTTTGAACGGCGGCCCTGCTTTCCAGTGCCCGCAGATTGAGCCTTCCGGGCCGGGAACTCAGGCGCCCGCACGGCAGCAGATAAGGCTTTCCTTTCGTGACCGTTCGACTCGGAAAGATGCCGAAGAAAGCGGTCCACGTGTCCGAGTGCGCGTCCTCCGATGAAATGATGAACATCGCGTGCGCAAGCGCGCTATCGGTGGGCGAAGGGGACTCAGCGTGCATAGTCATTGTTATCAATAATTACGCCTTTGAACTCGACATCGCCGCTGTCGTGAAAGATAACGTTGTCGGCCGGTCCCAAGCCGTTTGCAGGCTTCAAGATATGCAGCATCTGCCCGAACGCCTTGCGATCGTAGCCAAGCATCTTTGCCGCAACGTTCGGATTGTTGATGCAGTCGAGCTCAGCGAAGCCAAATCGGAATTCTCGCTGCAATCCAGTCGATCTTGGTTGGCGGCATCGAGATTGCCCTTTCACTGTCGCTCTCATCCGATGCGTCGAAATAGATCAACTTGTGACCGCAGATTTTGATCGAATCCTGTTCCGGCCGGCCGTCCCAAAAAACGAAAAATAGCCGGGAGGCGAGCATCGATCCATGCGCATCGGTGACGACGAGTTTGACCTGCTCATTCTGATCCGCGAACAGTCCATGGCTGCGAGCGCCACTTCCGCAGATGTTGATGATGTAGGTTGTGCCGTCGATCTGTTTGATTCCACCATTCATCTTGGCGTTGTAGTCGAAGCTCTGACAATCGGTGTCGTCAGTCGTGATCCCGCCAACACTGATGAGCAAGAAGCAGACCGAAATGCCCAGTGTGACGATCGCCAGTCCCGCGCGCTTCGCTCGGCCGAAATGGGCGATATTTCGAAGCAGCCAGTAGCAGTAGGCTGCGAAGATCATCGTCGTGATGACGAGCATCGCAGTCTTGCTGTGCTTGAGTGCGAAAATCGTAGCCGCATTTGTGGCGTCAGGCGGAAGGAACGCCCACACGATGGCGACAGCCAGGGTCGCGGCCCCAACCACGAAGATCGTTCCGAGAATGAGGCGGATCACCTTCATTGTTCCGCCGGGATTGGCCTGCATACGGTATCAAATTTCAAAACAGCCGGCTTGTCCAGTTTCACGAGTTTGGGCCTACTGTAAACCATAAAATCACCGCCACGATCGTGTGCCGCTCTCCAGTCGCGATATGTCTTGTTGTGCACTGGCCAGTACACGTCCTTCGTCATAAATTTCCGAAGGAGACTTGTCCGTTTGTCGATCGGTTTGTTGACCTCTTCGCCCTCAGGGAGATAGCGCCACTTTTCAATGGTTGAGTTTCCGACGTTCAAGTTGCTGCTCTTGAATAAATCGTTGGCGGCCGCGACGTACGACAGCACCATTCCGCTTCTGTTCCAGTGGCCCAGATACTGGCTCTTGGAAGGCGAGTCATCGTTAAATGAATAGCTATCCTTGATGTAGACATAGATGTGCGTAATTTTCGCAACCGGTTCGAGGCAGAATATTTTTTTCTTGCCTTCGTACTTGTAGTAGCGCTCACCAGTCACGGTCGCCTTCCCGACAGCAGCGTAGAAATTGAAGTTTGCCAGTGCGCCTGTTAGATCAGTCAACGCCGTACCGTCGAGAGTGTCGATGGAGGATACCGACTGGTACTGAAATCTCCAAGCGATATGAAACTGAAGCAGATCCGTCAAAAACGGGGCAGTGTCGATCACGATACCTGCCCCGTTCATTTGTCCGGCCGCAAAACTCCGCTCGATCACGGGTGCCAGCGTATTCTTCGCCGCTTCAGCGGCATTCGCAGTGTAAATCGCTTGGCGGGTGAGTTGATTGAACCGCTCAAGTGCTCCGCGAAATCTCAACACCCATTCCAGCGTGACCGCCGTGTCGTCGATCGGTTGCACCGAGTTGAGCGTGTCGTCATAGACATGCTTCGGGCTCGCAAACCACTCTCGTGCAAGCTTTGCCGAGATCGGCCAGCCCATCTTGTCCATCGCTTTGGGAATGTCCTGCAGATCGAACGCGGGCAGCTTGTCGGCGTGCTCGGCGTCTTGGGGCTTGTCACTCGATTGTGGCTTGACGGGCGGCTTGGCCGGCGCAGGAGCAGAGACAGGCGACTTCTGCGGCGCGACTGGAGCAATTGTCTTCGTTGGCGGCGGCGGGGACTCGTTGGGTGCAAGCCTATCGAAGGAGATTCTTTGCTGCGTATCAATGGGAACGCATCCGACCACACCAGAGTAGCATTTCCACCGCTTGCTGAAATATAAGACTCCGGACTCCAGCTGATAATACGGGACTTTTTTGACGTCGGGCATAGCGATTGAATAACGATTTTCGAGAGAACTGATCTCGGAGTGACCTAAGCCTGGACAATTCCAACAGCGACAATGAAAACGACCGTTATATCAAGCCGCGCTCACGTTAGGCACGGACGCATTGTCAGTTGCAATGATTGCGAGTTTCCGTGATCCCCAGACACCAAGATAGAGTCGACCAATGAAGACGCGAACTCAACCCAACATTAGCCGAAGCAACCGGGTATCTATTTAAGAATCCACCACCCTCCACTCGACCGACGAGAACATTTGATCTAGAACTTGTTCAATTTTTAAAGAAAAATTTCCTGCAATTCGAACAAAATCCACTCGCCCCAACCTTAATCACCAATACGAATCCGAAAAATTCTTATCTCGAAAAATTAACCCAATCTTCGAACCCGCGTCGATACCCCGAAATCAATCAAAAACTGTTACGCCGCACCGCTCTGTCTCCAAGTCGAGCCATCAGTGGCGCTGGCCCAACCGAATCCTCCCGACTGGCGCTACCGCCAAAAACGAGCGCTCACTAACGTGTCGATACCGTGTGCCGCATGCGCGCCAGCGCCTTGCGCACCGCCCACCATTCGACAGGAGACACGTTATGGCAGACACGCTCACCGCCGCCCCCGTCACGGCCGCCACGCTCGCGGCATTTTCCGACGCATTCAACCGGCACGACGCCAACGCGTTGATGGGTTTCATGACCGAGGACTGCGTATTCGACGCGGCCGGCGGCCCCGACATCCACGGCACGCGCTTCGTCGGCCGCGACGCGGTACGCGCCGCGTTCGAAGCCGTGTTCAAGACCTTCCCCGATGCGCATTGGGGACACGGCCGCCATTACGTCGCCGGCGAGCGCGGCGTCTCCGAGTGGGTGTTCACGGGCACGCACGCCGAAGGCTGGCGCATCGAGGCCGAAGGCTGCGACCTGTTCGAATTCCGCGACGGACTGATCGCCGTCAAGCGCGCCTTCCGCAAGGAACGGCCGAAACAGCCGGCCTGAGCGCGCCCCTCGCGCGCTACCCGGGCCACCGCCCCCGAGCGCATTTTGAAACGAATCATTTCATTTCATTCCACATTCCCCGCCAGCGGGCGGAATGATTTGACCGGCTTTCCCCAGCAAATAGCATCTGGAACAAGACGTTCCGTTAATTGAACAATCGGAGACAACCCATGAGCGAACAATCCACTTCCCTGCGTGCATCGGCGAACGGTCCGCAGGACATGACGCCGTCCGAAGCCTTCGTCGAGACCCTCGCGGCCAACGGCGTGACCGACATGTTCGGCATCATGGGCTCCGCGTTCATGGATGCGATGGACATCTTCGCGCCGGCCGGCATCCGGCTGATCCCGGTCGTGCACGAACAGGGCGCGGGCCACATGGCCGACGGTTATGCGCGCGTGTCGGGCCGCCACGGCGTCGTGATCGGCCAGAACGGCCCCGGCATCAGCAACTGCGTGACCGCGATCGCGGCCGCGTACTGGGCACATAGCCCGGTCGTGATCGTCACGCCGGAAGCCGGCACGATGGGCATCGGCCTTGGCGGCTTCCAGGAAGCGAACCAGCTGCCGATGTTCCAGGAATTCACGAAGTACCAGGGCCACGTCACGCACCCGGCGCGGATGGCCGAATTCACCGCGCGCTGCTTCGACCGCGCGCAGGCCGAGATGGGTCCGACGCAACTGAACATCCCGCGCGACTACTTCTACGGCAAGGTCAAGGTCGAGATTCCGCAACCGCGCCGGCTCGACCGCGGCGCCGGCGGCGAACAGAGCCTGGACGACGCGGCCGCACTGATCGCGCAGGCGAAGTTCCCGGTGATCATCTCGGGCGGCGGTGTCGTGATGGCCGATGCGATCGAGGAATGCAAGGCGCTCGCCGAACGGCTCGGCGCGCCGGTCGTCAACAGCTACCTGCACAACGACTCGTTCCCGGCGAACCATCCGCTGTGGTGCGGCCCGCTCGGCTACCAGGGCTCGAAGGCCGCGATGAAGCTGCTGTCGCGCGCCGACGTCGTGATCGCGCTGGGTTCGCGCCTCGGGCCGTTCGGCACGCTGCCGCAGCACGGGATGGACTACTGGCCGAAGGACGCGAAGATCATCCAGATCGACGCCGACCACAAGATGCTCGGCCTCGTGAAGAAGATCTCGGTCGGCATCTGCGGCGATGCGAAGGCCGCGGCGATCGCGCTCACGCAACGCCTCGAAGGCCGCACGCTCGCGTGTGACGGCTCGCGCGGCGATCGCGCCGACCAGATCGCGACCGAGAAGGCCGCGTGGGAAAAGGAACTCGACGACTGGACGCACGAGCGCGACGCGTACAGCCTCGACATGATCGAGGAGCAGAAGCACGAGAAGCCGTTCAGCGGCGGCCAGTATCTGCATCCGCGCCAGGTGCTGCGCGAGCTCGAGAAGGCGATGCCCGACGACGTGATGGTGTCGACCGACATCGGCAACATCAACTCGGTCGCGAACAGCTACCTGCGGTTCAACAAGCCGCGCAGCTTCTTCGCGGCGATGAGCTGGGGCAACTGCGGCTATGCGTTCCCGACGATCATCGGCGCGAAGGTCGCCGCACCGCACCGCCCGGCCGTGTCGTATGCGGGCGATGGCGCGTGGGGCATGAGCCTGATGGAAACGATGACCTGCGTGCGCCACAACATCCCGGTGACGGCCGTTGTGTTCCACAACCGCCAGTGGGGTGCGGAGAAGAAGAACCAGGTCGACTTCTACAACCGCCGCTTCGTCGCAGGTGAACTCGACAACCAGAGCTTCGCGGCGATCGCGCGAGCGATGGGTGCCGAAGGGATCACGGTCGACCGCCTCGAAGACGTCGGCCCGGCGCTCAAGCGCGCCATCGACATGCAGATGAACGAAGGCAAGACGACGATCATCGAGATCATGTGCACGCGTGAACTCGGCGATCCGTTCCGTCGCGATGCGCTGTCGAAGCCGGTTCGCATGCTCGACAAGTACAAGGACTACGTGTAACGCCGCGTCGCTGACGCACCCGTTGCCGGTCGCGCGCCCCTCTCGCGCGACCGGCCTTCCGGCCGGACGCCGTGCCCCGTGCGGGCCGCCGCATCCGGCCGTTTTTCCTTTCCTACCCGAGCGAACGATGAAAGCCCTCGACCGCATTCTCGACTCCGCGCGCCGCCAGCCGATGCGCATCGCGCTGTGCGAAGCCGACGATCCGCGCGTGCTGCAGGCCGCTGCACGCGCAACACGCGACGGCATCGCCCGCATCGTGCTCGTCGGCAACCGTGCGGCGATCCACGCGGCGGCCGCGCGCGACGCGATCGATCTCGACGGCATGACGCTCGTCGATCCGGCCACCGCTCCGCAACGCGATGCCTATGCCGACACGCTGTATGCACTGCGCAAGAGCAAGGGCATGACGGCCGATGCCGCGCGCGACGCGGTACTCGCCCCGCTCTGCCACGCGAACCTGATGGTGCGGCTCGGCGATGCGGACGGCTCGGTCGCGGGCGCCGTGCATGCGACGTCCGACGTCGTGCGCGCAGCGATCCAGCTGATCGGTGTCGATCCCGCGTTCCGGATCGTGTCGAGCTTCTTCCTGATGATGCTGTGCGAACCGTTTCACACGATCAAGGGTGGACTGATCTTCTCCGACTGCGCGCTGGTCGTCGATCCGGATGCCGATCAGCTCGCCGAGATCGCGATGGCCGCCGCCGACAGCGCGCGCGCGCTGCTCGGCGAGGAACCGCGTGTCGCGATGCTGTCGTTCTCGACTAGCGGCAGCGCGCATCACGCGGCGGTCGACAAGGTGACCGCCGCGACCGCGCAGGTGCGCGAACGGCGCCCCGCGCTCGCGATCGACGGCGACGTGCAGCTCGACGCGGCGATCGTCGCGGAAATCGCCGAGCGCAAGATCGCGCACTCGCAGGTGGGCGGCCACGCGAACGTACTCGTGTTCCCGAGCCTCGAAGCCGGCAACATCGGCTACAAGCTCGCCGAGCGGATCGGCCGCGCGAAGGCCGTCGGCCCGCTGCTGCAGGGGCTGCGCCGGCCCGCGAACGACCTGTCGCGCGGCTGCAGCGCCGACGACGTGTATCACGTGATCGCGGCGACCACCGTGCAGGCGCAGGCGGCCGCGCAGCGCGCCGCGACCGGCGAGGCCGCACACGCATGACAGCCGACAAACTCGCGATCCTGATCGCGGTGATCGGCGCCGGCAGCTATTTCCAGACCGTCACCGGCTTCGGACTCGGGATGATCGTGATGGGCGCGACGAGCGGCTTCGGGCTCGCGCCGCTCGCCACCGTCGCGACGCTGATGAGCGTCGTGTCGCTCGCGAACGGCGCGACCGCGCTGCCTGGCCGGCTGCATCACATCGACTGGCGCGCGGTGGGTGCGGCGACGCTCGGCATCCTGCCGTCGGTCGTCGCGGGCGTGCTGCTGCTCGAATGCCTGAGCCGCTCGGCGGCCGACCTGCTGCAGCTCATTCTCGGCGCGGTCGTGCTGTACGGCGGCCTGAGCGCGGCGCTGCGCCCGGCACCGCTCACCGAGCGCTCGGACAACCGCAGCTTCTTCGTCAGCGGCCTGTTCGGCGGCTTGCTGAGCGGGATGTTCGGCGTGTCGGGGCCGCCGCTGATCTTCCAGTTCTACCGGCAGCCGCTGACGCTCGTGCAGATCCGCTGCGCGCTGATCGTGCTGTTCACGACGACCTCGGCCACGCGCGTGCTGTACAGCGCATGCGAAGGCCAGCTCGATCGCGACATCTGGGTGCTGGCCGCGATCGCGACGCCCGTTGTGATGCTGACGACGGTCGCCGCGCGTCACTACCCGCCGCCGCTGTCGCCGGTCGCGTTGCGTCGGCTCGCGTTCAGTGTGTTGATGGCGATCGGCATCGGGTTGATTGCGACGTCGCTGCCGCCGCTGCTGCATCGCGCTTGATGTCGCGCGGCGTGCGCCGTGTCGAACCATCCCGTTCCCGGCAATCGATACGGAGTCGACGCGTACACGTTCACCGCGTCCGCGTCGAATGCAGTCGCCCGCTTCACCGCCGCGCGCCGATCCATCCGGCGATCTCGACGAGCCGCTTCATGTCCGGCGCCGACGCAAGGTCGATCGCGAGCCGGTGCCGGTAATACGGGCCGAGATCGAGCCCGACGCCGAGCCCGAGCACTTCGACGCGGCCCGCCGCTTCCTGGCGCGCGACCACCTGTTTCAGATGGTTGTCGAGATAGAACGGATCGTTCGCGAGCGCCGTCGCGCCGTCCATCGGGCTGCCGTCCGAGATCACGACGAGGATCTTGCGCGCCTCCGGCCGCACCGCGAGCCGCGCGCACGCCCACTCGACCGCTTCGCCGTCCACACCCTCACGGAACAGATCGGCCTTGAACAGCGCGGCAATGCCCGTGCGCGCATGCCGCCAGCGCGTGTCCGCGTCCTTGAACACCAGATGGCCGGTTTCGTTGAGCCGTCCCGGATGGCGCGGCTTGCCGCGCGCGAGCCAGTCCTGCCGCGCGCGGCCACCATTCCACGCGAGCGTCGTGAAGCCCAGCACTTCGGTCGCAAGGCCGGCGGCGTCGCCCGCGCGGGCCAGCGTGTCGACCATCAGCGCGACGCCGTCGATCCACGTCTTCATCGACCCCGAGCAGTCGATCAGGAACGCGAGCGCGCAGTCGGCGTGCGGCCGCACGCGTTCGAGCCGGAACAGCCGCCGTTCAGCCGGCGAGCTGACGAGCTGCGCGAGCCGGCGGCCATCGAGGCGGCCGTGCTCCTCGCCGAACGACCAGCCGTCGGCCTGCGGCACAACGAGCGCCGCGCGCAGCACGCGCGCGAGCCGCGTGACGTTGATCCGCTGCGCGGCGACCTGGCCATCGAGCCGGTCGCGGTACTCGCGCAGCAGGGCCGCGCGAATCTGCACGGCCGGCCGGAGCTCGCGGTCGTAACGCGTCGTATATGCACGGTAGACGGCATCACTGCCCTGCAGCACGACGCTGTCGCCCGTCTCTACGAGTGCAGGAAGGTCAATGCCTGTATCGTCGAAGTCGACCCAGAGCGAGAAATTCGTCAGTGCGTCGTCCTGCTCTCGCGCGTCTTCCGTCTCCGTTTCCGTTTCCACGACGGCCGCCCGCGCGTCGCGGATCATCGCAGCAATGCGCTTCGCGAGCGCCAGCGCGTGTTCCGCGAATGCGCGCTGATCGTGCCGGCACCGCTTGAGCCCCGCGAGCTGTACGCCGATCTCGGGCACGATCGCCGCGCGCGACGCTTCGATCAGGTCTTCCGTTTCTTCGAGCACCGGCCAGCCCGTCAGCCGCGACCAGGCGATCTGCGCGACCGTGTACACGAGGATCCCGACATGCGTATCGGCCTGCCCCGACCGGTGGAACGCGCGCGACCAAGTTTCGAAACGATGGCGCAGGTTCTGCACGACACCGCGCATGGCGGATGGCGCCAGCGATTCGCAGCGCAGTTGCTCGAGCATTTCGAACAGCACGCGTTCGACCGGGTCGTCGCCGGACAACACGCGATGCAGGTCGGCATCCGAATGCAGGATGCGTAGCGCAGCACCGTCGGCCGCACCGCGCCACGACGCGAGATCGTCGTCGGCCGCCTGCGCGCGCAGGTGCGGCGCATGGATCGGCAGCGGCCGCAGGTCGCGGCACACGCGGCCCGCACGGTAATGCAGCGCCGCGTCACGCGTCAGCGCGCGCACGGTCGACGCGCCCAGCGCTTCGCGCGCCGATGCGCGGCGCGCGGCGTCCCGATCGGTGCTCACCGCCCCGCTCCCGGCTCGCCGCCGCCGGCACGCGACGCGACCGCCAGCTCCTCGCCAAAGCAGCGCTGGTAATACTCGGCGACGACCGGCCGCTCCGCGTCGTCGCATTTGTTCAGGAACGTGAGCCGGAACGCGAGCGCCGGATCGCGGAAGATCTGGCAGTTCTCGGCCCAGTTGATCACCGTGCGCGGCGACATCAGCGTCGACAGGTCGCCGGTCGCGAAGCCGTTGCGCGTCAGTTCCGCGAGGCTCACCATCGATTCGAGCAGCGGGCGGCCGGCTTCGTCCGCGAGTTCCGGCACGCGCGCGCGCACGATGCCGATCTCCTCGTCGCGCGGCAGGTAGTCGAGCGTCGCGACGACGTTCCAGCGATCCATCTGCGCATGGTTGAGCATCTGCGTGCCGTGATAGAGCCCGTTCAGGTTGCCGAGCCCGACCGTGTTCGCGGTCGCGAACAGCCGGAACGACGGATGCGGGTGGATCACACGGTTCTGGTCGAGCAGCGTGAACTTGCCGTCGCGTTCGAGAATCCGCTGGATCACGAACATCACGTCCGGCCGCCCCGCGTCGTATTCGTCGAAGATCAGCGCGACCGGACGCTGCAGCGCCCACGGCACGATCCCTTCCTGGAATTCGGTCACCTGCACGTCGTCGCGCACGACGATCGCATCCTTGCCGACGAGGTCGAGGCGGCTGATGTGGCCGTCGAGGTTCACGCGCACGCACGGCCAGTTCAGCCGTGCCGCGACCTGCTCGATATGCGTCGACTTGCCGGTGCCGTGCATCCCCTGCACGAGCACGCGGCGATTGCGCGCGAACCCCGCGAGGATCGCGAGCGTGACGTCCGGGTTGAAACGGTACGCGTCGTCGATATCGGGCACGTGATCGTCGCGCGCGCTGAACGCGGGCACCATCAGGTCCGATTCGAACCCGAACCGTTCGCGGACCGACACCATGCAGTCCGGCTTGTTCGCCACCCCATCCATTGCGTTGCGCTCCTGTCGTTGCGTATTGCGCGGACGTCGATCGTCGTGCCCGCGTCAGTCGTGTTTACGGAACGATTCGTTCCGTTGCCGAAAATGCGTGCCGGATTCCATCGATCCCGGCCCCGTGCGGCTAGCCTGCCGGGCCGTTCGGTACAATGGCCGCAGTCCAGTTTCCGGAACGCCTGCCATGCTGCCCGTGGATACGCCCACGCTGCGCGCCTTCGCGCTGCTCGAACATCTCGTCCAGGCCGGCGATGCCGTGTCGCTCGCCGATCTCGCGCGTGATGTCGATATCCCGAAGGCGTCGCTGCACCGGATGCTCGCGTCGCTCGAAGCCGGCGGCCTCGTGATTCGCGAGCCAGGCCGCAAGAACGCGTATGCGATCGGCCCGCGCCTCGCGCGGCTCGGCACCGGCGTGATGCTGCATGCGGGCGCGCGCCGGCTGCGCCACGCGATCCTCGAACGGCTCGTCGCCGATCTCGGCGAAACCTGCAACCTGACCGCGCTGCACGACACGGAAGTCGTCTATCTCGACCGCGTCGAGGCCGACTGGCCGTTGCGGCTCGACCTGAAATCCGGCTCGCGCGTGCCCGCGCACTGCAGCGCCAGCGGCAAGCTGCTGCTCGCGCTGCTGCCGCGCGACGAACGCGCCGCGCTGGTGCGCGCGCTGGCACTGCCGCGCTACACCCCGAACACGATCTCGGATCCCGAACTGCTCGAAGCCGAACTCGACCGCACCGCACACAAGGGCGTCGCGATCGACAACGAGGAATTCGTCGCGGGCATCGTGTGCATCGCGGCCCCGATCGTCGGCGACGACGGCGCGTGTATCGCCGCGGTCGCCGTGCATGCGCCCGTGTCGCGCGCCCCGCTGTCGCGACTGCTCGACCACGTGCCGCGCCTGCAGGAAGCGGCTCGCGCGCTCGCGGCAACGTTCTAGTTCCCGCACGGCGTGGACGCCCGCACGCAACGTCACGACGCGCGCTGGTAGTAGATGTTCTGCGGATGCCGCGCGTCCGCGAAGAAGAACCAGCGTTCCGCAACCAGCCCCGCATACTGGATCACGAACGCCGCGCCGAGCGCGACGGCCGCCGCGACCGACGTCGGCGCGAGCGCGCCCGCGCCGGTCAGCACGAACGGCACCGCGAATGCGCCGATCAGGAAGCCCGCCTTCACCGCGCGCAGCGTGCCGTTGCCCTGCCCGTGAAAGAACTCCCGCGTATTGAACGCACTGGCGGTGAAGCCGCGCGACTTCTGTTCGACCTTCGCATTGCGGATCCCGGTCGCGCTCTGCACGGTCGACTTCGGCCGCAACCGCGCATTGCGTGCGAGCGACGCGAGCCGTGTGACACAGCCCGCGAGCGTCAGCACGCACGCGGCCACGGCGAGCCGGCCGACCAGCGCCGGCGCGAGCCACGCGGCGCAGGCCGTCGCCAGCGTGCAACCCGACGCGCAACCGAGCAGCACGAAGTTCACGAGCGTCAGTGGGCTCGCCCATTCCTGCAGGAAGCGCAGGCACGCGTAGATCATCGCGGTACACACGAACAGCGCGACGCTCGCGAGCGCGCCCGCCGCGCCGATCAGCAACGTGCCGGGCCAGCCGAACAGGTGTGCCGCGCCATACGCGAATGCGCACGCGAGAAACACCGGCAGTGCGATGCATTCACGCGACAGCCACGACGTGCGCCACATCGCGATCGCGCGCCATGCGCGTTCGGGGTGGCCGAGATGGAAGAACGACGCGAACAGGCCGAGCACGCCGAGCGCGACCGACAGCGCCGCGCCCGTCACGTAGAAAGCGGCGGCCACGTCGATGCCGGCCAGCCGCGCGAGCGCCTCGACGATCACGAGCGTCAGCAACAGGCCCTGTGCGGCGCCGCACAGCGTGGTGAGAAAAACGACCGAAAAGGCTGGACGCATGGGGACTCCGTTTTTTCGTATGAGTGAAGGGCGTCGCGCTCAGCGCTGCGTCGCGAGCGACACGAGATTGATGTCGCCACGCGCCGCACGGCCTTCAAACGACTCGTCTTCATCGACGCCGACCGACCCGCTGCCACACCCGCCGCTACTCCCGCAACCGCACGACGCTTCGGTCTTCACGCGCGGCAGGTAATGGTTCGACGGCCGCGTGCCCCATTCGGGCATCAGCTGATAACCGCCGCGTTCCCGGATCGCGCGCGACACATCCGACTCGGGATCGTGCACGTCGCCGAACAGCCGCGCCGACGTCGGGCACGCGAGCACGCAAGCCGGTTTCCGGTCGCGTTCGGGCAACGCCTCGTTGTCGATGCGGTCCGCGCACAGCGTGCACTTCGTCATCTCCTTGCGGCCCTCGTCGAGCTCGCGTGCGCCGTACGGGCACGCCCACGCGCAATACTTGCAGCCGATGCACTTGTCGTAGTCGACCAGCACGATGCCGTCCGACTTGCGCTTGTAGCTCGCGCCGGTCGGACAGACAGGCACGCACGGCGGATCCTCGCAGTGCAGGCACGATTTCGGGAAGTGGATCGTGTCGGTCATCGGGAACACGCCCGCTTCGTAGGTCTGCACGCGATTGAAGAACGTGCCGGACGGATCGTCGTCGTACGGGCGCATGTCGGCGAGACTGCCGGCTTCGCCCGACGTGTTCCATTCCTTGCAGCTCGTCACGCAGGCATGGCAGCCGACGCATACGTTCAGGTCGATGACGAGGGCCATCTGGGTCATGGTTGCGCTCCTTCGATCAGCGGTCGTCAGACTGCGGGCCGGCCGACGTCGCGCGCCGCAGCCGCGCGGCGAATGCGCCGGTTCCCGCGAAATACGCCTGCACGCGCTGCAGCACGCGCGGCGTGCCCGGCAGCGCCGGCATCGGCGCGAACTGCGGCAAGGTCGTCGCCGCATCGGCTTCGGCCGGATAGATCCGCACTTGCACGTCGTACCAGCCGGCCTGCCCCGTCACCGGATCGGAATTCGACATGCGTGCACCGTCGCGCGCCGCATCCGGCAGCTCGTCGGTGATCACGTGGTTCAACAGGAAGCCGCGCTGCGACTCGCCCGCCTGCGGCCCGAGGTTCCACGCGCCGGCCGCCTTGCCGATCGCGTTCCAGGTCCACACGGTGCCGGGTTCGACCGCCTCGCTGTAGCGCGCGCGGCAGCGCACCTTGCCCCACGGCGATTCGACGTAGATCCACGCGCCGTCTTCGATCTGCTGCGCGGCGGCCGTCAGCGGGTTCACGAACAGGTGGTTCTCGCCGTGGATCTGCCGCAGCCACGCGTTCTGCGAATCCCACGAGTGGTACATCGCCATCGGCCGCTGCGTGATCGCCGCGAGCGGATAGCGGTTCGCATCGGTCAGCCCGCTTTCGAGCGAGCGATGCCAGAACGGCAGCGGATCGAAATAGCGCGCGATGCGCTCGCGCAGATGGTCGGGCGGCTGGCGGCCGGTCGTGCGGCCCTGCGCGGCGAGCCGGAATTTCTGCATCACGTCCGAGTAGAGCTGGATCACGATCGGCACGCCGAACTTGCGCATCCCGTTGTCGACCGCCCATTGCATGTACGGGCCATTGCAGTTGCGCATGTACTGCAGCGGCTCCGGCAGCCGGTGGTGATACACGCAGTTGTTCTCCGCGTAGCGCTTCCACTGGTCGGGGTTCGGCTCGCCGACGACGGCCTTGTCGCCGTCCTTGCCACGCCAGCCGATCAGGAAACCGGTGCCCGAATCGGGCGCGGTCTGGAAGTTGACGACGAAATCCGGATAGTCGCGGTACTTGCGCTGCCCGTCCGCGGTCGTGAAGGCGGGAAACTTCAGCCGGCTCGCAAGCTCGATCAGCACCTCCTGGAACGGCTTGCATTCGCCGGTCGGCGGCACGACCGGCACGCGCACCGAGTCGACCGGCCCGTCGAATTCGGAGATCGGCCGGTCGAGCACCGACATCACGTCGTGCCGTTCGAGGTAGGTCGTGTCGGGCAGGATCAGATCGGCGAACGCCGTCATTTCCGACGCAAACGCATCGCATACGACGAGGAACGGAATCCGGTATTCGCCGTCGTCGCGCTTGTCGACCAGCATCTTGCGCACTTCCGTCGTGTTCATCGACGAATTCCACGCCATGTTGGCCATGAAGATCAGCAGCGTGTCGATCGGATAGGGATCGCCGCGCCACGCATTGGTGATCACCGAATGCATCAGCCCGTGCACTGCCAGCGGGTATTCCCACGAGAATGCCTTGTCGAGCCGCGCGGGCGTGCCGTCCGGATGGACGAACAAATCCTCGGGGCCCGCCGGCCAGCCGAGCGGGCCGGTGGCGAGCGGCGTGTTCGGCTTGATCTGCGCCGGGTCGTTCGGCGGTTTCGCCGACGGCGGCACCGCGCGCGGATACGGCGCCTTGTGCCGGAAGCCGCCTGGCCGGTCGATCGTGCCGAGCAGCGACATCAGCACGGCGAGCGCGCGGATCGTCTGGAAGCCGTTCGAATGCGCGGCGAGCCCGCGCATCGCATGGAACGCGATCGGCACGCCCTTCACCGATTCGTGCTCCTTGCCCCACGAATCGGTCCAGCGCACCGGCAGCTCGATCGCGTGCTCGCGCGCGACCGTCTCCATCTCGCGCGCCAGGCGGCGGATCGTGTCGGCCGCGATGCCGGTGATGTCGGCCGCCCATTCGGGTGTGCACTCGGCCACCTGTTCGCGCAGCAGCGTGAACGACGGCGCGACGGGCGTGCCGTCGTCGAGCGTATAGCGGCCGTCGAGCGCAGGCTCCGCGCCGTCCGTGTGATGCAGCACCGCGCGGTTCGTCTTCGTGTCCCACCACATCCGGTTCTGCGGATACAGCGCGTTGACCTCCGGCGCGCCGGCGTCACGCACGAACAGCCCGAACGTGTCGGCACCGTCGCGCTGATCGACCAGCTCGGCCGCATTCGTGAAGCGCGACACGAATTCGAGGTCGAACGCATCGCGCGCGATCAGCTCGTGCATCAGCGCCATGAACAGCGCGCCGTCGGTGCCGGGGCGAATCGGAATCCATTCGTCGGCAATCGCCGCGTAGCCGGTACGCACCGGATTGATCGCGATGAAGCGGCCGCCCGCGCGCTTGAACTTGCCGAGCGCGATCTTCAGCGGATTCGAGTGGTGATCCTCCGCAGTGCCGATCATGAAGAACAGCTTCGCATTGTCGAGATCGGGGCCGCCGAATTCCCAGAACGAGCCGCCGATCGTGTAGATCATCCCGGCCGCCATGTTCGCCGAGCAGAACCCGCCGTGCGCCGCATAGTTCGGCGTACCGAACTGTTTCGCGAACAGGCCGGTAAGCGCCTGCATCTGGTCGCGGCCCGTGAACAGCGCGAAGCGCTTCGGGTCGGTGGCGCGCAGGTGCGCGAGGCGCTTTTCGAGCACGTCGAACGCGACCTCCCACGACACCGGCTCGAACTGCGCGTCGCCGCGCTCGGCGCCCGGCTTGCGCATCAGCGGCTGCGTGAGCCGCGCGGGCGAATACTGCTTCATGATTCCCGACGAACCTTTCGCGCAGATGACGCCCTGGTTCAGCGGATGCGCGGGATTGCCGTCGATGTAGCGCACCTCGCCGTCGCGCAGATGCACGCGGATGCCGCAGCGGCACGCGCACATGTAGCACGTCGTCGTCTTGATCTCGGCCTGCTCGTCGCGCTCGCGTGCCCGATGTTCCATCGTCTGTCCTCGTTCGCGGATGAGGGTGCGTCCCGCCGGGGCGCACCCGTGAATCGGTTCATCCATGCTATGCCGGCGCGCGGCCGACATAAAGTCGCATCCTCTGATCGGTGCTATCGGTCGGCCCGATAGTTGCCCCGGCCATCCATCGGCTCGGGCGAGAAGCCGCATGCGCGAAGGCCCGGCTTGCGGGCCGGGCCTTCGGCGTCATGCGTGCCCGCGCATTACCGCGGCGGATAGGCGAGCAGTTCGCTGTCGTCGAGATGCTCGCGGCGGCTGCGGCGCGTCAGCCCGTAGGCGACGACCAGCACGCCCAGGCTGGCGACGCCGAGCCACAGCGGCTTGCGCTGATCCGGGATGAACGCCATCGCGACGAGGATGCCGACCATGCCGACGATCGCAACCCAGGTGAGGTACGGGTATGCCCACATCTTGACGCGCAGCTTGCTGGCGGCCACCGGGTCGAGACGCTTGCGCAGGCGCAGTTGCGAGAACGCGATCAGCACGTACACGAACAGCGCGACGGTGCCGTACGAATTGACGAGGAATGCGAACACGGTATCGGGCGACACGTACGACATCACCACCGACACGTAGCCGAACACCGTGCCGAGCAGGATCGCGCGCACCGGCACCCCGCGCTTGTTGACCTTCGCGAGCGCGGCCGGCGCGTCACCGTGGCGGGTCAGCGCGAACAGCATCCGCGACGCCGCATAGAGCCCCGAGTTGAGCGCGGACAGCACCGCCGTCAGCACGATCGCGTTCATTACGTTGGCAGCGGCCGGCAGGCCCATCACTTCGAGTGCGCTCACATACGGCGTGGCCATCTGATGCGAATTCCACGGTACCAGCGCGACGACGAGCGCCACCGAGCCGACGTAGAACACCAGCACACGCGTGATCACCGAATTGGTGGCCTTCGCGACCGCTTTCGCCGGCTCCTTGGCCTCGGCCGCCGCGATCGTGACGATTTCCGCGCCGAAGTAGAAGCCGGTGGCCGCGACCGCCCCGCTCATCACCGGCCCGATGCCGAGCGGCATGAAGCCGCCGTGGCCGAGCAGCGTCGGCAGCACGGACGTGGTGTGCATCGACGCAGGCCACAGGCCGAGCACGTACAGGCCGCCGAGGAACAGGAACACGACGATCGCGCCGACCTTGATCGACGAGAACCAGAACTCGAACTCGCCGTAGCTGCCGACCGAGATCAGGTTCGTGAGCGTCAGCACGACCAGCAGCGCGAGGCTGATGATCCACGCGGGGGTATCGGGCAGCCAGAACTGGATCAGCTTGGCGCCGGCCACCGCTTCGAGCGCGACGACGATCACCCAGAAATACCAGTACATCCAGCCGGTCAGGAAGCCCGCCATCTTGCCGGGCCCGCGCCAGTTGCCGAACGCGAGCCGCGCGTATTCGTAGAACGAACCGACGGCCGGCATCGCGCAGGCCATCTCGCCGAGCATCCGCATCACGAGCACGACGAGCCCGCCCGTGATCAGGAACGACAGGATCGCGGCCGGCCCGGTCTGCTGAATCACCACACCGCTGCCGACGAACAGCCCGGCACCGATCACGCCGCCAAGCGCAATCATCGTCATGTGGCGCTGCTTGAGCCCACACTTCAGGTCACTCTGGTTCGAGGGTTGCATGTCTTCTCCATATCCAGTTGTCCGGACGCCGCCCGCACGCCACCGTCGGGTGAGCACGGGCGCCGCCGGCGACGGCGCGTGCAGGGGCGCCTGCAGCCCCGGCCGCACGGATTTCTGTTGCTTTTCTTGTGTTGGACGGCCCGGCGCGTTGCATCACGCCGGGCGAGGTGCACATCGTTCAGGGCTTTTCGTCGTTCCTGAAGTACGACAGGTAGAGCATCCGCTGCCCGATGCGCCGGAATGGCGCGAACGGGTGGCCAGGCAGCGGCGACGTGAAGATCGGCAGCGTCTGGCGTGCGCCCTTCCCCGCGATCTGCTCGGCCAGCCGGCGGCCGGCCTGCTGCGAGTACGACACGCCGTTGCCGCCGTAGCCGAGCGCGTAGTACACCGACTGCCGCGGGTCGGGCTGGCACACGCGCGGCATCATGTCGTGGCTGACGTCGACCCAGCCCCACCATGAATAATCGATCTGTACGCCGCGCAGCGCGGGAAACTTGCGCGCCATCCCTTCCTTCAGCAATTCGAAGTGACGCGGATTCGGCGCGTCGTCACCGGTGATCGCGCTGCGGCTGCCGATCTGCAAGCGACGATCGGGCAGGAACCGGTAGTAGAAGCGCAGCGTACGCGTATCGGTCAGCACCTGCGTCGTGCGGAAATTGCACGCGTCGATCTCCGCGTCGGTGAGCGGGCGCGTGACCATCGAGTTCGACAGGATCGGCATCACCTTGCTACGCAGCGACGGATGCAGCGTCTGCGCGGTGTACGCGCCGGTCGCGATGCCGACCGCGCGGGCCCGCACGACGCCGCCCGGCGTGCGCAGGTGATGCACGCCGTCGATCGTCTCGAAGCCGAGCACCGGGCTGCTCGTATGCACCTTCGCGCCGGCTTCGCGCGCGAGGCGCAGGTAGCCGAACGCGAGCTTCAGCGCATGGATGCCGATGCCTTCCGGCTCGTGCAGCGCGCCGGCTGCCTCGTGGTCGTTGATGAATTCGCGGCGGAAGGTTTCCGCGCTCAGCAGTTCCGACGGATAGCCGAACACGTCCTTCCACACCTTCGCCTCGGCCGCGAGCTTCGCCATGATGCGCGGACGATGCGCGATCAGGAAATGGCCGCCCGGCTGCGGATCGCAGTCGATTTCCGACACCAGCGACTTGAAGTTGTCGAAGCCTTCGAGGATCTCGTCGTGCATCTTCAGCGCGACGTCCTTGCCCCAGCGCTCGATCCACTGCGAGCGCGACAGCCGGCCCGACGCGTTCTGCCCCTGCCCGCCATTGCGGCTGCTGCAGCCCCAGCTCGTGCGGTTGGCTTCGAGCACGACGGCCTTGATGCCGTGGTCCCGAGCAAGGCACAGCGCCGTTGCGAGGCCCGTGTAGCCGGCGCCGATGATCGCGACATCGACATCGAGATCGCGCGTGACGGGGCCGTCGTCGGGCGGCGGGGTGCCGGCCGTCGCGACCCAGTAGGTCGGCGCGTACTGCTTGCCGCACCCGGGCCCCGGCGACACGAGCGGATCGTAGGTCGGGTCGTAACGCGTATCGTTCGACCGGCCGCCGGCGAAGCCGCTCGCGGACCGTTCGATGGAAGGGGTCGACATGGTCAGCCCTCCGACGCGGGCTTGCCTGCCGCGCCGCAACGGGCGCACGAGGCGATTCGATGGACTGATGCGGGGCGCGCGCGCGCCGCGCGGGCCAATGCTGCCGACTGCCTGTTGGTCATGCCTGTCTCCTGATCGTTCTCTTCGGGTCGATCGTGTGCAGATGCTTCAATGCAGCGATCTGTCGAGGAAAGTGTAGGCAGGCCGTTTTTTCGGAGGTAGGGCCAGTGGACCGGATTCGCTTGGACCAGCGCGCGGGACGGCGGGCGGCAGGCAACCGGTGGACGGCAACGGTCGAAAGGGATCAGCGACACGGACCCGACGCCGCCGGACGATCGGAATGCCGAATGGCGGGCAGTCAGCAGACGGCGTCGGTCAACAAGGATCAACGGTGCGGGGGCAACGCCGCCGGACGGCCGGGAAGCCGAACGGCGGGCCACGGCAAGCGACCGGCAGACGGCGTCGGTGAGTGGCAATCAGCGGCGCAGGCATGACCCCGCAAGAAGATCAGGGCGCCGATACGGCCCCACGCCACGCCGCCCCACCCGATCCGCCCCGCCCGCCGTCACATCGCGCGCACCACCACGCCGTCCATCCCGCCGCGCTTCTCGATCGCCCGCGCGGACACGATCGACAGGAGTGCAGACAACATCACGTAAACCCCGACGAGCCACGGCGCTCCGCCGTTCACGCGCAGCAATGCGGTCGCGACGATCGGCGTGAGGCCGCTCGCGAAGATGCCCGACACCTGGTAGACGAACGAGATACCCGTGTAACGCACGTTCGCGTCGAACAGTTCCGCGAACAGCGCGGCCTCCGGCCCGTACGCCATCGCATAGAAGATCCCGAACGGGATCACCAGCGCGAGCCACACGGCGAGCAGGTTGGTCGACTGCGTCTGCAGCAGCCAGAACGCGGGCAACACCGACAGCCCGCACAGTGTCGCGCCCCACCGGTACACGCGTGCGCGGCCGAGCCGGTCCGACAGGCTGCCGAACACGGGGATGAACACGCACATCACGACTGCCGCGCTCATCACGCCGAGCAGCGCGTCGCCACGCGAGATCGACAGGTTGCGTGTCATGTAGCCGATCGAGAACACCGCGAACACGTTGAAGAACACGCCGTCGATATAGCGTGCGCCCATCCCGAGCAAGATCGCCTGCCGATAATTCGCAAGCAGTTCGACGACCGGGAGCTTCGTATCGCGCCGCTGGCGCTTGAGCGCGACGAACTCGGGCGTATCGGCCACGCGCGTGCGGATGTAGAAGCCGACCGCGACCAGCAACAGCGACGCCGCGAACGCGACGCGCCAGCCCCACGCGAGAAATGCGGCGTCCGGCAACGCACGCGACAGTGCCGCGACTACACCGGCCGCGAGGCACAGTCCGATCGCGAGCCCGATCTGCGGCAGGCTCGCATACAGCCCGCGCCGGTGCGGCGGTGCGTACTCGTAGGCCATCAGCACCGCGCCGCCCCACTCGCCGCCGAGGCCGATGCCCTGCAGCACGCGCAGCGTCAGCAGCAGCACCGGCGCCCACATGCCGATCTGCGCATAGGTCGGCAGGAACGCAACGCCGGCCGTCGACACGCCCATGATCAGCATCGTCAGGATCAGCGCGGACTTGCGCCCGACGCGGTCGCCGAGATGGCCGAACAGCAAGCCGCCGAGCGGCCGCGTGACGAAGCCGACCGCGAACGTCGCATACGCGAGCATCGTCGACACGAACGCGTCGCCGGACGGAAAGTACTGCTTGTCGAACACGATGCCGGCGACCACGCCGTACAGGAAAAAGTCGTACCACTCGACGGTCGCGCCGATCACGCTGGCCGCGGCCACGCGTCGGACGACCCGGGAATCGATTGCCATGCGAGCTTCTCCAGGTAAGGATGCGCCGCAACCTGCCCCGGCGCCGTGCCGGCGGGGGCATCGATAAACGCGCGGCGGCCGTCCGGGCGCAGGAGCACGGGCCACGCGGGGGGATGCGTGGCGAGGCCCTACGCGAGCGCCTCGGCGGCCGATGCGATGCTATGACCGCGATCGGCCGCGCGCGCGTCTTCGAGGATCATGTCGGACGCCTTCTCGGCGACCATCACGATCGGCACGTTGGTATTGCCCGATACGAGGGTCGGCATGATCGAACAGTCGACCACGCGCAGCCCGCGCGTGCCGTACACGCGCAGCCGCTCGTCGACGACCGCGAGCGGATCGCTCGCGACGCCCATTTTCGCGGTGCCGGACGGATGGAAGATCGTCTGCCCGTACTCGCGGCAGAACTCGAGCAGTTCGTCGTCCGTCTGCGCGTCCGCGCCCGGCCGCACCTCGCGCTTCATCAGCGGCGCCATCGGCTCGGTGGCCGCGACGCGTCGCGCGAAGCGCACGCCGGCCACCGTCGTGCGGCGGTCGCGCTCGGTGTCGAGATAGTTCGGCTGGATCGACGGTGCATCGCGCGCATCGTCGGTGCGGATGCGCACGGTGCCGCGCGATTCCGGGCGCAGCTGGCAGATCGAATACGTGCAGCCGGGAAACGGGTGCACGCTGCCGCCCGCCGAATCGGCCGACAGCGTCGAGAAATGGAACTGGATGTCGGGCGTCGCCGATTCGTCCGGCAGCGCACGACAGAACATGCCGCCCTGGTTGATGCCGATCGCGAGCGGGCCGCCGCGGAACAGCGCCCATTGCAGCCCCATCTTCGCGCGGCCGACCCATGAATGCAGTTCGTCGTTGGTCGTGATCGGCTTCGTCACTTCGTAGATCAGACGAATCTGCAAATGATCCTGCAGGTTCTCGCCGACGCCCGCGCGATCGGCGACGACCGGAATCCCGTGCCGGTTCAGCAGCGCGGCCGGCCCGACGCCCGACACCTGCAGCAGTTGCGGCGACTGCAGCGCGCCGGCCGCGAGGATCACCTCGCGCAACGCGCGCACCTCGCACACCCTGCCATGCTGCACGTAGCGCACGCCGGACGCCTGCGCGCCGTCGAACAGCACCTTCAGCGCCTGCGCATCGGTTTCGACATGCAGGTTCGGCCGCCCGCGCGCAGGCTTCAGGTAGGCCACCGCCGTCGAGCAGCGCAGCCCGTTGCGCGTGGTGAGCTGGTAATAGCCGACGCCTTCCTGGTCGCCCGTGTTGAAATCGTCGACCGTACGCACGCCGAGCTTGTTCGACGCTGCGACGAACGCATCGACGAGTTCGTGCCGCTGCCGGATAGCAGACGCCCACAACGGGCCGCCGGTGCCGCGCGTCGGCCCTTCTCCGAGCGTGTTGTGTTCGAGCCTGCGGAAATACGGCAGACAGTCGCGCCAGCTCCAGCCGCGATTGCCGAGCGCGGCCCAGTGGTCGTAGTCCTGCTGCTGCCCGCGCACGTAGATCAGCCCGTTGATCGAACTACAGCCACCGAGCGTGCGGCCGCGCGGCCAGTACAGGCGGCGGTTGTGCATGTTCGGATCGGGATCGGTGTGGAAGCCCCAGTTGTACACGGGGTGGAACATCGTCTTGCCGTACCCGATCGGCACATGGATCCACATGTAGTTGTCGGCGGGGCCGGCTTCCAGCAGGCACACCGTGTGACGTCCGCCGTCGGACAGCCGGTTGGCGAGGACGCAACCGGCCGATCCTGCGCCGACCACGACATAGTCGAAGCTGCGTGTCATTCGTGTCTCCGTTCCGGGGTATTTGAAAAATCCGGTATGTTTCGTCCAAATTTATGGAGCACACGGAACGCATACAAGCCGATTTATTGTCCACACCGCGAATGTGGTACAAAAACCGTTCAATTCGTTTCATTTCCATCGCACAACCATCCCGGGACGCACGCCGATCCCGACGGAGGAGACACATGCGCGAAACCGCCCCCGCGCCGCCCGACGGCGCGCCCGCCGACGACGCGCGCGTGCTGCGCGCCCTCGCGGTACTCGAAGCGCTCGCGTCGGCCGGCCAGCCGTACACGCTGTCGCAACTCGCCGCGCGGCTGCACATTCCAAAGGCGACGCTGCTGCGGCTGATCGAATCGCTCGAAACACGCGGCTACGTGATCCACATGCCCGACTCGCGCGGGCACGACCGCGGCATCGCGCTCGGCCCGCGCGCCGCGCAGTTCGCGCTCGCGGCGCTGTCGAACAACACGTTCACACGCGGCTGCCGCTCGGTGCTGCGTTCGCTCGTCGACGTGCTCGGCGAGACCTGCAACCTCACCGCGCTCGACGGCGACACGGTGCTGTACGTCGAACGCGTCGAGACGACCGAGCCGCTGCGGCTCGAGATGCGGCCCGGCATGCGCGTGCCGCTGCATTGCACGGCGAGCGGCAAGCTGTTCCTGTCGCAGATGAATGCGCTGGAGCGCAACGCGATGCTCGCGCGGCTCACGCTGAAGAAGATGACCTACCGGACGCTGACCGATGCGCAGTTGCTCGCGGCCGAGCTCGACCGGCTCGCGGCGCGCGGCGTCGGGATCGACAACGAGGAATTCGTGCGCGGGATGGTGGCTGTTGCGGTGCCGGTGAAGGATGCCGCGAGTGGTCGCGTGCTCGCGGCGCTTGCCGTGCATGCGCCGACCGCGCGGGCGACGCTCAGCGATTTGCTGGAGAACGTGCCGAAGATGCGGGAAGCGGCGACGCGGCTCGCGCCGCTGCTGAATGCGGCTGAGGGCGCGCCGCCGGGTTGACGAGGCCGCGCGCGGTCATGCGGTCATGCGGTCATGCGGTCATGCGGTCATGCGGTCATGCGGTCATGCGGTCACGCAGTCACGCAGTCACGCAGTCACGCAGTCACGCAAGGTGATAACGCAGCCAGAAGGTTTCGCGGCATGCGTTGTCGAACGTCATCCTCGTCGGACCGATTGGCTGCGCATCGGGATGGCGAAGCACGTCGTAGTCGATCCAGCATTCGGCACACAGCAGATCGGACGGCACGCGGTCCTGCTCGACCGAGCGGCGCACGATCGCGCCGTTGTCGAAGCGGTATTCGGTTTCGTCGCGCGTGACCTCGACGTCGTCGTCGGTCCAGCGGTCGTGCGACGTCGCGTGAGACACGATCGACACCGGGCCCGCGAGCCCGTGGATCGCGGCAACGTAGGAAATGAGCTTGTCCATGGCGAGGCGGCGAACGAATGGATGGCCGCCTCGCACAATACGCATGGAACGAGGCAACCCGAGCGCCGAGTATAGCCGCGCGCCGAAGACCTTGCCGCCGGCGGGGTTTCGCGCGACGCCTCCCGCACCAGCGACGCGAACGTCGCGAGCCAGTGCTTGCTCGCGCAACCACGCCCGTGGCATCGCGCTCGGCCCGCGCGCGACGCTCAGCGATTGGCGGGAGAACGTACCGACGATGCGGGAAGCGGCGACGCGGTTCGCGCCAGGAAATGGGTTATGCGGACAACACCCCGCTCATGCCTGATCCGTGAGCAGCATGTCTCGGCACATCCGCTTCCCGGTTCGGCAACGAGTCGCTCAGCCCCGCTATTCACTCGGCATCGCGCAAATACGATCGCAACATTTCAACGAGTTCATCCTGTGAATAGTGAAACTCGTCCCCTGCACTCATTCCTCCAATCGTATCGAGCAAGGTGTCGAGCCGTCGGTCACGGTACCGATACGCCCGGGCATCGAGCGCTTCGGTGTACACATATCGCGCGCACCTGTCCGGGTCATAGGGTTGCGTTTCGATGAACGTCATGATTGCCGTCACCCATGCCCGTTTTTCGTCACGTTGATCCATCGTCCGCTCCTGCATGCACCCTCCATCGCTCGGCTGCCGCGACAGGCGGAAAACCCGTCATGTCGCGGCACCCGCCGCGCTACGCCTCCAGCGCGAGCACCGCGAACGTTGCGAGCCAGTGCTCGCCCATGTAGTCGCCGGCCACGTGCGCGAGCGCGCTCGCGAGATGCCGGTCGGCCGCATCGAGCAGCTTCGCGCGTCGCGCATCGCCTTCCGGCAGCGCGCCGGCCAATGCACGCTGGCACCACGCGCGGCTCAGGTTCAGCCCGTCGAGGTGCGCGATCTTGCCGTCACTGCGATCGCTGACCGTCGCCGGCTCGAACAGCGTCGCCGGCTCGCCGCGCGCGAGATCGGGCAGGAAGCGTGCGAACCAGCCGTCGAATTCGGCGGCCGGCAGCACGCGCCGCATCAGTTCCGCTTCCATCAACGCGGGCGACAGGAATTCGTCGCCCGACGGCTCCCACGCCTGGCATGCGACATCGTTCAGGTGCCAGCGCTTCGCGGTATCGACGATCAGCGCCGCGAGCCCGTCGCGCTGCGTGTCGCGCGCGAAATCGAGCGCGAGCGCCAGCGCGAACGCGGTGTTGAAGTGCGTGCCGACGCGCAGCGGATAGGTCGCTTTCGGCAGGAAGGTTTCGAAGCGCGCCACGAACAGATCGGTGAGCGGCGCCATCGTCTTCGCCCAGCGCGCGGCCTGCGGCAGCGCGCCCTTCAGCGCGAGCCGCTCGAGTTGCGCGGAGAGCGCGAGCAGCCACGCCCAGCCGTACGGCCGCTCGAAGCCGCTGTTGTGCGGCAGCGCGAGATACGCGCGCTCGCCGGCGACGTTCGCATCGGTGAAGTGCGCATCGACGATCGCGATGATGCGTTCGGCCTCGGGCAAGGCCGGGTAGCGTTCGAGCACGCGCAGCACGAGCCAGTAGCCGTGCACGCACGAGTGCCAGTCGTAGCTGCCGTAGAAAATCGGGTGCAGCGCGCGCGGCCCCTGCACGTCGTGCGGCCCTTCGAGCGAATGCGTGAGCTTGTTCGGATATTCGCGGGTCAGGTGCGCGAGCGCGAGCGACGCGAATGTCGAGGCGAGTTCGGGCGTGAGTCGGTCGGTCATGGGCATCTCGTCCTTCGAGTCAGAAGCGGAATACGAACGCGTACATCAGCAGCGTGTTCACGGCGAGCAACAGTACGGCCGTCGGCCACTGCGCCTTGATCACGCCGTTCTTGTCCTTCAGTTCGAGCAGCGCCGCCGGCACGATGTTGAAGTTCGCGGCCATCGGCGTCATCAGCGTACCGCAGAAACCGCTCAGCATCCCGATCGCGCCGACGATCGCCGGGTTGCCGTGGAACTGGTGGACGATCAGCGGCAGGCCGATGCCGGCCGTCATCACGGGGAACGCGGCGAAGCCGTTGCCCATGATCATCGTGAACAGTGCCATGCCGACCGTGTAGGCCGCGACCACCGCGAACGGCGAATCGATCGGCACCCACTCCTTCACGAGCCCCGACACCACGCCGCCGACGCCCGCGACCGCGAACAGCGCGCCGAGCGCCGCGAGCATCTGCGGCAGGATCGCGGCCCAGCCGACCGCGTCCATCGTGTGGCGTGCCTCCTTCACCGCATGCACCGGCGAATCGCGCAGCATCGCGAGCGCGACGGCGAACGCGACGAGCGTGCCGAGCACGAGCGAGATCAGCGTCACGCTTTTCTGGTCGACGAACGGGACAAGCCTCAACGCGAACGTGCCGATCAGCGTGACGACCGGAATCAGCAGCGCGGGCAGGAACAGCGTGTTGCCGAAACGCTGCGCGAGCGTTTCGCGCCGCACGGCCGCGGCCTCCCCGGCTTCATCGGACTTGCCGCGCCCGAGCTTGCCCGAACCGGCAATGACCGCGAGCGCGATCGCGAGGCAGCCCGTCACGAAATGCGGCAGCAGCGCGCCGAACAGGAACGTGACCGCGTAGATCATCCAGAACGCGAAATTGACGATGCGACGGGGGTTCGTGCGGTCGGTCAGGTTGAAGCATGCGAACGCGGCGAACATCAGCCCCGCGAGCGTGTACAGCGATTCGAGGCCGATCATCGCGCGCCCTCCTGCGCGAGCAGGCCGAAGCCGCGCGCCAGCCGGCGGTCGAGCAGCGCGAGGCGCGCGCAGTGGATCAGCAGCGCGGCGATCGCGGTCGGGATCGCCCACACCGACAGATGCAGCGGCTCGATGGAGATCCCGTTCTGTTCGAGAAAGCCCTTGATCAGCAGGATCGACTGGATCGCGATGAAGATGTCCTCGCCGAAGAACACGGCGACGTTGTCGGCAGCCGACGCATGCGCGCGGATCTGCTGGCGCACCGACTCGGGCAGCTCGCCGTGCCGGTTGACGGCGGCGGCCTCGGCCATCGGCGCGATCAGCGGCCGCACCATCTGCGCATGCCCGCCGAGCGACGTGAGGCCGAGCGCGGCGGTCGCCTGGCGCAGCACGAAATACAGCATCAGCACGCGGCCCGTGGTGGCCGCCTGCACGCGCGAGATCATCCGCTTCGCCTGCTCCTTGAGCCCGTTGCGCTCGAGCAGCGCGATCACCGGCAGCGTCAGCCAGATGAGCCCCATGTAGCGGTTTTCGGTGAACGCCTTGCCGAACGCGCTGACGATGTCGACCAGATTCAACCCGCCCGCCAGCCCCGTCGCGAGCCCCGCGATCGTGACCACCAGCAGCGCATTGAAGCGCAGCGCAAAACCGATCACGACGATCGGCACCCCAATCAGCACCAGCATTGCTCCTCCTTGTAGCGGACGCGCGGCGCCGTGGTAACGCGCCGCCTGCCCGGTTTCGACCGGGCTCGGACGGCGCAATCTAACACGAGACTTTATCGACAAAAAGTCGACAATTTGCTGCTTCGGGTAAACGTTGAAGCGTGCGGATACCGTGCCCGGGCCATGTGTCGCCGGTGTTTCATCCGAGGAAACAGTGGTCGGCCGGCCGGCACGGGCGCGCAGGTCGCGGCTCGCCCGTACGCGTTCTGGGGCAGCGTGCGGCGGCCCGCCGCGCGTGGCGGAGCCCCGGTGCGCCGACTAAACTGGAAAGCATCGGCAACGGACGGGAGAGCCGCCATGATTGACGTATTCCAGACCATCGGCAGCCGCGCGTTCTCCGCTCATCTGGCGAAGGACGGGATGGTGACGCTGATGGAGCAACGCCATGAGGTCGATCGCGTGACGCTCGCGACCGCGTATGCCGCGCTCGTCGAGGAGTCCGAGCAGGAAACCGACCTGCTCGACGCGACGGTCGAAGGGATGATGCGCGCGCTGATCCAGGGGTACGCGCGCAGCCATTGACGGCGCGGGCGCGCACCGGGTGCGCGGCCGGTTTTCGCCCGCGCCCGTTGAAGTTGACGACGGGCTTGCGCTGGCGCTACGCGGCCGGCGTGCCGGCGCCCATGTCGAACCACCGGCCCGCGCGCAGTTGCCGGTAGTCGGCCTGCGTGAAGATCCTCAGCAGGTTCGCGACGGCACCGTTGCTGGCGCGGTCGAGTTCCGTCATGAAGGCTTCGACGTCGTCGCGCCCGGCAAACAGGATCGTGCCGAAATAGCGTTCGCGTTCCGTGTCGGACAGGTTCGTTGCGCTCAGCTGGTACGGATGGTGAAGCGCCGCGAACAGGAAGTAAAAGCGCTCGGCATCGTCACTCAGCACGCGCACCGCATCGGGATCGACCGGAAAATCGCGGTAGAACGACGCGTGTCCGCTCTCGATGTAGATCCGGTACAGCAACCCGCCGTCGCGCTCGATCACGATCGGCGCGTGCGGGTCGCGGCTGACGAGTATGGTGTCGGGCGCAGTCATCGCGAACGCCACGCGATGCGGTTGCCCGCCCCCATCCGGATTGCCTGCCATCGTCCGTCCGTGAAAGCCATCTGTAGTGATTCCCTGTCTGCCGGAAAAAGTGCTGCGTGACGCTGCCGGTCGCACGCCAGCCGATGCTAGCGCCTGTCGTAGACCAGGCGCAGCAGAAGATACACGGGATAAGCGACCGCCATGACGATCAGCGCGGCCTCGTGCCCCGACGCCGTTTCCGCGCAACGGCGCACGAACCGCTCGGAGCCGAACAGTCCGATTGCAACCAGCAGCACGCCGCCGATCAGAAACGCGGCGAGCAGCCCGATGCCCCACCCCGGCCAGTTGCCCGCCGGCGCGGCAGACAGGACAAACGCGCTGCCGCCCGCGAAGGCAGCACCGAGCGTCACCAGATAGCTGCGGCAATACGTGGCGCTGATGTCACGGTCTCTCTTTCCGTACCCCATGCTGCGTGGCGGCCATGCTTGTTGTCGAAGGCGCCACGGTAACATGTCCGCTTCGTCGGCCCGTGCCCTTTGCCCGCCCGAAACACCGCGCAGCCATGGAGGAAACGCACTGAAACGGCGCAATGCGCAAATTTTTCGATTGCCGCCGCCCGCGCCGCATGACAGCATGCGGGACGTCGCCAACCGAAAAGAATGCCATGCCGTCCGGCCGCCGATGCCGCCCGGCGGCGCCGAACAGGCAGCCCCTTCCATGAACCCGGCCCACCTCCAACATTACGAACCGACCGGAGAATTCCGCTTGTGAACATCGGCATCGTCAACGACCTCCCGCTTGCCGTCGAGGCGATGCGCCGCGCGATCGCGCGACGGCCCGAGCACCGCGTGCTGTGGGTCGCGACCGACGGCGCGCAAGCCGTCGAGCTGTGCGCCGCACAGCCGCCCGACGTCGTACTGATGGACCTGATCATGCCGAAATTCGACGGGATCGAAGCGACGCGGCGGATCATGCGATCCGAACGACCGTGCGCGATCCTGATCGTGACGAGCTGCATCGGCGCGAATGCGTGGCGCGTGTTCGAGGCGATGGGCGCCGGCGCGCTCGACGCGGTCGATACGCCGCGGTTCGGCGACGGCGCGGCCGGCGACACGACCAGACTGCTGCTCGCGAAGATCGACCAGATCGGCCGCCTGCTCGACGCACCCGGCGGCTCGCGCCTCGCCGGCACGCCCCCTCGCACCGGCGGCGGCCCGCTGGTCGCGATCGGCGCGTCGGCCGGCGGCCCCGGCGCGCTCGCGTCGGTCCTCGGCGGCCTGCCGGCCGATTTCAATGCCCCGATCGTGATCGTCCAGCACGTCGACCGTGCGTTCGCCGAAGGCATGGCGCAATGGCTCGATGGCCAGACCCCGCTCGCCGTGCGCGTCGCGCGCGAAGGCGACCGCCCGCAACCGGGCGTCGCGCTGCTGGCCGCGACCGACGACCACCTGCGCATCACGCGCGCCGGCACGCTCGAATACACGCGCGAGCCGGCCGCCACGCCGTATCGCCCGTCGGTCGACGTCTTCTTCAACAGCCTGACCGAGCACTGGCCCGGCCGCGTGATCGGCGTGCTGCTCACGGGGATGGGCCGCGACGGCGCGATCGGCCTGAAGGCGCTGCGGATGAAGGGCTACCATACGATCGCGCAGGACGAGGCGACGAGCGCCGTGTACGGCATGCCGAAGGCGGCCGCGACGCTCGGCGCGGCGCGCGCGATCCTGCCGCTCGGGCGCATCGCGGGCGAGCTGGCGGCGCTCGCGCGGATCTGAGCCCGATGAGCCCGCGCAACACCCATGCCTGCCCTCGCAACAACCCGCATCGACCATGACCATTGACCTGACTCGCCCGCCAGGCGGCCCCTACACGCCGCCCGCCGACGTGCCGGCGATGGTGCTGCTGGTCGACGACCAGACGATCGTCGCGGAAGCCGTGCGGCGCGCGCTCGTCGACGAGGAAGGGATCGATTTTCATTACTGCCCGCGGTCGGACGACGCGATGGCCACAGCGATCGAGACGCGGCCGACCGTGATCCTGCAGGACCTCGTGATGCCCGGCACCGACGGGCTGAGCCTCGTGAAAGCGTACCGGACGAATCCGGCGACGCGCGACGTGCCGATCATCGTGCTGTCGACGCAGGAAGAGCCCACGATCAAGAGCGCCGCGTTCGCGGCCGGCGCGAACGACTACCTCGTGAAGCTGCCCGACCGCATCGAGCTCGTCGCGCGGGTGCGCTATCACTCGCGCTCGTACATGAACCTGCTGCAGCGCGACGAGGCATACCGCGCGCTGCGGCAATCGCAGCAGCAGTTGCTCGAAGCCAATCTCGAGCTGCGGCGTCTCACGCATTCGGACGGCCTGACCGGACTGTCGAACCGGCGCTATCTCGACGAATACCTCGCCGCCGAATGGCGGCGCGGCACGCGCGAGCGCAGCGAGCTGTCGCTGCTGATGATCGACGTCGACAATTTCAAGCTGTACAACGACACGTACGGCCACGTGTCGGGCGACAGCGTACTCAAGCAGATCGCGTCGACCATCGAGCGCTGCCTCGGCCAGTCGGGCGATCTCGCCGCGCGTTTCGGCGGCGAGGAATTCGCGGTCGTGATGCCGGCCACGTCGCCCGGCGCCGCACGGCTGCTCGGCGAGAAGATCCGCCTCGCGGTCGAGGCGCTGCGGCTGCGGCACGCGCAGTCATCGACCGGCAACACCGTGACGATCAGCATCGGCGGCGCGAGCATCGTGCCGATGCCCGGCCTGCCGACGACCCTGCTGATCGAAGCGGCCGACCGCGCGCTCTATCGCGCGAAGCACGAAGGCAAGAACCGCGTCGAGATCGATGCGACGCCGGGCCCCGGTGGTCCCGGTGGTCCCGGTGGTCCCGGTGGTCCCGGTGGTCCCGGTGGCTTCGGCGGGTTCGGCGGCTTCGGCGCGCCGCGCATCGACTGAACGCCGAACGCTGAACGACGAACGCGCGCCGCGCTCACACGGCGCCGAGCCGGCGCGCGTAGTCGTTCGGATCCAGCGGGCGGCTGAACAGATAGCCCTGCTGCATGTCGCAGCCGATCTGCTGCAGGAACCACGACTGCGCCTGCGTCTCGACGCCTTCGGCCGTGACCTTCATCCCGAGCGAATGCGCCATCGCGACCACGGCCTGCGTGATCGCCACCGAATCGTGATGATCGGGCACGCCGGACACGAACGAGCGGTCGACCTTCAGGTTGTGCAGCGGAAAGCGCTTCAGGTACGCGAGCGACGAATAGCCGGTGCCGAAATCGTCGACCGAGATCCGCACGTTCATGTCCGTGAGCGCCTCGAGCATCGGCAGCACGGTGTCCGTGTCGTTCATCAGCAGTCCTTCGGTAATCTCGAGTTCGAGCGCGGACGGATCGAGCCGCGTCTGCGCGAGGCAGCGATCGACCGATTCGACGAGCCCCTCGTGGAACTGCCGCGGCGACAGGTTGACGGCCAGCATCAGGTCGGGCGCGATCGTGCGGCGCCATTCGGCCGCCTGCCGGCACGCGGTTTCGAGCACCCACTGGCCGATCGCGACGATCAGCCCCGTATCTTCTGCGACCGGAATGAACTCCGTCGGCGACATCGGCCCAAGCTCGGGGCTCGTCCAGCGCAGTAGCGCTTCGGCGCCGACCGTGCGGCCGCTGCGCGCGTCGACGACGGGCTGATACGCGAGCCGCAGCATGTCCGACGAGAGCGCGCGCCGCAGCGACTGCTCGATCGCGAAGCGGCGCTGCAGCCGCAGGTTGAGCTGCGCGGTGAAGAACGTGAAGTGGTTGCGGCCGCGCTGCTTCGCGTCGTACATCGCCGAATCGGCGTTGCGCATCAGCGTGACGGCGTCGTCGCCGTCGCGCGGCGCGACGCTGATCCCGATCGACACGCCGAGCCAGTATTCGTTGTTCGCGATCGCGAACGGCTTCGCGATCGCATCGATCACCTCGCGCGCGAGCACCGCGAGCCGGTCGGGATCGGCGCAGTCCTCGACGAGGATCACGAACTCGTCGCCGCCCACCCGCGTGAGCGCATACTGGCCGCCCCCGCAGGCCGAGAGCCGTGCGGCGACGCTGCGCAGCAGCGCGTCGCCCGCTTCGTGGCCGGCCGTGTCGTTGACCTTCTTGAAGCCGACGAGATCGATGAACAGGATCGCGACGCGTGCAGGCCCGCCCGCCGCATCGTGTCCGCCGAACAGCTCGCGCATGCGGTCGCCGAGCCAGCGGCGGTTGTAGAGGCCCGTCAGCGCATCGCGCGTCGCCAGGTAGCGCAACTGCTGCTGCGCTTCGCGCACGGGGCCGATGTCGTTGAACGACACGAGCACCGAGTCGGCCTGCTTGCCGCCCGGCTTCACGATCGGCACCGCGTTGCCGCGTACCCAGATGACGTCGCCGTCCGCGAGGCCGAAGCCGACCGTGTAGTCGAGCATCGGCGTAGCCGTCTCGAGCGCGCGCCGGCTCGGCCATTCGTCGGGCGCGATCGGCGAGCCGTCCTCGTGCAGCTTGCGCAGGATCACCGTCGACAGCCGGCGGCCGACGAGGTCGCCGTGCACGCGCATCATCCGGTTCGCGCTCGGGTTGCTCGCGACCACGACGCCATCGCGCGACACGACGAGGATCCCTTCGTGCAGGCTGTTGACCACCAGCCGGTGATGTTCCTCGCTGCGCGCGAGCTGTCGCGCGATCCGGTCCTGGTGTACCGCGAGGCCCACGCTGTTGCCGATATCGCGCAACAACGCGGTTTCCTCGTCGCCCGGCCGACGCGGCGTGCGGTGATAGACGGCGAACGCGCCGAGCACCGCGCCGGTATCGTCGAGGAACGGCACCGACCAGCAGGCGCGCAAGCCCAGCGGCAACGCGATCGAACGGTAGTCGGCCCAGAGCGGATCGGTTTCGATGTCTTCGACGGCGACCATCCGGCGCAGGTACATCGCCGTGCCGCACGAGCCGGCCGCAGGGCCGATCGACGCGCCTTCGATCGCCGCGCTGTACTGCGCGGGCAACGACGGCGCGGCGCCGACGTGCACGTGCACGCCGTCGGGATCGAGCAGCAGGATCGTGCATGACGCGCCGTCGCCGAGCAAAGCCTCGGCACGCCGGCAGACTTCGACCAACAGCTCCGGCAGCGGTGTGTTGCGCGTAATCAGTCTCAGCACGCTTTGCTCGGACGCAAGCACTTCCGCCGCGAGCCCGAGACTGTAACGAGAACTTTGCGGTTCGGTATTCAAGATGAATCCTGCCGTCGGTCCGATCGGGTCTGATGCGCCCGATTCGTTTTCGATCCTTCGTGCCGTTTTTCGCCCCGGGTTTACGCCGATGCCCGGTGCGCCCCGTGAAACGCGCGGTGCCAACGCGCGCCGAAAACTATTTAACACCAATCCGTGACACGCCGGGGATCCGTGCGCATCAGGGGTTACGCGCGGTCGGTGCGGCGCTTGCCGCCGGCGGTCAGCTTGCCGAAAGACTGTCGCGCGCGGGCCGACTGCACGAACAGACACGGCGACTGCTCGGCCACCGCGCGGTTGGTCTGCCATGACACCGATTCCATCGGCACGGACGGTGGCGCCACGGCCGCCATCGCGATGTCGGCGACGACCGTCCCGACGTCAAGCCGATCCGCGACGGCAAGGTACGGGTGCAGATCCGCAAGGGACATGGAAGGCGGCCGCGCGTCTTCCGGAACCGGCAAACATCGGACGATTCCGCGTCCAGCGATCCCCTGCCGTGCGGTCGCGCCGTTCGACCGCACGCGGGGCGCCGCTTTTCATCGTCGTCCGGGACAGGTAAGCATCGAGTAAGCGTGACGCCCTACAGTGTGCTGATTCTCCAAGGCGGATCATCGCGGCGAGCGGGTGCTTCGCCCGTATCCGGGCAACATGAAGGGAACAGGCATGCAGAACCGGCCAACGATGCGTTATTTGTGTGCGAAACACCCCGACGGACGCCGGTCGAACTGGCACCCGCCGGCGGGCTGGAAAAGGCAACTGGCGACGCCGTCGCGCGGGGTCGTGGCGATCGATCATTACATCGCGGAAGCGTCGGAGCTGATCGATCTCGAGACGACCGAGCCGGTCTTCGCGTTGCACCTGCAGATGCCGACCGGATTCGAAATGCGTACGGACGGCAACGGCTGGGCCCCGCACGTGATGCGCACGCCGTTGACTTACGTGCCGCCCGGCTTCGGGTGTTCCAGCCGGTGGTCGAACGACATCGAGTGGCTTGCCGTCCACTTCGATGTGTCCTGGCTGGCCCGGTCCGGCCTGCTGCCCGGCACGCCGGCCGTGCCCCGCTTCGACGTGAACGACGATCTGCTCGTGCAGATCATCAGGAGCATCCATGAAGATGCGGTCGCGGGGATGCCTTCGGGGCCGACCTATGTCGAAACCCTGGGTGCAGCCGCGCTCGGCCGCATGTCGTATCTCGAGTCGACGCGCAAGGCCCGCGAGTACACGCATGCGCACGGGATGCGGCGGGCCGTCGAGTACATCCGCGACAATTTCCGCGATCCGCTGACGCTCGTGACGCTGGCCGAAGCGGTCGACTATCCCGGCGACCTGTATTCGTTCATCCGGAACTTCAAGAAAGCCAACGGGGTGACGCCGCATCAGTACATCGTCGAGACCCGGCTGCAAGCCGCCCGCAACCTGATCGAACGCGGCCGATGCGATGTGACCGAGGCCGCGCTCGCGTGCGGCTTTTCGACCACGAGCCACTTCTCGGCCACGTTCCGCAAACGGTGGGGATGCTCGCCGTCCGGGCTCAAGCCGCGTGCCGCGAACGTCACGCGAGCGGCAGCGACAGGATCCACAGGCCGCTGACCGTCAGCACGATCGTCAGCACCAGCAACGGCAACTGGTTGCGCACCACGGTGCCGGCCAGCACGCGATGACGGACGGCGATCGCGTGCGTCACGACCACGCTCAGCACATGGCCGGCGAGAATCAGCAGGACCTGCGCATGCCAGATATAGCCGACGTTGATCAGGAGCGCGGTCGGCGCGACCTGCGCCGGGTCGATCGACAGCAGGTTCCAGCCGATCCCGAGTGGATCGGACAGCAGTGAAACGATCTGCCGCCCCTGGTCGATGAACAGCGTGAAGTAGTGACACACGTTGTAGAACAGCGCGATCGGCAACAGCAACAGGCAGAACTGCCGCGCAAACGAGTGGCCATCCAGCGTCGAACGCGATCCCGCCGCGCCGAGCGCGCAGAAACCCCGGAACAGGCCATGGTAGGCCATCCCGACCGCGGCAAAGGTGGCCCACTGCCCGGCGAGCACGAGTTCCCCTGCGATCGCGTAGTCGTTTTTCAGCGCCGGAAACACCGCGACGATCAGCGGATAGATGCCGCGCCAGAAGAAGGTGTTCCAGACGGCCGTATCGCGCAAGCCGTCGTAGGCCGTCGACGACAGCATGAACGACAGGAAGATCACGACGCTGGTGTCGAACGGCGGTTCCGATGCCATACCAGCGACCGGATTCCTCAGCCTGATGCCGATTTCGCGCGCCGACACGCGACGCCATTCGAGCGGCGACAGTCGTGCGCACAATCCGCATAGGATGCCGAACGCATCGAAATGCCTGAGCCACACGTCGCGGCCGAAGCAGAACGAACCGGCCAGCGCATAGATCGCGTAGCCGGCAAGGAACAGGCTGGCGTCTCGCGGCCGTGCCGTGCCGAACAGCTCCAGCGCGATGAGGGCGACATACACGAGCAGCGCGGGATACGATGCGAAGCCCCGCGGGTAGCGATACCGGCCCCTGTCGAATGCCGGGACGCCGCGCGCCACGATCCGCAGCAGCAACGCAAACGGGTTCGTGAACGCATAGAGGTCGCCGAACACCGCGCTGACGTAGATCGACCCAAGATAGAACCAGAGCCAGAATCCCGACATGCTGAGGTTGACGAACGGGTTCTGGGTGCCGGCGAGGCCCGACACGATCAGCAGGACGACGAAGCCCATGCTCGCGGCCTGCCCCGCTGCGAGCGCCACGGCCGGTATCCGCCCTTCCCGCCGCCATCGGATCGCCGGCGCGCGCGTGTCCGGAATGCGCGCGCCCGATGCGAACGCCAGGATCATGAAGGACACCACCAGCGTGCCGGTGGCCGCGTACGCATAGAGCCACAACGGCACCGGCAGGTAGTACGGAATATTCCACGCATGCGCATCCGCGCAGGTCGGCGCGCAAGCGAGAAGCGCCGCCCCCCCCGGGGCCCGCCGCGCGTTGCGGCGCGGTACCCCGTTGTCGACGGGGGATGTCGCGCCACGCGCACCATCTTCGAAGTCGTCGCGCATATCAGTAATCAGAAGACGAAATCAGTCCCGTGACTTTCCAGCCGGCCCCGCTGCGCTGCTCCGACACCACGCCGATCGTGTCGTAAGGCGCATCGAGCAGCTTGATCAGCGCGACGGCACGCTTGTTTCCGTCGGCCGAATCGGGCAGCGGAAAAACCAGGAACGGCAGGATCGGTGACGGCTTGTCGCCCTCCACGATGAGCGGCAGCACCGCATCGTTCAACGACTTGAAGACCGTGAACGACGCGCGGTTGCGCACGCTCGCGCCGACGCTTCCCGTCGGCTGCGAGGGTGTCCCGATCGCGAGATAGGTGCCGTGATCCCGCAAGCGCCAGCCGGTCAACTGCTCGACCAGCGGGCCGTCTGGCTTGCCGGCGTGGCCGGTGGCCAGCGCGGGCAGCCAGCGCTTGTCCACCGGCGATGTCGTGACCCAGTCGCTGAAGAAGCGTGCGTAGAAATCGACGAGCCCCTTGTCGACGCCGGGCTGCTCGGTCGGCGCGACCGGCTTCGGCACGTCGCGCCGGCCGTGCCAGCGAACCGCCTGCCACGCGGGGCCGTCCGGCAGGCTCGTGCCGTCGAGGAACGACGTGTCCTTCAGGCCGTTCGAGACGAACCAGCCGGATTTCGCGTGCTTGGTTCGCGCGTCGATGAAACCGGCGAGCATCGGCCGGACCTGCTCCCACGAGCGCGCGTTTCTCGACACGCCGTTTATCTTCGGATAACGAGTCATCTGGAGATACGTCGACTTCGCCATCGCCTCCGTATCGACGGGCCAGCGCCAGGTCATCTCGGCAGCATGTCCGGACGGACCACCGCGCTCAAGCGGCGCGGCCATCGCCAGGCCGGCGGCGCATTCGATGCCGTAGCGGCGCCAGTCCGGTACCGACGGCGTGCCTTGATGCGCCCACGCGTCTTGCAGCGCATGCAGCGACCGGCCGAACTCGCCCAGCATGAAAGCCGCGTTGCGACCCTCGGCGCGCCGCAGCGTGGCATCGACCGAAGACCGTGACGCCGGGCCGTCCGGCACCACGATCCGGGCGGCCGACGCGGCCGGCACGCGGGTCTCGCTCGGGTAGTGCGCCGCCTGGGTATCCTGCGCATCGGGCGCGAAGCGCGACAGGCAGGCAAACTGCAGCGGCGACGTCATGTATTCGATCGAGCCCGCATCCATCCGCTGGTCGGCGAGCGCAATCGCGTCGGCCTCGCCGGACGCAAACCCCGCCTGCGTCGCGAGCCAGAACGTGAGACCGAAGTGCACGTCCGCTTCGAACCCCGAGCACGTCAGCGGCATCGCGAGCGCCGCCAGCAAGGCCAGCGCGGCAACGCCCGGATTGCGCCGGGCGCGGCCTCGCGCGCCTGCCCTGCCGGTTGCGACCGCTTCACGCGATGACCCGCGAGCAACCTGTCTGCTATGCGTCAATTGCCGATCTCCGTCGCTTTGGTGCTTTCGGGAAACGGCCATGCGCCGTTTTCGAACGACAGCACGAGCAGCCCGTTGTCCTGGCAGGCGGTCGTCAGCAGATGGCGGTCGAAGTCGAAATCGAGACGCGACGCACACCAGTCCGGGCCGCCCGGGCGGTACTGGCCGAACATCAGGTGCGCGGAACCGGCGCCGGGCGACTTGGCCGAAGGCGGGTTGTAGTACGCGATCTCTTTCGGCTTTGCCGGATCGCGAATGTCGAACACGCGTACGCCGGAATTGAAGTAGCTGCACGCGAGCGCGGTGGCGTTCTCCCGGTTGTCGACGCTGCAGTAGTGCGACCCGTACGTGAACGTGGAAAGGCCGAGAATGTCGGGAATCACCTTGCTGCAGTTCTGCACGGCGTGCGTTTCGAGTCGCAGTTCGGAGACGAGCTGCGGCGCGGCTTCGTTCGACATGTCGTAGATGTGCCCCATCGGAAACGGTGCCACGCCGGCATTGCACGCGGCCTTCACGGCAGTGGCGCCCGGATCCTGAAGCCCGCCCGAGCCGCCTTCATCGACCTCGATCAGATAGGGCTTGCCCGCCACGGAGAACGAGATCGTATGTTGTGCAATGCTGCCGTCCCGCACCGGCATCGTCGCAATCCGGCGCATTTGTGCATTGGGACGCCGGCTCTGTACTTCGCTGGTGTCGATGACGAAGAACCCGTTGTCGCCGGTCGCATTCGGGTTGTCCAGCGGCGGTGCGCTCATGCCGATCGCCGTGCCGCCGTTCCCCGACGAGACGAAGTACGCGCGGTTCCCGTCCTGGCTCACCGACAGTCCGTGGGAAATGGTCCCCATGCCCAGGTCCGGCACACTGATGGCCGAGATCATCTTCGGCCGGGTCGGCACGGTCAGGTCGATCGCGTAATAGGATTTTGTAAGCGCCCCGCCGACGTAGTAGGTAAACCCATCCGGAGAAAACCCGCCTTCGTGGCCGAGCTGCTTGATGGCTGGCACGATGCCGCCGTCTGCGCCCGTGCCGACGGGAACACTGGCAAGCAACTGCGGGCGCGTGCAGTCGGTCGCCACGTCGTACAGGTCGACCTCCGGGCCGCCACCGCCACCGAGCCCGTTGTCGGCAGCCAGGATGCCGCGCGCCACGTTCACACGCAGCGATTCCCACGGATCGATCATCGCCGTGGACGTCAGCGAACTCACCCGCACCGGCTTGGCCGGATCGGTGATGTCGATCACCGGCACGCCCGGGTTCACGCGCGGCGGCGCATCGGGATTGTTGAAGGCCGGCGTGGCGCCCATCGTCGCATGGTAGAAGCAGGTGTGGCCCTGCCGGTCGGTGTAGGTCGCGGCCGACCACGACGCGCCCTCGCCCTGAACCTGGCTGACGCGCTTCAGGTTGCAGTTGAAGCCGCCGAATCCGGACTGGCGCAGCGCGGCCGGCACTTGCCCTTGCAGCGCGGTCTCGGGCGTGTCGCCCGGGCTGCAGCCGGGCACCCGTGGCACGACGTAGTCCGCCACCGATACGGCGGGTGTCGTGCTCGTCACGTCGTTGTCGTCTCCGCCGCAGCCGGCGAGCATGAGTGTGCCGAGCGATATCGCAATCGCCAGGCGATTCAGTACGCGCATCTTTGCCTCCTCCTATTTCGAATATCGTTTCGAATTTCGTTTCGATCCGGTTTATCGTTAGTTATCCGGATATATCTCGATGACAGCCACCTCGATCTGCTCGCCGGTCCGGCTGTGAAAGTGCAGCGAAAAGCGCCCGGTGATCCCGACCGGGAGAATGTCCATCGACTGCTCGGTTCCGACGTTGCAAGCCGCGAGCGCACCCGGTATTTCATGCGCCATCAGCACACCCGCCTCTCGCGAATGCACGTTGATATGCGCCGGCATCCCTTCGCGAATCGCGATCACGGATCGTTCCCAGGGCGCCTTGTCCCGATCGACGTCGACGGAAAAGACCTGTTGATCCGGCGGGCGCGTCGACGCGTGCGACAGGTGTCGCGCGACACCGTAGGCCAGCACCAGCGCCGACACGGTCGCGATCAACGCGACGAGTCGACACCGCTGCCGCCGATTCCCTTCCTCCATGGCGGCGCTCCGTTTCATCGGCACTGACGCCGCGCCGTATCTCGTGCCGGCTGGCCGGCCATCCGCGCGGCCATCAGCCGTTCGACGAATGGTAGTGAGCACCCCGATGCAGTGATATCTGCTTATTGCGGGTTGTCGGAAAATTGCGTCCGGAGTAACCCGAGCCAGGGCTGGCCGGGCAAGGTTGGCGCCGAATTTGGGAATCGTCACACGCGAATCTCACGCGCCGACGATCCGCGATCCGCGATCCGCAATGGGCGATGGGCGATGGGTGACGCACGACGGGCGACGGGCGATTCGCGCGCGACGATGCCGGGCGGTTCGATCTCACGCCCTAACCGAGGGCAACGGCCTCGATGCGATGAAGGAACACAACGGGACGCGCAGGCCGGGCCACGGCCCCGACCGCCTCGGCACACCCGGCGGCAACACGCCGAACGCGGCAGCCGCGCGTCAATCCCTGCGGATGTGTTCGGCCAGGAAGTCGATCAACAGACGCACGCGCGGCAGCAGCCCGCGCCGCGACGGAAACACCGCATGGATCACGCCGCCCTTCGGCGCCCATCCGGGCAGCACGTCGACCAGCGTGCCGTTGCGCAAATCGTCCTCGACGACCATGCACGGCAGTTGCACGATGCCGACGCCCTGAATCGCCGCATCGCGCAGCGCATGCAGGTCGTCGGTAATGAAGCGCGGGTGATGGCGCAATGGCACCTGCTCGCCGTTCGGCCCGACCAGTTGCCACACGTGATGCCGCGCCGGGCCCCAGTCGAGGCTCGGCACGCCGGCCAGTTCGGCAGGATCCGACGGCGCGGCGCGCCCGCCGAGCCAGTGCGGCGCGGCCACCAGCCGCTGCGGGCTGTCGCCGAGGATGCGCATCACGAGATCGCTGTCCTCCAGCGGCGGAAAGCGCACCCGCAACGCGAGATCGATGCCTTCGCTCAACAGGTCGACGCGCCGATTCGTCGCCTCGAGATGCACCTGCACCTGCGGATGAATCGCCATGAAGCGCGCGATCAGTTCGCTCACCCGGTATTCGAGCAGCGCGGTCGGGCAACTCACGCGGACGATGCCTCGCGGCTCCGCGTGCCGGCGCTCGATCACCTCGCGCGCCGCATCGGCTTCGACCAGCACGGCGAGGCACCGCTCGTAGAATTCGCGCCCGGTCTCCGTCACCGTGAACCGGCGCGTCGTGCGCTGCAGCAGCCGTACGTCGTACTGCGCCTCCAGCGCCGCGATGCGCCGGCTCAGCGTCGATTTCGGGACGTCCAGCGCGCGCCCCGCCTGCGTGAACCCGCCGTGTTCGACCACCTTCACGAAGTAGTAGAGGTCGTTCAGGTCATCCATGATTGTTCCACCGATAGAACACTGATGGCATTTTAAGGGACTGGAACCCCGTTTGTTGCACGAATAGCATCTTGATTCGACGCGTATCGAGGTCGTCGCAGTGGCCCGGACTGTTCTGGTCAGGGCCCTCTGCCACACCGCCCCGGCCCGTCGGCCCCCTTCACTTCCTGCCCTGTCTCTGGAGGCAACCATGGCAAGCGAACCGATTCGCGACCCCGCGAACGACCACCTGCTCACCCCGCAGAATGCGGCGTTCATCGTCATCGATTACCAGCCGGTCCAGGTGAACTCCATCGCGTCGATGGATCGCCAACTGCTGATCAACAACATCGTCGGCGCGTCGAAGGCGGCCGTCGCGTACGGCCTGCCGATCGTCCACTCGACCGTCAACGTGAAGACTGGCCTGAACAAGCCGCCGATCCCGCAACTGCGCGCGGCGCTGGAAGGCCATCCGACCTACGACCGCACGAGCATCAATTCGTGGGAAGACGTCGAGTTCCGCCGTGCCGTCGAGGCGACCGGCCGCAAGAAGCTGATCATGACCGCCCTGTGGACCGAAGCGTGCCTGACGTTCCCGGCGCTCGACGCGCTGAAGGCCGGCTACGAGGTGTACGTGGTGGTCGACGCGGTGGGCGGCACGTCGGTTGCCGCGCACGACGCGGCGCTGCGCCGCATCGAGCAGGCCGGCGGCCAGATGATCAGCGTCGCACAGCTGTTCTGCGAGCTGCAGCGCGACTGGGCGCGCAGCGCCACCGTGCCGGCCTTCATCGATCTGTTCATCGAAACCGGCGGCACGGCCGGCATCCAATTCTCGTACGACAAGAACTGACCGGCCCGCGCGGCCGCGGACGTTTCCGGCCGGCGGCGCGCACCCGCGCGCGCTGCCGGCCTCATCCGTTCCGCGCCGCCTGGCTGCCCGCACGGCCGGCCAGGCCGTCTTTCCGTATCCGTGATTCAATGTCGATCGAACCGGCGCCGCGCAATCCGGCGGCACGGCGACTCGTAACCTCATCGATCGACCCTCACTGGATCACCATGACGAACCCTGCCGAAATCAAGGCGCTCGTTTTCGATGTCTTCGGAACGATCGTCGACTGGAGAGGCGGCGTGGCACGCGGCGCCGCCGCGTTCCTCGACCGCTACGCCCCCGCGCTCGACCCGCTCGAATTCGCCGATACGTGGCGGGCCGAGTATTCGCCGTCGATGGAAGAAGTCCGCAGCGGGCGCCGCCGCTACGTGCGGCTCGACGTGCTGCACCGCGAGAACCTCGTCCGCACGCTCGACCGCTACGGGATCGTCGACGTGCCCGACGCCGAAATCGACGCGCTCAACCTCGCGTGGCACAGCCTCGACCCGTGGCCCGATGCCGTCTCGGCGCTGCAACGGCTGAAGCGGCGCTACATCATCGCGCCGCTGTCGAACGGCAACATCCGGCTGATGGTCGACGTCGCGAAACGCGCGGGGCTGCCGTGGGATGCGATTCTCGGCGCCGAAGTCGTCCGCGCGTACAAGCCGTCGCCGCAGGTGTACAGCGACACCGTCGAGATTCTCGGCGTCGAGCCAGCCGAGCTGTGCCTGGTCGCCGCGCACAACGGCGATCTCGCGGCCGCGCGCCGGCAGGGGCTGTCGACCGCGTTCGTGCTGCGGCCGACCGAACACGGGCCCGGCCAGACGACCGATCTGAAAGCCGACGATGCGTGGGACTTCGACGTCAAGGATCTGAACGAACTCGCGGACCGGCTGGGCTGCCCGGGTTGAGGCCGGGTTCGGGGCGTGATCGCGGCGCGCTGCCGGCCGCGCTGCTGGGCGGGCCGCTCGCGATGGGCGTCCTGCTCGCGCTGCTCGTGGGCGTGCGGCTGTCATGGTCCGACTGGCTGCCGGCGTGGCGCACGTCGAGCATCCTGAAGGCGCTGGGCCGACCGGATCTGTGCTCGTTCGATTTCTTCGATACGCGCACCGAGGCCGACCGCAACGGCCAGGCGCGCGACACGGACATCGGGCAAATCTTTTACGCGCCGGCGCCCAAGGCCTAGCGCGCCAGCCCCATCGCGACCGCCTGCCCCTGCGCCGCCATCGCGAGGCGCCGCCAGTTGCGGGCCGCATACCGGTGCGCCTGCTGCAATGCAAGCCACAGCCCGATCTGCCGAACCGGCCTGAGGAGGCCGCGCGCGCTGAACACGGTGCGCCGTTCGACGCGTGTCCTGCCGCCTTCGATCGGTGTCAGCGTGAATTCGTCCTCGAGCAGCCCGACCCAGTCGCGGCACCACACCGTCGACGCCACCATTCGGTAACGCAGCCGGCGATTCTCATCGAGCACGAGGATCCGCTGGTCGATGGTGCCGCGATCGGTCGTGCACTGCCGCGTGTTGCCGATCGCCGGCACGCCTTCGAGCACGCGGCAACTGACCGGCTTCGGCACGCCGAGGCGGAACAGCAACGGCCGCGTGTCGTCCATCCGGGCATGGAGGAAATGCGGCCAGACATGCTCGGGCCGGCAATCGAAGGTCCACTGCGAATGAATTTCCACGACCGTCTCCTGGCGGCTGTCGGTGCTGACATGATGGCACAACCGCGCCGCCGCCTCCGTTACTTCACGACCGCACGCCAGGCGGTTCGCGCGTAGATCAGCAGCAACGGCAGCAGCCCGAGCGCGAACAGCAGGCAGAGCGCCAGCACCCACACCGGCCACTGCTCCGGATTCCCGCGCGCCCAGTAGCGGTAAGGCACGCTCAGGAAGCCGATTTCCATCAGCAACGCGCCAAGCGGCACAAGCCCGTTCAGGACCACCGCCACGCCGAGGCGGCCCGCGCCGTCGAGGTTCCGGCCGGCGCCGTACGCGGCGATCAGGTAGAGGAAGTACCCGGTCATCGCGACCATCAGCCCGCCGCCGGCCAGCAGGCCGACACTGCGCACGCTGCGTTCGTGCAGCTGATTCGCGCCCTGCGGCAACACGACATCGACGCGCTCGCCGATCTCCGGCACGCTGCCCGAGCGGATGTTGCCCGGCAGCACGACCCGCTCGCCGTTCGGCATCACGGCTTCCAGGATCGACGTGTACTTGATGCACCGATATTTGTCCGTGCGACCGCTGCTGTCCCGACGCTCGCAGGTGTCCCACTCGGACTGGTAGGACACGACGGTCGCCTCGTATTTCGGCGATACCGCCAGGTCGTAGAGTTCGTCGCCGATCCAGTACGCGAACGGGAAACACAGCGACACCAGGCAAAAGCACACGAGCCACCAGAATGCGACCGCGCCGCCCGATCCGCGCATGCCGCCATTCTGGCGGCGCACCATGCGCGACGCGAGCCAATACGCGGCCACGCCGAATACGGCCACACAGACCACGAACACCTTGCCCGCATGCGTCAAAGCCATCTGCGTTTCCCCTGATAACCGGCCGGATCTTCGCCAGCCGTTTTTTCATACCGATCGATCACGTCGTCGCCGTCGCCACCGCAACCGCCACGCTCGCTCCGCTACTCCGGCTCGCCGACGAATCTCAGCCTCCCCGATTCGCCCGACAGCAGCGCGCGATTCGCGTCCGCCGCCGCGCGCAGGTAATCCCACAGCGCGGTCACGCGGCGCAGCTTGCGCAGATCCTCGCGGCACGTCAGCCAGAAGCAGCGCGTGACGACCACGTCGTCCGGCAGCACGGGCACGAGCGCCGGCTGCGTGGCCGCCATGAAGCACGGCAGGATCGCCAGCCCGCCGCCCTGCAGCGCCGCGAAATACTGCGCGATCACGCTCGTCGTGCGCAGTCCGGCCGTCGCGCCCGGCACCGCGCGGTCCAGGTACAGCAGTTCGTTGCTGAACGCGAGATCGTCGACGTAGCTGATGAACGCGTGCTGCGCGAGATCGTCGGTGCAGGTGATCGGATCATGGTTCGCGAGATAGTCGCGCGTCGCATAGAGCCGCAGCTGGTAGTCGCACAGCTTCGTGACCACGTAAGGCCCGCGCTCGGGCCGCTCGAGCGTGATCGCCAGGTCGGCCTCGCGCTTCGGCAGGTTGACGAAATGCGGCACCGGCAGCAGGTCGACCGTCACGTGCGGATGCTCGGCACGAAACTGCGCGAGCTGCGGCGCGAGAAAAAAGCAGCCGAACCCCTCCGTCGACCCGATCCGCACATGGCCCGACAGCGCCTCGCCCGTGTTCGCGACCTGGTCGCACGCGGACTGCACGGTCGTCTCCATCGCGTCCGCATACGCGACGAGCCGCTGCCCCTCGACCGTCAGCGTGAAGCCGCCGGAGCGCGACTTGTCGAACAGCAGCGTGCCCATCGCGGCCTCGAGCGCGCGGATGCGCCGCGCGACGGTCGTGTAATCGACCCCCAGCCGCTTCGCGGCGCCGCTCGCGCGCTGCGTGCGCGCGACTTCGAGGAAAAAGCGCAGGTCGTCCCAGTTCAGGTTGCCGGAAACCGGCTCGGTGGCATGTCGCATCGGCGAGGGAAAAAGGGGCTGAAGTCTCCGGGCCGGCCATCGTTATGCATAAATGCATATCCAACCGGTTTCTTTATCGGTACATGATGAATCTGCGCATAACTATACTCGACCGTGACCTGCGGACCACGAGCCGCGGCACCACCACGGAGACACCATGCAGACGCGATCCACCCTCGATGAGCATGCGACAGTCGCGGCGCCGGCACCCGAGCGCACCGCGAAGCACTACCTGCTGGCCGGCTGGGCCAGCATGGCCGGCACCACGATCGAGTGGTACGACTTCTTCCTCTACGGCACGGCCGCCGCGCTCGTCTTCAACCGCATCTTCTTCCCGTCGCTGGACCCCGTCGTCGGCACGCTCGCCGCGTTCGGCACGTTCGCGGTCGGCTTCATCGGGCGGCCGATGGGCGGCATCGTGTTCGGCCACTTCGGCGACCGCATCGGCCGCAAGTCGATGCTGATGATCACGCTGCTGCTGATGGGCGTGCCGAGCATGATCATCGGGCTGATCCCGTCGTACGACAGCATCGGCTACTGGGCCGCCGCGCTGCTGATCGCGATGCGCTTCCTGCAGGGGATGGCCGTCGGCGGCGAATGGGGCGGCGCGGTGCTGATGGCCGTCGAACACGCGCCGAAGGGCCGCAAGGGGCTGTTCGGCAGCCTGCCGCAGACGGGTGTCGGGCTCGGCCTGATCCTGTCGTCGGTCGCGATGGCCGCGGTGGCCGCGCTGCCGGAAGCCGACATGCTGTCGTGGGGCTGGCGCGTGCCGTTCCTCGCAAGCATCGCGCTCGTCGGGCTCGGCTGGTTCATCCGCGCGAAGGTGCCCGAGTCGCCCGACTTCGAGAAGATGCAGCGCCAGGGCAAGGCCGAGAAGTCGCCGGTGATGGCCGCGCTGCGCCGCCATCCGCGCGAGGTGCTGACGATCGTCGGCGCGCGCGCCGCCGAGAACACCTGGTTCTACATGGTCGTCACGTTCGCGCTCGCCTACGCGACGCAGCAGCTGCATCTGCCGAAGGCCGAGATGCTGCACGCGATCACGGCCGGCGCGGCGCTGTCGCTCGTCACGATGCCGCTGTGCGGCCACCTGAGCGACCGCATCGGCCAGCGCCGGATGTTCGCGATCGGCCTCGTGCTGATGTGCGCGTTCGCCGCGCCGTTCTTCATGATGCTCGGCACGCAGCAGACCTCATACGCATGGTGGGCGATCGTACTCGGCCTCGGCGTCGTGTTCCCGATCCTCTATGCGCCGGAATCGCTGCTGTTCGCGCAGCAGTTCCCGGCGGAAATCCGCTACAGCGGCATCTCGCTGTCGGTGCAGCTCGCCGGCGTGATCGGCGGCGGCTTCGCGCCGATGATCGCGACGTCGCTGCTCAAGGCCGGCGGCGGCCAGCCGCACTACGTGATCGCGTACCTCGTCGGCTTCGGCGTGTTCGCGCTCTTGTGTACCGCGCTGATGCGCCCGGCACGTGCCTGACGGGCCGGCCCGCATCCGATCGATTTCAGTTCGTCCTGCCGTCCGCCACGCGCGCATGCGCGGCGGTGACGGGGCCCCTTTTTGTCGCCACACCGTTTCCCGGAGAATTCCATGAACGCCGCAGTTCCCCAGACCACCCTCGCCCTGCCCACCGCCAAGCTGCTGATCGACGGCGCATTCGTCGAATCGCAAAGCGCCGAATGGGGCGACATCGTCAACCCCGCGACGCAGGAAGTGATCGGCCGCGTGCCGTACGCGACGCTCGACGAGGTCGATGCCGCGATCGCGTCCGCGCAACGCGCATTCCAGCAGTGGAAGACGACGCCGATCGGCGCGCGGCTGCGCATCATGCTGAAGTTCCAGGATCTCGTGCGCCGCAATCTCGAACGGATCGCGCACACGCTGACCGCCGAACAAGGCAAGACGCTGCCCGACGCGCAGGGCGACATCTTCCGAGGCCTCGAAGTCGTCGAGCACGCGTGCTCGATCGGCACGCTGCAGCAAGGTGAATTCGCCGAAAACGTCGCGGGCGGCGTCGATACCTACACGCTGCGCCAGCCGATCGGTGTGTGCGCGGGCATCACGCCGTTCAACTTCCCCGGCATGATTCCGCTGTGGATGTTCCCGATGGCGATCGTGTGCGGCAACACGTTCGTGCTGAAGCCGTCGGAGCAGGATCCGCTGTCGACGATGCAGCTCGTCGAACTCGCGATCGAGGCCGGCGTGCCGCAGGGCGTGCTGAACGTCGTGCACGGCGGCAAGACGGTGGTCGACCGTCTCTGCACGCATCCGGACATCAAGGCGATCTCGTTCGTCGGCTCGACGCGCGTCGGCACGCACGTGTACAACCTCGGCAGCCAGCACGGCAAGCGCGTGCAGTCGATGATGGGCGCGAAGAACCACGCGGTCGTGCTGCCCGATGCGCACCGCGAGCAGTCGATCAACGCGCTCGTCGGCGCGGGCTTCGGCGCGGCCGGCCAGCGCTGCATGGCGACGTCGGTGGTCGTGCTGGTCGGCAAGGCGCGCGACTGGCTGCCCGAACTCGTCGAGAAGGCGAAGGCGCTGAAGGTCAATGCGGGCGCGGAAGCCGGCACCGACGTCGGGCCGGTCGTGTCGAAGGCCGCGAAGGAACGCATCCTGTCGCTGATCGACGCGGGCGTGAAGGAAGGCGCGACGCTGTTGCTCGACGGCCGCGACGTGAAGGTGCCCGGCTACGAGCAGGGCAACTTCGTCGGCCCGACGATCTTCTCGGGCGTGACGACCGACATGTCGATCTACAAGGAAGAAATCTTCGGGCCGGTGGTGGTCGTGCTCGAAGCCGACACGCTCGACGAAGCGATCGCGCTCGTCAACCGCAACCCGATGGGCAACGGCGTGGGGCTGTTCACGCAGAGCGGCGCGGCCGCCCGCAAGTTCCAGAGCGAGATCGACATCGGCCAGGTCGGCATCAACATCCCGATCCCGGTGCCGGTGCCCTACTTCAGCTTCACGGGCTCGCGCGGCTCGAAGCTCGGCGATCTCGGCCCGTACGGCAAGCAGGTCGTGCAGTTCTACACGCAGACCAAGACGGTCACCGCGCGCTGGTTCGACGACGATGCGACGGCCGGCGGCGTGAACACGACGATCGCGCTGCGCTGACCCAAGGAGCGGGCACATGGAAATCGCATTCATCGGACTCGGCAACATGGGCGGCCCGATGGCCGCCAACCTGCTGAAAGCCGGCCACGCGCTGACGGTGTTCGACCTCGACGCGCACGCGGTCGAGGTCGCGGTACGCGCCGGCGCGACGGCGGCCGGCTCGCCGCGCGAAGCGGCCGCGCGCGGCGCGATCGTGATCACGATGCTGCCGGCCGCGCAGCATGTGCGCGCGGTCTACCTCGGCGACGACGGCGTGCTGGCCGGCGCGCGCGCCGGCGCGACGCTGATCGACTGCAGCACGATCGATCCCGGCACCGTGCGCGCGGTGGCCGACGCCGCCGCGCAGCGCGGCTTCCCGCTCGCCGACGCGCCCGTGTCGGGCGGCACCGGCGGCGCGCAGGCCGGCACGCTGACCTTCATGGTCGGCGCGGACGCCGCGCTGTTCGAGCGCATCCGCCCCGTACTGCTCGCCATGGGCAAGAACGTCGTGCATTGCGGCGGCACGGGCACCGGGCAGATCGCGAAGATCTGCAACAACCTGCTGCTCGGGATCTCGATGATGGGCGTGTCGGAAGCGATGGCGCTCGGCGCCGCGCTGGGGATCGATCCGGCCGTGCTGGCCGGCATCATCAATACGTCGACCGGCCGCTGCTGGAGCTCGGACACGTACAACCCGTATCCGGGCGTAAGCGACACCGCGCCGGCCGCGCGCGGCTACGCGGGCGGCTTCGCGGCGAACCTGATGCTGAAGGATCTCGGGCTCGCGACCGAAGCGGCACGCAGCGCGCACCAGCCGGTGTGGATGGGCGCGCTCGCGCAGCAGCTCTATCAGTCGATGAGCCAGCAGGGGCTCGGCACGCTCGACTTCTCCGCGTGCGTGAAGCTGTACGAGGCACAGCCGGCGTAACCGCCGCAGCCGACGCCGGACGCGCGCCGACCCGCGATGTGCCTGAACGGCATCGCGGGTCGTTTCGCATGCGGGGGAAGGAAAACGCGGAAGGCGACGGCGCGTCAACGCCGCCGGTCGTTCAACCGCGCGGGTTCGACGCCGTCTCGAAGGTCGGATGACACTCGAACGCGAGTTCGGAGCGCGCGCCGACACGGCTGCCGCTGGTCAGCGATTCCTGCTTCATGCTCGCGCGCATGCCGCGCTGCGTGCAGTAGTTGGTGGCTTCGTCGAAGGCCTTCGTATGGGCGTCGGCCCACGTCGTCGACATGCCGACCGTGCGCGTCGTCACGGTAAACACGTTCGGGTTCGACGTCGCGGTCACGTCGGAAGCGGTCGAACACGCGGCGAGCAAGCATGCAGCAGCCGCGACGGTCAACCATCGCAGGGTTCGAAAGGAAACTGGAGTGGACATGGGGGCAGGCGCGCGCCATTCGACGCGCATTGAGCAACATAGGCGACAGTATGCCTGCTCGATCGCCGGAGATCATGCCCCTTTCAGTGAACACATTGTTTCGAATGGTTAAACGATGATGAAAATGGGGCAATATTTTCGCCCCGTTTCAGGGCCAGATGCCGCCAGCGGGTAGATTTGCCCGGCCGCCCCGCCGCATCGCGCTTTCTGACAGCCGATCCGGGGGCGGCTCGCTGCCGGATCCTTCCGGTGCTTCCACGAGGCGCCGCCATGCCGCCATGCCGGCTGCCCGCGGCGCATGGCGCAGATGTGCGCGGCAGGTCGGCCATGGGCAGACCGTCGAAACCATCCCCCAAGCCCGGCGCGCAGCCACGCGGGCACAGCGCTTGCGTCATCCACGCGCCGCCGATCCGGGCATGCGTCACGCCGCCGGCGCTTGCGCCGGACGCTTCGCCCCCGCGTCCTGCCGATATGTCGGGTCAGGGTTCGATTCCGCTATGCACTTCTACCCTGCTAGGGCGCAGGCAGAACGGGCCGCCGGAGCAATCCGCGCGGCCCGTTTTTCATTTGTGCGCAGCTATTCGCTATGGGCGGCGCGCTCAATCGCTTCCGTGTCCCATCGACCAAGGCGCATTGCCTCTTCCAACATCCCGAGCGTAAGAGGGACCAACTCCGGGTCGCGATACCTAGAAGAGAACAGCCCGAGAATCGACCGAACCACGTCAAGGGTATCGGGGCCGAAGTAGCGCTTGTACGGGAAGTTCGTCACGTCGACGCCGAAGGTCTCGGCCCACTTGTCGATGAACTCGATTGCGTCGATTCCGGTAATGCGAAGGTCTTCTTCCATCCGGCTATCACGCGTCAGCTTCAGCGGACCACCAAACATCGGCCGTCCTAGCTCTTCACGGGCGAACGCCTCAAGCCGCTCCCATGTCGTGTCTGTCATGTCACAGCACCCGATCTTCCGGCTTCACGATGCCGTTATAGACCTGCACCGTATTCCACATGACGATTGCCGCATCGGTCGCCAGCATGACGGTTCCGACGACAGGCACCGCACGCCCCACAAACGCCCCGAGATTGCGCGTCATCGCGATTCGCAATCCACCCGCACCGGCCTTCGTGATGGTCGGCATCCGCATACCGATATTGAACGGCAAAAGTTTTCGTGCGGCCATTGAAACAACAGACGTGCCAGCAACCGCGCCGCGCATTTTTCCCGGCACCGGCACATCGTTTTGCCCTAGCAGAATGCCAGCAGCGGCAGCAAGATCGGTGAAGCCGAACCGCTTGCAAAGTTGGTCGACCGCGACCCAAAAAACAAATCGCCCGGTTGAAGATTGGTATGCCCGTTGTAGGAATAGCGATTGTCCGCCATACGACTCTCAAGATTGTTTGAATGAGTGCCGAGGTTACCAGAATCGCTCCGCCCCCCCATATTTCAAGTAAGGCGGGTCGGTTGGCGGGTTGAAAAATAAAAACCGTTAAAACCCTTTATCCATATGAATCATAGGCGGACACCGCTGCATCGCACCTCCTTGTCCGGCCGGCGCGCGCCGGCAACACGCTGGCGCCGCCGGTCCGGGAATCGCTACAACGGTCCTTGCAAATCTTTCATGTGCGCGGCAGAGCGCGCGCGCCACCCGGCGCCCGTGTCAGGCCGACACGGCACCCGTCCCGCAAACGTCGCCCCCGCGCGCAGCCCGCGCGACGTCCGCCGCCCTGGTCAGCCGCGGGTCAGCCGCCGCTCGCACCACCCGGCGCGGAGGCCGCGCCCGGCATGCTCGCGCCGCCGCTTTCGCCGCCGCTGCTGCCAGCCGCGCCGCTGCTCGGCGCAGCCGACGGCGCGGCCGACATGCCGCCCGTGGCGCTCGTGTCCGAGCTCGCGCCGCCGCTTTCGCTATCGCTCTTCTTCTGGCAACCCGCGCCTGCCGCCAGGCCCGCAATCAGGATGCCGGCGAAGACGGCTCGCGATACATGACGAAATGAATATCGCTGCATGACACCTCCGCTGATGTCGATGTGGATGGAGCCCGCAGGCGAGCAATTCGCGTGCCGCGCCGCCGCAGCAGCCACCCGAATTCCATTCATTTTTCAAATGACGCCTAACCGAATATTTAATTTCCCATCACCGTTTCGGCCTTCCATACTCGCGAACAAATCCGAGACATAACGTCCACGGCGGCCGGGCCGGCGCAGCGTGTCCACGCTGCCGGTTTCGCGCCCCGCACATGGAAGGAGACAACGGCGTGCAACTGGAAGCCACCCACCGCCCGGGCCTCGTGCTCGGCGCGGACGACGCATCGCATCGAACCGATTCGGCCGCGCGCGACGCCGCGCTTAGCCCGCGGCTGCACAACGCCGACCTCGCGCCGACCAAGGCCGAGGGCCGGACGTGGGGCCGCTACAGCATCTTTGCGCTGTGGACCAACGACGTACACAACATCGCGAACTACTCGTTCGCCATCGGGCTGTTCGCGCTCGGCCTGTCGGGCTGGCAGATGCTCGCGTCGCTCGCGATCGGCGCGGTGCTCGTGTACTGCTTCATGAACCTCACCGGCTACATGGGCCAGAAGACCGGCGTGCCGTTCCCGGTGATCAGCCGGATGAGCTTCGGCATCTACGGCGCGCTGCTGCCCGCGATGATCCGCGCGGTGATCGCGATCGCCTGGTTCGGTATCCAGACCTATCTCGCGTCGGTCGTGCTCCGCGTGCTGCTCACCGCGATCTGGCCGGGCCTCGCCGCATTCGACCAGAACGCGATCTTCGGGCTGTCGACGCTCGGCTGGGTCACGTTCGTCGCGATCTGGCTCGTGCAGATCGGCATCCTCACGTACGGGATGGAAATGGTCCGCAAGTACGAGGGGCTGGCCGGCCCGGTGATCCTCGTCACGACGCTGTCGCTCGCCGCGTGGATGTATAGCCGCACGGGCGGCCATCTCGCGATGTCGATCGGCAAGCCGCCGACCGGCTTCAAGATGTGGACGGAAATCTTCGCGGGCGGCTCGCTGTGGCTCGCGATCTACGGCACGCTGGTGCTCAACTTCTGCGATTTCGCGCGCTCGTCGCCGAGCGCGAAGACGGTGCGCGTGGGCAACTTCTGGGGCCTGCCGGTCAACATCCTCGTGTTCGCGACGATCAGCTTCGTGCTCGCCGGCGCGCAGTTCAAGCTGAACGGCCACATCATCCACAGCCCGACGGAAATCATCGCGACGGTGCCGAACAAGCTGTTCCTCGTGCTCGGCTGCCTCGCGTTCCTGATCGTGACGGTCGCCGTGAACATCATGGCGAACTTCGTCGCACCGGCCTTCGTGCTGACGAGCCTCGCGCCGCACCGCCTGTCGTTCCGCCGCGCGGGCCTGATCAGCGCGACGGTCGCCGTGCTGATCCTGCCGTGGAACCTGTACAACAGCCCGATCGTGATCGTCTACTTCCTGTCCGGTCTCGGCGCGCTGCTCGGCCCGCTGTACGGGATCATCACGGTCGACTACTGGCTCGTGCGCAAGCAGCGCGTGAACGTGCCCGACCTCTATACCGAAGCGCCGACCGGTGCCTATTTCTACACGCGCGGCGTGAACCGCAAGGCGCTCGCAGCGCTCGTGCCGTCCGCGCTGATCTCGATCACGCTCGCCGTCGTGCCGGCGTTCAGCGCGATGACGCCGTTCTCGTGGCTGCTCGGCGCGGCCATCGCGGGCAGCGTGTACTGGCTGCTGGCCGATCGCAATCGGCATTACGAGGAGCGCTCGGGCGAACATATCGCAGTCGCCTGCGCCCAACACTGAAACACATGCATACGGAGTCGCAATGAGGATCCTGGTAGTCAACGTCAACACGACCGAGTCGATCACCGACGCGATCGCCGCGCAGGCGCAGGCCGCCGCGTCGCCGGGCACGGAGATCGTCGGGCTGACGCCGCGCTTCGGCGCGGAATCGGTCGAAGGCAACTTCGAGAGCTACCTCGCGGCCATCGCCGTGATGGATCGCGTGCTGAGCTACGACGAGCCATACGACGCGGTGATCCAGGCCGGCTACGGCGAACACGGCCGCGAAGGCCTGCAGGAACTGCTGACGGTGCCCGTCGTCGACATCACCGAAGCGGCCGCGAGCATCGCGATGCTGCTCGGCCATCGCTACTCGGTCGTCACGACACTCGACCGCACGGTGCCGCTGATCGAGGATCGCCTGAAGCTCGCCGGGCTCGATGCGCGCTGCGCGTCGGTGCGCGCAAGCGGCCTCGCGGTGCTCGAGCTCGAAGAGAATCCGGCCCGCGCGATCGAGTCGATCGTCGACGAAGCGCAGCGCGCGGTGAAGGACGATCACGCGGAAGTGATCTGCCTCGGCTGCGGCGGGATGGCCGGCCTCGACCGGCAAATCGAGGAATGCACGGGCGTGCCGGTCGTCGATGGCGTATCGGCCGCGGTCGCGCTCGCCGAGTCGCTGGTACGCCTGAAGCTGAAAACGTCGAAGGTCCGCACGTATGCGCCGCCGCGCCCGAAGCGGATCGTCGGCTGGCCGGGCACCTTCGCCAAATGACGCACCGCCGGCCTGCTGCGGCGTCACGCTCGGGGATCGGGTCGCCGGGAGGTGGTTCGGCATGCGAGACACGCTAGACCCGAACGCCCTGCCCCGCGACGCGGCCGACGCCGCGGGCGCGCTCGACGTGCTCGATGCGCGGCTGATGCGCATCCTGCTCGTGCTGCTGACCGAGCGCACCGTGTCGCGTGCGGCCGTGCGCCTGAACATGTCGCAACCGGCGACGAGCGCCGCGCTCAAGCGCCTGCGCACACTGCTCGGCGATCCGCTGCTCGTGCGCAGCCGCTACGGGATGGTGCCGACCGAGTTCGGCGCACGGTTGATCGACCCGCTGCGCAACGCGCTGCGCGTGATCGACTTCATCCGCATCCAGCAACCGACGTTCGACGCGCGCACGTCGGTGCGTACCTACCGGATCGGCTGCCCCGACTACCTGAACGTGCTGTTCGTGCCGAAGCTCGTCGCGCTGTTCCGTGAACGCGCGCCGAACGCGCAGCTCGTGTTTCATCCGCTCGGCGACGGCTTCGACGACGAGCGCGCGCTGGCCGACGGCGAGCTCGACGTCGTGATCGACAATCGCCCGGCGCGCTCGTCGCGGTTCCGGCAGGACGACCTGTTCGACGATCGCGTCGTGTGCCTGATGCGCGCGACGCATCCGCTCGCACGGCGCGGCACGATGACGGCTGCCGATTTTGCCGAAGCGCCGCAGCTGTGCCCGACGCCGTCGTGGCTCGAAGCATCCGGCGCGATCGACCGGCAACTCGAACGCGTGGGGCTGCAGCGGCGGATCGTCGTCACGTTGCCGCACTTCGAGCTTGCCGCGCATGCGCTCGTGCGCACCGACATGCTGCTCACCACCACGTACCGGCTCGCGCGGCACTATGCGAAGCTGCTGCCGCTCGCCGCCGTCGCGCTGCCGGCAGAGCCGCCGGACATCGTGTACCGGATGACCTGGAACGAATCGGGCGCGTGCGCAGACGGCGTGCGCTGGCTGCGCGGGTTGATCGCGGAAGCGACGCGTGCCTGGCTCGATGCGGAGGCGATGCTGCCGGCTGTTGCGGCGGTAGCGGCCGGTGCAGTCGGTGCAGTCGGTGCAGTCGGTGCGGTCGGTGCGGTCGGTGCGGTCGGTGCGGTCGGTGCGGACGGTGCGGACGCGAACTCGGACGCGCGGAACAGTACGCCAGCCCCGACCGATACGCCCGAACCCACACGACGCACGCGCCGCAGGCAGGCAACGCATTGCCATGCGTCGCATCCGCGGCGTGTCGCCCATGCGGCACGCATCCACCGCCTCGCGACCAAGTCGCATTGACCGGCGTGATCGACAGGCGCGTCAACGGGCCAATAGATCGATACACGGCTCAGGCCACGTCGAAAACCAGCACGGCAAAACAGCCGACCCCGAAGTGCTCGTCGACGTAGCCTGGGCTGCGAATCGGCGTGTCGTTTCGCCTGTCGATTGCACCCGTCAATTCAATGCGACTTCGTCGCGAGGCGATTCGCAAGACGCGATATACGATGAAGCGCCAAGCGCTTGATCGACCGCGCCATATCACCCGTGCCGCGCGATCGCGAGCAGCACCGACAGCGACACGATCGACCCGAGCGTCGACAGCAGGATCGTGCGCGACGTCACCTGCGCTTCGCGCCCGTAGAACTCGGCCAGCATGTACGGCCCGGTGCCGGTCGGCAACGCGGCGAGCACGACGGCGATCTGCGCGAGCACCGGCGGCAGCGCGAACACGCGCACGCCGAGCCACCACGCGAGTGCGGGCTGCACGAACAGCTTCACCGCCGTCAGGGCAACGCTGCCGCGCGGCGCCGCGCCGGACGCCTCCCGCTTCTCCGCGAGAAACAGCCCGAGGCTGACAAGCGCGCAAGGGCTCGCGGCCCCGCCGAGCAGTTTCAGGAACGTATCGACCGGCGCGCCGAGCGGCACCTGCGCGGCCGACACGCAGACGCCGGCCAGCGGCGCGACGATCAGCGGGTTGCGCAGCAGCGCGCCGACCACCTTCCACATCAGCTTCAACGGCGCGCGGTCGCGCTGCAGCCCGATCTCGATCAGCACGATCGCACCGGCGAACAGCACGCACGCCACGAGGATGGTCGCGATCGTGGTCGGCGTGAGGCTGTCGGTGCCGAATGCGAGCAGGCACAGCGGGAAGCCGAGATAGCCGGTGTTCGGATACGACGCGGCGATCGCGTCGATACTCGCATCGGCGAGCCCGCGCCCCGCGAACAGGCGCCACGCGAGCACCCCGGCGAACACGAGCGCGCAGGTCAGCGCGAACGTCGCCACGAAGGCCGGCTGATACAGCTGGTGCCAGGACGCGTGCGCCATGATCTGAAACAGCAGCGCGGGCAGCGCGAGCCAGACGACAACCCGGTTCAGTTCCGAGGCCGCGGCGGGCCCGAGTACGCCGCGCCGGCGGCACAGAAACCCAGCCGCGATCAGCCCGAACACGGGCAACAGAATCTCGATCGTCGATGACATCTTGAATACGCTGCGTGAAACCGGAACGCGCCAGCTTAATGGTTCCGCCGGGTCGCGTCCAATGCGCGGTGCGTGCCGCGCCGTGCGTCACGCGCCGTCGCGCATCGGTTGCGTAAGCAACTTGTAGGCAACGACGGCCGCGACCAGCGCAAGCACGCCGCTCACCGTCAGCGCATCGGCGAACCCGCTCGCGAACGCGACGGGCGCCGCCTGCGCGAGCGCACCGGCGGCCGACGACGGCACGCGCTCGAGCGCCCGCGCCAGGTCGCCGGCCAGCAGGCTCGACATGAACGGCGCGTCGGCGAACGCGCGCAGGCCGGGCGCGGCGGACAGCAGCCGGTCGAGCCGCGCCTGCGTGCTCGCCGCCAGCACCGCGCCGAGCACGCCGACGGCCGTCACGATCGCCGAGAAGCGCGTCGTCGTGCTGATGCCCGACGCCATGCCCGTGCGGTTCGGCGGCACGCACGCCATGATCGCCTTCTGCGTGTCGCCGTTCATGATGCCTGCGCCGCAGCCCGTCACGAACATGCCGAGCGCGACGAGCCGGTAGTCGCCGCTGGCCGTCAGCGCCGCGGTCGCGAGGTTGCCCGCGCCGATCAGCGCGAGCCCGCCCGCCAGCACGCCGCCGGACGACACGCGCGCGGCAAGCGCCGCGCCGAGCGACGGCCCGGCGATCATCGCGAACGCGAATGGCAGCATGCCGAGCCCCGCGTCGATCGCCGACATCCCGAACGCGTTCTGCAGGTACAGCGGCAGGAACGTCATCATCACCTGCGCGCACGCCGCATAGCCGAACATCGCGAGCACGGCACCGACGAAGCGCGGCTGGCGGAACAGCGCGAGATCGATCATCGGCCGCGCCTGCCAGCGCTCCGCGCCGACGAACGCCGCGCACAGCGCGGCGGCGAGCGCGAGCCGGCCGAGCGTCGCGGCCGACAGCCAGCCGTGCGACGGTGCGCCGATCAGCGCGGCGATCGCGCACGCGAGCGCCGCGCCGAACAGCAGGCTGCCGGCCGCATCCACGCGTTTCGCGTGCGGATCGCGCGACTCGTCGATCGCGACACGCGCGCCGGCCGCGAGCAGCAGGCAGACGGGCAGGTTCAGCAGGAACACCCAGCGCCAGCCGATCCATTGCGTGATCGCGCCGCCGACGAGCGGCGCGATGGCCGTCGCGATCCCCATGCACATGCCCCAGATCGCCCACGCGCGCGCCCGCTCGCGCCCGTCCGGAAAACGGTTCGCGATCACGGCAAGCGCGGCCGTCAGCAGCAGCGCGGCGCCGCCGCCCTTCACCGCTCGCGCGGCGATCAGCCAGCCGGCCGATGGCGCAACGCCGCAGCCGAGCGACGCGAGAAAGAACAGCGCGAGCCCCGCGCCCAGCATCCGCTTGCGCCCGAAGCGGTCGGCGAGCCCGCCGGCCGGCAGCAGGCACGCGGCGAACGCGGTCATGTACGCGCTCACGACCCATTCGATCTCGGCGAAGCTCGCATGGAAACTGCGCGCGATGCTCGGCAGCGACACGGCGACGACGTTCGTGTCGAGCACGATCAGCGAGCAGGTTGCGGACGCGACGGCGAGCGTCGCGGCGGCCGGCAGGCGGGCGCCGGTGCGCGGGGCGGCCGCCGCGCCCGCGCGCGACGCCGGTGAAGACTGGGACATCGGCTACTCCGGAACAGGAAGAACGAGCCGTATGCTAGGCTTGGCCCGTATTGCCTGTCATTGACACTCCGATGCTGTTTTATTGACGAAAATTGCAATCATGGACCGGCTCGAATTCCGTCACGTGCGCGCGTTCCTGAGCGTCGCGCAGCACCTGCATTTTGCCCGTGCGGCCGAAGCGCTCGACATGGCGCCGCCCGCGCTCACGCGGCAGATCCAGGAGGCCGAACGCGTGCTCGGCGTGCGCCTCTTTCACCGGTCGCGCCGCGCGGTCACGCTGAGCGCGGCCGGCGAAGCCTATCTCGCCGAGGCCAGCGCCGCAGTCGAACACCTGCAGCGCGGCCGCGAACTCGCGGCGCTGGCCGAGCGCGGCGAACTTGGCCGGATCGAAATCGGCTACGTGTCGTCGGCCGTCTATTCGGGCACGCTGCAGCGCACGGTCGGCGCATTTCGCGACGCGCACCCGCGTATCGAGCTGAACCTGCGCGAAGTGCCGATGGACGACGTCCCGAACCAGCTCGACACGGGCCGGCTCGACCTCGCATACGTGCGCCCGCCGCTGCCGCTGCCCGGCGGCCTGCGGATCGTCACGCTGCAACGGGACGTATTCGTCGCGGCCGTGCCGGCCGGGTCGCGCTATGCGTCGATGGCCGCCATTCGTGCGGCCGACCTCGCCGATGCGCGCTTCGCGGTGCCCGAACAGGAGCGCGGCACGCTCGAAGTCGCGCGCCGCGGCCGCTTCGCGCCGCTGATCGCCGCCCGCCCGGGCGGCTTGCTCGCGGTGCTCGCGTGCGTGTCGGTGAACGGCTGGGTCGCGGTGATTCCCGATGCGCTCGCCGGCTGCGTGTCGCTGCCGGGCGTCGTGTACCGGCCGATCGCCGGCAAGCCGATCACGTCGGAACTGGCGCTCGCGCACCGGCGCTTCGAAAAGGCGCCGGCGGTACGCGCGTTCCTGCGGACGGTTCCGTCGGCCGTGTAACGCGCACCGTGACACGCCCGTGCCCGTCGATGGCGGCCAGGCCGGCCGTCGCCGCGCGAATAGGCATTGCACGATTCGATGTTTGTCGGCCGGAAACCGTATCCGTCACCTGCCCGATAGTCGCTTCGCCTGCGCGCGGATCACGGAGCCCCCGCCGATGACCCAATCCTCCACCCCGGCGCGCCGCCCCATGCTGCAGCGTCTTGCCGCCGTCACGGCCGCCGGCGCGATCCTGCCACGGCACGTCGACTTCGCATCGATCGCGATCCGGAACGTCTCCGCCTGAACGTAGCCGCGCGCGGCTACGTTCAGCGTGGCCGCGCCATGTCGAGATCCGGCACGTCGTCGCCGAACGTCGACGCGACGAGCGTACGCATGGCGGCGACCAGCAGCGTCGGCCCCGACTGGTTGAACGTGCAGCGCTCGCCGGCGGCAGGCACGGCACGGTGCAGCACGGCCCGCCACGCACCGTGCCCGCCGTCGCGCTCGAATGCGGCGAACGGCACACGCTCGACGATCGGGCCGCCGTCGGCCCATGACGACGACGGCGCAAACGGAGCCGGCGCGCCGCCCGGTTCGCGGATCGCCGTACATCCGGATGCGTCGGCGCGGGGAGCGTCGAGATCCGCCGCCATTGCCACCCAGTAGTCGAGCGCCGCGCCTGTCAGGTCCTGGACTTGCATGCCCGCCTCCATCGTCGCCGTCGCAATGAAAAACATCCCGGCCGTTGTGCGCGCAGCCGCACCAGTTGGGTGCCCGCGCGGCATGTATCGTCATCGGCCGCACCGCGATAAGCATAGTTCAAATCGTTGCTTGTCCGGCCCCGGCACGCCATCGAGAATGCGTCGACGGGCTGCGGCCCGGCCTTGCCTCCTCCAACGTTCCGGATCCATCGATTCATGCTTCCACTGCGCCTGCTTCGATCGCTGCTGATCGCGTCCCTCATTGCGTTGCCGGCCGCCGCCGCGCACGCCGACAAGCCCGCCACCATCCGCATCGGCGTCGCCCAGCAAGGCGCCGGCGATCCGCCGACGTTCGGTGGATCGAGCGCCGCCACCGCGCAGTTGCAGCAACTGGTCGAAAAGGAATTCGCGGCCGACGGCATCAAGGTGCAGTGGCTGTTCTTCAAGGGCGCGGGGCCGGCCGTCAACGAGGCGATCGCCAACAAGGCGCTCGACTTCGCGTACCAGGGAGACCTGCCCGCCGTGCTCGCGCGAGCGAACGGGATCAAGACGCGCCTGCTGCTCGCCGCGAGCGTGCGCTCGGGCGTCAAGATCGCGGTGCCGCCGGACTCCACCATCCGCTCGATCAAGGACCTGAAGGACCGCCGCGTGTCGATCTTCCGCGGCACCAACCTGCAGCTCGTCGCCGACAACGCGCTCGCGAAAAACGGCCTCAATGAACGCGACCTGCGCGTGATCAACCTCGACTCCGCGAGTTCGCTCGCCGCACTCGCGTCGAAAGGCATCGACGCGTCGGTGGGCGACTACCAGCTGTACAAGCTGCGCGACGCAGGGCTCGCGAAGATCATCTACGAATCGCAGAACGACGGGCCGCAACTCACGCGGCAGACCCACCTGCTCGTGCTCGACGAGTTCGAGCGCGCGCATCCGGACATCGTGCAGCGCGTCGTCACCGCGCTCGTGAAGGGCGCGCAATGGTCGTCCGACGAGGCGAATCGCGATGCGCTGTTCAAGCTGTGGGCGAAGAGCGGCGTGCCGGTTTCGTCGTGGCAGGCCGACTATGCGAACCAGCGCCTGAAGGATCGCCTGTCGCCGCTGATCGATCCGTTCGTCGTCGCGCGCTACAAGTCCGTCGCGCAGGATGCGCTCGCGCTGAAGCTGATCCGCCAGCCGGTCGACGTCGATGGCTGGTTCGAACCGAAGTATCTCGACAATGCGCTGCGCACGCTGAAGCTCGAAAGCTACTGGCAACGCTACGACGCGGCCGGCAAGCCGCTGTCCTGACCCGGACCCTCCCGATGAGCGACACCGCGGTTTCCATCCCGTCATCCGAGCGCCACGCGCTCACCACGCCGCCGCACCGTGCGGCGGGCGTGAAACGGTGGGCGTGGCGGCTCGCGCCGTGGCTGCTGCCCGCGCTGCTGTTCGCGCTGTGGAGCATCGGCAGCGCGCGCGGCTGGATCGCGCCGCAAATCCTGCCGCCGCCCGAACGCGTGTTCGACGCACTTGCCGATCTCGCGACGAGCGGCGATCTCGTGCGCCACACGCTGATCAGCTTGCAGCGCGTGCTGGTCGGCTTCGCGGCCGGCACGCTGCTCGGCTTCGCGACCGGCGTCGCGCTCGGCCTGTCGCGCACGCTGGAAGCTTACGTACTGCCAAGCTTCAATGCGCTGGTGCAGATTCCGGTGCTCGGCTGGCTGCCGTTCCTGCTGCTGCTCGTTGGCGTCGGCGAACCGCTCAAGTACCTGCTGATCGCACATGCGGCGCTCGTCCCCGTCACGCTGAGCACGTTGCAAGGGTTTCGCCAGACACCGCCCACGCTCGACGAAGTCGCACGCGTGTTCGGCTACACGCGCCGGCAACGCATCGTGCACGTCGTGCTGCCCGCCGCGATCCCGACGCTCGCGACCGGCGTGCGGCTCGCGTTCACGAAGTCGTGGCTCGCGCTCGTCGTCGTCGAACTCGTCGCGTCGTCCGAAGGGCTCGGCTACCTGATCGTGTACGGGCGGCAACTGTTCCAGCTCGATCTCGTGATGGCGTCCGTGATCGTCGTCGGGGCGGTCGGCCTGCTGATCAACCGGCTGCTCGACGCGCTCGAAGCGCGCCTGCGCCGCGGCGTGCCGTCCGCGTTCCGCGGCTGAACCATCCGCCCTGCCCGCGCCACCGAAGGAGTCCCACCCTTGACGTATTCTGCTGCCGCGCCTGACGCCACCCCGCCTGCCACCACGGCCGCCCGCCGCCTGCACGCGCCCGACTGGCGCGGCTTCGTGCTGCCGCTCGTCGCGTTCGCGTTGTGGTGGGCGATCGCTTCCGCGCATCTCGTGAGCAGCGGGCTGCTGGTCGGCCCGGCCGACGTGCTGCGCACCGCGTGGGCGCAGGCCACGAGCGGCGCACTCGGCCGCGCGCTGTCCGCGTCGCTCGCGCGCGAAGCCTGCGGGTTCGCGCTCGGCGCGACCGGCGGGTTGCTGCTCGGCGCCGCGCTCGGGCTGTCGCGCGTCGCCGCGCGGCTGGTCGGCCCGAGCTTCGACACGTTCAAGCAGATCTCGCTGTTCGCGTGGATTCCGCTGATTTCCGTGTGGTTCGGCCTCGGCGACGTCGCCAAGGTCGTATTCCTGTCGCTCGCCGCACTGCTGCCGGTCGCCGCGCACACCTGCGACGGCATTCATGCGGTGCCGCGCGCGTATGTCGACGTCGCCCGCGCGCTGCGCTACTCGCGGCTCCAGCTCGTGCGCCACGTGATCCTGCCGGCCGCGCTGCCGTCGATCTTCACCGGGCTGTATCTCGGCCTGATCTATTCGTGGCTTGCGACGCTCGGTGCCGAATACCTGCTGGTCGCCGGCAGCGGAATCGGCAACACGCTGATCGACGGCAGCGAGCAGTTCCGGATGGATCTCGTGCTGTTCGGGATCATCGTCGTCGGCATAACGGGCTGGGCGCTGAACGCGATTGCGCGCGCGATCGAGCGCAAGGTGCTGGCCCGGCGCGGCGACCTGACGCGCTGATCGTCTTTTCCCTTCCTCCCCACACGCTTCCTCGCACCGCCATGACGACCCTCGCCTCCGATACGCTCGACATCCTCCACGTGAGCAAGCGCTACGCGCAACGCGGCGCCGCGCTCGCCGTACTCGACGACGTGTCGCTGCACGTTCGCGCCGGCGAATTCGTCACGATCGTCGGCGCGAGCGGTTGCGGCAAGTCGACGCTGCTGCGGCTGATCGCCGGGCTCGACACCGACTACGCGGGCGAGATCCGCGCCGGCGCCGAGCGCGTGCGCGACACGTCGCTGCAGCGCGGGATCGTGTTCCAGGATCACCGGCTGTTCCCTTGGCTGACGGTCGCGCAGAACATCGAGGCCGCGCTGCGCAACGCGCCGCTCGACGCGGCCTCGAAGCGGCGCGCGGTCGCCGATCACATCGCGCTCGTCGGGCTGAACGGCTTCGAGCATGCGTATCCGAACCAGTTGTCGGGCGGGATGGCGCAGCGCGTCGCGATCGCGCGCGGCCTCGTGAACCGCCCGCGCGTGCTGCTGCTCGACGAACCGTTCGGCGCGCTCGACGCGCAGACGCGCGCGCGGATGCAGAACGAACTGCTGCGCATCTGGGAACAGGAGCGCATCACGATGATCCTCGTCACGCACGACGTCGACGAAGCCGTGTATCTCGGCGACCGCGTCGTGACGATGGCGCCGCGCCCGGGCCGCATCGAACGCATCGTCGAGGTCGCGCTGCCGCGCCCGCGACGGCGCGATTCGCCGGAATTCGCGCGGTTGCGCGACACCGTGCTCGCCGATTTCGACGACAGCGAACCGCCGGGCGACGATCGCGCGGGCGGCAAGCGCATCGACCCACCGCGCCCGCACCGGATCGGCGAATGGCGGCTTGCGTGGTAACACGCCCGACGCGCCGAATGGCTCAGCATCACGACGCATATCGATCGTCGCTGCGCACACGCTAAGGTTGTGACGATTCATCGGTTCCGATTGCGCGCGGTCCCTGCTTGAATGGGGACTCGACCGACCCGACTCCAGGAGACTCCCGATGTCCGAAGTCCAGCACGCCGCTCACCCGTCCTCGCATGCTTCGCACGCCGCGCCGCGCACGGCCGCCACGCCGCTCCAGCTTCGCCAGGTCGCCGGACGGATCGGCGCCGAGATCGTCGGCGTGCGGTTGTCGGGCACGCTCGACGACGCGACGTTCGACGCGATCCAGGCCGCGCTGCTGCGCCACAAGGTGCTGTTCTTCCGTGGCCAGCACCATCTCGACGACACCGCGCAGGAAGCGTTCGCACGCCGCTTCGGCAATACCGTCGCGCACCCGACCGTGCCGTCCGTCGACGGCAGCGCGCACCTGCTCGAACTCGATTCCGCACACGGCGCCCGCGCCAATTCGTGGCACACCGACGTGACCTTCGTCGATGCGTACCCGAAGATCTCGATCCTGCGCGCGGTCGTGATTCCGCCGTTCGGCGGCGATACCGTGTGGGCCAACACGGCCGCCGCGTACACGCACCTGCCCGACCCGCTGCGCGCGCTCGCCGACACGCTGTGGGCGCTGCATACGAACGCGTACGACTACGCGTCGACGCACGTGCATGCCGACGATACGCAACTGAAGCGCTACCGCGAAGTGTTCACGTCGACCGTCTACGAAACCGAGCACCCGGTCGTGCGCGTCCATCCGGAAACCGGCGAACGCACGCTCGTGCTCGGGCATTTCGTACAGCGACTCAAGGGTCTGTCGGCGCAGGATTCCGCGCACCTGCTGCAGGTGTTCCACGAACACGTGACGCGTCTCGAGAACACGGTGCGCTGGAACTGGCAGGAAGGCGACGTCGCGATCTGGGACAACCGCGCGACGCAGCACTACGCGATCAACGACTACGGCGATGCGCGCCGTGTCGTGCGCCGCGCGACCGTGCACGGCGACGTGCCGGTCGGCATCGACGGCCGCCAGAGCGTCGTGCTGAAGGGGCCCGGCGCGACGCTGCAATAACGCCCGCATCCCGCGGCGGCGGCGCCTTGTGCGCGCCGCCGTGCCTACCCCGCTTTCCGCCACCGGACACGCGACCATGCCCTTTCCGCCACCAGACCGACGCCTGCACGCGCCACGATGTCGGCCCGCCATCCCGTTCACTTCCGCCAGGAGCGTCGCATGAGCGCCCTACTCGAACCCGCCGCCCAGCCGGTCGACGTGATCCCGCTGTCCGCCCATATCGGTGCGGAAATCCGCGGCGTCGACCTCACGCAACCGTTGACCACGCCGCAGATCGCGGCGATCCGCGCCGCGCTGCTGCAATGGCGCGTCATCTTCTTCCGCGAACAGTTCCTCACGCACGAGCAGCACGTCGCGTTCTCCGCGCAGTTCGGCGAGCCGACGGTTGGCCACCCGGTATTCGGGCACGTCGACGGGCATCCGGCCGTCTATTCGGTCGCCAAGCATCGCAAGGCGACGCGCTTCGAAGGCGAGCCGGTGCGCCGGCCTTGGACTGGCTGGCACACCGACGTGACGGCCGCCGTGAACCCGCCGTGGGCGTCGATCCTGCGCGGCGTGACGATCCCGCCATACGGTGGCGATACGCACTGGACCAACCTCGTGCGGGCGTACGACACGCTGTCCGCGCCGCTGCGCGGCTTCGTCGACGGCCTGCGCGGCCTTCACCGCTTCACGCCGCCGGTCGGTGTGCGCGCCACCGGTGCGTTCGACGAGGCGGTCGAACGCCGCCCGCTCGTGACCGAGCATCCGCTCGTGCGCGTGCATCCGGAGACCGGCGAACGTGCGCTGTACGTGAGCCCGAGCTTCCTGAAATCGGTCGTCGGGCTGACGCCGCGCGAGAGCCAGGCACTGCTCGAACTGCTGTGGGAACACGTGACGCGGCCGGAATTCACGATCCGCTTCAAGTGGGAACCGCGCAGCATCGCGTTCTGGGACAACCGCGCGACCGCCCACCTCGCACCCGTCGACATCTTCGATCTCGACTTCGACCGCCAGCTTTATCGCACGACGCTCACCGGCGACGTGCCGGTCGGCCCCGACGGCCGACCGTCGGTCGCGCTCGAAGGCTCGCCGGTCGAAGCCGCGGCGGCGGTCGCGCTCAACTGAACCGACCTGACCTGAAGGTGGGAAAGGCCGGCGCGCACTGCATCGCGCCGGCCGCTCCCGCCGTCACGCCACGCGGACGAAAGCATCGTCCACGCGGCTCTCCCGTCAATCCAGCCAGACCCCATCGAAGCGACGCCCGCCGAGCGGCGAGAACGTCAGCCCGTGCACGCGTTTGGACACCGGCAGCGACACGATCGACGTCGCGATCGGCGTGAACGGCACCTGATCCTTGAACACGACCTGCGCCTGCTCGTACAGCGCCGTGCGCTTCGCGACGTCCGCGTTGGAACGCGCCGCGTCCACCAGCTTCTCGAAATCCTGGTTGCACCACTTCGCCAGATTGCTGCCGTGCACCGCGTCGCAACCGAGCAGCGTGCCGAGCCAGTTGTCGGGATCGCCGTTGTCGCCCGACCAGCCGTACAGGATCGCGTCGTGCTGCCCGTCGTGCTTCGCGCGGCGGTTGTATTCGCCCCATTCGTAGCTGACGATCTTCGCGCGCACGCCGATCTTCGCCCAGTCCTGCTGGATCAGCTGCGCCATCAACTGCGCATTCGGGTTGTACGGGCGCTGCACCGGCATCGCCCACAGCGTCAGGTCGAAGCCATTCGGGAACCCGGCCTGCGCGAGCAGCGCCTTCGCGGCGGCCGGATCGCGCGGCGCATCCTTCAGGCGCGGGTTGTACGACCATTGCGCGGGCGGCATCGGGTTCGTCGCGATCTTCGCGTCGCCGTTGAACACGGTCTTCACGATCGCCGACTTGTCGATCGCGATGTCGAGCGCGCGCCGCACGTCGACGCGATCGAGCGGCGCATGCTGCGTGTTGTACGCGACGAAGCCGACGTTGAAGCCCATCCCCGAGAACAACGTCAGCTTGGGGTCGCGCCGCACCGTGTCGAGGTCGGCCGGCCGCGGGAACACCGATACCTGGCACTCGCCGGCCACCAGCTTCTGCAGGCGCGCGGCCGGATCGGGCGTGATCGCGAACACGAGATGGGCGAGCTTCACGTCGTCCGGTTTCCAGTAGTCGGGATTCGCGTCGTAGCGGATCAGCGCGTCCTTCTGGTACGCGCGCAGCAGGAACGGCCCGGTGCCGACCGGGAACTGGTTGATGTCGGCCTCGCGATGGCGCGCCGCGAGCTGCGACGCATACTCGGCCGACAGGATCGACGCGAACGCCATCGCGAGATTGCGCACGAACACGACATCAGGCGTCTTCAGCACGAAGCGCACCGTGTAGTCGTCGACCTTGTCGATGCGCGCGACGTTACGGTCGAAACCGAGGTCGCTGAAATACGGGAAGCTGACCGGGTAGGCCTTGCGGAACGGATCGTCCGGGTCGAGCATCCGATGGAACGTGAAGACGACATCGTCGGCCTGGAGCGGCCGCGTCGGCTTGAACCACGCGGTGGTCTGGAATTTCACGCCGTGCCGCAGGTGGAAGGTGATCGTGCGCTGGTCGGGCGACACGTCCCAGCTCGTCGCGAGCGCCGGTTCGAGATCGAGCGTGCCGCGCTTGAACTGCACGAGCCCGTTGTAGACCGGGTACGTGCTCGCGTCGAAATCGGTGCTCGTCGTGTGCTGGCCCGGATCGAAACCAGCCGGGCTGCCTTCGGTGCAATACACGAGCGTCTTGCCGGCCGGTGCGGCGAGCGCCTGCGTCGCCGCGCCGGCGAGCAGCAGCGACGCCGCGATGCAGCGCAGGGCCGTTGCGGCATGGGGGATGCCACGCGCACGACGCGCAGCAGGCGAAACGAAAGCGTTCTTCATGGTGGCGGAGATGAGAGAGGGCTGTCATGCACATGACGACCGCCGATCTTCGCGCGCCTCACGTCGATCGCTTACCAATTAATTTCGCGTTGCTTATCGTCGTGGATGCATCCCGCTGCCCGTGCATGAAAACGTCCACGCGAGCGCCGGTCGGCCTGCTCGCGCCGCCGTCTTCCGGCCCCCTGCAGACTTGCGCGAAATGGCGCATCGTATCGGCTGGCCAACGCCGGCGCGCATCCTGCCGCGCCGCCGATTCCAGGAGGACTCACGATGCCTGTCAGCTCCGATACGTCCACTCGCCCGGTGAAGACGCCGGGCCCCGATCACCCGATCACGGTCGAACCGCACCCGCGGCGCGTCGTGGTCAAGGCGGCCGGCAGGGTCGTCGCGGATACGCGCCGCGCGCTGGCGCTGCGCGAAGCCGCTTACCCGGCCGTGCTCTACATCCCGCGCGAAGACGCCGACCTGACGCTGCTGCAGCGTACCAATCACGCGACGTACTGCCCGTACAAGGGCGACGCCGCCTACTACTCGATTCCGGTCGGCGGCGAGCGCGCGGTCAATGCCGTCTGGACCTACGAGGCGCCCTATCCGGCCGTCGATGCGATCCGCGGGCATCTCGCGTTCTATCCGGATCGCGTCGATTCGATCGAGGAAAGCCCGGCCGGCTCCGATTGAGCCTTGTGGCAGCCGTGCGTCGCGCGCCAGGCGGCCGCGCGTGCGAGGCCGCAATGTAGCCTGCGCGGCCCGCCGTGCCGGCTCGTGCTGGCTCGTTCCGGCCGGTTCCGGTGCTCGTCACCCGCCCGACCGACGCCACCGACTCCGCCGCTGATTTGCATATGCGGATTCGTTGGTTGGCCGCCGGCCTGCGCGGCCGTATCGTCCTGAATCCGGCGCGGGCCGGTCCGTGGCGCGCATCGCCCGCTTCGGGCCCCGCCCTGCGCCGGCCGCGCCGCCTTTCGCGCGGCCCGTGAACCCGCACGCAGGACGCCTCGATGAACGACACACCGCACGCAGACGTTGAACCGACACCGGCGAACCCGCATCGCCGCCAGTGGCTGCAAGGCGCAGCCGCCGGACTGGCCGGGCTCGCGCTCGGCCCGCTCGCGGGCCTGCCTGCCCACGCGCAAGACAGCGGCACGCGGCTGCGCATCGGTTTCCAGAAATACGGCAACTTCGTCGTGCTCAAGGCGCGCGGCACGCTGGAGAAGCGGCTCGCGAGCCAGGGCGTCACCGTGCAATGGCTCGAATTTCCGGCCGGCCCGCAGTTGCTCGAGGGCCTGAACGCCGGCGCGATCGACGTCGGCACGGTCGGCGAGACGCCGCCGATTTTCGCGCAGGCGGGCGGCGTCGATTTCGTCTACATCGGCAACGAGCCGCCCGCGCCGCAGGGCGAGGCAATCGTCGTGCTGCCCGATTCGCCGATCCGCACCATCGCGCAGCTGCGCGGCAAGAAGGTCGCGTTCAACAAGGGTTCGAACGTCCACTACCTGCTCGTGAAGGCGCTCGAACACGCGGGCCTGACGTACGCCGACATCCAGCCGATCTACCTGACGCCCGCCGACGCACGCGCTGCATTCGTGCAGCGCAGCGTCGATGCATGGGTGATCTGGGATCCGTACCTGGCCGCCGCCGAGCGGCAGATCGGCGCGCGCGTGATCACGAACGGCGAAGGGCTCGTGCGCAATACGCAGTACTACCTCGCCGCACGCAAATACGCGACCGCGCACCCGCAGGTGCTGCGCGCGCTGCTCGACGAAGTCGACGCGGTCGACCGCTGGGCGCGCGACCATGTGCCGGAAGTCGCGGCGCAACTGTCGCCGCTCGTCGGCCTCGACGCGCCGACGCTCGAAGTCGCGCTCAAGCGCGCCGGCTACGGCGTGCAGCCGATCAGCGATGCGACGCTCGCGTATCAGCAGAACATCGCCGACGCGTTCAGCACGCTGAAGCTGATTCCGGGCAAGCTGTCGGTGGCGAGCGCACGCTGATGCACGGCGCGGTACGCATGCGTCAGCGCACGGGCGCGGAGCCGATGCGCCGCCATTCGTCGTAGTCGGTGACGAGGCCCGCTTCGTCGACCGCGATATCGGCCGCATACGTGCCGCTTTCGTAGCGGTACGCGTGCTCTGCCGTGCGTGTATAGCGCTGCTCGCCTCGCACGAACCCGAAATCCGGAAAGCGCAGCCACGCCGTATGGATCACGGCGGCCTCGCCGACGGCCAGCCCGAGCCGCCGGATCGGCAGCGTATTCGTCGACGGGCTGAACCCGAGATCGAGGTCGGTCGCGCCCGCGAGCGCCGGTACGTCGACGCCGTCGATCGTCCACCGCCCGGCGTCGCACGCGATCGCCCACTGCCGAGGCGGCTGCGTGCCGCCCCATTGCGTGATGCGTGCCGAGCGCGTGCGCCAGTCGGCGCCGCATGCGATCGCGTAATCGATCCGAAACGGCGCGCCGTCGATCGCACCCGCCACCGATCCCGACAGGTCGATTCCCGTGCGCGACTCGACGAGCCGGCACCATTCGGCGGCCTGCCACGTCTGCACGATCTGCCATGCGACGCAGCGTGTGCGCACCGCTTCATCCTGTTGCGTCATGTCGTCGCCTCCAGTCGTTCGCACGGAAGCGGATTGTCGCGCATCGCGCTGGCGAACACACGCGGCATCGGCAACCGATGGTCAGTATCGGTTCGCCGCGCACCTTCCGGCCGCCCTGCTTTGGTACCATCCGTCGATCGGCATCAACCGGAACCGGACAAGGGGCGCGACTTCATGGATTTGCTGGCGACGATGCGTATCTACGTCAGGGTCGTCGAGCGCGGCACGATGTCCGGCGCGGCGCGGGATCTCGACATGGGCCAGCCGGCTGTCAGTGAGCGCATCGAGCGACTCGAGAAGCATCTCGGCACACGGCTCCTGTTGCGCAGTGCGCGCACCCTCGTGTGCACGGAAGAAGGCCGGATCTTCTACGAACGCAGCAAGGCGCTGCTCGACGCGGCCGACGATGCGGTCGCCTCGGTCTCGAAGACGGAAAACGCACTCGACGGCACGATCCGGCTCGCGGCGCCGCAATGCGTCGGCGAGGTCGTGCTGCCCGGCGTGCTGATGCATGTCCGCAGCGCGTATCCGGGCTTGCACATCGATCTGGTCTTGAACGACGACATCGTCGATCCGGTCACGGAAGGCGTCGACATCTCGATCCGCGTCGGCCAGCTCGGCGACGGCGGGTTCGTCGCGCATCCGGTCGGCGCGGTCGGCCGCCGGCTCGTCGCCGCGCCGTCGTATCTCGAGCGGCACGGCCCGATCGACACGACGGCCGATCTCGCAAACCATCCGTTCATCCGCGTGAAAGGGGTCTTCGCCAGCGAACGGCTGCCGCTGCAGCGCGAAGGCGACGCGCTCGAAACCGTGCGCATCCGCACGATCATGACGACGAGCCACTGGCGCCCGATGTTCGACACGATCGTGGCCGGTGGCGGCATCGGCGTGGTCCAGCAGCCGGCCTGCGCCGACGCGCTCGCGGCCGGCACGCTCGTCGAGCTCCTGCCGCGGTACGCGATTCCCGACTTCGCGCTCAACGTGCTCGTGCACGCGCAGCGGCCGCTGCCCCCGCGCGTGCGGGCCGTCGTCGAACTGCTGAAGCAGGACCTTCCGCCGCTGCTGGCCCGCCCTGCCCGATAACGGCGGCGACCGCCGCCCCCATCACGCCTGCAGCGACTTCCCCGGCTCCTTCACGTGCGCATCGACTTCCATCTGGTAGAAGCGCGCGCTGACGAAGCCGAACAGCGTCCAGCCCAGGAACACGCACAGGCCGCCGAGCATCAGCGCCTGCTCGCCCGAGCTGAACAGCGCATAGAAGCTGTACGCGGTCGCGACCATCGCGATTACGTTCGTCAGCAGCGCCTTGGCCGGCGGCACCTTCGCGACCTTCTGGATCGTAATCAGCGCGGCCATCGACATCACGTAGGGCACGAGGTTCGTGACGACCGCGAGATCGACGATCTTCTGGAACTGGCTGCTCAGCTCCGGGCTGATCGTCATCAGCGCGAGCGCGACCTGCGCGACCAGCAGGATCACCATCCCGACGATCGGCGTGCCGGTGCGCGTCGCCCGCGCGAACACCGGCAGGAAGTAGCCGACATCCGCCGAGCTCTTGAACACCTGCGCGACCGTGAACTGCCAGCCGAGCAGCGAGCCGATGCACGCGATCACCATCAGCGCGGTGACGATCGTGCCGACCGTCGGCGTGAACATCGTCGCGAACGCGATGCCGAACGGCGCGTTCGACGCCGCGAGGATCGCATTGGGTACGATCCCCGCAATCACGTTGGTCGACACGATGTAGAAGATCGCCGACGCGATCGTGCCGCCGAGCACGGCGATCGGCACGTTGCGCTCCGGATTCTCGACGGCGTCCGAGTTCGCGCACGCCGATTCGAGCCCGAGGAACGCCCACAGCGTCACCGCGATCGAGCTGCCGACGGCCGGCCCGAACGGCATGTTGTGCGGATTCCACGCGGCGCCCCAGGTCGCACCGCTGAACCAGAACCAGCCGATCAGCGACACGACGACGACCGGAATGATCACGCCCCACACGGTCACCGAGCCGATCCGGCCGGTGATGCGCGAGCCGCCGAAGTTCGCGACCGTCGTGAGCACGAGCAGGAAGATCGTCCACAGGCACGTCTGCAGCGGCGACAGCGTCGCGTCGAACAGCACGGTGCCGTAGCCGACCGCCGTGACGCCGATCGCGACGTTGGCGATCACGAGCGACAGCCCGTACGTGTAGTTCGCCATGTAGTTGCCGGCCTTGCCGAACGCGTATTCCGCGTAGCCGCCCATCCCGCCCGGCTTGCGGCTCAGCATCCCGCAGCGGGCGAACGCATAGGCCAGCGCGAGCGAACCGCCGGCCGTGACGATCCACGACAGCAGCGAGATCGTGCCGACCTGCGCGAGCTTCGACGGCAGCAGGATGATGCCGGAGCCCATCATGTTGACCGCCGTGAGGATGGTCAGCTGCCAGACATTCATCCGGTTCTTCGGCGCGGCCGCCGAGGCCGCGCCGGACATGCGCGCTGTGTTTTCCATGATGTCGATCCTTCGATGTGAGGCCGCCGAGCGGCCGGTCGCATGTTCGTCCGTTCGTCCGGCCGGATGCTCAGGCCGTCAGGCAGGTCACGCGGTACGTGCCGTCTTCCACTTCCACGCCGTGCGTGTCGTGCGCGAAGCCAGGGAAGCGCCGGTCGTACGCTTCGAGCGCCTTCAGGTAGCCGAGCACCGGGCCGCCGGCCGGCCCCGCGTTCTCGCCCGGCATCAGCAACGGAATGCCCGGCGGATACGGCACGACGCCGGTGGCGACGGTGCGTCCGGCCAGCTCTTCGAGCGTGACCTGCTCGACGCGGCCCTGCACCAGATGCTCGTACGCGCGTACCGGGCTCATCTCCGGCTTCGGCAGGATCGAGAAGGCTTCCGACATCAGCCGCGTCGTGCCGAGCTGCTCCATCGCCGCGAACATCGTGTCGGCCAGGTCCTTCAGCCCCATGCCCGCATAGCGCGAACCATGTTCCTTCGCGAGCGACGGAATCGCCATGTCGAGCGACAGGTTCGCGTCGTAGTCGCGCTTGAAATCGCACAGCGCGCTGACGAGCGAGCCCCACTTGCCCTTCGTGATGCCGATCGAGAACAGGAACAGGATCGTGAAATCGGTCGTCTTCTCGACGACGATCCCGCGCGCGTCGAGATACGCGGTCACGACGCTCGCCGGAATGCCGACCGGCATCAGGCCGCCGGCCGGTGCGACGCCCGGCGTGACGATCGACACCTTGATCGGATCGAGCATGCAGTAGCCGTCCTCGATATTGCCGAAGCCGTGCCATTGCGCGCCGGGGCGCAGCACCCAGCACGACGGGTCGCTCGCGAGCAGCTCGGGCGGTGCATCATGGAACGGCAGCGTGCGGCCCGTGCGTGTCTCGAGCACGGTGTCGGGCTGCCAGCATTCGAAGAACCAGTCACCCTTCGCGCTGAACTCGCCGTTCATCCGCGCGATCATCTGCCGGAACGCGACGGCCTCCTCGATCGACTCGTGCGTGAGCGCCGCGCCGCCGGGGCCGTCCATCATCGCGGCCGCGACGTCGTTCGACGCGATGATCGCGTAGTTCGGCGACGTCGACGCATGCATCATGAACGTTTCGTTGAACTGGGCATGCGGAATCGGGTTGCGGCCGTCGCGCACGTGGATGTACGACGCCTGCGACAGCGCGGTCAGCAGCTTGTGCGTCGACTGCGTCGCGAACACCGTCGGGCGGTCCGCACGATGATCGCGCGGGTCGCCGTGCATTGCATGGCGATCGCGGTAGATCGGGTTGAAGCGCGCGTAGCCGTACCAGGCTTCGTCGAAATGCAGCCGGTCGACGCTCGCGCCGAGCAGTTCCTCGACGCGCGCGACGTTGTAGCACAGGCCGTCGTACGTCGAGTTGGTAACGATCGCATGCTTCGGCTGGCGGTCGGCGAGCTCGGCTGCGAGCGGGTTCGACGCGATCGCCTCGCGAATCGCCGTCTGCGTGAGGCGCTCCGACGCGATCGGTCCGATGATCCCGTAGCGGTTGCGCGTCGGCACGAGGTAAGTCGGAATCGCGCCCGACATCGTCATCGCATGCTCGGCCGACTTGTGGCAATTGCGATCGCACAGCGCGATCTGGTCGCGGCTCACGCTCGCCATCAGGATGATGCGGTTCGACGTCGACGAGCCGTTGGTCACGTGATACGTGCGATGCGCGCCGAACACGCGCGCCGCGTAGCGCTCGCTTTCGCCGATCGGGCCCGAGTGGTCGAGCAGCGAGCCGAGCTCGCCGACCGAGATCGACAGGTCGGAACGGAACAGCGCTTCGCCGAAGTATTCGAAGAACGCGCGGCCGACCGGCGATTTCAGGAAGCCCGTGCCGCCCGTGTGGCCGGGCGTATGCCACGAGTATTCATAGACGCGTGAGAATTTCGCGAGCGCGCCGAACATCGGCGGCAACACGGTGGCGCGATAGCGTTCGATCGCCGCATGGATGCGCCCGCCGATGAAGTCGGCCGTATCTTCGAGCAGCCACACGAAATCGTCGACCTGGCCCATCACCGCGGACGGCACCGTCGACGCGACGCTGCGGTCGGCCAGCAGGAAGATCGGCACGTTGCCGTTGCGATGCCGGACCGCGTCGACCACGGCCTCGGACGGCCCGTGGCCGTCCACGCCGAGATCCCAGTCGAGCAGCACGCACTGGATCGATGGATCGGAACGGATCAGCATGATCGCGTCGTCGGCCGAGGTTGCCGTGAGCACGTCGATGTCGCGCTGCGCGAGCTCCGCGCTCAGCGTGCGGACCGCTCGCCCGGTCGCGGTTTCCTGGGTGATCTCGTCGTCGACCAAAAGCGCGCGCATGCCGAGACGGCGAATGCCACCGACGGACGTATTCATGTTGTTGCCCTCGTTGTTCCGATGCTTCGTTGGGGTGATGCGTCTCACGAGCACGCGGACAGCAGGCCACGGGCGGCGGCGTGAGACGCTCGCAAATCCGATTTGATTCGCCATCCAATTCGGTGCCGACTATGCCATAGATGCCATTCGATGAACAGCAGACGATTCGGCGAAACTGGTGGCTGTTTTCAAATAGTATTTCACGATTGGTTCATTTTTATGTGCACTGCAGCATGTCAATTCCTGATTATTTGATCATTCTCATCCTGCACTGAGATTGTCGATTCCGGTCGATTGAATTTGCGTGGTTTTGTTGCTACGATCGGCTGCGCCGTGCATTGACCGATGGCGGCTGTGCCTCGCCGGACAAGGCTTCTTCGTGCGGCGCGCCAATCGGCATTCAGCATTCCGCGGGAGCATTTCAATCGGCTGCAGCGCGTATCGGATTACGCAGATTACGCAGCCGTGCGAATGCGGCTCCCGCATCCGCACATTTACGGGAGAGTTCGCGTGAGCCTGTTGAAAATCGCAGTCGAGCCGGCGCTGATTGGCGCCTTCCTCACCACGCATGAACAGGTCGATGTATTTCAGACCGATTTCACGAATATCGCGGCAATCGTCGTCGGAATCGAATCGGCGCAACAGGTGCTTAAAACCGTCGAAAGAACCGGGTTCGCGATTCCATTCTTCATTGCGATCGAGCCCAACCAGGAAGTGCCGCCGTCGATCCTGCCGAGCGCGAGCGGCGTGATCCAGCTCCGCCACGGCGGCCGCCACTACTACGGCCGGCAGATCTCCGCCGCCGCCGACATCTACAGCGAAAACCTGCTGCCGCCGTTCTTCAAGGTGATGCGCGAATACGTGCAGCGCGGCTACGTCGAGTTCGACTGCCCGGGCCACCAGGGCGGCCAGTTCTTCTCGAATCACCCGCTCGGCCGGATGTTCTTCGACTTCTTCGGCGAAACGATCTTTCGCGCCGACCTCTGCAACGCCGACGTCCGGCTCGGCGACCTGCTGATCCACGAAGGCCCCGCGCTGGAAGCGCAGCGCAATGCCGCGCGGATCTACAACGCGGACAAGACCTACTTCGTGCTGAACGGCACGTCGACGTCGAACAAGGTCGTCACGAGCGCGCTGCTCGCCCCCGACGATCTCGTGCTGTTCGATCGCAACAACCACAAGTCGGTACACCTCGGTGCGCTGGTGCTGTCCGGCGCGCGGCCGGTCTACCTCGAAACCGCGCGCAACGCGTGGGGCCTCATCGGCGGCGTCGACAGCGCGGCGCTCGACGAAGCCCGCATTCGCGACGCGATCCGCGACGTCGCGCCGGAGCGCGCCGACCGGCCGCGCCCGTTCCGGCTCGCAGTGATCCAGCTCGGCACCTACGACGGCACGATCTACAACGCGCGCGAGATCGTCGACCGGATCGGGCACCTGTGCGACTACATCCTGTTCGATTCGGCGTGGGTCGGCTACGAGCAGTTCATCCCGATGATGCAGGACTGCTCGCCGCTGATGCTCACGCTCGGCCCCGACGATCCCGGCATCTTCGTCACGCAGTCGGTGCACAAGCAGCAGGCCGGTTTCTCGCAGACGTCGCAGATCCACAAGAAGGACAGTCACATCGAAGGCCAGAAGCGCTTCTGCGATCACCGGCGCTTCAACAACGCGTACATGATCCATGCGTCGACGAGCCCGTTCTACCCGATGTTCGCGGCGCTCGACGTGAACGCGCAGATGCATGCGGGCCCGGCCGGCAAACGCCTGTGGCGCGACTGCGTCGCGCACGGCGTCGATGCGCGCAAGCTGCTGATGAAGACCTGCCGCCAGATCCGTCCGTTCGTTCCGCAACAGATCGACGGCCGCCCGTGGGCCGACTACCCGACCGAGCAGATCGTCGACGACCTGCGCTTCTTCCGCTTCCACCCGACCGATACGTGGCACGGCTTCGAAGGCTATGCGGACGATCAGTATTTCGTCGATCCGTGCAAGCTGCTGCTGACGACACCCGGCGTCGATCGCGACACGCACGAATATGCGCCGTTCGGCGCGCCGGCGCCGATCCTGGCGCGCTACCTGCGCGAGCACGGCGTCGTGCCCGAGAAGGCCGATCTGTACACGATCCTGTTCCTGCTCACGCCGTCGGAAAGCTTCGGCAAGCTGCAGCATCTGGTCGCGCACCTCGCGCAGTTCGAACGGCATCTCGACCAGGACACGCCGCTGCGCGAAGCGATTCCGTCGCTGTGCGAAGCGTATCCGGAGCTGTACGGCAACATGCGCTTGCGGCAACTGTGCCAGCGGATGCACGACTTCTACCGCAGCCACGACATGAAGCATCTGCAGAAGCTGATGTTCCGGCGCGCACAATTCCCGAAGCAGGCGATCTCGCCGCAGGCCGCGAATGCCGAGCTGATCCGCAACAACGTCGAGCTCGTCACGCTCGATCGCATCGAAGGCCGGATCGCGACCGAAGGCGCGCTGCCCTACCCGCCCGGCATCTTCTGCGTGGTGCCCGGCGAAGTATGGGGCGGCCCGGCGCTCGACTACTTCCGCGCGCTCGAAGCCGGAATCAACGCGCTGCCGGGTTTCGAGCCGGAAATCCAGGGTGTCTATCTGCAAACCCTGCCGGATGGCACGAAGCAGGCGTCGGCGTACGTGGTGGCGGCCGGCACCGACGCGTCACGCGCGTAAGGCGGCCGGTGGCGGCGTAGCCCGTGCGGCAAACGGCGCGCGCATCGTGAATGCGCCGCCTCGCCGATCGCGCGGTCGGCGTGTATCATCGCCGCCATCATGCCGATCCGTTCGCTCCGTCCGCTGCTGACCGCCGCCGCCCTCTCCGTCTCCGTTGCGTCACATGCGCAGCAGGTCGGCGTCGTCGCGTTCGGTGTCTACTACACGCCGAACGCGCACCTGACGGCCGGCACATCGCTGCAGATCCTGCCGGACGACTACAAGGGTATCGCGCACTGCTGCGCCACGATTACCGGGCCGGCGAGCAAGCCGGCCAATCAGATATACGACAACCTGCACGACGACCGGAGCGAAGGCCGGACGATCGTCGCATATGCACTGTCGCTGCCGAAGTCCGTGCCGGCGGACGCGAGCGGCTTCGGCGTCGTCGGCACCGCTCGCTTCGTGCGTCAGGGTGCCCACCCGGAAGCCGTACTCGACGGCGGTCTGCCACTCGCGTTCTCGACCTGCACGTCGACGGAAGGCACGCATTATCTCGGACGCAAGGTCGGCAACGGCAAGTTGCTCGTACACCTGTATCAATACTTCGACGGCGACCTCGAGCCGACCTGCAAGGATCGCGACCTGAAGTAACGCGGTGCGGCATGCAAACGACAGCGTGCCGTCGCCTGCCTGCCGTCGACGCGCCGCCGCTTCACCACGCCTGCCGGTAAATCTCCAGCGCGTCGGCCTCCGTCACCTCGCGCGGATTGTTCACGAGCAGGCGCGTCTGCAGCATCGCGTCCGACGCCATCCTCGGCAGGTCGCCCTCCCCGATGCCGACCTCGCGCAGCGTGCGCGGAATGCCCGTCGCGACGATCAGCCGGTCGATCTCGGCGATCAGCGCGTGCGTGCGCGCTTCATCGCTGCCCGTCGCCGACGGCGCGACGATCGCCGCGAGCTCCGCATACAGCGGCGCGGCAGCCGGCGCGTTGAAACGCAGCACGTGCGGCAGCACGAGCGCATTCGACAGCCCGTGCGGCACGTGGAAGATCCCGCCGACCGGATAGGCCAGCGCATGCACGGCCGCGACCGGCGCATTCGCGAACGCCTGCCCCGCGAACATCGCGCCGACCAGCATCGCCTCGCGCGCGTCGCGGTTGCCACCGTCGTCGCACGCCGCGAGCAGGTTGCGCGACAGCAGCGTCAGCGCGTGCACGGCCAGCATGTCGGACACCGGGTTCTTCAGCCGCGCGGACGTGTACGCCTCGATCGCATGCACCATCGCGTCGATCCCCGTCGCTGCCGTGGCGGCGCGCGGCAGGCCGAGCGTCAGTTCGGCGTCGAGGATCGCGACGTCCGCGAACAGGTGCGGCGACACGACGCCCATCTTGCGCGCCTCGCCGACCGTGACGATCGACACGGCCGTGACTTCCGAGCCGGTGCCGGCCGTCGTCGGCATCTGCACGAGCGGCAGCCGCGCGCTCGTGACCTTGTCGACGCCGTACATGTCGGCCAGCGCCTGCTGCCCCGGCGCGAGCACCGCGATCAGCTTCGCGACGTCCATCGACGATCCGCCGCCCAGGCCGAGCACGATCTCGGCATCGGCCGCGACGGCCCGTTCGGTCGCCTCCAGCACCACGTGCTCGGGCGGATCGGCGATCACGTCGTCGATCACGGTGACTTGCCAGCCGTGCGCGGCGAGGCTCTCCAGCGCGGGCGCGAGCACGCCGCTGCGATGCAGGAACGCGTCGGTGACGACACACAGCCGCACGAGCGCCGGAAAACGTTCGCGCAACAACGCGCCGAGCCGGCGCGCGGCGCCGAATTCGACGACCTGTGTCGGAACGGTACGGAATTGAAACGGGTTCATCGGGTGCCTCCCGGTGGCGTCGCCGTGCCGGTGTCCGGCTGCACCATGTAGCGCGACACGTCGCGGCGATCGAGCAACGGAATGATCGCGCCGATCCCGATCCGCTGGAAATGCGGCGTTTCCCGATGCACGTCGAGGCCGTCCGCGTCGCGGTAGCGTTCGAGGATCACGATGTGGTCTGGGTCTTCCGGCGACCGGAAATACCCATAGTCGAGATTCTTCGGCTCGGCGCGCGTCGGCGGCGCGAGCTCGGCGAGCAATTCGATCACGCGGTCGCCGTTGCCGGGCTTCGCGTAGTAATGCGCGATGACCTGAAGGTAAGGTTCGTTCATGGTGCGCTCCGTGTTCGACTGGGGCCCGCCACGACGGGGACGCACGTCACGCGCGGCGAACCGGAGGGATCCGGACGCGACGGCGCAACGCCGTGTCGCTGGCTGGTCGTCGCATTGTATTGAATCGCCACGGCCTTCGCAGTGCCGACATCGGGCCACAAAAACGTGGAGAATCCCGTACCCCGTTCACCGCACCGCACCGCACGGCACGGCACGGCACGGCACGGCACGGCACGGCGGATCGTAATTGCCCGCTACCCGCGTGAGGCGCCGTTCACCACGGCACCGTCCGCCCCAGATAGTCGAGATATTCGAGCCCGGGCCGCACCCGCTTCGCGATCAGCACGTCGACCAGACTCGGCACGCTTTCCTCGATCGTCAGGCGCGCATCGGGCCCGCCCAGCTCCGTGCGGACCCAGCCGGGCGCCATCAGCGCCATCGCACGCCGCGTATCGGCCTGACGCGCCGCGAAGCTGCGCATGAACTGGTTCAGCGCGGCCTTGCTGCCGCGATAGACCTCGCGCATCCCGCTGACGTTGTTCGCGACGCTGCCCTGCCCCGACGACATCGCGCCGATCAGGCCGTCCGCGGTCACGAGATCCTGCAGCATCTCGATCACGCGCATCGGTGCCAGCGCATTCGTGATCATCACGCGCACGAACTCGTCGGTCGTCACTTCGCCGATCGTTTCGGTTGGCTCGTTCGTCGTTCCCGCATTCACGAACAGCATGTCGAAGCGCCGGCCCGACAGCCGCTCGCGCAGCGCGGCCAGTTGCACCGGCTCGCAGATGTCGAGCGTCTCGATGTCGAGCCGGCCGTCGAACCGGTCGGCGAGGTCGTGCAGCTTCGTGCGCCCCGATCCTGCGCGCACGGTGCCCGTTACGCGCCACCCCTTGTCAAGCAACACCTCCGCCATCGCGAGCCCGAGGCCGCGCGAGGCCGCGACGAGCAGGATCGCGGGCACATTTCCGTTCGATACAGTTGATTGCATGGTTTCCGCCTTTGCCGGGTTTCGTCATGCAGCCACTATAGGTGCGCATCACGACAGGCGCCAGACGCACCCGATTCAACTTATAGTTGCACCGAACGCCGTGTCAAATCGCACGGTGGCGTATCCTGTCGGCATGGAAGACATCGACCTGAATCTCGTCACGGCGCTCGACGTGCTGCTGTCGGAAGGCAGCGTGACCGGTGCCGCACGCCGGCTTGGCCTGAGCACGTCCGCGATGAGCCGCACGCTCACGCGGCTGCGGATCGCCACCGGCGATCCGTTGCTCGTGCGCGCCGGGCGCAAGCTCGTGCCGACGCCACACGCGGCCGCGTTGCGCGACCGCGTGCATGCCATCGCAAGCGATGCGCGTGCGGTGCTGCGGCCGGCGACGGCCGACGTGGACATCGCGACGCACGCATCCACGTTCACCCTCCGCGCGGCCGCATCGTTCATGGAAATGCTGTCCGGCCCGGTGGTCGCCGCACTCGGCGAAATCGCACCGCAGGTGCGCATCCGCTTCGTCCCGAAGCCCGACCGCGATCCGCAAGCGCTGCGCGACGGCACCGTCGACCTGGAAATCGGCAAGCGCGGCGACGATGCCCCCGAGCTGCACACGCGCATGCTGTTTCACGACTGGCACGTCGCGGTGGCGCGCGCCGGGCATCCGCTGTTCGCGTCGGGCAGGATCAAGCCCGCACGCTATGCGGCCTGCCGTCACGTGATCGCGTCGCAGCTCGGCGATTTCGGCGGGCCGGCCGACGACTCGACCGACAGGGCCCGCCCGGGCCACACCGTGCAGGTCGTCGTACCGGGCTACCCCGATGCGATGCGGGTCGCGGCCAGCACCGACCTGATCGCGCTGGTGCCGCGCTCGAGTCTCGGCAACGCGTTCTCGCCGGGGCTCACGGAGGCCCTCGGGCTGCGCAGCTTCGAGATCCCGGAGCACCTGCCCGAAATTCTCGTTTCCGCGCTGTGGCATCCGCGCATGCACGGCGACCCGGTACATCGCCGCCTGCGCGATGCGGTCATCGCCGTCTGCCAGCGCGCGTATCCGGATGGCCGCGCGCCGCGCCCACCGGTGCGCCGCACCGACACGCGCACCGCAAGCTGACGCGCGGCTCAGACCAGCCTGCCACCGCCGTCGATGTGCAGGATCTCGCCATTCATGAAGCCGTTGCCGAGCAGGAACGCAATCGCTTCCCCCACTTCATCGGCACGCCCCACACGGCCGCCGGGCAGCGCCGATGCCGCGCCCGCGAGGATCGTATCGCGCGCTTCCGTGCCGAACGCGTCATACAGCGGCGTTTCGACGAAGCCGGGCGCGACGACGTTCACGCGAATCGGCTTCAATTCGAGCGCGAGCGACTGCGCCAGCGCCTCGACGCCGCGCACGGCGGCGGCAATGACCGACGTGCCGTGTGCGGCCGGACGATCCGACAGTTGCCCGCCGGTCAGCACGATCGAGCCGGTGGCGGGCATCAGCGGCAACGCGGCCCGGATCGCGTAGACCGGCCCGGCGATCCGCTCCTGCAGCGCGGCGAGCAGGTGATCGGGATCGGTCTCGTTCAGCTTGCCGGCAATGAAGCGGCCGGCGGTAATGACCAGGTGATCGACGCGCGCGATCGTGTCGAACACGGCCTGCACCGCATGCCGGTCCGCGATGTCGGCCACTGCGATGCGCGCGCCGCCGATCGCTTGCGCGGCAGCCTCGAGCTTCGCGCGGGTCCGGCCGACCAGCGTGACGCTCGCGCCGTTCGCCTTCGCGGCCGCCGCCGCCTCGAGGCCGATTCCGGAGCTCCCGCCGAATACCACGACGTGTGCACCGTCCAGTGCAGAAGATTGCGTTGCCTCGTTCATGTCGACTCCTCATCAGGGGTTGAAGGTTCACGAACGTTAGGTCATTCCCTGTTGCGCAGGAACGTGGGAGACTTGAATAAGCTTCATGCCAAAAAGGAATGAAATGGATTCGCTGCGAGCCATGCGCGTGTTCGTCCGCGCGATCGAACTCGGCAATTTCTCCGCGGTCGCGCGCGAGGAAGGCACCGGCCAGCCGACGATCAGCAAGATCGTCGCCGCGTTCGAACAGGAACTGGGCGTTCGCCTGCTCGAACGCTCGACCACGAGCCTCGCGCCCACCGACGAAGGGCGCCGGTTCTACGATCGCTGCAAGCGCGTAATCGACGAATATGCGAGCGCGGTCGCCGAGGTGCGCGGGCAAACGGTGCGGCCGGTCGGCAAGCTGGTCGTCAACGTGCCGCTCGGGCTGGGCGAGCTGAGGCTGAACGCGCTCGTGCTCGAATTCCTCGCCGCGTGGCCGGAGATCGAGGTCGAGCTGCAATTGACCGACCGCGTGATCGACCTGGTCGAAGAAGGCGTCGATGTCGCCATTCGCCTCGGCCACCTGCTGCCGCCGGATGCCGTGGCGCGCCACATCGCGTCGTCGCCGCGCCTGCTGGTCGCCACGCCGGAGTACGTGTCGCAGGCGCCGAAGCTCCGCCGGCCGGAAGACCTGGCCAGGCACGAATATGTCGGCTACGCACGCGCGGACATCGGCAACGAACTGACCTTCGCCCGCGGCGACGAGCAGGTCGTCGTTCCAGTACACGGCCGGTATCGCGTGAACAGCTCGATGGCGCTGCGGGAGTGCTTCCTGGCGGGAAACGCGGTAGGCAGCGGGCCCGCGTGGCTCGTTCAGGACCTGATCGACAGCGGGCAGCTCGTGCGGTTGCTGCCGAAGTGGGACATGGTGCCGCCGCACGAACTGCATCTCGTGTACGCGTCGCGCCGCTATCTGCCGCTCCGGACCCGCACGTTCCTGCAGTTCATGGAGCGGCGGATTCCCGAACTGCCCGGGTTCCGTGCGACCACGGCCCCGACCACCACCCCGACCGCGCCCGCGTCGCGGCAGGCCCGCTGACGGACGGACGCCGCGTTCACGGCCGCCCGGGTGCCGATCCGCCACCGTTTCCCGATTCGTCGAATCCCCGCTATTGCAGCGCCCCTGACGGCGGCGGCGGGCCGTTCGGCTAAAATGCCGCACTTTCCACCTTGTCCGGCCCGCTCGCCATGCAACCCGCCTCCCCCGCCCAACCCGCCGCCCACGGCGCCGACGCCGCCGATTCGACCCGCGACCTCGTCTACGGCCCGAACGACCGGCCGGCGCCGATGGTCGCCTTCGTCGCCGCGCTGCAGCACCTGCTGGCGATCATCGTGCCGATCGTCACGCCCGGCCTGCTGATCTGCCAGGCGCTCGGCGTGTCCAGCCGGGATACGACCCTTATCGTGTCAATGTCGCTGGTCATTTCCGGCATCGCCACCTTCGTCCAGTGCAAGCGCTTCGGCCCGCTGGGCGCCGGCCTGCTGATCGTCCAGGGCACCAGCTTCAACTTCGTCGGCCCGCTGATCGCCGGCGGCAGCCTGATGGTCAAGCAAGGCACGCCGGTCGAAACCGTGATGGCCGCGATCTTCGGCGTCGTGATTGCCGGGTCGTTCGTCGAGATGGGCGTGTCGCGCATCCTGCCGTTCGTGAAGCGCCTGATCACGCCGCTCGTCACCGGCATCGTCGTGCTGCTGATCGGCCTCACGCTGATCAAGGTCGGCCTCATCAGCATGGGCGGCGGCTATGGCGCGATGGCCAAGGGCACGTTCGCGAGCGCGGAGAACCTGACGCTATCGGGCCTCGTGCTCGGCACGATCATCCTGCTGAACCGCGTGCCGATCGTGTGGGTGCGCAGCACCGCGCTGGTCATCGCGCTCGTCATCGGCTATCTCGCGGCCGCGTTCCTCGGCCGCCTCGACTTCACCGGCATGCACCAGGCCGCGCTGTTCCAGGTCCCGACGCCGCTGCACTTCGGCATCGGCTTCTCGTGGTCGCTGTTCGTGCCGATGCTGATCATCTACCTCGTCACGTCGCTCGAAGCGATCGGCGACGTCACAGCCACCAGCAAGATCTCGAACGAGCCGGTCGAAGGCCCGGTGTGGATGCAACGGATCAAGGGCGGCGTGCTCGTCAACGGCGCGAACTCGCTGCTGGCCGGCGTGTTCAATACGTTCCCGAGCTCCGTGTTCGCGCAGAACAACGGCGTGATCCAGATCACCGGCGTCGCGAGCCGCTACGTCGGCATCTGGATCGCGGGGATGCTCGTGGTGCTCGGCCTGTTCCCGGTCGTCGCCGGCGTGCTGCAGGCCGTGCCGGAGCCCGTGCTCGGCGGCGCGGCGATGGTGATGTTCGGCGCGGTGGCCGCATCGGGCATCAACATCCTCGCGGGCGTCCATCTCGATCGTCGCGCACTGCTGATCATCGCGGTGTCGCTCGCGCTCGGCCTCGGCGTGTCGCAGGTGCCGGACATCCTCAACAGCCTGCCGCACGCGCTGAAGAACGTGCTGGAATCGGGTGTGGCAACGGGCGGCATCTGCGCGCTCGTGATGAACTGGTTCCTGCCGGAAAAGAAGTAAGCGCATGAACCGCGCGACGCGCGGTGCGCCTGACGGGCCGCACCGCGTGTCGTGCCAGTCGGCACCCGCGGCTCCCGGTGCAGGCTGTGCGATCAACGCATCGCCAACCGGCCGATTCCGGCCACGCCACCCGTCGCACCGCTTGCGTGCCGCGCCGCATCATCCTCAAAACCGCTCGTCCGCTATCGCCGGCATCACCAGTTCCCGTACGAACGCGGCATCGGACAAATGCAGCAGCGTGCGCACGACAGCCACCACGTCGTGAACCGGCACCAGCCCGCCATCGCCGCGCGCCGCGGCCTCTTCGATCGGAACGGACAACGCATCGTCGGTATTGAGATTGCCGAGTTGCAGGCACGTGACGGCCAGCCGGCTCCCTCTGAATCCTTCGCGCAACGCATCGGCCACGCCGTTCAGCGCGAACTTCGACGCGCCGAACGCAACTTCCGGCCGCCCGCTTTGCCGAAGCGCGGACGTGGAACCGGTCAGGATGACTTGAGGCTTGCGTGATTGCAGCAAGCGCGGCACCAGGCGCTTGAGCAGCAGCAGCGTGGCCGTGATGTTGACGTTCACCAGATCGACGATCGCATCGTCCGACTCGCCCAGGAATGCGTAGCTGCCAGTGAAGGCTGACGCCTCCCAGATACCCACGTTGCAGATCAGCACATCGAACGCGGACGGCGCGGCCTGCGCAATGTGCGCGGCGGCTTCGGCAGGCGACGCCATGTCGGCCTCGATCCACCGAAGCTCGACACCCGGCGGCAACGTCACTGCGTCCGGACGCCTGCGCGATACGCCGATAACGGTGTCGCCAGCGCGGCAGACGCCTTCAACGAGCGCACGGCCCAGCCCTCTGCTGGCGCCGACAATCATGATCCTCATGGCGGGTTTCCCGATGGTTGCGCGACCCACGTTACCGGCGGCCGCGTTTGAGCGCGCCGTATCGGGCTCCATGCGAGGCTTGCTCGCAGAGAAAGCGCGTACGGACAGTCCGGCGATCGTAACGTCCCGCGGCGATGCGAAGCGGCATACCCCCACCCCTCGCAAGGGCGTCCGGCCCGGCCGGACCCTGCCATGTGTCCCGCACCCCACCCTGCACGTTCGACGTGTCTCCGGGCAATCGGCCGCGTGCCGTCGGCGCTCAAAGGTCAAACCCGGTCAGGCCGCCTTGGCCGATCGATTCGCGCTGGTTAGAATCAAGGCATGCCCCAAGCCCCTGCCCCCAACACCGCCCCCGAAACGAGCGCCGTCCCGGTCAAGGAACGCGCGACCATCGTCTGCTACCGCGGCGAACACGTCCTGCTCGTCGCCCGCGCGGCGTCGCGCTGGGCCCTTCCTGGCGGCACGATCAAGCGCGGGGAAACGCCGCTCGAAGCCGCACATCGCGAGTTGTGCGAAGAAACCGGCATGACCGGCCAGCCTCTCGCGTACTCGATGCAGTTCACCGGGCTCGCCAAGATCCATCACGTGTTCTTCGCGGAAGTCGCCCCGGACCAGACGCCGCAGGCGAACAACGAGATCGAGAAATGCAAGTGGTTTCCGATCGACAGCGTCGACGGATTGCGCGCCAGCATTCCGACGAAGCGAATCGTCGAACTCGTTTACCAACACGAAATTACCCAGTCGTAGCGCGCGACGGACGAGCGCACGCCTGAGCCGGCGGCCGGCTCAGGCGTATTTCGTGGATCGGCGGACGCGCGGGCGCTCAGTGCGCGCGCTTTCTGCGTAGTTCGCGTGTGGAATAGACGACGAGGAAGATGCCCAGCATCGCGGCGCCGGACGCCATGAAGTCGTTTGCGCCTCCCGAATGGCGCAGGGCTTCGGGGAAAATGCCGAGACTCAATCCGGCGACAGCAAGAAGCAATCCTGCCGCCACGCCCCAGATCGGTCCGGTGGTCTTGTCGGTTTTGTTTTTCATACAGCACCCGTCTACAGTCATTCCTTGGCCGGCATCGGGAAAAGGCTCCGCGCCTGCCGCCAGCACACCCACTATAGCCGGGAAATAATTCACGGCGCTTCAGGGCTTTTACCGATCAAGTTTTCCCGGCCGCGGCCGCCCGCCTCCGGCCCGCACGCCGCGCCGCGCCTGTCCGCCGATCGATTTCACGCCGCCGCCCCAGGCGTAATCGAGTGTAATTGAACCGCCCCTCCAAACTGCCTAATTTCCACCTGTACATTCGGCGCGCCGACGCAACCCGCTCGATCGCCCCGAAGGATCCGCGAGCTTGGCGCATCAACCCGGCACCTGTCCGGAACAGGGCAATTCAGAAAATCGGCACCTTAACCCGGCCTCCGATCCAAGGCGGGTATTCGCGCCACACCGCGCGCGCATCCCTGCCTGACTCGATATAACGCACCGCACGTTCTCAACCGGAGATGGAAATGATCAACATTCAGGATTCCCGAGTCATCAAGTACGACAACGACAAGAAGAGTGTCACTGTCTATCGCGATTTCAAGAACACCAATCTCTGGTATATCGTGCCGAAGCCCCAGCTGGCCACCCAGACCGTCGACGGCATCACGCTCCCCGCTTTCTCGCTGACCGAGTTCAGGACGAACAGCGGCTCGGCCGGCACGGTGACGTTCACGGCCGAGCTCGTGATCGACCAGGAGGCCTACCAGGCCGTGAAGAACGTCCTGGGCCAGGGCATCGAATTCGGCCAGTTCACGTGGAACGACGCCCAGGCTTTCCTGACGCTCACGCTCCCGTCCGGCCAGCCGGACACGCAGATCAACGTGACGCCGTCCAACTTCGGCAGCAACGCGGCGACGTTCATCATCGACCTGAAAACCGCCGCCGACGTCAAGACGATCCGCGACATCTTCGACACGGGCGTCGGCCTGTCGACCTGGTCGATCCAGTACGTCGCCACGACGCTGAGCCAGTTGCCGGCCGTCAAGGCCACCGTGACCTACGACTGCGCCATCGCCGCCAGCTACCAGAAGACGGTCCAGATCGACCGCAACGTCTGGGGCAGCGAGACCGGGCGGCGCACGACGATCCGCGAATACATGCAGAAGTCGGATTCCGGCAAGGTCAAACTCGATTGGTCGGTGCAGCCGTCGGACGAGTTCCGGCAACGCGTCCACGACTGGGCGTTCACGACGCTCGAGGGGCTGGTCCAGGCAGCCGCGGACGACGTCGCGCGCCGCCTCGGCGCGAGCGCGGCCGACGATTTCAGCATCAACTCCATCGGCTCGTTCACGCGCGTCTACGAGGAAAACGAGGTCATCGACTGGACGATCATGCCGCAGGGCTTCCTGCCGACCTTCGACAAGAATGTCTGGAGCCGGCTGGACAAGACGGTCGATAACCGCACGCTGGACGTGGCCGTGACGATGTCGGCCGACCTGAAGAGCGCGGGCATCAAGAAGGTCACCGTGACCATCGATTATCCGGGCAAGGGTCAGGCGGAATCCAACGCATTCACGGCCACCAGCGCCAATACGTGGTCCTACCATTCCAACGGCTTCTTCGACGCCGGCAAGAAATTCGTTTCGGAATACACGTACTGGTACCAGGTCGAGCCCGAAAGCGGCGATGGCTTCACGTCGCCGAAGCTCAAGAGCAGCAGCAACCAGCTTCAGATCTCCAACACCGACCTCGGCTACCAGCAAGCCGAGTTCATCTGCTCGAACATCGCGTTCGCGTCGGAAAACCCGAAGAACGAGGTCGACTTCGTGCTGATCGACTTCACGTACCTGCCGACCGCCGACGGCAAGCTGTACGTCGATCAACGCAAGGTCATCAAGAACCGCGAGGCCGTGCAATTCAGGAGCCACAGCTATCAGCCGAGTGGCGCGGCCTATACCTACACCGTCACCTACGTGCTGACGAACGGCAACATCATCGTCAACCAGCCGCAGTCGGCGTACCCGGTGGTGAACAGCAAGACCCAGACCGTCTACAGCATGATCAGCCCCGCCTACTTCACGGTCAACGTCACGAACGACACAATCCCGGGGGGCAGTATTGCGCGGCCGGCCATCACCGGCATCTCGCTGTCGACCGACTACACGGACCAGCCGGACAGCCCGGACCACCAGACGCACAACTTCACCAACTTGAAGATCGAAGAAACCTACACCAGCACCTGGACATATCAGAACGTCCAGCGAAACACCTCGACCGTTCAGGTCGACGGCACGGTCTATTACCGCGACCTGAACAACACGCGCAAAACCGTGACGGTCCGCAAGGTGCGTTACGGCAACCAGCCGGCATTCTCGTTGAACCTGTTCCCGGTCGAATTGCCCTTCACCGTGACCTTCGATCCGTCACTGGTCGACTGGAAGGCGTATGTCCAGGTCACGGTCGATGTGTACCGCACGTCGAAATACGGCAAGACCGACATCGATTCCCAGAAATTCAACCCCGTGACCCTCCCGAACGGCACCACAGTCTTCCCGTCGCCCTACTACTACACCTTCTCGCGCGAAGTCGATGCGACGACGGAATTCCACTACGCGTTGACCTACTTCGAAGTCGGGAGCGAACGCGGCATCCCCGGCCCGTCGGGCAATTACGACAGCAACATACTGACCCTGCCCCACGACGCGAAAGGCGGGACGAAGCCGGTCTACTCGGTACCGCTGCCGGCAAGCGACGTCATGACGCGCGACCTCGCCGAGACCGACGAGGCCGACGAGACCGACCTGGCCTGACCGCCATCCTGACCGACCGAGGCGCACGACCATGACGACCCTCACCTACACCGTCAAGCTGGCGACCGAATCCGGCTCCGCGTCACCTCCCGCCCCGCGGCGTGCGACGCTGCTGCTCGAGTTCAAGGATCCGGTCAACGACGCCTACCGGCAAACGACGCTCGTCCTCGACGCCGACACGCCACAGCGCACGTGGCAGGTCGACGTGACCGCGGCCGACACCGGGCAGGCGTTCTATTCCTCGGTGCTCGATTACGAGGCCAGCGAACAGGTCGTGCGCCCCCCGGTCGCCTTCACCGGCACCGAGGCCACCATCGGCGGACCGGTCGAGCCCGTCTCCTTCATGGCGCTGCTCGACACGCTCGACTGGAGCGCCGTCTCCTCGGTTCGGGTCACCGTCGGCGGGAAGTCCCACGCGTTCTCCCGCGAGCGGCCGTATGTGTGGTGCTTCGCGTTGCCCAGTCCCGGCATCGTCGAATGGACCGCCGACTACACGATGACGGACGGCGCCCGGCGATCCGGCACGGGCGTCGCCACGCAGGGCGTCGCCGTCATCCCCGCGCCGCCGGCCGAGGTCAGCTTCTCGATCGTCGCGGCCGATTTCGACGCGTTCGCGGTCGCCGCCGTCGCGCTGCGCGTGACCGGCTACGACGGCGTGGTCAGGACTGCCACACTCGGCAAGACGCAGCCGAGCGTGACGCTTTCGCTGCCATTCGCACCGCCGAAACAGGCGTGGTTCGTCTACGACTGGACGGTCACCTATACCGACGGCACGCCGGCGTGGACGGCGCCCGCCCGCTCGAGCGACGGCGCGCAATCGATCGTACTCGACGATGTCGGCCGCATCCTGCTGGCCAGCGACGAGATCGACTTCGACGTGGTCCAGACCGTGACGCTGTCCTGGCAGTACGACAGCAAACCCAAGACCGCAGAGCTGTCGCGCGTGCAGCGGTCGTTGTTGCTGCGCCCCGGCCAGGACTACGATCGTGCGCAGCCGCTGGTCGCCGGCCTGACCTATGCGCTGTCCAGCGGGTCGACGAATCTCGCGGGCGAGGCGGTGCCGCAGGGCCGCTTCGAGGTGCCCTATCCGCTCAGCACGCGGCTCGTGCGTGTCTTCGCGCCCGGCATGATGACCACGCCGCCGCTCTACAGCGCGATCACGCTCACGTCGGTCCAGACGCGGGAAGTCGGTTCCGGCTGGCAGCTCCAGACCACCTTGCTGCCGATCAGCCTCACCCCGAGCGCACCCACCTGGGAAACGCGTGTCGCCGCGGTCGACCCGGCGCGGGTCGCGCTATTTTTCTCGGGTATGGCAACGCCCGAGGGCGGCGGCAAGACGAAGCAGATCGTGCCAACCCGGTCGCCATTCGAGATGACGCCCGCGGGGCCGGAGATCAAGATCGCGACGGTCCAGGTGTCCGCCCAATCGGTCTCCTGGGGGCGCTACGTCCGCGTGGAAGCGACCTTGTGGACCGGCAGCGATGCGAAACGGGAGAACGAACAGACCATCGCCTTCGACCGCAACAGCGGCGATGCGTGGTGGGCCTACCTGCCGCCGTCGGGAACCTACGGCCCGACGTTCCGGTGGTCGGCGACCTACTATCCGGCCGACGGCACATCGCCGCTGCACAAGGCGCCGGCGGCCAGCGACAACCCGAATCTGTCGCTGCCGCCGACCGTATCCTGACCGCGGCCTTCACGCACGAACGCCCACCATGCCCATGGCCGAACTCCACCCGGCAGTGCAGCGCGCGCTGGCGCTGGCGTCCTCGTACGGGACGCCGGCACGCCAGGTCGCAGCACCCGCGCCGGACGCCGCGCTGCGCCACCTGCTGCGCGACCGTTCGCCGGCGGAACCCGCAGCCTGGAACGACAGCAAGCTGGGACGCAGCGGCTTTCCGGTGGAAATCTCCATCGCGTTCGGCCGCCCGGAACTGCGCTACACCGTCGAGCCCGCCGGCCCCGACATTCCGCCTGCACGCCGGTTGAGCCGCGCGGCCGCGGCCATCGCCGCGCTATCGGACGAATCGATCGAACCGGCGGATCTCGCGGCGATCGCGTCCTTCCAGGGCAACGCGGCGCTCGCGTACGGCGCGTGGATCGGCGGCCGGCACGGCGACGGCAAGCCCCGCTTCAAGCTCTATGCGGAAGTACCCGAGCGCGGCGCCGAGCACGCGCTGGCCTGGGCCACCCGCCATCTCGGCGACCTGTCCGGCATCGTCCGGCGCGGCGCGTGGCCCGTCATGGCCGGCTGGCAGCCCGCGGGCCGGCGGGCCGAGCTCTATCTCCGCACGCGCCGGCTGTTCCGCGCGGATGTGCCGCTGCTGATGGCGTCGGCGCGACTCGCGCACCGCGCCGACGAAGTCCTCGGTCTGCTGCAGGATGCCTGCTGCAGCGCCATCGAGGCCACGCTGCCGGCGGCCGACTTCGGCGTCAGCATCGGCGCCGGCCCGGACGGCACGTCGACCTTCACGCTGTACGCGGTCGCCAACGACCTGTTCGGCGGCGACGGACGCATCCGCGAAACGGTGCTCCGTGTCGCCGCCGCCCGCGGATGGAACACGCACTTCTATCGCGCGCTGAGCGAACCGCTGGCCGACGCGAGCGGGTTCGTGACACGGCACGGGATGTTCGGCATCGTCGTGGCGTCGGACCAGCCCGCGACCGTGGCCATCGGGCTGACGCCGGACCAGCCCGAGACGCTGTCATGAGCGCCACGCTGCCCGCCCGCGTCGCCGGCACATCGCTCGATGCGCTCATCGCCGCGCAACGGCCGAGCGGCGCGTTCCCGTCGAGCGTGACCGTCGGCGACCGCCATTACGCGGACGAGAATGCGTTCGTCACGGCCCTGGTCCTCGACGAGCTGGCGCGCCTGCCGGCCGGCACGGCCGATCGCGCCATCGCCCGCGGCCTCGACTTCCTCGAGCACTGCGCATCGCGGACCTGCGCGGGCGCGTTTCATTTCTACCCGCCCGACCGCATGCCGTCCTGGCTGGGCGTCGATCTGCCCGCGGACGCCGACGACACCGCGCTCGCGCTGACGCTGCTCGCCCGGTTCGGGCGACGCAGCGCGGCCCAGGCCGTCGACGCGCTGGACCGCGCGCTGCATCCGTGGCGGCTGCACTACCGTCCGGAGTCCGTCGATCCCTGGGTTGCACAAGGGGCATGCCGGACCTGGCTCGACCGCCGTGCAGCGCCCAATCCGGTGGATGCGTGCGTGAACGCGAACGTCGCGACGGCGCTGACCTCGCTTGGCTGCGCCGGCCACGCAGCCTGCCGCGCGGCGCGCGACACCGTGCTCGACGCCATCGCGTTCGTCGCGGAGAACCCCGCGCATCGCGCACGGCTGACTGCGTTCTACCCCGACCTGTGGGAACTGGTGCATGCGCTGCGCCGCGGCGCGCGGCGCGGCGTGGCCGGTTTCGCACCCGCCGCCGCGCAGCTGGCCGGCATGCTCGCTCCCCATGCCGGCGCGCACGCCACCGTCTTCTCGTCCACCGACCGGCGCTGGCTCTGGACCGCGCCCCTGTTGCAAACGGCGCGCACGCTCACGCGCGACACGCCCTAGCCGTCACCGCCCACCCCTTCAACTGGAGAGATTCCATGCCTGGCGTTCATACCGTCCCGCCGTCCCTGTCCGCTTCGCTCTACGGCAACGCACCCGATCCGAAATCGGGCCTGCAGGTCAGCACCCGTCTGATGGAAAGCTACGAGATCGTCCGCCCGGTCACCGGCGCGAGTGACATCTCGACGTTCCTCAATTCCGCCGGACGCCTCGATATCTATTCGTCCGGTACCGCGCAAAAGGTCTACCGGATCCGCGCGGACAACCAGTCGGACACCGGCTGGGCCGAAGCCGACCTGGGCGTCACCGCCAGCCAGGTCAGCCCCTACCTCGCGCGCAGCGACGATTACGACAACCCCAACCTCCTGGGCATCGGCACCAACGGCAAGCTGACGCTCAGCCAATGGAAGGACGGCCGCTACGCGCAGGCCGACTGCCAGCCCGCCGGCGCCAAACGCCCGCTCAAGCAGATGCTGTCAACCCGGAATTTCGGCAACGTCTACGTCAACGTCGTGCTCGACAACGACGAAGTCGGCAGCAGCTACCTGAGGAAGGACGGCACCTGGGGGTCGACCGACTGGGTGCCGATCCGCAAGAGCCAGGACAGCACCGAGAACGCCACCGTCAAGCGCATCGCGATGTGCGCGAACGATCCGGTGCAGCAGTCGCTGTTCGCCATCGGCCCGGACAACGCCGTGCTGTTCGCTCAGAGCGATTTCCGGTTCTCCTACTTCACGACGCTCGGCTACAAGAAGGCGATCGACCTCGCCGTCGTGTCCGATCAGGAGAAACGCCTGAACATCTTCATCGTCGATACCGACTTCGGCATCTGGCAAAAGCGCGAGAAGAAGTACAGCACGTCCGGCATCCAGTTCGACGACTGGGTGCTGGTCAGCAACGCGGCCCCGGTGACGTCGCTGCGGGCGGTCATCAACGCCGGCGGATTGCTCGAGATCTTCGCGATCGGCAAGGATCAGCGGCTCTACCATACGCGGCAGATCAGCAGCGGGCTCAACAAGGTGAGCTGGTCGAGCCTGTTCGAACTCGGCAACCCGGTGCCCAACACGAAATTCACCGTCGGCCGCAATGCCGCCGGCTACTCGGAAGCGTATTCCGTGTCGTCGGACAGCAAGCTGTATCGCTTCTGGCAGGATCCGAAGACGACCCAGTGGACCAACGAGGCAATCCGCCTGCAGGGCTCGGGCGAGATGACGTCGGTGCCGACCCATGCAACGGAAATCACGGTGCTCGACGACGCGGGTCAGCTGGCCGTCAATGCGCAGGTCCAGATCGATGCCGCGTCGATGGTGCCGCTGCGCATCAACGGCCTGTACTACCAGGCCAGCCCCGACTACACGATCCCGGTGCTGTCGGGCGGCGGCGGCAAGGTGGTGATCGAGCGCTTCACCAACAGCCTCGCGAGCCCGAGCTACCACGTCCGCACGCAGTACATGCAGCCGGGCGAAGGCGTCACCGTGGAGCCGAACGGCGCATTGCAGGAGAAGATGCACGCGGTCGACACCGATGCCGTCTGGAACGCGAAGACCGCCTCCGGCGCCTACCTGCTGACCGGGGAATTCCGGACCCGCGACAACGCCGAGAACATGGCGAAGATCATGCGGCAGTCGATGTCGTTCGGCATGCCGGCGAACGCGGCGGCCCGGAGCCGGCGTTACCTCGGCGCCAACCGCTCCGTCGTCGGGCTGCGGCATACGGTGCGCGGCACCGCCGATCCGTTCGCGCTCGTGCCGGAGGACGTCCCCGCGCAGCACTGGCGGGTGTCGTTCACCGATACCGGCGTGCACTACGACGACCTGACCGCGGACCAGGCCGGCGCGTACCTGCTGCGTTCCCGCACACTGGCGTCGTCCGGCGATGCAACCCTGGCGAACGCCGGCTTCCTCGGCATCGACTGGGGCGATATCTGGAACGCGATCAAGAACGGCGTCGGCCGCATCGTCGACGGCCTGAAGGAATTCGTCGTGACGACCATCGTCGATCCGGTCACGCGCCTCGTGAACGAGATCAAGGTCGTCTTCAATTTCCTCATCGACGGCGTGACGTACCTGATCGACAAGACCATCAAGCTCTTCCAGCAGGCGTTCGACATCGTCGAGGGCATCTGGAACAAGATCAAGGTGTTCTTCAAGGAACTGTACGAGTGGCTGGCCTTCTTCTTCGCATGGGGCGACATCAAGCGGTCGGCGGAGGCGACCCGCCATACGTTCGACGCGACCTTCGACTATCTGCTCCTGGCGGTCGATGCCGTGAAAGGCCAGGTGACGGCCGGCTTCGATCACCTGCAGACGGAGATCGACAAGGCCGTCAACACGTTCCTCGCGCAACTGGATCCGAAGCTCGCGATCGGCCAGTACGCGGACGACGTCGATCGCCCCGACCCGCGCATCGACGAATCGACCAGCCACAACGTGCTGCTCAACGCGTTTTCGGACAACTACAAATCGACCCGCGTGCTGGCGCGCGGCGATGCGCTGGCCCTCGCCGCCGATCCGCTCCAGGACCTGTGCGAGAAGCTGAAGGACGTCGCCGACAACTTCGAGTTCGGTCAGGGCAAGAACGCGTTCCACGACGCCGCCACGTACTTCGAGCAAATCGGCCGCACCCCCGATCGCGTGCTCGACCTGCTGTTCGCCGGCACCGTCAAGGTGATGGAAGCCGTCACCCAGTTTGCACTGAGCGCGGCCAAGGGGCTGGTCCTGACGATTCTCGACCTGGTCGGCGACGTGATCGGCGCGATCAAGGCGCTGTTCAACACGGAATGGGAAATCCCGTTCGTGTCGCAGCTTTACAAGCTGATCACCGGCTCGTCGCTGAGCTTCAAGGTGTGCGACCTGTTCTCGACGATCGTCGCGATTCCCGGCACGTTGCTGTACAAGCTGGTGAAACATGAAGCGCCGTTCCCCGACGCCGCGAGCGTGACCCGCTTCAAGTCGTCGTTCACCGCGCAGTGGCTGGCCGAGCAGAGCGGGATCGCGCCGAAGTCCGACGTGTCGCTGATGGTCAGCGCCGAGCAGAAATCGGCCATCTCGATCTTCTTCGGCGTGTCGGCGTCGGTCTGCATCTTTGCCGCGACCATTCTCGACACCATCGAGATCGCGTTGCAAACCGAAGAGGTCGAGGTCGAGGCGATCGGCACCGGCTCGCTGTTCATGGGCTTCGGCTCCGCATTCTTCAGCGTGCCGTGGATGATCGCGAGCGATGCGGGCGGCTTTTCGTGCAACGACGCCAAAGGGCTCAACAACCTGCTGTGGCTGTTGAACACCGTCGTGGGCTATGGACGGGCCGGGGCGCTCAAGATCGCCGGCAAGAAATACAAGATCCCCGCGGAAGTGGATCAGGTCACCGTCAACCTGTGGGGCTGCGCGCGGCTGGCCCTGGGGATCGTGTGGGCCGTGAAGAGCGGCGAGGAACTGGATGGCATCGAGGCGGCGGAACTGTTCGTCGACACGATCACCAGCCAGGTGTTCCGCTTCCTGGGCGTCAAGGCGGTGGTCGCCTCGACCGAGGGCATCTCGCTCCTCGCGTTGCTCGTCATCGTCGGCCTGGGCGGCATGACGACGACCGCGCTGCATCTGGCCGCGTCGCTGAAGTCCGACGAGGCCGTCGCGAAGCGCCTTCCCGCCCAGGCGCTGGCGTGACGCCGGTCGATCGTCGCGGCACCGGCCGGCATTGACGCGACACCGTGCGGCGGCACTCGGGCAAGCGGGCCGAGCGCCGCCGTACGACCGCGGTCGAGGCGGTGCCGGGCCGCCCGCTTGCGGCGATCGGCGCATCAAAGAAACAGCAGCGCCTCGTTCAATTCCGGCTCACGGCACGGCTGCCCGCGCCAACCCAGCCGAACGGGAACCGAATAGAGCCGTGGCGCGCCGAAACGCGGCCAGAAATGGCACAGCCCCGGCGCGATCACCTGCACCACGGACAAACCGATGTCGGGCCGCGTCTTGTCGACGACGAGCACATCCATGCCGGCCGCCGCGATGCGTCCGACGCCATCCGCGATCGCCGCCGGCAACGACGCGGCGTCGATCGGCTGCCACGTCGAGCGCGCCGTGCAACGCACATCCGTCGCCGGATACAGGAATCCGGTATCCGAAAGCTTGTCGCGATCCCACGGGTGCGGGGCATCCGCCGCGACATCGAGCAACTGGTTCACTTCGGTCAGCGCCCGCTGCACCGCGATACGGCCGTCCGGATGGCAGCCGAAGCCGATCGAGAAGCGCCCGTCCTGCGGGTTTTCCGCCAGCGCGGCCACGGTCGGCACGCCAAGATCGGCGGTGATGTCGAGTGCCCATAAACGCCATCCGAACGTCGCGTACTCACGCACGAGCGCATCGAAATACGGATCCTCGAAACTCGCGAGTTCGATGCCCGGGCGCGGAATCCGGTTGTACCACCAGATCGCGACCGCATCGCGCTCGACCAATTCGAGCATGCCGTGCAGGATCGCCTCCTCGACGCTCGATCCCGCCGCGCAACCGTTCGGGTTGTGCACGCAGGCGGCCGGCGCCTGCGCACTGTCGGGCGTTTCAGCGTAGCAGTAGCTCAGCGGCACGAGATGGCGCCGGCCGGTCACGAGCGACCAGGCCGGCGTCCAGTCGATGACGTCGCGCGCCGTAAAGCGCGGCGGCACCTGCTTGCGCACATCGCGGGTCAACGCGTTGATCGCCTCGCGCGTGTCGAATTGCCGGTCGCTGAACTGCTGAAGGTCGTTCACGTGGATCGGAGCGGCGTCGCACGCCGGATCGGCGAGCAGGCTTTCCATGCTTCCCGTCAGCGTCGCCTCGTCGCCTTGATACACGCTGCTGAATCGCTCGAGCGCCTCGCATAGCGCGCTCGCCCGGGCCTGCTCGTCGGTACGGCCCTTGCCGGAGCAGATCCTGTCGAACCGGTTGCTGCCCGGCACCGCGGCCGGGCACACGAGAAAGCCCGATGCGTAGACCTTGCGCAGGCCCGCGTGCCGCTTCGGCATCGGATGCAGATACGCGATCGCGCCGCTGACCGGCGATATCAGGTGTGCATGACGCGCAAACACCTGTTGCGGATCGGCGGTCCGGTAGCCGCCGTCGGCGCGCGCCAGCGGCGCATCATTGGTCAGGCGCGGCGCCCGTGCCGCCTGTTCGCGCATCCACGCAGGATTGCCGCAGCACGGGCATTGCGGGCGCCTCAGCACGCGGTGCCGCTCGGCGGCCAGCGTGTCGATGCGCTGCGCCACGAGATGGGTCTGCGCCCGTTCCGATGCCGAGGGATTGACGGCAATCTGCTCGACCGTCGCCGCCACGAGCGCCGCCGCGGCAGACGCCGCGGCACGCGACGCGGCCTGGGGCAGACGCGTCGCGTCGTTGCCATGACGGCGCGCGAGCAGCGCTTCGACCGGCCGGTTGATGCGAATCCAGTAGCGCACGCATTCGATGCACGGCGCGTCGGCAAGCGCGCCGCTGCCGGCCAGCAACGGCCCGATCAGCGTCTGCACGCCGCCGGCCGCCACGATGAGCAACGCCCCGCCGCGCGCCGCAACGCGGGCGGCACACGCGGCGAGATCGTCGCGGTCGTGCGTATCGGCGATCGCGACGGTCAGCCCGGCATCCGTCACGACGTCGATGCCGGCCATGTCGAGCGCGCGCCTGAGCGCCGTATCGTCGGCGCCGAACCGCTCGACCGCGACGCGCAATTGCGCGACGTGCGTGCAGGCCGCGTCGCCGTCGAGCCCGGCGCGCTCGAAGAAGCCGCGTGCCGCATCGTCGTCGTGCGGCGCGTCGGCGCGCACGTACCCGCGACGCATCAGTTGATCGAGACGCGCGAGCACGTCCCATTCGCCGAACGCACCGGCGAGCGACGTCACGATCTCGGCGATCGTCATCCGCGCCCGCAAGCAGGCCGCGATTTGCACGAAGATCGCGCCGGACAGCATCACGCGCTTGAATTCGTCGACGACGAACAGGGTCTCGGGCCCCGCATCGAGCACGAGCAAATGCGGTTTGAAGCGCAACACGCGCGAAAGGTCATCGAGCATCGTGGGGTTCCATGCGGCAGGTAAACGAACGTCGCGCGACCCCGGGGCGCCTGCCTCGGGGCCGCGCGACGGCACACGGCGCAGCCGCGCCGCGTCAGCAGCAGGTGAACAGGTAGCTCGGCCCGGCGTCGCAGTAGGCCGCGAGTGCGACGGCCTCCTCGTCCAGGATCGCGGGCTGCTCCGGTATGCCGACCGTCATCACGTTGCGCGGCAGGTTCCAGCTCCCGCTGCCGTTGCCGTGGTTCGTCCAGCCATGCCCCCCGGGCGTCTTGACGACCTCGATGTCGACGATCCACGGACACTGGTAACCGAAGTATTTCGCGAGCGTCTCCAGCGGCTTCTCCAGCAGCTCGCCCTTGAATTCCGGGTCCCGCCATGAGAGCGCGATGGCGCGCAGGTAGACCTTCTGGAACTCGAGCATCGATTCGAGCGTCGGATTGGCGTTGTTGTTTGCCATGTCGGTTTCCCCGAGGTCATTCCATGATGGTGATGTGGTTCGCGTTGTAGGCGGCCAGCGCCTGCGCGAATTGCGCTTCGTCCGCCGGTGCGGGCGGCAAGTACAGCGTGAGCTTGTTTCTGCGGCCGGCCGTCCAGTCGCCGTTGACGGTCGGCGTCCACACCGACGATTTGGGCTGCACCTTCAGGTCGAGCCGGAACGGGAAGTGATAGTCGAAATGCTCGCGCAGCGCCTTGATCGGATCGGCCTCGAGTTCGTCGAGAAACGCCGGCGAATGCCACGCCAGCGCAATCGCCCGGATGACGGTGGCACGGTATTCGAGAAACTGTTCGTACGTCGGTAATCGAAGATCCTTGCTCATCTCTCTGCTCTCCTGATTGACGAATGGAACCACTTACGGCAACGACTGCAACAGCGCTCCGGCGAACCGGGCGATGCGGCCCATGCCCGCCGTTGTTGCAATTTCGACTGCGCGCCGGCACGCGTCCAGCGCGGCCACGCCGCCGCATCGCGGATCGGCCAGGCGCAAGTACTCGCACTTCTTCAGCAGCAATTGCGCTTCGTAATAGCGCTCCCCGGTCGACTCGCACGATGCGAGGCATTGTTCGATCCAGGCGAGCGCGGCGCCGTAATCGCCGCGCGCGGCATCCAGCTCGGCAAGCAGCGACGCGTAATAGGTCAGCCCGAGCAGTCCGCCCGACTGCCGCTGCGCATCGAGATGCGCGACGACACCCGCACGATCCCCTTGCGCCCACGCGCGAATGATCGCCGCGTAGTGCCCGACCGCGCGTAACCGGTGAACCTCCGACAGGCGCAGGATCGCTTCCGACAGCGCGAGCGCCGCATCGCGATCGCCCGCGAGCTGGTAGGTGCGCGCGAGGTACATCATCGTGACGCCGAGCGTCGGCAAATGGTCGAGGCAGGTCGCGCTATACACCGCGTCGCGCGCCAACGCGAGCGCGGCCTGTGGATCGTCGTCCATGCACCAGCGCACGCTGGCCAGCGCCGCCATCGTCCACGCGCGCGTGTCGAGCCCGAGGATGCGCCGGTGGTCCGCGTCGCGCCGCACGTCGTAACCTGCCAGCACCGCGTCGAACGCGGCGCGGGCGCGCGCATAGTGGCCGTCGACCCACAGGCTCATGCCGCGCATCGCATCCGCCGCGACCTGAACCCCGGCGTCGCCGCGCTTGCTCGCGAGCGCATCGAGCCGCACGCCGATCCCGCGCACGGTGGGACGATCGCCCGCGACGTGGTAGTAGGTCGACAAGGTCCATAGCGCGCTGATCTCGAGCTCCGGGTCGTCGAGCGTCTGCATTTGTCGCAACAGCTGCTCCGCATGCTCGCGCACCTGCGGATCCGCCCAGCCGAACCGCGCCATCGTCGCGTGCGTCAACGTCGCACGGATGCGCGCGCTGTCATGTTCGCGTTGCGCGTAGTCGGCGTTGCCAAGCCAGTCGAACACGCACTGCCCATAGCGGATCGCATCGTCGTACCGCGAGCATGCGAGCGCGCGACGCGACGCGTCGATGCCGTGGGCGATTGCGTCGGTCAGGACCCCCGCACGCGAGAAGTGCCCGGCGACACCGAACGTGTGCGCACCGGCACCGCGATCGGCTTCCGCGATCAGCGCACGGCCGACCCGCGCATGGTTGCCCCGCCGCACCGCGGGCGGCATCGATTCATAGGCCGCATCGCGAATCAACGCGTGGCGGAATGCATAGAACACCCGATCGCGCCGGTGCTGCGCATACACGATCCGCTCTTCGAGCAGCAGCCGCAGGTGCGCGTCGAGCGTGGCCCGATCATGTGGCGATGCGTCGGCGAGCAGTTGCGCATCCACCTCGAGCCCGATGGTCGCGGCGAGCTGCGCGGTGTCGCGCGCGTCGTCGATCCGGTCGAACGCGAGCCCGAGCATGCCGCCCAGGCTGAGCGGAAGCGGATAAGGATCCGCTGCCCGCAGCCCCGCGAGCGAGCCGTCGGCGCCGCTCGCCATCAGCTCGCGGGCGACGGCCTCGATGAACAGCGGGATGCCCGCCGTGCGGTGGGCCAGCTGGTCGAGCCAGGCCGGATCGAACGCACCTCGCCCGAGATGCGCGGACATCAGGCGCTGCGCGTCGTCGCGCGGCAGGCGGCGCAGCATCAGGCGTTCGGTCGCGCCGCGCCAGCGCTCCAGCCTGGCGGGGCGCGATGTGAACACGACGGCGAGCGCCGCGGCGCGCGGCGAGCGCTGCAGGTGCGCGAGAAAATCCTCGGTCGAGCGGTCGAGCCACTGGACGTCCTCGACGACGAGCAACACCGGCGCGCCGTTGCCGAGCGACACGATCAGTTGCTCGAGGACGTCGAACAGCGCGTGCTGTTCGCGCGCGCTCGACCACAGGAACCCCTGTACATCGCAGGGCACCCCCAGCCAGGTCGCGAGCGCGGCGCGGGCCGCCGCATGATCGCATTCGAGCGGCGCGATCATCGCGTCGATCGCCGCGAGCGCGCCGCCGGCCTGGCTGTCCGCATCGATATGCCAGTGCGCGCCGATGAACCTCAGGATCGGAAACAGCGCATGATTCTCGCGCTCGGGCAGGCACCCGCAATGGGCGAACGCGTGGCCCTGGCCCCGCACGGCCTCGCACAGTTCGTGCACGAGGCGCGACTTGCCGATGCCGGCGTCGCCGACGACCAGCCGCGGCACGCCGTGCGGTGCCGGCTCGCCTCGCATCGCGCGGCGATACCGTGCGAGCGTCTCCTGCCATGCGCGCAACAGCGCGTCGAGTTCGCGCGCACGTCCGACCATCGGCGCCCGCATGCCGGTGTCGAGCGCATCGAACGGCGTATCGGCGCGCCGTTCGCCGAGCAATTCGTGAACCGGCTGCGGCACGAGGCCGGCGCGCGTCAACCGCATTGCAGTCGGCCGATGGTCGGCATGCCGTTCGAGTGCAAGCCGCGCATCGTCGCTGATCAGGATCTGCCCGGGTCCGGCCAGCCTCAGCAATCGCGACGCCGCGGCGGACGTCGAGACGCCCGACATGTGCGATGCGTGCGCGAGCACCTGCCCGACGTGAATCGCGGCGGCCACTTCGACACGCCAGCCTTCGCCGCCGCCGATGCCGCCGGCAGTCACCGGCACCGGCAGCCGCGCGCGCTCGGCCACCCGTACCATGTCGAGCGCCGCGCGCGCCGCGCGGCGCTCGGGCCGGTCGATGTCGCCCTGCAAGCCGAAATGGAACAACAATGTGTCGCCGAGCCGTCCGCCGGCGTGCGCGCCATAGCCGACGGCGATGTCGGCGCACTTCGTCAGCCATTGCTCCTCGTAACCGTCGAGCAAATCGCCGTGATCGGGCCCCGCATGGCGTTGCCTGCCCTCCCCGGCGATCGTCACGCAGCAGCACAGCGTGGTGACCTGCCGGTACTCGTCGGCCGCTTCGATCGTCTCGCTGCGCGGCGCGAACGGGTGCTGATGCACCCGCCGGCTTGCGCGGCTGGCCTCGAACCGGCCGACGAGCGCCGCGAAGTTGAGCGCGCGGAACTGCGCCGCGAGTTCGTCGGCCGACGCGGCGCGTTGCTCCGGATTCTTGTTCAGCGCGCGCCGCAATACCGAACCGAGCGGATGCGACGCGATCGAAGGCGGCAGCGCGACATCCACCGGGCTGAGCTGCTGATAGAGAATGTCGGCCACGCTTGCGCCGTGCATCACGACGTCGCCCGTCAGGCATTCGATCACGACCAGGCCCCACGCATACAGGTCGCTGCGCGGCGTGGGCGACTCGTTGCGCAATTGCTCCGGGGCGCAATATGACGGGGAGCCGAGCACCTCGGTCTCCAACGTCGTGGTCTGGCGCGCGATGTCTTGCGTGCCGGGCAACAGCGCACCAATACCGAAATCGAGGAGCTTCGCGTGCGGGCCGTCATCGGCCATCGTGATCACGATGTTCTGCGGCTTCAGATCCCGATGCACGATGCCGCGCCGATGCGCGGCCGCGAGCGCGTCGAGCACCTCCGTCATCAGCCGCCCCGTGTCGACCGCCGACAGCGGCCCTTCCGCCGCGAGCCGGTCACGCAGGGTCCGGCCCTGCACCAGCTCGAATACCGCGAACAGCCGCCCGTCCGGCGCTTCCCCCTGGTCCAGCAGCGCCACGATGTTCGGGTGCCGCAGCGCTTCGCACAGGCTCGTCTCGCGCCGAAAGCGCGCACGCTGGCGCGCGCGCTCCGCCGCGGTCCGCCCGGTGTCGTCGCGCATCAGCTTGATCGCGACCGCTTGCCCTGTTTCGCCGCAGGTCGCGCGAAACACGACGCCGTTGCCGCCTTCGCCGAGCAGCGCGCCGAGCCGGTAATGCCACTTGCCGGCCAGCGCCGCGAAAGGCGCGGCGGGCTGCCACGATTCAGGCATTCCCGGCACGACGGGGGCGCGGGACACGGTCGGCATCACGGCCGGCTCGTCCGCGTTCACGAGTAATGGACGACCTGGCCCGGCACCGGACGATGCGCGCCCATCCGCAGCTCGACGCCCGGCACCGACTGGCATTCGAGATGCTCGCCGCGCATCACGCGGAACGGCCAATCGCCGAAGCGGACGCTGCCGCGCCGGCGCTCGACGAGCAGGCTCGCGTCGAGCCCCGGCAGCGCCGCGAACTGGCTCCGGGCGCGGTGGATCTGCACGTTGACATGGGATGGATCGATGCCGAGCATGTGCGCCAGCCGCCCGAGGTCGATCCAGCCCTGCGAGGCGGCGTCGTAACCGGCCTGCATGTCAGCCGAGCGTGCGCGCGCGAGCGTGACGAGGCTGTAGTGATGGGCCCGCTCGCCGAGGTCGACCACGCCGCCGCGAACGTGCAGCAGCATGCGCACGTGCTCTTCGTTACGGCTGACGAAGAATTCGAGCAGTTGCGCCGGCGTGGCCGGATCGGCCGGCACGGCAAGCATCATCGTCGAGCCTCTGCTCACGAGCGCCACGCGCCACGTGCAGTCGCCGGTCGACACTTCGTCGCCGTCGTGGAGCGTGCGAGGTGGAAGCGCGTCGTCGCACAGCCATTCACCGGCCGCCGACCGGACGATCGTGACCGGCCGTGCGGCGCGGGCCGGCAGGATCTGGCTCGGCGCGAGCACGATCGGCGGCGCCGCGCCTCGTATCGGCCACAGCGTATCGGCCGGATCGTCGAGCGCATCGACATGCCAGGGGGCGAGACCGGCCCGGCCGAACCGGATCACGTCGCCGGGTTGCAGCACCGCATGCTCGCCGTCGCGCAACGGAACGCCCGAAACCAACGTGCCGTTGCTGCTGTGATCGTGGAGTTCCCACTGCCCGCCGCTCCAGCGGACATGGGCGTGGACGCGAGACACCGACGCATCCCGGATGACCGTGTCGCAGCGCGCGGCATCGCGACCGAACACGTGATATGCGCGGAGCAGGCACGCTTCTCCGGAAGAACCGTTCTTGAGTATCGCCATGACCGCCCCGCGTCGGATTCGCCCGGATCGATGCAGTGACGCATCGACACTGCCGGGCAAGCGATTGATTCACCAATTGCGAACAATGCCGCCTGTTCGCCGCCTCGCCACCTGTTTTTGTCATCCGTCTGTCAAACCGCTGCTCTTCCGGAAGCGTGTCATTTCGGTTAATTGAATTGTCGACCGCTTTGTTGTTTTTGAACCGAGCAACCAGATGAAAATCCTGCCAAATAAAGTCACGCACAGCAACCGAAATAATCAGTCCGCGATTTCGGTTTGTAATCGCCTTACATTTTCGACAGATTTCGAGGGAAAAATCAGGAGGTCGAAAATCTCGTTGCACGCGGCGCATCGGGGTTCCGCACCGCCAGACTGCCGTCCAGCCGGATGATGCATCGGATTTGTAAAGCCGATGTCACAAAACATTCCCAATCGAAATACGCTCAGCAATCAGATTGATAATTTCTGGAAATCACACAATCGCGCCAGCGTTTTAATCGCCACGTTAATTCACTTATTCACTTATCCAGGCATTCGGATTCGGTGCGCGGATCATCGATCAAGTTGATGTAAACCGGAAAATTTCCGCAATGCACAATCAAGCCCATTTATTATGCAATCGCTGAAATCCTGCTGTCCAAACCAGGCCCGCGGCAATTCACGCCGCCATTTACTTCGGAATGCGAATTTGAAGAATTTCGCACCTGCTACTTGGGGGGAAAGGATGTCCCTGTCACGACCGGCGGCATCGCGCCGCGTCGAAAAGGATCGACGGAGGAATTGACTTCGACATGGCAGGTCGCGTGCTCGCGCACGAGTCGGCCACGTCGAACGCGCAATACACGGCACGCCACCCGGGGCGCGCACATCGCGGAAAACTGTTGTGGCGGAAGGCAGCCGACTACAACTATCACTCGCGGAGACGCGCCAGGTAAGACTCCCGCAGTTGCGGATAGCCTCCCTACCCATATTGGGCTCAGCGGCAATCCAATATCGACCGCAATGCCCTGATGGCAAAGGGACGCCGAGCAGTTTCCCGCCAAAATTCCCCAAAAGTTGCCCTCACGGGCTCGGTTGCGTTCGGGACTCGCCCTGTAAGCCGCGATGATGCTCGCATGCGGTCCGACGAGAGAGTCAATTATGTAAAGTTTTGCCACTAGTCCCCCCCCCGGCACAACGCGATGGCCGTGGCGAAGTCCACCGATCCGCTGACGAAAAGCCCCTCTCCCGCGGTAGACAAATGTGCGCTGGCCTGCAGTCGACACTCTTCGCGGGATGCGGCCGCCGAGCGAATGGCCCCGCGATCATGTCCGAAAGAATGTCAGTTGAAATTTGATATAGATGCCATTACGATTGCGCTTCACATATCAACTGATCTGCGAAACGCCGCGTGCGATTGTGTACGCGAATGTCGGCAGCGCTCGGATACTGCGCGATCTACCGATGTGGGGCCTCGATACGGCAAGGACCGCCGTTTTCGTCGCGCTTCCGGGGCACGGATCGGATTGCCTGCATTCGAGACCGCGGCCTCGCGGGGGGCGATGAATCGGTCTGTTAGTCATCCGATTCATGCCGATATGTCGCAGGAAACCGAGCATAAGGTAGCGCGACGGAGCCCGCGTGCGCTCGCGAAGCTCAAGCCGATCCTTCCCGCGCTGAACGATGCGCAGGTCGTCGATACCTGAGCTGGCCTGATCGACGTTGCTGCCCAACAGCATTCCGGCGATCGAGGCACCGGGCAGGCGCTCGGCGACCGAGGTCAGGGCTGCGGTCACCTTTTTGCGATGGGGCTGATCGTAATCTCGCTCGTCGTCCAGGATTATTTCGATGGTCAGATTTTCATGACACCGACGGCGGGTGGCTAGTATCCCGTTCCGTTGTTAACTGATCTATGTTCACGTAGCATGTTGACGTCAACGGAACGGGAGACATCAGCATGGCGATGGGACGACCGAAGGTGGAACTGGTGCTGAGCGAAGACGAACGC
>NZ_JAUJQH010000024.1:0-123063 GCF_030482905.1 Burkholderia sp. AU45251 | reverse complement strand
AGAACGCACGCGTGCTGGCTGAAACGCTGGTGAAGCGCGGTCTGCGGATCGTGTCGGGCCGTACGGAAAGCCACGTGATGCTGGTCGACCTGCGCGCAAAGAACATCACCGGCAAGGCAGCGGAAGCAGCGCTGGGTGCGGCGCACATCACGGTGAACAAGAATGCGATCCCGAACGATCCGGAAAAGCCGTTCGTGACGAGCGGCGTGCGCCTGGGTTCGCCGGCAATGACGACGCGCGGCTTCGGTCCGGCGGAAGCGGAACAGGTGGGCAACCTGATCGCGGACGTGCTGGACAACCCGGAAGATGCAGCGACGATCGAGCGCGTGCGTGCGCAGGTCGCCGAGCTGACCAAGCGTTTCCCGGTCTATCGCTGATCGACGATGCGCTGCCCGTTCTGCCGGCATGACGACACGCAGGTCGTGGACTCGCGCGTGTCCGAAGATGGCGCCGCGATCCGGCGGCGCCGTCGCTGCTCGGCTTGCGACAAGCGCTTCACGACGTACGAGCGGGTCGAGCTGTCCCTGCCGTTCGTCGTGAAGAAGGACGGCAGCCGCACGGAATTCGACCGTCGCAAGATCGTCGCCAGCATGCAACTCGCGCTGCGCAAGCGGCCGGTTGCTGCCGACGCGATCGACGCGGCGGTCGCCCGCATCGAGTATCAACTGCTCGCGACAGGCGAGCGCGAAGTGCGTAGCGAGAAGCTCGGCGAACTCGTGATGAACGAGTTGCGCGGCCTCGATACGATCGCTTATGTCCGCTTCGCATCGGTGTACCGCCGGTTCGAGGACGTTTCCGAATTTGCCGACGTGATCGAAGAGTTCCGTCGCGCCTCTCCCGCCAAGACTCCGCGTAAGCGCTGACGCGCTGCGTCCGTTCATCGTCTTCTCCGTTGGGTCAGTTCGCGCCGATTGTGTCGATCGCGATCGCATGCCACCAGTCGGCCATTCGGCAAATGGTGCGCGTCCGCACACGCCGCTACAGTCGTCGCATCACCCCGGCGAAGGACGACTGCGATGGCACTGCACGCTCAACCCCTGAAATATGTATTGCAACGCTCGGGCGGGTTCACGCTCGTCGAGCTGATGGTCGCCATCTCGCTGGCGGCGGGGCTCGCGCTCTACGTGGCACCCGCGTTCGACCAGTGGCGCATGCGCGAACGTGTGGACGCACGCTCGCGCGCGTTGCTCGGCGCGCTGTCGTTTGCGCGCACCGAGGCGACGCGTCTCGGCGTGCGCGTCACGCTGTGCCGGGCCGCGAGCGGCGGCACCTGCCTGCGTGCCGGTGAGCGGTGCGATCCGGCCGAATGGTCGTGCGACTGGATCGTCAGCGGGCAGGTCGACGGGCAGTCGCGCGTGCTGCGGCGCTATCCGCACGATGCCGAAGTGGCCGTCGCGGGTGCCGCGCACGATCTCGCGTTCGCACCGCCGGTCGGTCAGGCAATCGGTGGCATCCGGCGTTTCGAATTGCGTCCGCGACGCGACGTGCCGGGGGCTGGCGACGCGCGAGTATCGCGTTGCGTGCGGATCGCGGCAGGCGGCCGGGCGCGAGTTGTCGCCGGCCGCTGCGACGCGGCGTGAGCATCATGCGCAATGCCATGCGCGGCACGTCGCTGATCGAAGCGATGCTGGCCGTCGCGCTGCTCGCGACCGTGATGCTGGCTGTAGCGGGTAGCCAGCTTGCGATGGCGCGTGCGCAGCGCGCGACGATCTGGCGCGAGCGCGCGCTGTGGCTGGCCGATGCGCGTATCGAGCGCTTGCATGCAGTCGCCGGAGCCGACGATGGCCTCGCGGCGCGGGCTGCGGCGTCGCTGCCCGGCGGCGCGATGACGCGCGGTGACGGGCCGGATGGCGTCCGCTACGCGGTTGTCGGCTGGCACGGCGGCAGTGCGGCTACCGGGTCGCGATGCGAAGCGGCGGGCAGGTCGGTGCAGCCGCCGTCATGCGTCCGGATTCCATATCGGGAGGTCGACGCCGATGAACGCTGATCGCCGCATGCGCGCGCATACGCTGCTTGAAGTGTTGATTGCGATGACCGTCGGTTTGCTCGTGCTCGTCGCGGCCGGTGCGTTGTACCACGCGCAGCGCGTTGCGCAGCGGCGCGCGGACGACGGGTTCCGGATGCGCGATGCAGCCGCCACGGCACTGATGCTGATCGGCCAGCAGATCCAGATGGCCGGTTTCCGGCCGCTCGATGCGGACGGGGTGTCGTCATTGCCGCCGGTGTTCGGCTGTTCGATGGCGCGCGTGAGGGGCGATGGCGCACAGGTACGGTGCGAGCCCGTGCGCGCTGCGTCGGACGCGTTGTTGATCCGGTATGTCGGCGATGCCGTGTCGACGTGGCCCACCGTAAGCGGCCAGGTGTCGGATTGCCTCGGGCAGGGTGTCGGCGTGTCCGGCGAGCGTGCGCGGGTGGAGAACCGCTTCGACGTCCATGTCAGTCCGTCGACGGGCGAGCCCGAACTGTATTGCGAAGGAAACGGCCGTCCGGGTACGCCGCAGCCGGTCGTGTCGGGAATCGACCAACTGCAGGTGCGCTATCTTCGCCGCGGCGGCACGCAGTTCGTCGATGCCGGTGCAATGCGGAGCGACGATTGGCCCGATGTCGTGGCCGTGCACGTCTGCGTGCGTGCGCGCGGCGAACCGGCGGGCAAACCGGCGCGACACGTCGATTGCGACGGCCGCACTGTCGTTGCGCAAGACGGCCGCGCGCGTCTGACGCTCGATCGCATCGTCGCGTTGAGGAATGCCGAACACGCAGTCGACGATACGTTGCGCGATGCAACGGATAAACGCGAGGTGCCGCGATGAACGGAGCGGGGCAGTACGCGGCGAAGAGATTGCGATGCGTCGCGGCAGGCGATACGCATGAGCATATCGCGACGCACGGCGACGAGCCGCTGCGGGCTGCAGGTGCGGAAGCCCCGACGACAAGCCGGCGAGCGTCGCGCATACGCTTGCGGTCAGCCAGCCGCGATTGGCATCGCGATGCGGGCCTTGCCTTGCCCGCGGTGATCGCGGTTGGCGCGGCGGTTGCGGCGCTGACTGGCACGTGGTTCGAAGCCGCCCTGACGGAGTCGCGCCGCACGCGTGCGTTGTCCGATCGGCTGGTCGCATTTCACGCGGCCGATGCCGCGCTTGCTGCGTGCACCGCACGATTGCGCCGGGGTTCCGCGCCCTACGTGAGCGAACGCGAGTCGCACACGGAGCCGGACGCGTGGCGGCGCATGCCGGCGCTGGCGGCCGCCGAAGCGTTTGCGCCGTTCGCCGGCTGGCCGATGGCTGCGCAACCGCCGCGATGCCTGATCGAAGCATGGCGCGGGGCAGGGCCGGCAGGCAGCCGCGCTTATGTCGTCACTGCGCGTGGCGTCGGTGCGCATGCATCGAGCGCCGTCTGGCTGCAGCATCAGGTCGCGATACGCGACGGACACATCGTCGCCTTGCGCTGGCGTCGCGTCGCGACAGTGCTTTGATGAACGGCCGCACGTCGGTGTACCGTTCGGCGGGATTTACGCTGATTGAGTTGATGATCGTGCTCGCGATCGTCGCGGTACTGGCCGGATGGAGCATCCCGTCGTATCGCGCGCATGTCGCGCGCGTTCATCGCGCGTCGGCGGTCGCCGCGCTGTACCGGGCGGCCCAATATCTCGAAACGCGGGACGGTGCGCCGCCTTCGGCATTACCGGATGCGCTCGCGCAGGCGCCGCCGGACGGGCGCGCGGTCTATCGAGTGGCGATCAGGCGGCCGGACGGCGGTGATTCGCCGGTGAGCTACGAACTGGAAGCCATCCCGCTCGACGCGGGCCCGATGCACGACGATGCGTGCGGTGCCTTCACGCTGCGCTCGGACGGGACGAAGGGCAATGTGCGAAGTGATGGCGCCGATGAACAGGTCGCGGTGTGCTGGGGTGTGCGTTGAGGTCGGATGGAAGGCGCGCCACGGCGCGTGGCCGTGCGCGCAGGATGCCGATGGTCAGTCGTCGTGCGTGTCGAGCCCGCGCTCGTTGCGGGACTGCTTCCAGATCCGGTAGACCTCCCATGCAGCGAAACCGAGGGTGCCCCACTTCAGCGCGGGCCCCGCGCTCGCGCGCAGCAGCGAGCGAACGGGTTTTGCGAGCACGAGCGATGCGAGCGAGCTCAGCATCGGATACTGGTTGACGAGCTGGCCGAGGCTCGCGTTCAGGTTCTTGGCCGACTGGCTGAACTTGTTGCTGGACAGGCCGGGGATGAACACCTTGAGCCAGCTGAAGCGCGTGACGGCCTGGCGCATTTCGCCGGCGGCTTCCGCGAGTTCGAGCCGCTCGACTTCGGATCGCAGGATCAGCAGTTCCTTGCGGAGCGCGCGATGCTGCGACGCGCTCCAGTTCGATCGCGACGAATGGGAGCGAGGTGAATTGCCCGTGATGTTCTGGCTCATGGCGCGTCGGCGAAGTAGGTGGAAGGGGGGAGCGCGATTGCGTTCACGGCTTGCCGCGGAACAGTTCGCGGTCTTTCTCGATCTCGGCGAGCGTTGCCTCGAATACGGTCGGCGCATCGCGCAGGCCCGAGCGGGCCTTCAGTGCGCATACGATGCCGCCTGTGGCATACAGCGCGGTGATCGCCGCGAGCGACTGCCAGCGGTAGGTATCCCAGAACGCGATCGCGACAAGCACGGTGAGGCTGATCAGTGCCATCGTCGCGAGCATCATCGCGGCGAGCCCGAGGAACAGCACGCCCAGCAGGCGCTCCTTCTCCTCGGCAAGCTCGATGCTCACCAGTTCGAGGCGCGTTTGCAGAAGTCCGATCGCGGAGCCGACGAGGCGGCGCAGCGGTCCTTGGCCGGACGGCTGCGAGGTGGTGTCTGTCGTCATGGGTGAGGTGCGTGCGCGTGCAGTGTGCAGCTAGGACAAAGCCGGCCGGCGGAAACCGCCGGCTGGCTTCGACGCCCGCAGGCCGCGCGACGCGGCCAACGGGACGAAACGGCGCAGAGCGCGTTACTTGCGGTTGATCAGCAGGCCGATCAGCACGCCGACGCCTGCGGCGACGCCGATCGACGTCCACGGATGCTCGTGCACGTAATCGTCGGTCGCGCGTGCGGCCTTCTTGCCTTTCTCGACCACCACGACCTGGACGTCGGCCGCCTTTTCCTTGGCCTGCTTCAGGCGCGACATGGCTTTTTCGCGCAGCTCGGCCGCACGGTCGCCCGTGCTGCTCGCAGCTTGCTTGAGCAGGTCTTCGGCGTCCGAGAGAACGGTTTTGATATCCGACATCAGTTTCTCCTTGTTGATTTCCGACATTGCAACTCCCTTCATGCTGTCATGCTGCAGGTTCACATCGTAGCGAAACGCCTGCCAGCTGGCGAGCCGGGAAGACACACGACGGCCGTGCAAGACCGCATGGTAAACGACTTGTAATCATCAACAGAGCGGCAAACGGGGTGAAAAGTTTCCCGCGTGGTCGCGCGTCCTGCGCCGACGCCGGGCAAAAATGACAAAAAAGTATGAATATCAAACGGAATAATCGTTCGCACGACCCATTGCTTCCCGTAAGCTGACAGACTTTCCCGCGCCGATCCGGGCGCGGTTTCAACCAGCATCGTTCGAGGAGGGAACATCATGAGTCTGCGTCTTGGCGACATCGCACCGGATTTCGAGCAGGAATCGAGCCTGGGCCCGATCAAGTTTCACGACTGGCTGGGTGACAGCTGGGGTGTCCTGTTCTCGCATCCGGCCGACTACACGCCGGTGTGCACGACCGAACTCGGGCTGACCTCGAAGCTGAAGGGCGAATTCGAGAAGCGCAACGTGAAGGTGATCGCGCTGTCGGTCGACGGTGTCGAATCGCACAAGGGCTGGATCAACGACATCAACGAAACGCAGTCGACAGTCGTTGGTTTTCCGATCATCGCCGATGCGGACCGCAAGGTTTCGCAGCTGTACGACATGATCCACCCGAACGCGAACGAAACGCTGACGGTGCGTTCGCTGTTCGTGATCGACCCGAACAAGAAGGTGCGGCTCACCATCACGTACCCGGCCAGCACGGGGCGCAATTTCGACGAAGTGCTGCGCGTGATCGACTCGCTGCAGCTGACCGACAACTACAAGGTCGCGACGCCGGGCAACTGGAAGGATGGCGACGACGTCGTGATTGTGCCGTCGCTGCAGGATCCGGAAGAGCTGAAGAAGCGCTTCCCGAAGGGCTTCAACGCAGTGCGTCCGTATCTGCGCCTCACGCCGCAGCCGAACAAGTAAGCAGCGGCTGCGCGCGAACGCGGTACCGGGCTGGCGCCCGGTGCGCGGCTCCGATGAAAAACGGCCCGCCCGGCAGTCATGCCGGGCGGGCCGTGTCTTTTGCGCGTGCTCGTGCGCAGCATGGCTGCCGCGCACGCCGCACCCGGACGATCAGAAGAACGCCTGGATGCCCGTCTGCGCGCGGCCGAGGATCAGCGCGTGGATATCGTGCGTGCCTTCGTACGTGTTGACCACTTCGAGGTTCACGAGGTGGCGTGCGACGCCGAATTCGTCGGAGATCCCGTTGCCGCCGAGCATGTCGCGCGCGAGCCGGGCGATGTCGAGCGCCTTGCCGCACGAGTTGCGCTTCATGATCGACGTGATCTCGACGGCCGCCGTGCCTTCGTCCTTCATCCGGCCGAGGCGCAGCACGCCTTGCAGGCCGAGCGTGATTTCGGTCTGCATGTCTGCGAGCTTCTTCTGGATCAGCTGGTTCGCGGCGAGCGGCCGGCCGAACTGCTGGCGGTCGAGCACGTACTGGCGCGCGGTGTGCCAGCAGGACTCGGCGGCGCCCAGCGCGCCCCATGCGATCCCGTAGCGGGCCGAGTTCAGGCACGTGAACGGGCCTCGCAGGCCGCTCACGTTCGGCATCAGGTTCTCTTCCGGGACGAATACCTCGTCGAGGACGATCTCGCCGGTGATCGACGCGCGCAGCCCGACCTTGCCGTGGATCGCCGGTGCCGACAGGCCCTTCCAGCCTTTCTCGAGGATGAAGCCGCGAATCGCGTCCTTGCCGTTTTCTTCCAGCTTCGCCCACACGACGAACACGTCGGCGATCGGCGAGTTCGTGATCCACATCTTCGCGCCGGACAGCGAGTAGCCGCCGGGCACCTCCTTCGCGCGGGTGACCATGCTGCCCGGATCGGAGCCGTGGTTCGGCTCGGTCAGCCCGAAGCAGCCGATCCATTCGCCGGTCGCGAGCTTCGGCAGGTATTTCTGCTTCTGCGCGTCGGAACCGAATTCGTGGATCGGCACCATCACGAGCGACGACTGCACGGACATCATCGACCGGTAGCCCGAATCGACGCGCTCGACTTCGCGGGCGATCAGCCCGTAGCTCACGTAATTGAGGCCGGGGCCGCCGTATTCCTCGGGAATCGTCGGACCGAGCAGGCCGACTTCGCCCATCTCGCGGAAGATTTCGGCGTCGGTACGTTCGTGGCGGAACGCTTCGGTCACGCGCGGCGCGAGCTTGTCCTGCGCGTACGCTTGCGCGGCATCGCGCACCATCCGCTCTTCTTCGGTCAGTTGCTGGTTGAGCAGCAGCGGATCGTCCCAATGAAAAGTTGCAGCACTCATCGTCTCATCTCCTGTCGACCCGAGTTAGCGCTTCAGCGCTTACTCGGGTCCCATGCTTTGCGGTCGACCCGAGTTGGGCACTTCAGCGCTTACTCGGGTCCCATGCTTTGCGGTCGGCCCGAGTCGGGCACTTCAGCGCTTACTCGGGTCCCATGCTTTGCGGTCGGCCCGAGTTGGGCACTTCAGCGCTTACTCGGGTCCCATGCTTTGCGTTTGGCCCGAGTCGGCACTTCGGCGCTTTCCCGAGCCCCATGCTTTACGGTCGGTCCCTGATTCAGCCGGGTTTGTTGCCTGAGAGTTTGCTTGACGGAAGTTCCGCTGTGCGGAACAATGTTTTGCAAATCGAACCCAGTGTAGCACCAGATGACACTTTCAACCATCGACGAAACCACGATCGACGAACGCAAGTTCGTCGTCGCGCTCGCGCGCGGGCTCGACCTGCTGCGCGCATTCCGGCCCGGCGAGACGATGCTCGGCAACCGCGACTTTGCGGAGCGCACGGGGTTGCCGAAGGCAACCGTGAACCGGCTCGCCTACACGCTGACCGTGCTCGGCTACCTCCGCTACGACGAGACGCTCGGAAAGTATGCGCTCGACGCCGGCGTGCTGTCCCTCGGCTACGCGCTGCTGTCGGGCTCGGGGACGATCGACCTCGCGCGGCCGCACATGCAGGCGCTCGCGCGCGATATCGGCGCGGCCGTGTCGCTCGGCTGTCGCGACGGGCTCGACATGATCTATCTGGAGACGATCCGCAGCGAGACCGCGCTGACGCTCGGGCTTGCGCCCGGCTCGCGGCTGTCGATGCTGACGAGCTCGATGGGGCGCGCGTACCTGGCCGTGCAACCGGAGGACGTGCGCCGCGCGCTCTATGCGGAACTGCATCGCGCGGCCGGCGGCGCGGCCGACGCCGATGCGCTCGTCGCCGCCGCGCAGCACGCGGTGGCCGAGTTCTCGGCAGGCGGTTGCTGTTATTCGTTCCGGGCGTGGCACATGGACGTCAACGCGGCGGCCGTACCGTTTCGCGAGCCGCGCGAGGGGCGCTGGCTGATCCTGAGCTGCAGTGGCCCCGCGTCGTCGATGGACGAGGACGTGTTCCGTACGCAGGTCGGGCCGAAGCTGAAGGCGCTCGCGCAGCGGCTCGGGCAGACGGCCTGAGCAAAGAGCGCGAGCGGTAGCGGTGCCGTCGCCGTCGCCGGCACCGGCACCGGCGACAACGCAAGAGAGCGATACCGCCGCCTCCGCCGCCGGTTGTGCCACGGGCGAACCGCGCGCATGATCGTTCGCCAGCTCACCGACGAAGAGGGTTGCCATGTCTCACGCAGAACCGATGGAAGGCGGATGCGCATGTGGCGCGATCCGATACCGGATCGCCCATGTTCCGACTGACGCCGGCTTTTGCCACTGCCGGCTCTGCCAGCGCACGACCGGCGCAGCGGTCGTCGCGTCGGCATCGGTGCCGATCGACGCGTTCGAATACCTTCAAGGTGAGCCGACGGTCTATGCGTCGAGCGCGTGGGGTGAGCGGCGCTTCTGTGGCCGTTGCGGCGCACAGCTCGAATACCGGCAAATCGATGCACCCAAGACGGTCGAGATCAATTCCGCGACGCTCGACGAGCCATCACGGCTGCGTCCGGCCTGGCATGTCTGGTACGGGGATCGCTATCCGGGCATCGAGATCGACGACGATCTGCCCAAGTACGACGATGGCGGACGAGCGTAAGCGGTAATCGCCGGCACCGCCGGCGCCGGAAGCGAAGGGCGCCCACGAAGCCGGTCTTTCAGCGAGGTCGGCAACAACCCGCCGGACATCGGACGGCCGGTCACGCCAGACGACCCGATCCTCCCGACACATCACCCGCGCCCCACATCCGGCATGCCGGCCACCTCATCCACTCACGCCGTCACGACCTTCGCAAACACGGGCCCCTGCATGAACCGCACGTCGTGCTGGCGCAGCAGTTCGCACTGCGTTTCGTCGACGACGCCGTCGAAGATCAGCGGAATCCGCACGCGCTGCGCATACGCGACGAGCGCCTTGACCATCCCGTCGCGCAACGCGATGCCCGCATCCATCTTGATGTAGTCGGGGCGCGCCATCTCCGATTCGACCGCGAGGATGCGGCCCGGGTCGGGCAGCTTGTCCGCGACCTTGAAGCCGTGATGCTGGTAGCTGCGTGTCAGGTAGCCGAGGAAGGTCTTGTGCGCGACCGCGACCGCCGGCAGCTCGATCACGATCCGCTCGCTCGGCAGCCCGAAGCGCTGCAGCACCGACGAGAAGTGCTTGCCGTGGTCGTACTTCACGCTCTTCAGCAGCCGCTCGTGCACGCGCAGGAACAGCAGCCCGTGGCGCTGCGCGCCGAAGAAGTTTATCGAGTGCAACGTGCGCGACAGGCGGTCGATCGCGACGAGCGTCTGGTCGTCGACGGCCGAGTCGACCGGATCATGCGGCGCGCCCGTGACGACGGTGACGGCCTGGAAGCCGAGCTCGTCGCCGTAGCGCTCGATTGCGTCGGCGAACGACGTCGATTGCGGCACACCCGGCATCGTCACGTCGTAGATCGGTTCGTAGGCGCTGCCGAGCGTGCGCTCGGGCAGGTTCGCGCTGGCGGTGCCGCCATCGGCGAGCGTGAGGTGATCCCGCAGATACGGCAGTTGCCCCGCACGGGCGACCAGCTCGGGAATGGTGGGCGGAATCATCGGCGTAAGAAGGAAAAACGGCGGCCGAACGGGCCGCCTCGTAGCTTGATATTAGCAGCGCCGGCCAAGCTCGGCTTGGCGTTTCGTTCATATCGTTATCCCGTCCTCGATGCTTCGCCTAGGGTTTACGTTGATTTCACTATTCGTAATTGGTTTTACTATTCGTAAATCCAGGATTTGTCGCCGATCAAGAAATGCGGCATGCGGGCGCCGCGAAACGGCGCCGTTCACGAATCAACAGGAAGCAAGGAGCGAGACGTGGCGGTTGACAGGAATTGCACGCGGGAGGGCGGCGCGGCGCGCCGGCAGGCGATGGACGGGATGACGGGCGGGCTGGCGCGCGCCCGGCAGGGTTGAGGGGCGGATGGCGACCATGAGCATCGATTACCAGACGCTGAAGTTCGAATACCGCGCGCGTGCGCAGGACACCGCCGTTCACCCGGTGATCGTCGTCGGCGCGGGCCCGGTGGGCCTCGCGGCCGCGATCGACCTCGCGCAGCAGGGCGTGCCCGTCGTGCTGCTCGACGACGACGACACGCTGTCGACCGGCTCGCGCGCGATCTGCTTCGCGAAGCGCACGCTCGAGATCTTCGACCGGCTCGGCTGCGGCGAGCGCTTCGTCGACAAGGGCGTGAGCTGGCACGTCGGCAAGGTGTTCCTGCAGGACGAGCAGCTCTACGCGTTCGACCTGCTGCCCGAGGAAGGGCATGCGCGCCCCGCGTTCATCAACCTGCAGCAGTACTACGTCGAAGGCTATCTGGCCGACCGCGCGTTCGAGCTGCCGAACATCGACATCCGCTGGAAGCACAAGGTGACGGGCATCGACCAGTCGTCCGAGCACGCGGTGCTGACGATCGAAACGCCGGAAGGCGTCGCGACGCTGCGCGCACAGTACGTGATCGCGGCCGACGGCTCGCGCAGCCCGATGCGCACGATGATGGGCCTCGAAAGCCACGGCCGCACGTTCAAGGACCGCTTCCTGATCGCCGACGTGAAGATGAAGGCGGAGTTTCCGACCGAGCGCTGGTTCTGGTTCGATCCGCCGTTCCACCCAAATCAGTCGGTGCTGCTGCATCGCCAGCCCGACAACGTGTGGCGCATCGACTTCCAGCTCGGCTGGGATGCCGACCCCGTCGCCGAGAAGCAGCCGGAGCGCGTGATCCCGCGTGTGCGCGCGCTGCTCGGGCCGGATGTCGAGTTCGAGCTCGAATGGGTGAGCGTCTATACGTTCCGCTGCCAGCGGATGGAGTCGTTCCGTCACGGCCGCGTGCTGTTCGCGGGCGATTCCGCGCATGGCGTGTCGCCGTTCGGCGCACGCGGTGCGAACAGCGGCGTGCAGGATGCCGACAACCTCGCGTGGAAGCTGAAGCTCGTGCTCGACGGCCGCTCCGCCGACAGCCTGCTCGACACGTATGCGAGCGAGCGCGAGTTCGCGGCCGACGAGAACATCCGCAACTCGACGCGCTCGACCGACTTCATCACGCCGAAGAGCCCGGTGTCGCGGGTGTTCCGCGACGCGACGCTGAAGCTCGCGCGTGACTGCGAATTCGCGCGCAAGCTCGTGAACAGCGGCCGCCTGTCGGTGCCGGCGGTGCTGGCCGATTCGCCGCTGAACACGCCGGACCGCCACGGCGACGCCTTCGCGGGCGCGATGCGGCCGGGTGCCGCGGCAGCCGATGCGCCGGTGCGGACGCAGGGCGCGTCAGGCTGGTTGCTGCAGCATCTGGGCAGCGGCTTCACCGGCGTGCTGTTCGGGTTGCCGGGCGACGCGGCCGCGCTTGCGCAGGCGCTCGACGGCCTCGCGCTGCCGGTGCGGCCCGTGCTCGTCGTGCCGGCCGGGCACGCGCAGCCGGTCGCGGGTGTCGTCGTCGTGGAGGACGTCGACGGCTTCGCCGCGCAACGCTACGACGCGAAGCCCGGCACGTTCTACCTGCTGCGCCCCGACCAGCATGTCTGCGCCCGCACGCGCACGCTCGACCGTCAGGCGCTTGCCGACGCCCTGGCGCGCGCGACCTGTGCACGCTGAAAACGATAAAGACACCGGAGACTCCGTCATGCCCTCACTCGACACCCGCCCGCGCCTGGCTGACCCGGACGCGTTCTATGAAGCGCTGATCGACATGCATCGCGACCTGTCCGACGCCGACAGCCAGCTCGTCAACGCGAAGCTGATCCTGCTGCTCGCGAACCAGATCGGCGACACCGACGTGCTGCGCGAAGCGATGACGCTCGCGCGGCAGGGCGTGACGCCGCCCGTGCATCCGGCTGCCGAGGTCGCGCAATGAGCGCGGCGCCGACCGACGCACGCGTGCTCGAAGTCGAGTGCGTGATCGACGATACCCATCGCCCGGGCTTCCACTGGATGTTGCTCGTGTTGTGCGGGCTGTGCCTCGTGATCGACGGTTTCGATGCGCAGGCGATGGGCTACGTCGCGCCGAGCGTGATCGCCGAATGGGGCGTGCCGAAGCAGGCGCTTGGGCCCGTGTTCAGCGCGAGCCTGTTCGGGATGCTGCTCGGCGCGCTCGGGCTGTCGGTGCTGGCCGACCGGATCGGGCGGCGCCCGGTGCTGATCGGCTCGACGCTGTTCTTCGCGGTGACGATGCTCGCGACGCCGTTCGCGGGCTCGATTCCGGTGCTGATGGCGCTGCGCTTCGTCACGGGCCTCGGCCTCGGCTGCATCATGCCGAATGCGATGGCGCTGGTCGGCGAGTTCAGCCCGGCTGCGCATCGCGTGAAGCGGATGATGATCGTGTCGTGCGGTTTCACGCTCGGCGCGGCGCTCGGCGGCTTCATCAGCGCCGCGCTGATTCCGGCCCTCGGCTGGCGGTCGGTGTTCTTCGTCGGCGGCGCGGTGCCGCTCGTGCTGACGGTCGCGATGGTCGCGCGGCTGCCCGAGTCGCTGCAGTTCCTGGTGCTGAAAGGGCGCGTCGCGCAGGCGCGCGACTGGCTCACGCATTTCGCGCCGCAGGCCGGCATCGATGCGAACACGCGGCTCGTCGTGCGCGAGCGCGCCGCGACCGGCGCACCGGTCGCCGAGCTGTTCAGCCATGGCCGCCTGCCGGTCACGCTGCTGCTGTGGGCGATCAGCTTCATGAACCTGATCGATCTGTACTTCCTGTCGAACTGGCTGCCGACCGTGATGCGCGACGCGGGCTATTCGCCCGGCACGGCGGTGATCGTCGGCACGGTGCTGCAGACGGGCGGCGTGATCGGCACGCTGTCGCTCGGCTGGTTCATCGAACGCCACGGCTTCGTGCGCGTGCTGTTCGCATGCTTCGCGTGCGCGGCCGTGTCGGTGGGGTTGATCGGCTCGGTCGCGCATGCGCTGCCGTGGCTGCTGGTGGTGGTGTTCGCGGGCGGGTTCTGCGTGGTCGGCGGGCAGCCGGCCGTCAACGCGCTCGCAGGCCAGTATTACCCGACGTCGCTGCGCTCGACGGGCATCGGCTGGAGCCTCGGCATCGGCCGGATCGGCTCGGTGCTCGGGCCGCTCGTCGGCGGACAACTGATTGCGCTCAACTGGTCGAACGGTGCGCTGTTCCACGCGGCCGCAGTGCCCGTGCTGTGCTCGGCGCTGTTCGTCCTCGGGCTTGCCGGTGTGACGCGGCGCAACGGCGCGCAGGCGCCGAACGCCGCGATGAATTGAGGGAGAAAGGAAACGATGACGCTTGACCTGTCGAAACCGGCGACCGCCGGTTACCTGAGCGGTTTCGCTAACGAGTTCGCGACCGAGGCACTGCCCGGCGCGTTGCCGCACGGCCGCAACTCGCCGCAGCGCGCGCCGTACGGGCTGTATGCGGAGCAATTGTCGGGCACGGCGTTCACCGCGCCGCGCGGCCACAACCGCCGCTCGTGGCTGTACCGCATCCGCCCGGCGGCCGTGCACCGGCCGTTCGAGCCGTACGCTGGCCCGCAGCGGCTCGTGTCGGAATTTGGCGATTCGGTCGACGTGCCGCCGACGTCGCCGAACCAGCTGCGCTGGGATCCGCTGCCGATGCCGGTCGATCCGACCGATTTCGTCGACGGTCTCGTGACGATGGCCGGCAACGGCTCGGCCGCCGCGATGAACGGTTGCGCGATTCATTTGTATGCCGCGAACCGCTCGATGCACGATCGCTTCTTCTACAGCGCGGACGGCGAACTGCTGATCGTGCCGCAGCAGGGGCGGCTCTTCATCGCGACCGAATTCGGCCGGCTCGACGTCGAGCCGTTCGAGATCGCGGTGATCCCGCGTGGCGTGCGTTTTTCCGTCGCGCTGCCGGACGGCGACGCGCGAGGCTACATCTGCGAAAACTTCGGCGCGCAACTGCGCCTGCCGGATCTCGGCCCGATCGGCTCGAACGGTCTCGCGAATCCGCGCGATTTCCTGACGCCGCAAGCCGCCTACGAAGACCGCGAAGGCGCGTTCGAGCTGATCGCGAAGCTGAACGGCCGCCTGTGGCGCGCGGACATCGGCCATTCGCCGCTCGACGTCGTCGCATGGCACGGCAACTACGCGCCGTACAAGTACGACCTGCGCCTGTTCAACACGATCGGCTCGATCAGCTACGACCATCCCGATCCGTCGATCTTCCTGGTGCTGCAGTCGCAGAGCGATACGCCGGGTGTCGACACGATCGACTTCGTGATCTTCCCGCCGCGCTGGCTCGCAGCCGAGGATACGTTCCGCCCGCCCTGGTTCCACCGCAACGTCGCGAGCGAGTTCATGGGGCTCGTGCACGGCGCGTACGACGCGAAGGCCGAAGGCTTCGTGCCGGGCGGCGCGAGCCTGCACAACTGCATGTCGGGCCACGGGCCCGACGCGGATACGTTCGAGAAGGCGTCCGCGAGCGACACGACGAAGCCGCACAAGGTCGACGCGACGATGGCGTTCATGTTCGAAACCCGCACGCTGATCCGGCCGACGCGCTACGCGCTCGACACTGCGCAGCTGCAGGCCGACTACTTCGAATGCTGGCAAGGCATCAAGAAACATTTCAATCCGGAGCAGCGATGAGCGATACCCAAGACTGGCGCGCGACGCTCGACCCGGCTCGCAAGAGCTGGGTCGAGACGGCGAACGATTCCGCCTGCGATTTCCCGATCCAGAACCTGCCGTTCGGGATCTTCAGCGATGCGAAGCAAGCGTCGCGCCGTGCAGGCGTGGCACTCGGCGACCAGATCGTCGATCTCGCGGCGCTCGCGCGCGCGGGCCTCGTGACGCTGCCGGCCGGCGCCGATGCCTTCGCCGCGCCGACGCTCAACCCGTTCATCGCACTGGGCCGCGACGCATGGCGCAGCGTGCGCGTGCAGCTGTCTGATTTGTTTTCGCGCGACAATGCGCGGTTGCGCGACGATACGGCGCTGCGCGCGCAGGTGCTCGTCGCGCAGCGCGACGCGACGCTGCATCTGCCGGTCGACATTCCCGGCTATACCGACTTCTATTCGTCGAAGGAGCACGCGACCAACGTCGGCTCGATGTTCCGTGATCCGAAGAATGCATTGCTGCCGAACTGGTCGGAGATGCCGATCGGCTACAACGGCCGCGCGTCGTCGGTAGTCGTGAGCGGCACGTCGGTGCGGCGTCCGAACGGGCAACTGAAGCTGCCCGACCAGGAGCGTCCGGTGTTCGGTGCATGCCGCAAGCTCGACATCGAACTCGAGACGGGCTTCATCGTCGGCCAGGGCAACGCGCTCGGCGAGCCGATCGCGTGCGAGGACGCGGAAGCGCATATCTTCGGGATGGTGCTGCTGAACGACTGGAGCGCGCGCGACATCCAGCAGTGGGAATACGTGCCGCTCGGCCCGTTCAACGCGAAGACGTTCGCGACGACGATCTCGCCGTGGATCGTCACGCTCGACGCGCTCGAACCGTTCCGCACCGCGCAGCCGGAGCAATCGCCGCAGCCGCTCGCGTACCTGCAGCACGCAGGCAAGCATGCGTTCGACATCGCGCTCGAAGTGACGCTGCGCGAGGAAGGGGCGGCCGAAGCAACCTCGATCTGCCGCACGAACTTCAAGCACATGTACTGGACGATGGCGCAGCAGCTCGCGCATCACACGGTCGCGGGCTGCAACACGCGAGTGGGCGACCTGATGGGTTCGGGCACGATCAGCGGGCCGACGAAGGATTCGTTCGGCAGCCTGCTCGAACTGACGTGGAACGGCAAGGAGCCGGTCACGCTGAACGGTGGCGGCAGCCGCGCGTTCATCGAGGACGGCGACGAGCTCACGCTCGCCGGCTGGTGCCAGGGCGACGGCTATCGCGTCGGCTTCGGTACGTGTGTCGGCAAGATCCTGCCGGCGTTGAAGGCGTAACGCGCAACGTGGCGCGAGCATGAGCAAGACGGCCCGCATTGCGCGGGCCGTCGTCGTTTCGAAGTCGGCGTATTCAGTGAAAGGGCGGAGCGCGGTGGCGTGCTCGCGCCAGCGTCAGACCGCGCGTTGCAATGCGGCGCGACGTTCCCACAGCGCGGCCGCGACGAACGCCGCGACGCAGACGACCAGCACGCCGACCAGCGCGTTGCTGCCCAGTTGCTCCATCAGCGCACCGGCGACCAGCGGGCCGCCGAAGCTCGCGGCGCTCCACGACGCCGACACGAGCGAGCTTGCGGTGACGAGCGCCGCACCGCGGAAGCGTTGGCCGCACGCGACGAGCGACAGCGTATAGATGCTGCCGGCCGCCGCGCCGAGCACGAATAGCAGCGGCCAGCACAGCCACGGATTCGCGATCACGAACGGCAGCAGCGGCAGGCCCGCGAGCACGATCCAGCCTGCGCCGAGATGCACGCGTTCGCGGCCGAGCTTGTCCGCGAGCCAGCCGATCGGGAACTGCATCGCGGTATCGCCGAATAGCATGATCGACGCGAGCAGCACGGCCGTGGCACTCGCGACGCCGTGATCCATCGCGTAGAGCGGCAGCAGCGACAGCGCGAGCGTATCGAACAGCGCGAAGAAGCCGGTGCCGATGATCAGCGCGGGCATGCGCGGCAGCACGGCGAGCCAGTGATCGTGCTGCGCGTGATGCGCGTCGTCGCCGGCGAGCGGCGCGCGCCGGATCGTCGCGAGCGTCGGCAGCGCGAGCAGGAACAGCGCGCCGCACAGCGCGAAGCGGATGCTCGTCGCGCCCGCGATCTGGCTCACGAGCACGGGGCCCGCCATCTGGAACAGCGTGAAGTTGGTCGCGTAGATCGCGACGACACGGCCGCGGGTCGAATCGTCGGCGAGCTGGTTGACCCACGCTTCGCCGATCGTAAACAGCAGCATCAGCGCCGCGCCGCACAGCACGCGCAGCGCGCCCCACAGAATCAGGTTCGACGTGAACTGCATCAGCGCGGTGGCGGCCGCGAGCAGCACGACCGATACGACGATCGCGCGGCGCGAGCCGATGTGTCGCGCGAGCGCGGTGACGAACGGGACGATCGCAAGGCCGCCGAGGGCCTGCGCGGCCGTCAGCATGCCGACGACGTTGGTGCCGTGCCCGGCTTCGGTCAGCGCGAGCGCGGTGAGCGGCAGCGTGGCGCCGGTGCCGAGACCGACGACCGCGACGCTCAGAATGAGGGCGAGGAAATCGCGATTAAGAATGGCTTTCATCGGGCGCGATGCTACACCTCGGACCTTGAAAGGTCCATGAAGGCCATCAGCTTCGAGTGGAGTTGTGCACGCAACGATTTCAACAGGGTTGAGTTACACGTATTCGGTCGGCACGGCCACCGGGCGGCGTTCGAGCGACGCCGACCACAGCGTGAGCGCGAGTGCTGCGACGGCCATCGCGACGCCGACCCACGGCAGGTTCACGAGCGACATGCCGGAGCCGATCGCCATCCCGCCGAGCCACGCGCCGGTTGCGTTGCCGAGGTTGAACGCGCCCTGGTTCAGCGTCGACGCGAGGTTCGGCGCGTCGCTGGCGCGGTCGACGATCAGGATCTGCAGCGGCGGCACGATCGCGAACGCGAGGATGCCCCACACGAAGATCGTCGCGAGCGCGGCGAACGGCAGATGCATCGTGCCCGCGAACAGCGCGAGGATCACGCCGATCAAGGCGAGCGTCGCGATCAGCGACGGCATCCGGCGCCAGTCGGCGAGCTTGCCGCCGAGCGTGCCGCCGACCGTCAGGCCGAGGCCGAACAGCAGCAGCACATAGGTGACCTGGCGTGGCGAGAAGCCCGTCACGTCCTCGAGGATCGGCGTGATGTACGTGAACACGCTGAACAGGCTGGCCGATGCGAGCACGCTGATGCCGAGCACCATCAGCACCTGCGGATGCTTCAGCACGCTGAATTCGCGCGTGATGCTGGTGTCGGGCATCGCGAGGTTCTTCGGCAGGCAGACGGCGAGCGCGGCGGCCGCGGCAATGCCGATGCCGGTGACGGCCCAGAACGTCGCGCGCCAGCCGAACGCCTGGCCAAGCGCGGTGCCGAGCGGCACGCCGAGCACGTTTGCAAGGGTGAGGCCGGTGAACATCAGCGCGATCGCCTGCGCGCGACGGTTCGGCGCGACGAGGTTGCTCGCGACCACCGAGCCGATCCCGAAGAACGCGCCGTGGCAGAACGCGGTGACGACGCGTGCGGCCATCAGCACCGCATAGCCCGGTGCGATCGCGCAGAACAGGTTGCCCGCGATGAACAGCCCGATCAGGCCCATCAGCGCACGTTTGCGCGGCATCTTCGCGGTGACGATCGCGAGGATCGGCGCACCGATCGTCACGCCGAGCGCATAGCCGGACACGAGCATCCCGGCGGCCGGGATTGACACGCCGAGGTCGCGCGCGACATTGGGCAGCAGCCCCATGATCACGAACTCGGTGGTACCGATTCCAAATGCGGCGACGGCGAGGGCGAAAAGAGGTAAGGGCATCGCGGTAGGCTCGGGAAAAGCCGCCGCTCGGGCGGGCGCGGGATGCGCGGGACGGGCGGACGGTAAGGCGAACGACAGCCGCGATTCTACTTCAGTGAAAACCCCTATGCTTGGGGCCAAAACGGATGTTGCCGGCGTGCGACGGGGCAGTGTGCGAGACGCTCACAGTGTGGGATTCGACGCGGTTTGCGGCGGCGAATGCGCCGTGGGCGGCGTGACGGCGGCGGCGGGGTGGTCGTCAGGCGGAGCGTTCGGGGGATCCGTCGACATGGGTGCGCGATGCGCTTGCCGCATCCGCGTCGGCATCCACGGGCGACGACGGCGAGCCGGCGGCATCGCTCGCGGCCGGATCGTCCCAGCCGTTTTCGAACAGGCACGCTTCGATCGGCATCCGCGCAGCCCAACGCTCCTGCTCGAGCATCGGCTTCGCGTAGAACGCATCGACGTGTCCGACGCACAGCACGGCGATCGGCTTCGCGCCGTCGGGCATCCGCAGCAGCGAGCGCAGCGCGTCGACGTCGAACAGCGATACCCAGCCCATCCCGAGCCCTTCGGCGCGGGCCGCGAGCCACATGTTCTGGATCGCGCACGCGGCGGACGCGAGATCCATCTCCGGCAACGTGCGGCGGCCGAACACATGGCGCTCGCGGCCGTCGGCGAGCGCGACGACCAGCAACTCGCCGCATTCGCGCACGCCTTCGACCTTCAGCCGCATGAACTCATCCTGGCGCTCGCCGAGTGCGTCGGCGGTCGCGCGGCGCTCGGCCTCGACCAGCGCATGGATCGCGGTCCGCAGCGCGGGATCGGTGATGCGGATGAAGCGCCACGGCTGCATGAAGCCGACGCTCGGTGCGTGATGCGCCGCGCGCAGCAACCGTGCGAGCACGGCCGGATCGACGGGGGCCGGCGTGAAGTGGCGCATGTCGCGCCGTTCGAAAATGGCGCGGTAGACGGCGGCGATGTCGGAGTCGTCGAAACGCATGAGCAGGCGGGGGCGGGATAACGTCGGCGCAACGATAGCAGACGGCGCGCGGGAATCGTTACATCAGTCGAAACAAAGCGCGAAATTGTTGATGCAAAAGATCGCATTTTCAGTGCTGATCAAAAGCAAACGATTGCGGTGGCGTCGGTCACCATGAAATTGGCTGATTTCGTCGATTTGTCAGCGATTCGCCGTCACGACGTTCTGCGGCGTGCCCGCATGCCACGCCTCGATGTTCAGCAATGTGGTGTGCGCGATCTCGGCGAGCGCCTCGCGCGTGAAGAATGCCTGGTGCGACGTGACGATCACGTTCGGGAACGTCAGCAGGCGCGCGAGCACGTCGTCCTGCAGCGGCAGGTCGGAGTGATCCTCGAAGAAGAGTCCGCTTTCCTCTTCGTACACGTCGAGCCCGAGATGGCCGAGCTGGCCGCTCTTGAGCGCGTCGACCAGCGCCTGTGCATCGACGAGGCCGCCGCGCCCGGTGTTGATCAGCATCGCGCCGTGCTTCATCCGCGCGAGCGTCCGTTCGTTGATCAGATGGTGCGTCGACGGCAGCAACGGGCAGTGCAGGCTGACGATGTCGGCGTGGTGCAGCAACTCGTCGAGCTCGACATAGCGTGCGCCGAACGCGATCAGCTCGTCGTTGTAAGGCGGCACCGAGTGCGCGAGCACATGCATCCCGAAGCCCATCATGATCTTCGCGAACACGCTGCCGATGATGCCGGTGCCGATCACGCCGACGGTCTTGCCGTGCAGGTCGAAGCCGAGCAGGCCGTTCAGCGAGAAGTCACCTTCGCGGGTGCGCGCGACGGCGCGCGGCAGGCGGCGGTTGAGCGCGAGGATCAGCGCGACCGCGTGCTCGGCCACCGCGTGCGGCGAATAGGCGGGTACGCGCACGACCGTGATGCCGAGCCGCTCGGCGGCGGCCAGGTCGACATGGTTGAAGCCCGCCGAGCGCAGCGCGATCAGGCGCGTGCCGCCGTCCGCCAGTCGTTCGAGCACCGCCGCGTCGACGGTGTCGTTGACGAACGGGCAGACGACGTCATAGCCGTGCGCGAGGATCGCGGTTTCCGCGTCGAGGTGCGACGGCTGGAAGTGCAGCCGATAGCCGAACCGCCGGTTGGCGGCAGCAAACGAATCGTCGTCGTACTGCCGGCTGCTGAACAGGATCACGCGCACGCTGCACCTCCGATGGCTGACGCGCGCAGTTTACTGCAGGCCCGTGACGATGTCGGCGCGCTCGGGCCCGCGCGGCGGCAGCAGGAAGCCGTAGTCGGTCCGTTCGCGGGCCGGCTGCGCGCTGAAGTGATCGAGCGCGTGCTCGACGAAGCTGCGCGTCCGGGCAGGCACGTACTGGCGGTTCGGGTAGACGAGCGACAACTGCGTGTCGGGATCGTCGATCCGGTAGCCGGCCAGCAGACGCACGAGCGTGCCGTTTGCGAGCGCGCTGGCGACGCATGGCTCGGGCAGTACCGCGATGCCGGCACCGGCCACGGCGGCTGCCTGGACGAGCGCGAGCTGGTTGACCGTGCAGGCCGGACGCACCGTGACGGAATGCGCGATGCCGTCGTGGCCGACCAGTTGCCACGTGGGCGCATGCTGGTGCGGCGCGAGCGTGACCCAGTCGTGGCCCGGCAGGTCGTCTGGCACGCGGGGCTCGCCGCGTCGCTCGAGATAGGCCGGCGCCGCGACCGCGACGAACGGGTTCGGCGCGAGCGCGTGGCCGACCAGCGTCGGGTTGCCGTCGAGCCGGTTGCCGGTGACGATGCCGACGTCGTAACCCGAATCGAGCACGTCGAGCGGCCCCTCTGCGACGGTCAATTGCACACGCAATTCGGGGTAGCGATGCCGGAAGCTGCTGACGAGCGGCGTCAGCGCAAGCGGCGACAGCAGGCCCGACGCGACGACGCGCAGTGTGCCGGCCGGTTCGCGCACGGCATGCGCGACGGACGATTCGAGGTGGTCGAATTCCTCGAGCAGCGCGCGACACCCGTCGAGGTAGCGCACGCCGGCCTCGGTGAGCGACAGGTTGCGCGTGGTGCGGTGGATCAGCCGTGTGTTCAGGTGGCCCTCGAGCATCGCGATCGAACGCGTGACGAGTGCATTGGACACGCCGAGATGGTGCGCCGCGCGCCGGAAGCTCTGCTGCTCGGCGACGCAGACGAATACACGCATGGTCTGAATCTGGTTCATGGCTTGCGTATTTCTGGCCCGGTTGATTGATTATGGTTGTGGTTTTTCGTCGCGCAACCCCGAAAGCGCATCGCGCGACACCCAGTTCTCCCTCGTATCGAAAAATCGCTTTTTTCGATTCCGCAGACGATTGTTCAATACGGAAGCGATATCCGTCAACCTGAGAAAAGGGGCGGGTTGCGAAAAATCGAATTCGGGGGTAACGCGTTAAACCCGGCGCTGTCTCGCTCGTCTGCCGTTCAAAGACGGCGGGGTATTCGAATAACCATGGAGGGATCGAATATTTCGTATGTTAATCAATAGGTTGCAATCCGGCGTGGCAGGCTTGTTCCGGTATTGACGGGAAGCGATACCCAATACATGCCGGAATAATGGATGTTTTTCGCCCGTGCGTGGATTTTTCGTATCGGATTCCGTTCGGCGATTTTTATCGTGGATCCGGTCTATTTCGCTCGATACAAAGTCGCGCTGAACCGGCGATCTCGGCGAATCGCGCTGTTATTGACGGAGTAAATCGTGTGCTTGCTGCACGAATGGAACCGTTTCACAACCCGGCCGGCAATCTTTTTTCAATCCGGATGATTGGCGTGCGACCCGCGCGCGGCCGGCTGGCCCGGTGCGGCGACCGGGCCACCGTCGCGCTGTCCGGCCGCGGGTGCCTCTTGCGCGAGGCGGCGGAACGCGGAATGATCGATCAGTTCGCCATGTCGTGCGGCGGGCGCCCGTGCACTTCCTTTCCTCACTTTTTACCAGCCATGTCCATCGATTACTCGCCGATTCCCTGTCCCGTCGTCGTGCCGCTCGACGCGATCCTGCCCGAAGAACCGCTGCTGATGATGGGGGCCGGCCCGGTTCCGATCCCGGCCGCCGTCGCGAAGGCGAACACGATCGTGATCAACCACCTCGGCGCGACGATGGCGAAGATCATCGAGCAGGTGAAGGAGATGGCGCGCTATGTCTTCCAGACCCGCACGAAGTGGGTGCTCGGCGTCGCGGGCCCCGGTTCGGCCGCCATGGAAATGGCGATCTCGAACCTCGCGTGGCGCGGGACGCGCGTGCTGTCGATCCGCAACGGCTTCTTCAGCGCGCGGATGGCCGAGATGGCCACGCGCGTCGGCGCCGACGTCTCGACGCTCGAAGTGGCCGACCGCGCGGTCGCGAGTCTCGACGAGATCGCCGACGCGATCGCCCGCGAGCGGCCCGAGATCGTCACGATCGTGCAGGGCGAGACGTCGAACACCGTGTGGAACCGCGACCTGCGCGACATCGCGGCGCTCGCGAAGGCGGCCGGTGCGCTGGTGGTCGTCGATGCGGTGTGTACGCTGTCGACGATGCCGCTCGAAATGGACGCGTGGGGCATCGACGCGGTGATCACCGGCGGGCAGAAGGGGCTGTCGTCGATCCCCGGCGTGTCGCTGATCGCGTTCTCCGACGCCGCCTGGGACCGGATGAAGCGGCGCCCCGAGCCGAATGCGCACTGGTGCCTCGACATGGCGCTCGCGGAAAACTTCTGGCACAACGCGGGCTATCACTACACGGCGCCGGTGTCGGGCGTGCTCGCGCTGCACGAGGCGCTGCGGCTCGTTTGCGCGGAAACGCTCGAAAGCCGCTTCGCACGCCACCTGCGCTGCTCGCTCGCGCTGCAGGCGGGCGTCGAGGCGATGGGGCTCAAGCTCTATGCGCCGAAGGACTGCCGGCTCAATTCGGTGGTCGGGATCGAGACGCCCGAGGGGCTGACGCCCGGGATGGTCTGCGGCCATATCTCGAAGCAGTACCAGGTCGAGATTTCGGGCTCGTTCGGGTTGCCGATCGTGCGGATCGGCCAGATGGGCGAGCAGTGCCGCGAACACAACCTGTTTCGCACGCTGCACGCGTTCGGCCGCACGATGGTCGACCTGAAGGTGCCGGTCGATCTGCCGGCCGGTGTCGCGGCGCTTGAACAGGAACTGTCGCAGCGCGGCGCGTAAGCCGCGAAACGACGAGAGGGGCCGCGCTCAGCGGCCCTGCATCGCGCGCCGGTACGTATTCGGCGTCGTGCCGTGCGCGTCGCGAAAGCGATGGCCGAAGTGGCCGGCGTTCGCATAGCCGCAGTCGGCCGCGATCTGCGCGAGCGGCAGCGCCGTCGTGCGCAGCAACTCGCGCGCTCGCGCCAGCCGTTGCTCGGCCACCCACGCGTGCGGTGCGCGGCCGAACGACAGCCGGAACATCCGCGAGAAGTGGTATTCGGACAGCGCGGCGACGTCGGCGAGTTCGCCGAGCGTCAGCGGTTGCGTCAGGTAGGTGTCGATGTAGTCGCGCACGCGGCGGCGCACGGCCGGCGCGAGCCCGCCGCGGAACGACGTGTCGGTGCGCGTCGTGCTCTGCCCGCGCAGCAGCAGGCTCAGCACCTCGTGCGCGGTCTCGTTCACGCGCAGCCGTTCGTCGGCATCGTCCCAGCCGTCCAGCGCGAGCGAGCGCAGCAGCGTCGCGACGCGCGCATCCTCGAAGTAGGTGCGGTCGGCGAGCTTCAGCTCGCGCGGCTCGCGGTCGAGTTCGCGGATCGCGCGCTGCGTGAAGTGTTCGGGCAGGAAATACAGGTGGATGAAGTGCATCTCGCCGCGCACCCACCAGCGCGATTCATGGTCGCCCGGCAGCGCGCACAGCAGGCTCGGCGCGCCGTAGCGCGGCACGCGCTGGCGTTCCGTCCGGTAGCCGCCGTCGAGGTAGCACGACAGCGTATGGTGGCCGGGCTGTTCGTAGACCGTCTCGCTTTCATCGGTGATCCGCGTCCATTCGGCGATCGCGAGATGGTCGCCGAGCCACGCGAAGCGCTCGAGCGTCGCGTTCGCGTCGGCGAGCGTGCGGCAGACCGACTGCAGGCCGAACGGCAGATCGCCGCCGGCCAGGGCGGCGGGGTGATCGACAGGCGGGGCGGACAGGGAGAGGCTCATGATGGGCCGAGTATAAGCGGGTGCGCGGCGCCGCGTGCGGCGCCCCGAAAAAGACCGCAATTCCGGACAATCGGCGCGCGCCGGGCGGCGGCATAGTCGGGATCCGTTTCACCTGTTTTTTCGAATCGTTGCCGCCATGAACCTGTCGCTTTATTTCGTCACCGTGCTGATCTGGGGCACCACCTGGATCGCGATCAAGTGGCAGCTCGGCTCCGTGCCGCCGCCCGTGTCGATCGCATGGCGCTTCTGGCTCGCGGCCGCCGTGCTGTTCGCGCTGCTGCGCGTGATGCGCCGGCCGGTGCGCCCGCCGCGCGAAGCGTGGCGCTTTCTGCTGGCGCAAGGCTTCGCGCTGTTCTGTCTGAACTTCCTGTGCTTCTACTATTCGGAGCAGGTCGTGCCGAGCGGCCTCGTCGCGGTGATTTTCTCGACCGCGCCGCTGTTGAACTCGATCAACGGCCGGCTGTTCATGGGCCGTCCGCTGCGGCCGTCGGCGATCGCCGGTGCGCTGCTCGGGCTCGCCGGCATCGCATGCCTGTTCTGGCAGCAGATGGCCGGCCATCTCGACGACCACGCGACCTGGACGGGGCTCGCGATCGCGTTCGCGGGCACGATGTGCTTCTCGGCCGGCAACCTGCTGTCGAGCCGGATGCAGTCGATGGGGCTGCACCCGCTCGTGACCAACGGCTGGGCGATGCTGATCGGCGCCACGATCCTGACCGTCGGCAGCGCGGTGGCCGGGTTGCCGTTCACGCTCGACACGAGCCCGCGCTATCTCGGCGCGCTCGTCTACCTGGCCGTGCCGGGCTCGGTGATCGGCTTTACCGCGTATCTGACCCTGGTCGGCCGGATCGGGCCGGAGCGTGCCGCGTATTGCACGGTGCTGTTCCCGATCGTCGCGCTGGCCGTGTCGACCGTGTTCGAGGGCTACCAGTGGTCGCCGCTCGCGGTGGTCGGGCTGCTGCTTGTCGTGGCCGGCAACCTGGTCGCGTTCGACCTGACGCGGCGGTTGTTTCTGCGGACCGCCTGACCGGCTTGCCCGCCGTACCGGCCCCGTCCGGATACAAAAACGCCCGCGCGATGCGGGCGTTTTCTTTTGGGCGGCCGGCGGTGACAACCGCGCGACCGGCCACCGTGCGGCAAGCGACGCGCTCAGGCCGCCGCGCTGCTCCCCTCGACCCGCGCCTGCCGCTGGTACAGCACCATCGACAGTGCCACGCCCGCGGCGGCCGCCACCGCCGCGAACAGGAACACCTGCGGGTAGCCGAACGCGCCCGCGACATAGCCGGCGAGCGGGCCCGTGATGCCGAGCGACAGGTCGAGGAACACCGAATACGCGGACAGCGCTGCGCCGCGGCTTGCGGGCGGCACGAGCGCGACGGCCTCGACGCCGAGCGCCGGGAAGATCAGCGCGAAGCCGAAGCCCGTCAGCGCGGCGCCGACGAGCGCGACGTGCGGCACGGGCGCGAGCCACAGCAGCACGAGGCCCGAGCATTCGAATGCGAACGACACGATCGCGACGCGGAAGCCGCCGTAGGTCTTGATCGTGTTCGCGAACAGCAGGCGCGCGCCGATGAACAGCGTGCCGAACACGGTCAGCGACAGCGCGGCGTTCGGCCAGTGGCGCGCCGCGTAGTACAGCGTGACGAAGGTCGCGATCGAGCCGAAGCCGGCCGAGCCGAGCGCCAGGCCGAGGCCGTGCGGCAGCACGCGCGTGAACACGCTGGCATAGGACATCCGCTCGCCGTGCACGAGCGGCACGGAAGCGATCAGGCGCGCGAGGTAGAAGCCGGTCGCGGCCAGCGCGATCACGATCACGCCGATCAGCGCCGGATTCAGCGTATGCGCGATCGCGACACCGACCGGCGCGCCGAGCGCGAGTGCGCCGTAGGTCGCGATGCCGTTCCACGAGATCACCTTCGCGTTGTGTGTGACGCCGACCCGGCCGATGCCCCACAGGATCGCGCCGGTGCCGCACAGGCTCTCGCCGACGCCGAGCACGAGCCGGCTCGCGACCAGCAGCACGAGGCTCGCGACCGGCCAGTGCGCGAGCAGCAGCGCGACGAGCAGCAGCACACCCGACACACCGCAACCGACCAGCCCGCGCGACACCGTCTGCTTCGGGCCGAGCGTATCGGCCAGGCGCCCGGCGAGCGGCCGCGACGCGAGCGTCGCGAAATACTGGACGCTGATCGCGCCGCCCGCGACGATCGCGGAAAAGCCGAGATCGTCATGGACGAAGCCCGGCAGCACCGCGAGCGGCAGGCCGATGGTCAGGTAGCAGATGAACGTGAAGCAGACGACGGACACGATTTGCAGCGTGACCGCGAACCCGCTGCGCGGCGGTGTGGCGGAATCGGTTGACATGGGGTCGGAACGAATGAACGAAGCGGACGGGGGACGGCGAAAAAGGGAATCGGGATTTTCCCATGGAACCGGTTTTCCCGCAGGTACCATTTAGTTAATCGCGACCTGTTTTTGAGGATGACGGACGGTTGCGGGGGCGCAGGGAAGGGCCTGGGAGCCCCGCGTGGAAAGGCCGCCGGGCGGCCCCGGCGCTCATATCGCGGCAGTTATATGGGCCCCATGCGTGATGGGCTATGGGTTGCGGAATTTGATGGTGATAGCGTGCAAACTGTCAGAAAAACGTCGGTCGAGCGCACTGCGCAGGCCGCCTTGCCCCCCATTTGAAGAACCATCGAGACATGAGTGAGCCGATCCGCTTCTACCATCGTCACGCGATCCGCGAAGTCAGCGGCGCGGACGTTACCCGCACCGTGCTGCAATACCTGCGCGAGGACGCGCATTGCACCGGCACCAAGGAAGGCTGCGCGGAAGGCGACTGCGGCGCGTGCACGGTCGTCGTCGGCGAGCTGACCGACGCCGGCGCGGTCGAGTTCAAGGCCGTCAACGCATGCATCCAGTTCCTGCCGACGCTCGACGGCAAGGCGCTGCTGACGGTCGAGGACCTGCGCCAGCCGGACGGCTCGCTGCATCCGGTGCAGCAGGCGATGGTCGACTGCCATGGTTCGCAATGCGGGTTCTGCACGCCCGGCTTCGTGATGTCGATGTGGGCACTGTACGAGAAGCACGGCCACGAAGGCTGCGGCAGCGCGTGTGCGAAGGCGAAGGACGTGCCGACGCGCACCGAGATCGCCGATGCGCTGACGGGCAACCTGTGCCGCTGCACCGGCTATCGCCCGATCGTCGATGCGGCCGTGCAGATGTTCGATGCACCGGCGCCGTCGGCGCCGGTCGACACGGCCGCGCTGGCCCGCACGCTCGCGTCGCTCAAGCGCGACGACACCTTCGACTACACGACGATCAACGGCGCGCGCTTCGCGGCGCCGCGCACGCTCGACGCGCTGGCCGCGCTGAAGGCCGAGCGGCCGGACGCGCGCATCCTCGCAGGCAGCACCGACATCGGCCTGTGGGTCACCAAGCAGATGCGCCGGCTCGACGACCTGATCTACGTCGGCCAGATCGCCGAACTGCAGCGCCTCGTGGAACGCGGCGACTGGATCGAGATCGGCGCGGGCGTGACGGTCGAGAACGCGTATGCGGCGCTGGCTGGTACGTATCCGGAGCTGATCGAGATGTGGAAGCGCTTCGCGTCGCTGCCGATCCGCAACGCGGGCACGATCGGCGGCAACGTCGCGAACGGCTCGCCGATCGGCGACTCGATGCCGGGCCTGATCGCGCTCGGCGCGCGCGTGGTGCTGCGCGGCGGCGACACGGTGCGCGAGCTGCCGCTCGAGGCGCTGTATACGGGCTACCAGCAGAAGGACATGGCGCCGCACGAATTCGTCGTCGGCCTGAAGGTGCCGACCCGCACCGGCGCGCGCGAGAAGCTGCAGTTCCGTACCTACAAGCTGTCGAAGCGGTTCGACTCCGACATCTCGGCCGTGTGCGCGGCGTTCGCGTTCATCGCGGACGGCGACATGATCCGCGAGCCGCGCATCGCGTTCGGCGGGATGGCCGCGACGCCGAAGCGCGCGGCCCACACGGAAGCCGTGCTCGACGGCGCGCAGTGGCACGAAGCCACCGCGCAGGCCGCGATGCAGGCGCTCGAGCGCGACTACCAGCCGCTGTCCGACATGCGCGCGACGAACACGTATCGCCTCGATACCGCGAAAAACCTGATGGTCCGATTCTGGCTGGAGACGCGCCCGCACGACCCGCTGCCGCCGCAAGCCCTGAATGTGCGTGAAGTGGCCGCTGAAGTCGGCACCGACGCGGCGCGCGTCTGAAGACGGAGAACACCGAACATGAACCAGCAAGCAGAACCGTTCCTGAGCACCCTCGACCCGCAAGCCGACGCCGCGCAGGTGCACGTCTCGCGCGCGCACGAATCCGCGCACCTGCACGTGAGCGGGCGTGCCACCTACACCGACGACATCCCGGTCGTCGCCGGCACGCTGCACGCGGCGCTCGGCCTGTCGGCGAAGCCGCATGCGCGGATCGTGTCGATGAACTTCGACGCGGTGCGCGCGACGCCGGGCGTGGTCGCCGTGTTCACGGCCGACGACATCCCGGGCGTCAACGATTGCGGCCCGATCATCCACGACGACCCGGTGCTCGCGAAGGGCATCGTGCAGTTCGTCGGTCAGCCGATGTTCATCGTCGTCGCGACGTCGCATGAAACCGCGCGGCTCGCCGCGCGCCGCGCACAGGTCGACTACGAGGAACTGCCGGCGATCCTCACCGCGCAGGAAGCGCGCGCGGCCGAAACCTACGTGATCCCGCCGCTGAAGCTCGCGCGCGGCGACGCGGCTGCGCGGCTCGCCGTCGCGCCGCACCGCAAGTCGGGCGAAATGCTGCTCGGCGGCCAGGAGCAGTTCTACCTCGAAGGGCAGATCGCGTACGCGGTGCCGAAGGACGACGACGGGATGCACGTGTACTGCTCGACGCAGCACCCGAGCGAGATGCAGCACCTCGTCGCGCACGTGCTCGGCGTCGCGTCGCACAACGTGCTCGTCGAATGCCGCCGGATGGGCGGCGGGTTCGGCGGCAAGGAATCGCAGTCGGGCCTGTTCGCGTGCTGCGCGGCGCTCGCCGCATGGAAGCTGCTGTGCCCGGTGAAGCTGCGCCCGGACCGCGACGACGACATGATGATCACCGGCAAGCGGCACGATTTCCATTACCGCTTCGACGTCGGCTACGACGACGACGGCCGCATCGACGGCGTGGCGCTCGACATGACGTCGCGCTGCGGCTTCTCGGCCGACCTGTCGGGCCCGGTGATGACGCGCGCGGTGTGCCACTTCGACAACGCATACTGGCTGGGCGACGTGAACATCGCCGGCTACTGCGGCAAGACCAACACGCAGTCGAACACCGCGTTCCGCGGGTTCGGCGGCCCGCAGGGCGCGTTCGCGATCGAGTACATCCTCGACGACGTCGCGCGTTCGCTCGATCGCGATCCGCTCGACGTCCGTTACGCGAACCTGTACGGCAAGACCGAACGCAACGTCACGCCGTACGGGCAGACGGTCGAGGACAACGTGCTGCAGGAACTGCTCGGCGAACTCGAGGCGACGAGCGACTACCGCGCGCGGCGCGCGGGCGTGCGCGCATTCAACGCGCGCAACACGGTGCTGAAGAAGGGCATCGCGATCACGCCGGTGAAGTTCGGCATTGCGTTCAACGTCACGCACTTCAACCAGGCCGGCGCGCTGGTGCACATCTACACCGACGGCTCGGTGCTCGTGAACCACGGCGGCACGGAGATGGGGCAGGGGCTCAACACGAAGGTCGCGCAGGTCGTCGCGCATGAGCTCGGCATCCGCTTCGGCCGGATCCGCGTGACGGCGACCGACACCAGCAAGGTCGCGAACACGTCCGCGACGGCCGCGTCGACGGGCTCGGACCTGAACGGCAAGGCCGCGCAGGATGCGGCGCGCCAGTTGCGCGAGCGGCTCGCGGTGTTCGCGGCGAAGCAGTTCGGCGACGGCAAGGTCGATGCGGCCGACGTGAAGTTCGGCAACGACTTCGTGTGGGTCGGCGGCAACGGCGTGCCGTTCGGCGAAGTGATCGCGAAGGCGTACCTCGCGCGCGTGCAGCTGTGGTCCGACGGTTTCTACGCGACGCCTAAGCTGTACTGGGATCAGTCGAAGCTGCAGGGCCGGCCGTTCTACTACTACTCGTACGGCGCGGCCGTGTCGGAAGTCGTGATCGACACGCTGACGGGCGAGATGCGCACGCTGCGCGTCGATGCACTGCACGACGTGGGCGCGTCGCTGAACCCGGCGCTCGATATCGGCCAGGTCGAAGGCGCGTTCATCCAGGGGATGGGCTGGCTCACGACCGAGGAGCTGTGGTGGAACAAGGGCGGCAAGCTGATGACGCATGCGCCGTCCACGTACAAGATCCCGACGGTGAACGACACGCCGCCCGAATTCAACGTGCAGCTGTTCAAGAACCGCAACGTCGAGGACAGCATCCACCGTTCGAAGGCCGTCGGCGAGCCGCCGCTGCTGCTGCCGTTCTCGGTGTTCTTCGCGGTGCGCGATGCCGTGGCCGCGGTCGGCGACTACAAGGTGAACCCGCCGCTCGATGCGCCGGCTACCGGCGAGTCGATCCTGCGCGCGGTCAGCGCAGTGCGTGCGGCGAAGGCAGGCTGAGATGAAACGGCCCCCACGTTCTCTTCGTTCGCTGCCCCCCGTGGGGGCGGTCAGCCTCCTTGGGGCGGCCCGGCGGAGGCTGACATGAACGGCCCCGCACGCTCGCTCCGCACCGCGTCGACCCCGGCGTTCGCGCCGGGCACCGGCCAGCGCAACCGCGCGACCGGCACGCCGGCGCCGATGCACATCGTGCTGTTCGGCGCCGGGCACGTCGGTCACGCGCTCGTCACGCTGTTCGGCGCGCTGCCGTGCGTCGTGCAGTGGGTCGACACGCGCGACGAGCTGTTCCCGGACGAATGTCCGCCGAACGTGCAGCCGGAGCCAACCGACACGCCGGAGGCCGTCGTCGACGCGGCGCCGCCCGGCGCGTACTTCCTCGTGATGACGCACAACCACGCGCTCGACTTCTCGCTCGCCGCGCAGATCATGCGGCGGCGCGACTACGCGTACTTCGGGATGATCGGCTCGCGTACCAAGCGCGTGAAGTTCGAGCGGCGGCTTGCCGCGCGCGGCGTCGATCCGGCGCGGCTCGTGGAGATGGTGTGCCCGATCGGCGTCGCGGGCATCGTCGACAAGGCGCCGGGCGCGATCGCGGTGGCCGTGTGCGCGGAGCTGCTGCAGGCGCGCTCGGGCATGCCGGTGGCCGAAGCGAAGGCAGCCGCAGCGGGGCGGGCACGCGACGACGTGTCCTGCGCGCGGTAGCGCCGCGCGGCCAGCGCAGGGTCGCGCGTTTTTGCATACACTGCACGACGACGCGCGGCATCGGGCCGCGCCTTACCGTGCACATGACATGTCCGATCATCAGGTTTATCTCGACACGCTCGAATCGAGCCTCGTCGCCATCGAGCGCTGGCTATCCGGCGTCGATACCGCGCCCGAGGCGCTCGACGCGATGCTCGCACCGTTTTCCGCCGATTTCACGATGATCCTGACCGACGGCCGCGAGGTCGACCACGACGGTACGCGCGCACTGTTCGCAAAGCTCGCCGGCGCGAAGCCGGGGCTGCGCATCACGCTGTCGGACACTCGCGTACTTGCGGCCGACGCGTCGCATGCGACGCTCACCTATCTCGAAGCGCAGCACGCGGCTTCGGGCGAACTGCCCGCGCGCCGTGCAACCGCCGTGTTCGAGCGCGACGCGGCGGGCGTCGTGCGCTGGACCCATCTGCAGGAAACCTTCTGCACGGCCTGAACTCGAGCGGCCGTGCCGCGTTTTGCGCTGCGGCTCAGCGCTTGCGGCTGCGGGGAACCGTCAGCTCGTCGGACACGCTCTGCATCAGCGCGCACAGCCACGCGATGTCGGTCGGGCGGTCGGGCTGCGGATGCGTGAGCAGGTAGCTCTTGATGCGCGGGAACGGCACGGGCGGCATGACGACCACGAGCGGCAGCAGCTGCGCATAGTGCGTCGCGAAGCGGCGCGTCGTCGTGAAGATCAGGTCCGACTGCAGCAGCACCTGCGGGACGATCCCGAAATACGGCAGCGTCGTCACGATGCGCCGCGTGAGGCGTGCGCGCGCGAGGCCGATCTCGATCGCGTTGCGCTTGTCGCCGGTGTACGGCGTCGGCGCGACGTGCGCGGCCGACGCATACGCTTCACGCGTGAGCGGCACGCGTGCGAGCGGGTGCGCGTCGCGCATCAGGCACACGATCGTGTCGGAGAACAGGTCCTGGCGCGCGAACTGCGGGTCGGGCTTCGGCCAGTTGCCGATCACGAGATCGAGCGCGCCGGATTCGAGCGCCCCCGCGTGATCGAGCGCGGGATTCAGCGAATCGATTTCCAGATGGGCATGCGGCGCCGCGTCGCGAAAGCGCTCGATCAGCGTCGGCATGAAGAAATCGTTCAGGTAGTCGGGCGCGGCGACGCGGAACGTGCGCCGCGCGGACGACGGATCGAAGTCGCCGTGCGGCGTCGCGATGAAGTCGACCTCGCGCAGCGCGCGCTGCGCGGCCTCGAGCAGCGACGCGCCGTATTCGGTCGGCACCATGCCGGATTTGCCGCGCACGAGGATCGGGTCGTTCAGCGTCTCGCGCAGCTTGCGCAGCGCGGTGCTGATCGCGGGCTGGGTCTGGTTCAGCCGCAGCGCGGCCTGCGTGACGCTGCGCTCGAGCAGCAGCGTGCGCAACACACGCACGAGCCAGATATCGAGCGAGGCGGTACGGTCGTCGTCTTCCATCGGTTGGGGTGATTCAGGTGAAGCGTAACCTTACCGCAGCCGCGCGTTGGCGTGCGTGATACCGGCCATCACGCACGGCCCTTCGGCAGCGCGCTGATCCGCTTGACCTCGCGCGATTCGAGCCAGTTCGGCGTGCGCGCGCAGTACAGCACCATCGGCAGCGCGTCCTCGCCCCAGAATAGCTGCTGGTTCATCCAGAACGTCGGCACACCGAACACACCGAGCGCGATCGCGTCGGCGTTGTTGCGGGCCAGTTGCGCGGTGGTCTCCTCGAACTCGATCAATTCATCGCCGTGGCCGACGCCGACCCGCTCGCACAGTGCCGCGAAGCCTTCCGGCGTCGACGGATCGTTGCCGTCGCGCCAGATGAATCGGAACATCTCCCGCACGGTCGCGATATCGGCGCGCAGCGCGATCGCGAGGCGCAGCAGCTTGTCCGATTCGAACGGGTGCGCGGGCGGCATCTTGAAGCGGATGCCGAGCTGCTCCGCGCGAAACAGCGCGTGACGGTACGTGAACACGCGCTTGGCCGGCACGTCGGCGCCGGAGCGCTGCCCCCAGTGACGCTGCAGGTCGATCAACGACACGGCGACGGGTTCGAACGGCACGTCGGGCCACTTGTCATGCTGTTCGAGCAGCAGGTAGGAGAACGGCGACACGAAGTCGAAGAACCAGGCGGGCTGGGTGGTATCGAGGCCGGTTGTCATGTCGATCTCCAGTGGGTGGGGCGTGCGGCGCCTGGCGGCGGCCTTCATGTTACGCGGCGGCGCGTGCATGCGGCAATGATCGCGGATCGTCCGCTCACGCGGAACCGGGAGTCGCCCGGGGGGGATCGCCAGCCTGCGGCGGCGCGGTGTCGGCACGTGCGTGCGGCTGTCCACCGGCACCGGGCGGGTTGGCCGTCGGGTCCTGGTCGTGCGCGGTGAGCCGTTCGCGCACGAAGCCGATGTGCTCGCGCAGCACGTAGAACTGCCCGGCATAGGCGAGCGGCATCTTCATCCGGTTCACCGCTTCCTCGATGTCGTCGAGCTCGTCGAGCAACTGCACGCGTTCCTCGGCCGTGTGTTCGCCGAGCGCGCTGCGCTCGAGCGAAATCAGCGCGCCGTACCAGCGGTAGATGCGCGAGCGCACGCGCCAGCCGTACAGCGACGGCACGAGCCGCAGCCCGGGGATCAGTACGACGATCAGCGGCACGGCCACGACGAGCAGCCGGTCGACGAGGCTCGCGACCCAGAACGGCAGCCGCCGGTACAGGAAGGTCTTGCCCGATTTGTAGTAGCGCGCGGCGTCGTCGGAGAGCGGGAAGCCGCGCGTGACCGGCGACGGGAATTCGCCCGCGTGCTGCAGGATCGTCGCGTGGCCGTGCACCTCGCGGGCGGCCTCGATCAGCAGGTCGGACAGCGCCGGGTGCAGCGAGTCGCGCGCGACGAGCTCGATCGTCGGCGCAACCGTGTGGATGTCGGCGGGCGGCAGGTTGCGGCCGAGATCGTAGACGCCCATCGGCAGCGTGATCGCGGTCAGGTACGGAAAGCGGCGCGCGTACGCCTCGGCCTGCGTGAACGAATACACATGCACGCCCGGTGCGCGGAACAGCTTCGCCATCACCGGGATCTGCGTCGAGTCGCCGGACAGGAACGCCGCGTCGATCTTGCCGTCGAGCAGCGCGGTGGCCGCATCTTCGCCGGCGGTGGGCAGCAGCTCGGTCGAACCGCCCGGCACGATGCCGTTCATCTTCAGCAACGCGAGGCTCAACTCGCGCGCGCCGCTGCCTTCCGCGCCGAGTGCGAGCCGCTTGCCGTTGAAGTCGGACAGGCGGGCGACGACCGGGCCACGGTACATGATCGCGAGCGGCACGTAGCCGATGCTGCCGAGCGACACGAGGTGTTCGTCGCGCTCCTTCGGGCCGATGCCGCTCTGCACGAAGCCGACGTCGACCGGCGCGTTCGGGTTCGACAGCCTTGAGAGGTTCTGGGCGGACCCTTCGGACGACTGGACGTCGAGCGTGACGCCGTTCTTCGCGAGGATCGTCTTGTACTTCTGCGCGGCGTTCCAGTACGTGCTGCCGGGCGGCCCGGACGAGATCACGAGCGTGGACGGCGGTGCCGGCTGGATCAGCTTGACCGCGAGCCAGACGGCCGCGACGGCGAGCAGCACGGTGGGGCCGATCGACAGCGCGAGATCGCGCCACGACACCGCGACGAAGCGGGCGAGGATGCGGCGAGGCGGGCGAGGGCGGGCTGGCTTCATGGCGGCGGCGGATGACGCTGGCGTGACGGATCGGTGACCGTCGTCGCGGACGATGGGGATTCTCGCGGCGATGGTACCCGGTTTCGCCGCGCGTGCGCGAGTGGGGCGGCCTGGCGCGGCACCGCGGCGACAGTGGCGGGCGGCCCCGCGTCAAAAGCTTTGCGCTTCCGCGGGCGCTGGATTACATTGTGCGACGCAGCCGCGCCCGATTTGCGCGCGACCCGGCACGCAAGCAGACCGGGCGCGTTCGGCCGGCGGCTGTCCGGCCCGGCCGGCCCGCTTTTCGCGTACGCCGACCGCCAGCCCGTCTCGCCTCTCTCGTATCGCCGTGGAAAACACCGGCTGTCCCGCCCGTTCGCGCGTGGGCCGGCTGTTTTTGGGGGTATCCGGCCGTACTGTGCACGGCCGTTCCGGAGTGATAAGGAGATAGCATGAAGTCGATCGTGTTGAGAGCGTTGGGCGTCGCCGCCGTGGCGGCCTGTCTGTCGGGCAGCGTGTATGCGCAGTCGAGCGATGCGGCGGCAACGGAAGCGCCCGCGGCCGCGACCAGCGCGCCGAAGGCCGCCGCGAAGACCGCGAAGAAGGCGAACCGCAAGCTCGGCTACGCGGTGCGCAAGGCGATTTCGAAGGAAGCCGGCGTGAACGTGTCGAACCTCGTCGTGCGTTCGAAGGGTGGCGCGGTCACGCTGGAAGGCACGATGCCGGCCCAGGATCAGATCGACAAGGCCGAAGCTGCAGCCAAGGGCGTGAAGGGCGTGACGTCGGTCGCGAACAAGCTGACGGTTCAGCAGCAGTGATGCCGGGCCGCGGCGCGCGAGCGCCGTGTGCGCCCGTGTTCAGGCGGGCCCCGGCATGCCGGGGCCCGTTTGCGCTTGAGAGGCCGCGAGCCGCATGAAGCGGCGGCGGACCGATAACGATATCGAGAGGGCGGCGATGACGAGACTCGGGTGGGGCAGGCGGATGGTTTTCGGCGCGGCGCTGGCCGCGGTTGCGATACTCGGCGCCTGTAACGGCGACGAGTCGGCCGAGCGCAACCGGTTGCCCGGTTTCGTGTCCGGCAGCGTACGCACGACGGCCTATGACGGCGCGAGCGACGACCTGCTGACGGCCGGCCTCGGCAAGACCGGCCTCGGCTCGGCGAGCGCCCCCGCTTTCGCGAATGCCGCCCGGCCGACGAGCGCCGAGCTGCGCCGCCTCGCGATCTGGTCGAACTATCGCGCGCTCGTCGACATGAGCGCGAACGGCGGCTACGGCCGCTTCTGGGGGCCGAACGTCGACCTCGACGGCAACGACACGCTCGGCGAAGGCAAGATCCCCGGCACCGAATATCTCGCGTATTCCGACGACGGCAGCGGCAGCAAGAACGTCACGCTGCTGGTGCAGGTGCCCGCCAGCTTCAATCCCGCGCAGCCGTGCATCGTCACGGCGACGTCGTCGGGTTCGCGCGGCGTGTACGGCGCGATTTCCGCGGCCGGCGAATGGGCGCTCAAGCGCGGCTGCGCGGTGGCCTACAACGACAAGGGCGGCGGTAACGGCGCGCACGAGCTGATGTCGGATACCGTCACGCTGATCGACGGCACGCTCGCCAACGCGGTGCTGGCCGGCACCGCGAGCCTGTTCACCGCGAACGTCACCAGCGGCGATCTCGCCACGTTCAATTCCCGCTTCCCGAATCGCTACGCGTTCAAGCACGCGCATTCGCAGCAGAACCCCGAGCAGGACTGGGGGCGCGTGACGCTGCAGTCGGTCGAGTTCGCATACTGGGCGCTCAACGAGCAGTTCGGACCGCTGATCGACGGCTCGCATCACGGCGTGCGCTATCGCGCGGGCGACATCACGACGATCGCCGCGTCGGTCAGCAATGGCGGCGGTGCGTCGCTCGCGGCGGCCGAGCAGGATAGCCGCGGCTGGATCACCGCGGTCGTGGTCGGCGAACCGCAGATCAACGTGCGGATGGCGCCGAATGCGGTCGTGCGCTCGGGCGGCCAGACCGTGCCGTCGTTCGGCCGGCCGCTGGCCGATTACGCGACGCTCGCGAACCTGCTGGAGCCGTGCGCGGCCGCATCGGCGTCGCTCGCCGGCGCGCCGTACCTGAGCGCGCTGCCGGTGGCGACCACGCAGTCGATCCGCACCCAGCGCTGCGCGACGCTCGCCGCGGCCGGGCTCGTGTCGGGCGCCGATACGCAAAGCCAGGCCGCCGACGCGCTCGCGCAGCTCCACGCGGCCGGCTACCTCGCCGATTCCGACCTGCTGCAAGCACCGATGTGGGATTCGCAGGCGATGCCGGCGATCGCGGTCACGTACGCGAACGCGTACACGCGCTCGCGCGTCACCGACAACCTGTGCAATTTCAGCTTCGCGACGACGAACCCGGCGACGGGCGCTGTCGCCGCGCCCGCCACGTCGCCGATGCCGGCCGTGTTCGGCGTCGGCAACGGCGTGCCGCCCACGGCCGGCATCGACCTCGTGTTCAACACGGGCGCGGGCGTCGACCACCGGCTCGCGACGCCCGATGCGAGCTTCGCGGGCGCGTTGTGCCTGCGCCAGCTGTGGACGAACGGGATGCTCGGGATGCCCGCGAACGTCGACGCGGTGCGCGTGAACGCGAATCTGCAGGGCAAGCCGGCGATCATCGTGCAGGGCCGCAGCGATGCGCTCGTGCCCGTGAACCACGCATCGCGCGCGTACGTCGCGCAGAACGGTATCAGCGAAGGCGGGCGCAGCCAGCTCGCGTTCTACGAGGTGACGAACGGCCAGCATTTCGACGCGTTCCTGCCGGTGCCGGGCTTCGACACGCGCTTCGTGCCGGTTCACTACTACAACCTGCAGGCGCTGAACCTGATGTGGAAGCACCTGAAGAACGGCGCGCCGCTGCCGCCGTCGCAGGTGATCCGCACGGTGCCGCGCGGCGGCACGCCGGGCGCCGCGCCCGCGCTGACGAGCGCGAACCTGCCGCCGATCTCGGCGGCGCCGGGTGCGAACGCGATCACGGTCGGCGCCGGCGCGATCGACGTGCCGCTCTGACGGCGTCCGCCGCGCCGCCCTCACCAAGCCGGACAGTCGTCCGGCTTTTTCTTTTGGGTGGCCTGGAATCGGTCCCGCACTGCCTTTTATCGGAATGGCGAGCGCCGTAACAAATTATTACTTTACGGTGGTAAATCGGGGCCCTAATATGCGCCGGTATTTTCACTTAATTTAATAAATTCTAGATACGAGGCATTTCTTTCCATTTGATTAATCGATCCTTTCGATTTTATTAAATCGGCTCGAGTCGCGATTGATTGCAGATTTGCGATTAATCGGCACCTCGCCGAGGGGGATTGTTCGTCTGTTCGAAGCGAGGCGACCTTGTTGGGCGGGCCTTGCGGGGCATGTTTTTGCCGTCGACTTTGTGCAAGTGCAAATTCGTTGAGTGAATTCGTATTGCTGCGGATTATTGAATGGTCGTTTGCAGTGGAATGGATTTCATTGTGCAGTCGCAAAAAAATATGGGTGGGGTAAATGGTGCCGATCGGTATTTGCCGATCCGGTAAAAAACTCGGAGTGCGTCGCATAACGAATGCATTCCTGGTGCGGAGCGCCGGCGCAAATGATCCTTTGCGACCGGCGGTATTTATCGTTCTGTTCGAGAGGCAATAATGACGACACGGAAGTCCTTGAAAGACGGTTTCGCGCTATTCGGAACGACACTGAGCGTGCCGCTCGCCGCAGCGGCGGCCGCAGCGCTGCTCGTCACGGGGTGCGGCGGCGACGACGGGTCGAGCCCGGCCGCGGCCGCCAACGCGGCCGCGACGACGTCCAACGGCAGCACGTCGGCCAGCACCAACGCAACGAATGCCACGCCGGCCGACCAGCCGTACGTCGACAACGACGTGTACGGCACCGGGCCGAACGACGCGGTCACGGATTCCACGGAAGGGGCGGCCGTCGTGCACCGCACGGTCACGGTCGGCGGCAAGACCATCAACTACACGGCCACCACCGGCCACCTGACGACGATCGACCCGACCACGTCGGCGCCGAACGCGAAGATGTTCTACGTCGCGTACACGCAGGACAATCCCGATCCGTCGAAGCCGCGCCCGGTCACGTTCTTCTACAACGGCGGCCCCGGCTCGTCGTCGGTCTACCTGCTGCTCGGCTCGTACGGGCCGAAGCGCCTGCAGTCGTCGTTCCCGAACTTCACGCCGCCCGCGCCGTACAAGCTGCTCGACAACCCGGACAGCCTGCTCGACCGCACCGACCTCGTGTTCATCAACCCGGTCGGCACCGGTTACTCGGCGGCGATCGCCCCGGCCAAGAACAAGGACTTCTGGGGCACCGACCAGGATGCCCGCTCGATCGACCGCTTCATCCAGCGCTATCTGACCAAGTACTCGCGCTGGAACTCGCCGAAGTTCCTGTACGGCGAGTCGTACGGCACCGCGCGCAGCGCGGTCGTGTCGTGGGTGCTGCATGAGGACGGCATCGACCTGAACGGGATCACGCTGCAGTCGTCGATCCTCGACTACGCGAACGCGCTGTCCGCGCCGGGCACGTTCCCGACGCTCGCGGCCGACGCGTTCTACTGGAAGAAGACGTCGCTCAACCCGACGCCGACCGATCTCGACGCGTACATGATCCAGGCCCGCAACTACGCGGACAACACGCTCGCGCCGCTCGCGCAGAAGCCGAACCTGCAGGACGGCGGCTTCGTGAACGTGCGCCTGAACCTGAACCTGCAGACCGCGCAGCAGATGGGTTCGTACATCGGCACGGATCCGACGTCGCTGATCCAGACGTTCGGCAACCCGGCCGCGCTCGGCAACGTGCCGTCGTCGGACGACAACCCGCCGTACACGTTCTTCCTGACGCTCGTGCCGGGCACGCAGATCGGCCAGTACGACGGTCGCGCGAACTTCACGGGCAAGGGCATCGCGCCGTACATCCTGCCGAACTCGGGCAGCAACGATCCGTCGATCACGAACGTCGGCGGTGCGTACACGGTGCTGTGGAACAGCTACATCAACACCGACCTCAAGTACACGTCGACGTCGTCGTTCGTGGACCTGAACGACCAGGTCTTCAACAACTGGGACTTCAGCCACATTGACCCGACCGGCGCGAACAAGGGCGGCGGCAATACGCTGTACACGGCCGGCGACCTGGCGTCGACGATGAGCGTGAACCCGGACCTGAAGGTGCTGTCGGCCAACGGCTATTTCGACGCCGTCACGCCGTTCCACCAGACGGAGCTGACGCTCGCGCAGATGCCGCTCGATCCGACGCTCAAGGCGCAGAACCTGACGATCAAGAACTACCCGTCGGGCCACATGATCTACCTGAATGACGCGTCGCGGACCGCGCTGAAGGGCGATCTGGCCAACTTCTACGATGGCATCCTGGCCAACCGCACCGCGCTGCAGCGCGTGCTGAAGCTGCAGATGCGCACGCAGCAACTCAAGCAGCAGAAGCTGCAGCAGCAGGGGCAGTAAGCGCCGTGGGCGGCTCGCGCCGCCTGCCTGGCGTGAGGTCATTGCGCTGCCTGGCCGCGTGCTCCAGCACTTCACGTGGCGTGTAGTGATGGCAGTGCAGGCGTTCTCCAAGATGCCCCGCAAGTCATGGACTTCCGGGGCATCGTCTTGTCCGAGCGGCGATTCGTCGACGCAGGAGGCCAGCATCAAGGTGTCGCAGAATCCTCAAAAGGGGGATGGTTGGCCCTCTGTTGAGGATTTGCCAGAAAATCCTCATAATGAGGCCGATCATCCCTATATAGAGGATTGTCGTGAGTCTCGCGGACTTTCTCTTCACGCCGGGTATGCAACGGGTTCTTGGCGCCACACTGCTGCAACCTGACCGCAGTTTTACGCTGCAGGAACTGCTGCGTCTGGCAAACAGTGGACGCGGAAGCGCGCAAAAGCAGGTGGACCGGCTGGTCGAGGTCGGCGTACTAAAGGAAGACGCCAGACGAGGTCGACAACGAAGCATCCGAGCGAATACGGAATTCGTCCTCTATCCGGAACTGGTCAGCATCGCACGCAAGTCATTTGCCGTTGCGGAGCCGTTGACCGAAGCCTTGTTGCCCTTTGCAGCGCACATCTCCACCGCGTTCGTGTTCGGCTCGGTGGCCAAGGGTACCGATAGCAGCCGTAGTGACATTGACCTGATCGTCATCGGGAACGTCGCACTCCTGGAGCTATCTGAAGCCCTGCACGTGGTCGAGCAAAACCTGCTGCGTCCCGTCAACTTCTCTTTGTACGAGCCCGCTGAATGGGCTGCGCTGGTAGAAGCCGATCCGGTCATGGCCCAGATCGCGCAAAGCCCTACGCTGAGGATACTGTGATGCCGCGCCCGACTGAATACGAAAACCTCATCAAGGCGAAAGCCTTCGATGCGGTCGCTCCGACGCCCGGGGCAATCGCTGGCTTCCTTCGCAATGCCACGGATTACAAGGCAACCGCCGACGAGTTGGATTCGGCCCGGCATCTGCAGGTATTCACCTTGGCCTACGAAGGCTATTTTCAGGTGGTACAGGCGATCCTGGAGTTCTACGAAGTGCGAACCAAAGATGCGGGCCGCAACCTGGCGATCCAGCGGGTGTCCGCCTCTTTGGGTGTGAGTCCCCGGGAATTTGCCTTTATCACGAAGGCGCACGAGCGTCGCAATGGCACGTCGTACGTTTCACCGTTTCCGCCGGTGTCGAAGGCAGAGGCCGCCACCATGCTGAGCATCCTGACGAAATACCTGCCCGTGGCGCATACGCTGACCGGTACGCCGTAAGACTCGTCCGGACAACTGCCAGGACGGGGGCGACGGCCGGGGCGTAAGCCTGGGCGGTGTGTTGAGTCAGGGGGCGAGAGGAAGTCGATGCACGGCGCGGCAGCCGCGCCCCTTACGCGAGCACGAGCCGCACGCCAACCGCGACGAGCGTCGCGGCGAGCAGGTTGCGCAGCAGCCGCTCGGGCGCGCGCGCCGACAGCAGGCTGCCGAGCACGATGCCGGGCAGCGAGCCGAGCAGCAGCGACAGCAGCATCGACCAGTCGACCGAGCCGAGCAGCCAGTGCCCCATGCCCGCGACGAGCGTGAGCGGCACCGCGTGCGCGATGTCGGAGCCGACGATGCGGGTCGTTGCGAGCGCCGGATACAGCAGCAGGAGCACGGTCACGCCGATCGCGCCGGCGCCGACCGACGTCATCGACACGAGCACGCCGAGCACGGCGCCTGTCAGCACGGTCGACCATAGCGTACGCGCGGGGCTCGGCGCGAGCGGGTTGCGCGCGGCGAGCGCGGTGAGCTGCGGCCGGAAGATCAGCGCGAGCGACGTGAGCAGCAGCGCGACGCCGAGTACGAGCTGGATCATCCGCGCGGTGCCCGGCGCGTTCATCCCGTGCGTATGCAGCCACCACAGCGTGACGGCCGCGGCCGGGACGCTGCCCGCCGCGAGCCGGCCCGTGATGCGCCAGTCGATCGAACCTTTCAGCCCGTGGACGAGCGTGCCGGTGCCCTTGGTCGCAGCGGCGTACAGCAGGTCGGTACCGACCGCCGTCGCGGGGTGGACGCCGAACAGCAGCACGAGGATCGGCGTCATCAACGAACCACCGCCAACGCCCGTCAGGCCGACGAGGATGCCGACGAACAGGCCAGACAACGAGTACAGCAGATCGATATGGGGAAGCGACATCGGAAGCAGACGGTTATGCGGCGTTCGGCGGCGGCGCGTGGATCAAAGTCCGCCATTGTCGCAAAAGTGGCGCGTGGATGTACGACTGCGTTAAAAATCGGTGGGGAAAGCCCGTGGGGCGGGCGTCCGGAGCGGGGGTGAAACAGGCGTTTGAACAGCGGCGGGGCGTGGTGGCCGGCGCGATCGCGCCGATCGGCCCGAAAGACCTGGAGAAGCGGGGGCGGGTGCCCGAGCCCGCCGCGCGTAAAAAGGGCGCGACTGCGCGCGCCCGGGTTCGATGGCGGCGGCGGACATCGCCAGTCGCCAGCCACCGGTCAGTGCATCGCGGGGCCGACGCCTTCGACCGCACCCTGCTGCCGGATGCGCAGCGCGAGGCCGATCAGCGCGGCGGCGGCGGCGAACGCCGCGCCGAACGCGAAGGCCGCATGGTAGCCGCCGTTCAGCGCGACGAGCGGCGCGTGCGTCGCCGCAAGCACGTCGGTGCGGGCGGCCGCGAGGCTCGCGAGCACGGCGAGGCCGAGCGCGCCGCCCATCATGAACGCGGTGTTGACGATCCCCGACGCGAGCCCGGAATCGGCCGGATCGACGTCGTTCATCGCGGCGAGCAGCATCGGGTTGAACGCGACGCCCGCGCCGATACCGAGCAGCGTCATGCCGGGCAGCACGTGCCAGACGAAGCCGCCGTCGACCGGCGCGCGCGAGAACAGCGCGAGGCCGCAGGCCGCGATCAGCAGGCCGGCCGCGATCGGGCCACGGATCCCGAAGCGCATCACGATGCGCGCGGACAGCCCGAGCGAGAACGCGGCCATGATCAGGTTCGCCGGCAGGAACGCGAGACCGACCTGCAGCGGCCCGTAGCCGAGCACGCGCTGCATGTACAGCGCGGACAGGAAGAACCACGCGAACATCGCGGCTGCCCACAGCACGCCGATCACGTTCGCAAGCGCGACGTTGCGCGCGGCGAACAGCGTGAGCGGCATCAGCGGATGCGCGGCGCGCGCCTCGATCGCAATGAACAGCGCGAGCAGCGCGACGGCCGCGCCGATCAGCGCGACGGTCTGCAGCGACAGCCAGCCGGCTTCGTTGCCGCCGACGATCCCGTAGACGGCCAGCATCAGCGACGCGGTCACGGTGATCGCGCCCGCGACGTCGAGCCGCGCGGTACCGGCCGGCGCGCGCAGGCGCGGCAGCAGCGCGACGCACATCGCATAGACCGCGATGCCGATCGGCAGGTTGACGAGGAAGATCCAGTGCCACGACAGCGAACTCGTCAGCAGCCCGCCGAGCAGCACGCCGATACTGCCGCCACCTGCGCAGACGAAGCCGTACACGCCCATCGCGCGGGCGCGTTCGCCGGGCTCGGTGAAGAGGTTCATGATCAGCGACAGCGCGACGGCCGAGACGACCGCGCCGCCGATCCCCTGCACCGCGCGCGCGGCGATCAGCATCGTCTGCGACTGCGCAAGGCCGCACGCGAGCGACGCGAGCGTGAACACGACGAGGCCCGCGAGGAACATGCGCCGCTGGCCGTACAGGTCGCCGAGCCGGCCGCCGAGCAGCAGGCAGCCGCCGAACGTCAGCAGGTACGCGTTGACGACCCACACGAGGGCGGTTTCGGTGAAATGGAGGTCGGTGCTGATCGACGGCAGCGCAACGTTCACGATCGTGCTGTCCAGCACGATCATCAGCACGCCGAGGCAGAGGACGATCAGCGCGTACCAGCGCTTCTCGCCGTGAATCCCGTGGGTCATGGGCTTGCAGCCTTCTGATAGTTATTTGAAAGGATGCATTGTAGACCCCATCGGCGCAGGCTTCCTGCCGGTTTGTGGCAGCAGCGAAGCGTAGTCGCGCGTCCGGGCGGGACGCGCGCGATGGATGCGACGGGCGTTACGAGCGCGCCGGCAGTGCGCAGCCGTCGGGGCCGCAGGCGGCTGCGTCGTCACCGTCGAGTTCGACGATGCCGTCGCGCCATGCCTGGTCGAGCGCCTGCGCAAACGCGTCGGCCGGCTGCGCGCCCGACACCGCGTAGCGGCCGCCGAACACGAACAGCGGCACGCCGCGACCGCCGATCTGCGCGGCGCGCGCGGCGTCGGCTTCGACTTCGTCGCGGTACAGGTCGCTACGCACCACGGCTTCGACGGCTGAGCGCTCGAGTCCGGCTTCGACCGCGAATTCGGTCAGCTCGGCGTGATCGAACAGCGAGCCGTGCTCGCAGAAATACGCGCGGTACAGCCGCTCGGTCAGTGCGTGCGCGCGGCCCGTCGCTTCCGCGAGCTTCACGAGCCGGTGGCCGTCGAGCGTGTCGCCGACGAGCGTGCCGGGCAGGTCGTAGCGCAGCCCGACGCTCGCGGCTGCGTCGGTGACCTGGCGCAGCATCTGGTCGACCTGCGCGGGCGACATCCGGTACTTGCCGCCGAGCATCGCCTCGACCGGCTCGACCGGCTGGCCGGGCATCAGCCGGTACGCGCGCAACGCGACGTCGACGCGGTCGGCATGCGCGAACGCGGCGAGCGCCTCGTCGAAGCGGCGCTTGCCGATCCAGCACCACGGGCAGATCAGGTCGGACCAGATTTCGACGGTCAGGGTCGGGCGGGCAGTCGGGGCGGGAGCGGTCGTCATGGGCGGTTCCGGGCAGCAAAAAAATGTAACCGGGACTATATCATTTTGTGCTTCGACGCTTGGGCTTGCCTGGGCGGCCGTGTGAAACGGACGCCCGGCGTATCACGAAGCATAGACACGGAAGCGGCGTCCCGATAGCGATTGCCGATGCCGGCCGCCGGCGCGCGTCGCGGCGAACCGGCCCGCGGGGTGGGTCGCTTACGCGTCGCCTTGCGTTTCCTTCAGGTGCTTGAGGTGCTTGTAGACCGTCGCGCGGCCCATTCCGAGCACGTTCGCGACGTAGTTCGCCGCGCTCTTGCCGCGAAACGCGCCCTCCGCATAAAGCGCTTCGACGAGCTCGCGCCGGTGCTCGCGCGTGAGCCCGTTCAGCCCGACCTGCCGTTCGCGCAGCCAGCCGTGCAGGAACGTGTTGATGCGCTCCTGCCAGTCGTCGCGGAACAGCTCGTCCGGCTGCGCGACGACGCCCGCGCCCTTGATGAACAGGTCGAGCGTCGCGCGCACCTCGTCGAACACCGCGATGTTGAAATTGATGCACATCATCCCGGCCGGGCGGCCTTCGTCGTCGAACAGCACGTTGCTCACGCAGCGCATCCGCCGGCCGTCCCAGTTCAGCTTCTCGTACGGGCCGATCACGCGCTCGCGCGCGGAATGATCGATTTCCTCGAGCGCGGAATCGTCGCCGACCTCGCGCTTCGACAGGTTGTTCGCGAGATACAGCACGGTCTGGTCGTGCAGGTCGTGGATCACGACTTCCGCGTACGGGAAGAACAGCGCGGCGATACCGTCGGCGATCGGCGCATAGCGGGTGAGCAGCAGGTTCTTGACGGGGGATTGCTTCTTGCGCATCGGGTTCGCCATCTCGGGTGGGCGGGGGCCGGGCAGCGCATCGGGCCGGCGTGCCGGCGCACCGTTGCCCGGCATGCCCGTGCGCCCGCGCGCGGCCGCCGCGGCGGTTGCGCCATTGTATCGGCCCCGCGCGCGCGTGCCGCTCATGCGCGCGTCAGGTGCGTGTACAGCGCGTGTGCGATCGCGATGTCCTCGAGCCCGAGGCCGATCGAGCGGAAGAAGGCATGACGGGCGTACGACGGTGCCGGGCAGGAGCCGGCGACGAGCGCGGGCAGGTCGCCGGCGATCCGCGCGGCGTCCCAGCCGTATTCCGCCGTCGCGATCTGCATCTCGCCGGCGCTCGCGGGCGTCGTGTGCCGGTAGTCGCAGTACACGTCCATGTCGGGCAGCCACGCGGGCGGAATCTCGTGTGCGCGCGCGACGTTCGTGCTGATCGACGTGACGAGCGCGGGGCGCGTGAGCATCCCGTCGCCGAGCACGGGCGTGCCCGACGACGTGCACAGCATCACGACGTCCGCGTCGCGCACGCAGGCTTCGACGCTCGCGGCGGCGCGGGCGCGCGGATCGAGCTGCGCGAGCGTCGCCTGCTGCGCCGCGTCGCCGGCGAGCGCGGGCGAGTACACGCGGATCGTTTCCCAGTCGCGCAATCCCGCCGTGTGCCGCAGATGCGCGAGGCCGACCGCGCCCGCGCCGACGATCGCGAGATGGCGCGCGTCGCGCGGCGCGAGGCAGTCGACCGCGAGCGCGGTCGTGCCGGCGGTGCGCTCGACGGTCAGCAGGCCCGCGTCGCACCACATCAGCGGCTGGCCCGTGCGCATCGACATCAGCGCGGTCCACGCAGTGACGATCGGTCTCCCGTCGGGCTTGCCGCCCGTCACGACATACGGCGACAGCTTCGCGCCGAACACCTGCGCGTCGGCGAGCGCGCCGAGATACGTGATGAAGTCGCCGGCCTGGTCGGGAAACAGCGTGAGCGTTTGCGGCGGCTGCACCGCGCGCGCCGCGGCGAGCGACGCGAACATGCTGCGCAGCGTGCCGAGCACGTCGAGCGACGGCAGGGCCGCGCGCACCGCGGCTTCGTCGACGGTCAGCGGCAGGGTCGGGGCGGTTTGCGTCATAGGGACATCTCCGGTCGGGGCCGGACAGGACTGTCTCGTTCGACGGTGTCCGGCGGTGTTCGTGATGGACGAAAAGTCTAATATAGACAAACGAATTCAGGAGAATTTTTCTTTTCGAGACTGCGTTTCGCCGCGTGGTTCTGAAAAAACATCAATAAATCAAATGCATTCCGAGTAGTCGGTGACATTTCGATGCGATGTATCGGGGCACGATTCTCGTATCCCCTATAGTCTATAGTAGACTTTGAGTCTATATTTCGCGTGCAGGATACGGCGCGTCGCCGCGTGGCGGCCGCCTGCTTCGAATGCCGATCCGGCGCCCGGCCGAGGCCGTCGTGCGACCGATCCTCATCGCCTCAATCCAGAACGGAAGGACCGTCATGAACTGGAAGCTCTCCCTCTGCGCCGCTGCGGCGCTTGCCTGCGCGGCCGTCACGGCCCACGCGGATCAGACCACGTTGCGCTTCGGGATCGAAGCCGCCTATCCGCCGTTCGAGAGCAAGACGCCGGCCGGCCAGCTGCAGGGTTTCGACGTCGACATCGGCAATGCGGTGTGCGCGAAGCTGAACATGAAATGCGTCTGGGTCGAGAATTCGTTCGACGGCCTGATCCCGGCACTGCAGGCGCGCAAGTTCGACGCGATCAACTCGGCGATGAACATCACGTCGAAGCGCCGGCAGAGCATCGACTTCACGCCGGCGATCTACGTGGTGCCGATCGTGATGATCGCCAAGCACGGCTCGCCGCTGCGGCCCGACGTCGCGAGCCTGCGCGGCAAGCACGTCGGCGTGCTGCAGGGCTCGTCGCAGGAGGATTTCCTGAAGGCGCACTGGGCCAATGCAGGGGTGGCCGTCGTGTCGTACCAGGATCAGGACCAGATCTATGCCGATCTCGTTGCAGGTCGTCTCGACGCGGCCGTGCAGGAAGCCCAGACCGCGCAGGACGGTTTCCTCGACAAGCCGGCCGGCCGCGACTACCAGATCGTCGGCGAACCGCTGAAGGATCCGGCGACGCTCGGCGAAGGCACGGGCTTCGGGATGCGCAAGAACGACAAGGCGCTGCAGGCGAAGATCGTCGGCGCGCTCGATGCGCTGAAGAAGGACGGCACGCTCAGCGCGCTGTCGCAGAAGTACTTCAAGCGCGACATCGTCGCGAAGTAACCACCGCGGCGCGCCGGCCGCCGCGCCGGCGCGCGTCGCATCGAATCTCGACGCAGTACGGGGAACCATGGATTTCGACGTCATCGTTCTGGGGGCCGGCATCGTCGGCGTGTCGTCGGCGCTGCATCTGCAGGATCGCGGGCTGCGCGTCGCACTCGTCGACCGGCGTGCGCCCGGCGAGGAAACGAGCCACGGCAATGCGGGGCTGATCGAGCGCTCGTCGGTCGTGCCGTACGCGTTTCCGCGCCGGCTCGGCACGCTGCTGCGCTATGCGCGCAACCGCTCGGTCGATCTTTACTGGGACTACCGCGCGCTGCCCGCGTATGCGGGCTGGCTCGCGCGCTTCTGGCGCGAATCGTCGCCGCAGCGGCTCGCGGCCGCCGCGCGCGACCTGCTGCCGCTCGTCGCGGCGAGCGTCGTCGAGCACGACGCGCTGCTCGCGCGCACCGATGCGCAGCCGCTCGTGCACGACGGCGGGTGGATCGAGGCGTTCCGTTCGCCCGCGCTGTTCGATGCGGAAACCCGTGCGCAGCAGCGCGTGGCCGACGCGCACGGGCTGCGGATGACCGTGCTCGATGCGCGTGCGCTGCGTGCGAGCGAGCCCGGTATCAGCGACGCATTCTGCGGCGCATTCCACTGGCAGGACCCGAAGACCGTGTCGAGCCCGGGCGGACTGACCAAGGCCTACGCGCGGCTGTTCGAGCGCGACGGTGGCACGTTCGTGCGCGGCGACGCCAAGACGCTCGCGCAGGTGGGTGACGGCTGGCAGGTCGGTACCGAACACGGGCCGATCTCGGCGCGCTCGGCCGTGGTGGCGCTCGGGCCGTGGTCCGATCACGTCTTTGAGCCGCTCGGCTACCGGATTCCGCTGCGGGCGAAGCGCGGCTACCACATGCACTACCGGCCGACGCGCACGCCGTTGAACGTGCCCGTGTGCGATACCGAGGAAGGTTTCGTCGTCGCGCCGATGGAAGGCGGCCGCCTGCGGCTCACGACCGGCGTCGAGATCGCGCTGCGCGGTGCGCCGCCGACCGGTGTGCAACTCGCGCGCGCCGAACCGCTGGCGCGCGACGCGTTCGGCATCGGCGAGCGGCTCGATCCCGAGCCGTGGCTCGGGATGCGGCCGTGCACGCCCGACATGCGCCCGGTGATCGGGCCCGCACCGCGCCATCGCCACCTGTGGTTCGCGTTCGGCCATTGTCACCACGGGCTCACGCTCGGCCCCGCGAGCGGGCGCCTGCTCGCCGAAATGATGACCGGCGCGCCGACCTATATCGATCCCCATCCGTACCGGCCCGCGCGCTTCGGCTGAACGCGCGGGGCGCGACGATGCCGCTCCGGCCATCGTCGCGCCCCGCATCGCGCTCCGGTGGCGCGTTGCGGCCGTCACAGTTTTTCATTCTGCTATCCGTATTAATGGCGGCTACGCAATCAGAAATGATCTGCGTAATCGATAAGAAAGAAATCGCGAGATAAATAAAATCAGCAAATTCGCGATTCGGCAATGCATTTTCATTTCGCTGAAATACGCAATGGGCAGCCGGCCCTGACGAGGTGCGGGACCGTCGGGAACGGCCGTTACGGTGTCCCGTGGGATGTACCGGAACACGTTACTACGGGGCTCGCAAACGTTACGTTACATCCGCGCTCCGTCGGCCTTTTTCGTCCGATGATTCGAGCTCCACATCCCGTGGTTTTCGTCGGAAATCCATTAAAAAAACGTTATTGCCAAGCAATAGACAGACGAATGAATCCATTTTTTTGAATTGGCACGCTTCGTGCAGTCCGTCCCCATGCTTTATCAACGTAGTGCCAACCGAGATGGGGAAAATAAAGATGGGACAAAATCTTAAATTGACGGGTGTGGCGCTGTCGGTCGCGACGGTGTTCGGGGTGCTGGCTTCGGGTTCCGCGATGGCGGGGGCCCTTGATGCGCTGCCGATTCCGCAAGTGATCGTCAACCCGCAGACGAACGGCGTGTCGGTCGGGCTGGTCGCGACGGGTACGTCGCCGCTCGGCTCGGTCACCTTGGCGGCAGGTGGGGCGGGCGCGATCCAGACGTCGCTTGGCGATCCCGGCCAGGCACTGTCGGGCGCCGTGGGGGCGGTGACGGGTGCACTCGGCGGTGGCGGCGGCTCGGTGCAGCCGCTGGCGCCGGTACAGGGCGTGGTGAATCAGGTAACGGGTGCACTGAGCGGCGGCAACCCCGCCGGCGCGTTGACCGGCGCGCTGAATACGGCGACGGGGACGCTGAGCAACGCGGTTGGCACGGTAACGGGGGCACTGGGCAATGTTGGCGGCGGGTCGAACCCGCTGGCGCCGGTGCAAGGTGTCGTCAATCAAGTGACGGGGGCGCTCGGTGGCGGCAACCCGGCTGGTGCGCTGACGGGTGCACTCGGTACGGTGACCGGTGCGCTGGGTAATGTCGGTGGCGGGTCGAACCCGCTGGCGCCGGTGCAAGGTGTCGTCAATCAAGTAACAGGTGCGCTCGGTGGCGGCAACCCGGCAGGCGCGTTGACGGGTGCACTCGGTACGGTGACCGGTGCACTGGGCAATGTTGGCGGCGGGTCGAACCCGCTGGCGCCGGTGCAAGGTGTCGTCAATCAAGTAACGGGTGCGCTCGGTGGCGGCAACCCGGCAGGCGCGTTGACGGGTGCACTCGGTACGGTGGCCGGTGCGCTGGGTAATGTCGGTGGCAGTTCGTACCCGCTGGGGGCGGTTCAAGGCGTCGTCAACCAAGTAACGACGGCGCTCAATAGCGGTAACCCGGCAACCGCGTTGACGGGTGCACTCGGTACGGTGGCGGGTGAGCTCGGTGCCGGTAATCCGGCAGGCACGGTGACCGGTGCGATCGGTAACGTGACGGGGGCACTAGGCGCATTGGGCGCTATCGGCGGCGGCGCGAATCCGCTGGCGCCGGTCCAGGGCGTCGTCAATCAGGTGACGGGCGCTTTGAGCGGCGGCAATCCGGCGGGTGCGCTGACGGGCGCACTGAACACGGCGACCGGGACGTTGAGCAACGCACTCGGTACCGCAACGGGCGCACTGGGCGGCATCGGCGGCGGTTCGAGCCCGCTGGCGCCGGTACAAGGCGTGGTGAACCAGGTGACGGGCGCGCTCGGTAGCGGCAACCCGGCAGGCGCACTGACCGGCGCACTCGGCACGGTGACGGGCGCACTGGGCGGCATCGGTGGCGGTTCGAGCCCGCTGGCGCCGGTACAAGGCGTGGTGAACCAGGTCACGGGCGCACTGGGTGGCATCGGCGGCGGCGCGAACCCGCTGGCGCCGATCCAGAGCGTCGTCGACCAAGTCACGGGTACGCTCGGCAGCGGCAACCCGGCCGGCTCGCTGAGCAACGCGGTCAACACGATCACGGGCACGCTCGGCAACGTCGGCGGCGCAGGGAGCCCGCTGGCGCCGGTGCAGGGCGTCGTCACGCAACTCGCGGGCACGCTCGGCGGGTCGAGCCCGCTGGCGCCGGTGCAAGGCGCCGTCAACCAGGTCGTCGGCACGCTGTCCGGCGCAGGTGGCGGCAGCCCGATCACGCCGATCACGAACCTCGTCAACGGCCTGCAGAACGCGCTGCCGACGGGCGGCAACCCAGCCGGTGCACTGACCGGCGCACTCGGCTCGGTGACGGGCGCGCTCGGCAACCTCGGCGGGGCGAACCCGCTGGCGCCGGTGCAGGGCGTCGTGAACCAGGTCGTCGGCGCGCTCGGCAACAGCAATGCGGTCGGCACGGCCACGAACGCACTGGGTAACGCGGTCGGCTCCGTCGTGGGCGCGCTCGGCAACGTCGGCGGGTCGAACCCGCTGGCACCGGTGCAGGGTGTCGTGAACCAGGTTGTCGGTACGCTCGGCAACGTCGGCGGCACGAACCCGCTGGCGCCGGTGCAGGGCGTCGTCAACCAGGTTGTCGGCACCCTCGGCAACCTCGGCGGATCGAACCCGCTGGCGCCGGTGCAAGGCGTCGTGAACCAGGTCGTCGGTACGCTGTCGGGCGCGGCGGGCAACAACCCGATCGCACCGATCACGAACCTCGTGAACGGCCTGACCGGCGGCAGCAACCCGGCCGGTGCACTGACCGGGGCGCTCGGTTCGGTGACGGGCGCACTCGCGAACGGTCCGGTGGCCCTCGGGCAGGCGGCCGGTGCGCTGTCGGGCGCGGCCGGTTCGACGGCAGCGGCGGGCGGCAGCCTGCTCGGCTCGGGCGCGAACGCGGCCGGCGGCACGGCGGGCGCGGCCGGCTCGCTGCTGTCGACGGGCGCCAACTCGACCGCGACGGTCGTCAACGCAGTCGGCACGACGGTGGGTACGGCGCTCGGCTCCGCGCCGGGCCTGTCGGTCACGCCGCATTCGGGCAGCAGCGCGCCGGGCAACCCGCTCGCACCGGTGTCGTCGCTGCTCCAGTCGCTGACGGGCGCACTGCCGAAGTAACCGGCCGGACACGCACGGCGGCGCCGGATCGGCCGCCGTGCGCAACGGGTCGCGCAACGCGGCATGACAGCGATGTCATGCCGCGTTGTCTTTTTGTGTCCCCCTTTCTTTCGTCGCATGAATGGCCGTGGTCGACGCTCGTCGGCCGGCGTGGAATAACCGGTCGCCTCCATCCGTTTACCTACCGAATCCCGGCAGCGCCGGCCGGCAGGATAATGGCCGTGACGAAGCCGATCGACCCGGCCGGTGCCGTGCTGTCGCGACGCCGTGCCAAGGAGAACGGGCATGAAACGGATATTCGCCGCCGCCGCGCTGGTGGCGGCAATCGTGCGGCCGGCCGCCGCGGAACCGCCCCGGGCCGGCGACGGGAAACTGGTCGACGAAGATCACATGACGCTGTACGTGTTCGATCGCGATGCGCCCGGCAAGAGCGCGTGCGACAGCACGTGTGCGGCCAGCTGGCCGCCCGCGCGCGCCGACGCGTACGACAAGGCCGCGGGCGCGCTGAGTCTCGTCGCACGCGACGACGGCAGCAAGCAATGGGCGTACCACGGGCGCCCGCTGTATCGCTGGAAGCAGGATCGCAAGCCCGGCGACGCGGGCGGCGACGGGATCGGCGGCATGTGGCACGTCGCGCGTCCATGACGGCGGGCGGTGGGGCGGTGCGCGAGGCATCCTGATGAGCTACGAATCGGATCTGCTGGTGTGGTTGCCGCATCTCACGCGCTATGCGCGTGCGTTGACGGGCGATCGGGCCTGGGCGGACGATCTCGTGCAGGACACGCTCGAGCGTGCGCTGAACCGCCCGCCGCGCGATGGCGGCAACCTGCGCGCGTGGCTGCTGACGCTGCTGCGGCACCGATTCATCGACCAGTTGCGTGCGCGGCACGAGATCGCAGTCGATGACGCGACGGCACCGTGGCAGACGATGGCCGCGCCGGCCGGCGAAATTGGCGGGCTGGTGCTGCGCGACGTGCAGCGCGCGCTGTACCGGCTGCCGGTCGAGCAGCGCGAGGTGCTGCTGCTGGTCGCCCTTGAGGAATTGAGCTATCGCGATGCCGCAGAGGTACTCGGCGTACCGGTGGGAACGGTGATGTCGCGGCTCGCACGGGCGCGCGGGCAGATGCGCGCGCTGCTGTCGGACGAGCCGTCGGCGCACGGCACGGCCGCGTTACGGGTGATCGGGAAGACATGATGGACGATTCGCACAAGCCTTCGAACGAGCGGGACGACGATGCGTCGGCGCAACTGCTGTCCGCGTTGCTGGACGGCGAGCTGTCCGGGCATGAGCGCCGCGAGGTGCTCGAGCGCGTGCTGGCCGATCCGGAGGAAGCCGAACGATTCGCGCACTACCGTGCGCAGCGCGACGCGCTGCAGGCGCTGTTTCCGTTGCCGGGCGCCGCACCCGCGCTGTTCGTTCAGCGCGGTGCGCCGCGACGGCGCGGGATCGCCTATGCGTTCGCGGGGCTCGCGGCCGGGCTGCTGATCGGCGTCACGCTGCATGCGGGCTGGATGGCGTTCGGCCGCGAACCGGCGTTTGCCGCGCGCGCGGATGTCGCGTACGCGACTTACGTGGCCGACCGCGAACATCCGATCGAGGTCGGTGCAGGCGACCCTGAACGTCTCGTCGCGTGGCTGTCCGCGCGTCTCGGGCGGTCCGTGCGTGCGCCGTCGCTCGACGAATACGGCTACGAGCTGCTCGGCGGCCGGCTGCTCCCCGGCGAAGCGGGGCCGGCCGCGCAACTCATGTACCAGCGTGCGGACGGCGAGCGCGTGACGCTGTACATGACGGCCTACGATGCACGGCGCCTCGCGCCGCAGGCGATGTCGGCCGGCGATCGCTACACGTATTTCTGGTCGGATCGCGGGATGGGCTACGCATTGTCCGGCCAGGGCGACGAACGGCGCCTGCGCGAACTCGCGATCGACGCGTGCGGTGCGCTCGGCGGCCCGACCGACGCGTGGAAGGGGTGACGCGCGCGGCACCGGTACGGAGCAGGCGATGAAGACGACGATGACGAAGGGCCTCGTGCTGATGCTGGTGCCGGCGGTGTTCGCCGCGGGCGCCGCGCTTGCGCGGGCGGACGGCGACGCGCCGGTGCGTGTGCCCGTCGACGCCGACGGCGTGCAGCGGGTGGCGATCGTCGGCGGCAGCTATTTCTTCCGGCCGAACCACGTGATCGTGCGGGCACACCTGCCGGTCGAGCTGACCGTGTCGGCCGAACCCGGCCTGGTGCCGCACAGCTTCGAAATCGATGCACCGCAGGCCGGCATCGCAGTGCACACCGAGCTCGTCACGACGCCGAAGACGTTTCGCTTCACGCCCACGCAGCCGGGCCGGTTCGCCTACTATTGCACGCATCGGCTGCTGTTTTTCAGGAGCCATCGCGAGCGCGGGATGGAAGGCGTGCTCGATGTCGAGGCGGCGCCGTGATCGCCGCGTTGCTGGCCGCCAGCCTGATAGGAGCGAGCATGACCGCCGATCCCGTGACCGTCGCGCAGGCGCATTTCGACCACGTCCGCTCGTACCGCGCGACGATCCGCTCGTCGGCGCGCAGCGGCGAGCACACCGAAATCCGCTACGCGTACCTGAAGCCGGGCTTCGTCCGGATGGATTTCGTGTCGCCGCATCACGGCGCGGTGCTCGCATACGATCCCGGCGACGGCAAGGTGCGGCTGCGCCCGTTCGGCGCGCACGCGCCGCCCGCGTTGACGCTGTCGCCGTCCAATCCGCTCGTGCGCGACCGCAGCGGCCACCGGGTCGACCGGTCGGACGTCGGCGAACTGCTGCGCAACGTCCATGCGCTGCAGGAAGGCGGCGCGACGGTGACCGAAGGCGAGGAGGCCGTCGGCGGCCGGACCGCGCTGCGCGTGTCGGTCACGGGCGCGCCTGCGCACGCGGTCGATGGCGTGCATCGCTACCGGCTGTGGCTGGACACCGAGGACGGCTTTCCGCTGAAGGTCGTCAGCTTCGCGGACGATGACGACGTGCCGCTCGAAACCGTGACGCTCGACGACGTCGAGATCGACATCGCGTTTCCCGAACGCTTCTTCGCACCCTGAGCGGTGCGCTGACTCATGCCCCTGACGGGCAGGCCGGAGGCTGCATGGCGGAATACCGGTTCTCGACGACCTGGCGCGTGGACGCGCCGCTCGCGGTGGTGTGGGACGCGATCTATCAGGTCGACCGCTGGCCCGGCTGGTGGAAGGGCGCCGTGAGCACCGTCGAGATCGAGCCGGGCGATGCGCGCGGCGTCGGCGCGCTGCACCGGTACACGTGGAAGGGGGCGCTGCCGTACCGGCTGGCCTTCGACATGCGCGTGCGACGCGTCGAGCCGCCGCATCGGCTCGAAGGCCGCGCGAGCGGCGCGATCGAAGGCGACGGATGCTGGACGTTCGCCGCCGACGGCGCCCGCACGATCGTGCGCTACGACTGGCACATCCGTACGCACGTGCGCTGGATGAACCGGCTGGAGCCGCTTGCCCGCCCGCTGTTCCGATGGAATCACGACGTCGTGATGCGCGAAGGCGCGAAGGGGCTCGCGCGGCTGCTGGGTGCGGCGGTCGAGACGGATGGCCGGACCTTCCGGCCGTTGCCGGATGCGGACTGTGCGGACGCCTGATGGCGTGTGAATACGAGTGAAAGCGCTGAGCGACGGACCGCGCCGCTCAGCGCGCGTACGCCATCACCGCACCATCCACCGCGAGCGCGACACGTTCGCCGACGGCCGGACACCGGTGTCCCGGCACGCGTACGCGCACGAGCACGTCGAGATCGGCCTCGAGGCGCACGAGCACGTCGGCGTCCTGGCCCGCGAACTGCGCGGCTTCGACGCGCGCCGTATGGCCGCGCGCCGCATCGGCCTGCGCAACTGGCACGATCCCGATCTGCTCGGGACGCAGCATCGCATCGGCCGGCCCGTCGGGCAGCGACGCGACGAGCGGCAGTTCGCCGAGCGCGCACGCGATGTGCCCGTTGCGCACACGGCCGGCGAGCAGCACGGCCTGCCCGACGAACGACGCGATGTCGCGCGTGACCGGCTGCCGGTACAGCGTCTGCGGCACGGCCGTCTGTACCAGCCGGCCGTGCCACATCACCGCCACTTCGTCGCCGAGCGTCATCGCCTCGGGCTGGTCGTGCGTGACGAGCACCGATGTCGCGCCCGCCGCGGCGAGCGCATCGGCGACCGCGCTGCGCGTTTCGTGGCGCAGCGACGTATCGAGCGCGGAGAACGGTTCGTCGAGGATCACGAGCGACGGCTCGGGTGCGAGCGCGCGTGCAAGCGCGACGCGTTGCTGCTGCCCGCCGGACAGTTGCTGCGGCGCACGGCTCGCATACGACGCGGGCAGCCCGACCATCTCGAGCAGTTCATCGACGCGATGATGGCGCCGCCGCGCCGCGCGCGGCAGCCCGAATGCGATGTTGTCGGCCACCGACAGGTGCGGAAACAGTGCGCCTTCCTGCGGCACGTAACCGATCCGGCGCTGTTCGGGCGGCAGGTGCACGTCGGGCGCGGCCACGCGGCGTCCGTCGATTTCGACGGTGCCGCGCTCGGCGCGTTCGAAGCCGCACAGCACGCGCAGCAGGGTGGTCTTGCCGCTGCCGGACGGGCCAAGCAGCGCGAGGCGCGAGCCGCGCCGCACCGTGAGATCGATGTCGTGCAGGACGGTATGCGATCCGAACGATTTGGACAGGCCGTGGATGCGTAGTTCGCTCATGGGCGGTTCCGGGGAAAAAGGGCGGTGTTCAGTCGCGCACCGACGCGCGGCCGAGCAGCACGAACAGCAGTCCCGACGCGCCGAGCGACAGCGCGACGAGCAGCGCCGCGTAGGGCGCCGCGGCGGCGAATGCAAGCGTTGCCGTATCGCTCCAGACCTGGGTCGCGAGCGTGCGGGTGCCGATCGGTGACAGCAACAGCGTCGCGTTGAGTTCAGTCATGACCGAGATGAACACCATCGTCGCGGCTGCGCCGAGGCCGGGTGCCGCGAGCGGCAGCACCACGCGCGTGAGCGTGGCGCGCCAGCCGAGACCGAGCGCACGCGCGGTTTCCTCGAGCCGGGCCGGCACGTGCGACAGCGCGGCGCGCACGCTGACGACCGCGAGCGGCAGGAACAGGATCGCGTACGCGGCGACGAGTGCCGGTGCGCTCTGGTAGAGCGGCTGCAGCAGCCGTACCGTGATCGACACGATCGCCAGCGCGACGACGATGCCCGGCACGCCCTGCACGGTCATCGCCGTGCGCTCGAGGAGCGTCGCGACGCGTCCCGGATAGCGGACCATCAGGAACGCGAGCGGCAGCGCGAGCAGCGTCGTGACGGCTGCCGCCATCAGGCCGTAGCCGGACGACGCGAGCGTGGCCTGCCACAGCAGCTCGGGCGACACGTCGGCCGGCGTGACGGCGGCCGCGCCCTGTTGCGTGAGCCAGTAGCCGATCATCGCGAGCGGCACGCCGAGCGTCGCGGCGGCGAGCGCGGCGAACGCGACGGTGACGGGGCCGCGCAGATGGCCGAGCGGATAACGCATCGCGACGCGGCGCGCGGCGCGGTGCGTATGACCGTAGCGCGCATGGCCGCGTGCGCGTGCCTCGATCGCGAGGCACAGCAGGCACAGCGCGATCAGCACGCAGCCGAGCAGCGATGCGCCGCCGCCGTCGAACGCGGTGCGGTATTCGGCGTAGATCTCGGTGGTGAAGGTGCGAAAGCGCAGCAGCTGGAACGCGCCGAACTCGGACAGCACGCCGAGCGCGACCAGCAGCATCCCGCCGCACAGCGCGGGGCGCAACTGCGGCAGCACGACGCGGAAGAAGGTGCGCCACGGCGAGCAGCCGAGCGTGCGCGCGCTTTCCTCCAGCGCGGGATCGAGCTCGCGCAGCGCGGCGGCCACCGGCAGGTAGACCAGCGGGAAGTAGGCGGAGGTCAGCACGATCAGCGCGCCGAGAAAATCCTGCAGGTCGAGGCTCAGCGACACCCACGCGTAGCTCGTGATGAACGGGGGCACCGCGAGTGGCGCCGCCGCGAGTGCGGTCCACAGCGGCCGGGCCGGCAGGTCGGTGCGCTCGATGAACCACGCGACCGCTGTGCCGAGCAGCGTGCACGCGAGCGTCGCGGCGAGCGTGATCGACAGCGTGTTGACCAGCAGTTCGCCGACGAGCGGGCGCCATATCAACTCGATCGCATCGTCGAGACCGAAGGTGGCCGCGCGGTACAGCGTGAAGCCGAGCGGCAGCAGGATCGCGAGCGGCCCGCACGCGGCCGCGGCGACGAGCGCGCGCGACGGGCGCCGCCGCGTCGCGGTGCGCTCGCCGTCGCGCGCGGTGCGCGCCGTGCGGGACACGGCGTCGCTCATGGTCAGAGCAGGCCGGCCTGGCGCAGCAGCTTGCCGGCCTGGCTGTCGTCGCCGAGCTGTTCGAACGTCAGCGCCGGCGGGCTCAGTTCGTTGAACGGCTTCAGGATCGGATCGGGCGCGACGCCCGGATGCAGCGGATACTCGAAGCTGATATGGCCGCCCGCCATCAGCTTCTGCGCGCGCTCGCTGACGAGATACGCGACGAACTTCTGCGCTTCCGGCTGGTGCTTCGAGGCCTTCAGCACCGCGGCGCCCGATACGTTGACGGCACCGCCGACGTCACCTTTGCCGAAGTGGTAGATCGCGCTGCGGGTCGACTTGTCGCCAAGCTCGGCGTGCAGGCGGTCCCAGTAGTAGTTGTTGATGATGCCGGTCAGCACGCCGCCGCGGTTGACGGCCGCCGTCACGCCTTCGTCGTCGTCGAAGATCTGCGCGTTGGCCTTCAGGCCCTTCAGCCATTGCAGCGTCGCGGCTTCGCCGTGCAGCGCGAGCACCGCGCTCACGAGCGGCAGGAAGTCCGCATCGCTCGGCGCGACGCCGACCTTGCCCTTCCACTCGGGCTTCGCGAGATCGAGCAGCGAAGCGGGCAGCTGCTGCGGCTGGATCTTCGCGGTGTTGTAGACGAGCACGTTCTCGCGCGCGAGCACGCCGACCCAGTTGCCGTCGGCCGGGTTGAAGCGCGCGGGCACCGACTGCAGCGCGGCGGCGTCGGTCTTCGCGAGCAGGCCCTTGCGGTCGAGCAGCACGAGCTCCGGCGAGTTCTCAGTGAAGTACACGTCGGCCGGCGTGCGGTCGCCTTCCGTGGCGAGCTGCGCGGCGAGTGCCGGGCCTTCGCCCGAGCGCACCTTCACGGTGATGCCGCTCTGCGCTTCGAAGTCCTTGACGAGCTGGTTGACGACCTGCTCGTGCTGCGCGTTGTACAGCGTGAGCGTCGCGGCATGCGCGCGTGCGGCGTGCAGTGCGCCGGTCAGCATCAGTGCGGCGGCGGCCGCGGAAATCAGGTGCCGCAGCGGGCGGCTAACGGGTGAAGTGTTCATGTCGTGTTTAGCAGGTTGCTCCCGGCCGGGCCGGGAAGGAGTGCCTTGGCTTGCGTTGCGTGTCGTCATGCGTCGAACAGCGCGGCGCCGATGTACGAACCAGGTTGCGCGCCCGGCGGGCACGCGAAGATCGCGCTGCCGACGTGCGTGGTGAACTGGTTCATGATGTCCAGCTTCGCGAGCTTCTCGTTGATCGGAATGAAGCCCTTGCGCGGGTCGCGCTGGTGCGCGACGAACATCAGCCCCGCGTCGTACTCGGTCTGCTGGCGCCACGGCGGCCAGCGCTCGATGTAGAAATTCGTGCTGTCGTTGTACGAGTACGCGCGGCGCAGGATCTGCGCGCCGTTGTTCAACTGCGGCGATGCGAGGCGCGCGTGCGCGTTGTCGGGGATCACCGGGTTGCCGTCCTTGTCGGCCGCGTCGAGATCGAGTGCCTCGAACTCGTGCTTCTGGCCGAGCGGCGCGCCGCTGTACTTGTGACGGCCGACCACCTGCTCCTGGAACCCGAGCTCCGTGTTGTCCCAGTGCTCGAGCGTGATGCGGATCCGGCGCACGACCGTGTAGGTGCCGCCGTTCATCCATGCCGGGCCTTCGCTGCCGGCCCAAACGAATTCATCCATCGCGGCCGGATCGGACATCGGCGGATTCATCGTGCCGTCCTTGAAGCCCATCAGGTTGCGCGGCGTCTCGCCGGGCTTGCCCGACGTGAAGCCGGCCTGGCCCCAGCGCATCTGCGTCGCCTTCGCGCCGAGGCGCACGAGCTGGCGTACCGCGTGGAACGCGACCTGCGCGTCGTCCGCGCACGCCTGGATGAACAGGTCGCCGCCGGTCTTTTCGGGCAGCAACTGGTCGCCATTGAAGCGCGGCAGGTCGACGAGCGCGGCGGGGCGATGCTTCGCGAGGCCGTAGCGGTCCTTGCCGGCGAGCGCGAACATGCCGGGGCCGAAGCCGAACGTGATCGTCAGGCGCGCAGGGCCGAGGCCGAGCGCGTCGCCCCCGTCGGCCGGCGCGACTTCGTCGCTGCCCGTCGCGGCGAGCGGCAGTGCGGTATCACCGCGCGTCATGCGTGCGGCAGCGTCGGTCCAGGTTTTCAGCAGCGCGATGACGTCCGCGCGCTGCGCGGTCGTCAGGTCGAGCGCCGCGAAATACGCGTGGCGCTGCTGCGGCGTCGCGATGCCGCTCTGGTGCTTGCCATAGAACGGCTCGACGCCGTCATGCACGGAAGCGGGGGCGGTGGCGGGCGCATCCGCGGCCTTCGCGGCCGGGATCGACGCCGCCGCGAGGCCGGCGGCCACCGCGGCGCCGCCCGCCTTCAGGAAGCCACGCCGCGCGGGGCGGGGGGGCTGGTTGGAATCGTCTGCCATGGTTGGCTCCATTACTTCGCGAGCAACAGCGTGTTGACGTCGTCCGCGACGTAGTAGAAGCCGTCGCCTTCAGGCGTCATCGCGATGCCGAACAGGTTGCCGTTGCCGGGGGGCGTCTGCGCCTTGTCGGTATTGATCCAGCGCGCATAGAGCTGCTTGCCGGCGACCGGGTCGATCTCGACGACCTGGCCGTTCTGCGCGTTGGTCGCGAGCAGGTGGCCGTTCGGCGCGGTCGCGAGCGCGAGCGGGCGGCGCAGGAAGCCGTCGGCGGTGATCTGGCGGCCGACGCCCGCGCTGGTGTCGCGCGTGAGCGGGTCGTCGATCTCGACGATGCGGTTGCCGATCGCGTCCGACACGTACAGCTTCTTCTGGTCGCCGGACAGCGCGAGGCCGGTCGGGCCGACCAGGAATACGCCCTTGTCGGCCTGCGCGCCGAGGCCGCTCGCGACGACCGTTTCCTGCTTGATCACGGGCGGCTTGCCGGCCGGCACGTCGAGATCGAGACGCAGCACGGTCGCCTGCTTGTAGACGGGCGGATTGCCGTCCGCGCCGCCGACGCCGAAGCCGGCCATGCTGACGAACAGCGTCGCGCTGTCGCCGCGGTCGACCACGGCCATGTTGCCCCACGGGTCGTTGATGTTCGGGGTCGACCACGTCGATGCGATCTTGCCTTGCGGATCGAGCACGATCAGGCAGCCGGCGCCCTTGGTGTTGGTCGTGCCGTCGTTGCTCGGCGTGCTGCCGACGATCACCCAGCCGGATTTCAGCATCGTCATCGCCGTCGACAGGCCGACGCCGCCCGGGCACGCCTTCAGGTCGCGCGGGATCGATGCGAACAGGCTCAGCTGCTTCGTCGACGGGCGGTAGTTGACGATCGTGCTGCCGGTACCTTGCAGGTTCGCCGAGTTGTTGAAGTTGTCGACGAGCACGTCGCCCGCCTGGATCGTGCCGGCCGACACCGGCGCGACCGCGATCGCGTACGGGTTTTGGTCGCCGTTGTCCGGCACCGTGTTGACGAGCGTGGTGTGGCGATGCAGCGTCTCGAGGAAACCTTGCGGCTCGGCGAGTGCGCCGGCGGCGGCCGTTAGTGCGGCGGCAGCCAGTGCGCCCGTCGCGAGGCGGCGAAGCGGGGCGGATGGATTCATGTGACTCTCCTGGGGAGCGCGCCGTCCGGGCGGCGCGCGAAATTGGGCAGCGTGCGCGTCGCTCAGAACGTGATCGTCGTACGGGCGCCGAGCACGAACGTATTGCGCAGCGGCTGGGTCGCGTCGCTCGGGTTCTGGCCGGCGCCGGCATTGAACGTGTACTGCGCGTCGGCCTGGACGATCCACCACGGGTTGACCTGGTACTGGTAGGTCGCTTCGAGCGTCGTCTCGCGGGTGCGCACGCCGTACGGGCTGGCTGCGAACGTCCGCGCGGTCTGGTCGAGGTCGGTCACGTGGTTGCCGACCTGGATGTACGTGACGCCGAGGCCGACGCTGTCGTTGTCGCGGCCTTCGAACGGCGCCTTCAGCACGATCCCCGCGTTGGCCGAGAAGCTCACCAGGTTGCGGTCGCCCGGCGCGCCCATCACGCGTGCGAACACGCCGAGGCTTCGCGGGCCGGTCGGGTCGGGACGCCAGACCATCTGGTCGGCCACCGCGTAGAAGCTGTAGTTGCCGTGACGCTGCTGCGCGTTGCCGTTCGATGCGGGGTCCGCGAGCGACAGCCCGTCGGTGCCGACGTTCTGGTCCGCGAAGCGGCCGTTGTGATACCAGACGCCGATCTTGTAGGTGCCCGGCAGCCCGTTCGAGTGGCCGGTGTCCATTTCGCCGTCGGACGGCTGGTTCAGCGCGTACTGCAGTTCGCCGATGTAGAGCGCACCGTTGTGCAGGTTGAAGTTGGTGCCGCTCAGGTTGCTCGGATTGTTGCCGAGCGGATCGCCGTCGAACACGCCCGCGAGCGCGGTGACCTTCGGCGTGATCTGCGCACGCACGCGCACGCCGAGGCCGGCGAGCGGATACGCGGGGCCGCCGTTCGGCAAGTCGTACGACGGCAGCGCGGGCCAGCCGAACATCGTGTTGACGAACGTGTTCGCATACGTGCTGACCATGAATTCCTGGTCCAGGCTCTGCTGGCCGATCTTCACGTCGACGCGCTTGTCGAGGAACGACTGCTGGTACCAGAGCTCCCACAGGCGCGTCGTGCCCTGCGCCTCGATGCCGCTCGCGGTGTTGAGCGTGCCGAGGTTTCTCGTGCTGAGGTTGGTGCCGTGGATCTGCAGCGCGCTGACGTTGAACGTGCCGCCGGGCAGGCCGATCGCCTTCTGCGTGTCGACCGTCAAGGTGGCCGTCGTCAGTCCGTCGTACGCGCCGCCACGGTTCAGGCCGCCGCGCAGGTTCGCCAGGTATTCGCTGGTTTCGGTGATCTGCAGCGTCGCGCCGTACTTGCCGAGCCACGGGCGGATGCCGCCCATGTCGCCAAGCAGGTTCTGGCGCGTCCAGATGCCGGTCAACGCGTTGGTCGGCTTCGCGTGGATCGCGAGGTCGGCCTCGGGCGCTTCGGGCTGCGCGTCGACGGGCGTGTCGGCGAAAGCCGCGCCGCTCGCGAACGCGGCGCACGCGAGGACGGCCGCACAGGCGGCGGGGCGCATCCGGGCACGGACGCTGTCTCCCTGGAACGACGCAAACGTCATATCAAATCCCTGGTTTTATTTGGTAAGGAATCCTGCTTGTCGGTCGCTGTCCGGACGCTCGGCACCGATCGGCCAGGGCACGAAGATGAACGCAACGCGGCGCATCGTAGGAGTGTCAAATGGGAAAGTCAATGTAAACGAGAATGATTCGCATCTAAATTACTGTCTGTAATCCGAACCCTTACGGATGGGGCCTGACACGTGTTTTGTACGAGGCAAACCGTAAATGTCTGCGTAATGACAATGTATGATTTGATGCGGATCGATGGATCCGCGCGAGGGGGGATGAAACTGCCGAGGTGGAGGGGGACGGGCGCGTCGCGGCGGACGGAATCGACGCCCGCACAGGTTTTTTCATGCGATGCCGCCGATCGCAGGAACTCCGTGCTTACCCGGTGTCCAAACGGGGCTGAATGAGATTCGCGGGCCGCGCGGGCCCGCCGGCCAGGCCGGGAAAAGTTCGTCATATTATTGTTTTAAAAGGGTTTTTTATTGTTTTTGCGTGCCTTTCCCGCCGCATCGCCACACTGAAAATTCCTCCAGTTTCCCTTCTTGAATTTGTCAAAACCCGTCCATATAATTAGCACTCGCTGCACGAGAGTGCTAACAATTCTCTGCCGGGCGACAAGCCGGGCAGATTCCCTAAGCGTTCTTCAATCTCAGTCAAGAGAGGAGTGAATATGAACCTTCGTCCTTTGCACGATCGCGTGATCGTCAAGCGCCTGGATCAGGAAACCAAGACCGCCTCGGGCATCGTGATCCCCGACGCCGCTGCTGAAAAGCCGGACCAGGGCGAAGTCCTGGCCGTCGGCCCGGGCAAGCGCGACGACAAGGGCGCCCCGATCGCGCTCGACGTGAAGGTCGGCGATCGCGTCCTGTTCGGCAAGTACGCAGGCCAGACCGTGAAGGTCGACGGCAACGAACTGCTGGTCATGCGCGAAGAAGACATCATGGCCGTGGTCAACGCCAAGTAAGCGCGTCCACCGACGGTACATATTCCCAAGAATTCAAGGAGTTAGAAGATGGCAGCTAAAGACGTCGTATTCGGCGATTCCGCCCGTTCGAAGATGGTCGAAGGCGTGAACATTCTCGCCAACGCAGTCAAGGTCACGCTGGGTCCGAAGGGCCGCAACGTCGTGCTCGAGCGCAGCTTCGGCGGCCCGACGGTCACCAAGGACGGTGTGTCGGTCGCGAAGGAAATCGAGCTGAAGGACAAGCTCCAGAACATGGGCGCGCAAATGGTCAAGGAAGTTGCTTCCAAGACCAGCGACAACGCAGGCGACGGCACGACGACGGCAACCGTCCTCGCGCAATCGATCGTTCGCGAAGGCATGAAGTACGTCGCATCGGGCATGAACCCGATGGACCTGAAGCGCGGCATCGACAAGGCAGTCGCAGCGGCTGTCGAAGAGCTGAAGAAGATCAGCAAGCCGTGCACGACGAACAAGGAAATCGCACAGGTCGGCTCGATCTCGGCGAACAGCGACACGTCGATCGGCGATCGCATCGCTGAAGCGATGGACAAGGTCGGCAAGGAAGGCGTGATCACCGTCGAAGACGGCAAGTCGCTGGCTGACGAACTCGACGTCGTCGAAGGCATGCAATTCGACCGCGGCTACCTGTCGCCGTACTTCATCAACAACCCGGAAAAGCAAGTCGCTGTTCTCGACAACCCGTTCGTGCTGCTGCACGACAAGAAGGTGTCGAACATCCGTGATCTGCTGCCGGTACTCGAGCAAGTCGCGAAGGCTGGCCGTCCGCTGCTGATCATCGCTGAAGACATCGAAGGCGAAGCACTCGCGACGCTGGTCGTGAACAACATCCGCGGCATCCTGAAGACCGTTGCGGTCAAGGCGCCGGGCTTCGGCGATCGTCGCAAGGCGATGCTGGAAGACATCGCGATCCTGACCGGCGGCCAGGTGATCGCTGAAGAAACCGGCCTGACGCTCGAGAAGGCAACGCTGGCAGAACTGGGCCAGGCGAAGCGCATCGAAGTGGGCAAGGAAAACACGACGATCATCGACGGCGCAGGCGAAGCCGTGAACATCGAAGCACGCGTGAAGCAAGTGCGCGCGCAAATCGAAGAAGCGACGTCGGACTACGACCGTGAAAAGCTGCAAGAGCGCGTGGCCAAGCTGGCCGGCGGTGTTGCAGTGATCAAGGTCGGCGCAGCGACCGAAGTCGAAATGAAGGAAAAGAAGGCACGTGTCGAAGACGCACTGCACGCAACGCGCGCAGCTGTGGAAGAAGGCATCGTGGCAGGTGGCGGCGTTGCGCTGATCCGCGCTCGCACCGCGATCGCAGGCCTGACCGGCGCTAACGCCGATCAAAACGCCGGCATCAAGATCGTGCTGCGCGCAATGGAAGAGCCGCTGCGCCAGATCGTCACGAACGGCGGCGAAGAAGCCAGCGTCGTGGTGGCGGCAGTTGCTGCAGGTACGGGCAACTACGGCTACAACGCAGCAACGGGCGAGTACGTCGACATGGTTGAAGCCGGCGTCGTCGACCCGACCAAGGTCACGCGCACCGCACTGCAGAACGCAGCTTCGGTTGCAGGCCTGCTGCTGACGACGGACGCAGCTGTCGCAGAACTGCCGAAGGAAGATGCACCGATGCCGGGCGGCATGCCGGGCGGCATGGGCGGCATGGGCATGGACATGTAATCGACTTCGGTCGATTGTCCGGAACGCGCAGCGATGCGCGTTCCAGCCAAAAGAAAAGACCCGCAGCGATGCGGGTCTTTTTTTATGCGTGCAGATTTCGGTGCGTGCGCGGGGCAGCCGGAGCGGTCGCGCCCAAAGCGGCGCGGCAGGTGCGACGGCGGGGCATGCCCCGCCGTGTCCGCTTCAGTGCCGGTGCGATGTCCTCGGCACCGGGTCGGCCTTCGCGGCGGGCGGGGTGTCCGAGTCTTCGTTGCTGCGCGCCCAGAAGAACCGGTCGGGCAGGTATGCCCCCATGCCGGGCCGGAACGCGTCGCGAACGGCCTGGTACAGGTATTCCTGCGCTTCGCGCACGGCTTCGGGCGGCTCCTGGCCGTTCGCGAGCAGCGCCGCGATTGCTGCGCCCAGCGTGTCGGTGATGCCCATCAGCCGGTGCGGCGAACGATCCCACATGTCCTCGCGCAGTTGGCCTTCCTCGCCGTACAGCGTGTTGACGAGCCGGTGCGAACCCGTCTCGGACGACAGGATGTATTCGCAGCCTTGCGACAGCAGGTGCGACAGGGCCGCATCGAGATTCGGCGCCTCGGCATCGCCGTCCGGCTGCGCGAGCGCGATCAGCGTCGCGTAGTCGGCGACCAGCAGCGTGGTTTGCGGTGCGAGCAGGTCGGCGATCGATTCGCGCAGGTCGTCGGCGGCGAGCACGTGCTCGTCGTCGAGCGTGAAATCCGGCGCGAGCACGAGCGGCACGCCGTCGTAGTCCGCGACCACTTCGGCGATCGCGCTGACGACTTCCGCGCGCGTGGTGGCGCCGATCTTGAACGCGGCGACCGGCATGTCCTCGAGCAGCATGCGCGCCTGGGCGGCGACGACGTCGGGATCGAGCCCCGTCACTTCGTCGCAAGCGGCCGAGTCGCGCACGGTGTAGCCCGTCAGGACGGACACACCGTGACAGCCCATGCTCGCCAGGGTCAACAGATCGGCTTGAATGCCAGAGCCGCCGGTGGGATCGGACAGGCCGAAGGTGAGGACGATCGGAGGGGCGTTGCTGGACATGTAAAAATGGGGCAAGAGAAAAACGGACAAGCGACGGACATGCGGACGGCGAGGCGAAATGGGCGTTTTCGGCCCTGTGTTGCCCGGCAGGCCGCACTTTTCAGTCATTATGCGGCGGAATCCGGCCCGCACGACGGATTTTTTAGCGCAGCGCAACGTAGTCGCGTTACTCCAGCGCGATTGCTAGGCAGTCCGGCCCCGACACGGTACCATCATGGCTCCCGAATTTACCGACTTTCCCGACGCGGCTTAAGATGGAATACAAGAGCTGGATGTGCCTGATTTGTGGCTGGATTTACGACGAAGAAGCCGGGCTGCCGGAAGAGGGCATTGCCCCGGGCACGCGCTGGGAAGACGTCCCGATCAACTGGACGTGCCCTGAATGCGGCGCCCGCAAGGAAGACTTCGAGATGGTCCAGATCTGACCGGATCGCTGGCCCACGGACACACCGCTCAGGTCTCGCATCGGCCCGGCGCTTGCGCGCCGAGGGTCGCGCGAGCGACTTGACGATGACAGGCGCGCGTGTCCATGAGGCCAGAACCGGCGAACGTTCCCCACCCTGATGCACTGCCCAACCCGCGCGGCGGGGCCGTGCGTGCGGCCGACGCATGGCTTGCGGCGGCCGCCGACGCTTTCGAGCAGCGTGACGATGCGGCCGCGCCGCTGTCCGCCGCGGCGGCCGTGCTGGCGGAAGCCGGCTGGCTGCCGGCCGCGCGTTTCGCGGGGCAACTGTCGGCCGCCGTGCCGCTGGTCGCCGTCGAGCCGACTTCGGCCGGCTGGCGCGCGGCGCTGCGCGATTTCCGCGCGGCCGTCGCACGCCATAACCTGCGCGAGCTTGCCTGCTCGCCCGTTCTATTCGAGCATTTTCGTGCATTGCGTGCGCAAAGCGCCGCCGACCTGCGTGCAAACGCGCCGCTCGACGCGCTCGCGCTCGTCGGTCGCGCGGTGCCGCCGGCCACGCTGCGCGCGCTGCCCGATGCGTTCGCGACCCGAATTCGCGCCCGCTACGAACAGGCGCTGCTTGGCCTGCTGCGCGCGGAACACGGCGCGCCCGACGCGGCGCTCGACGAACTCGATGCGATGCTGGCCGCGCTCGCCGACGACGATCCATACAATTTCTGGCGGCTCGCGGCCGCGTGCTTGCGCGCGTTGCGCGCCAGCGGCGCGCCCGAGCTGAAGCGCTTTCTCGCGCGCACGAACCTGCTGCTCGGAGAGCACGCGCAGGGCCGGCGCGACGCGCCGCCCGAGTTCGTGCGTGAGACGGTCGCGCTGCTATGGCGCGATTTCGCGCTGTTCGGCGCTGCGGCCGAGGATGTCGCGCTCGTCGACGTGCTGCACGACTACGGGCTGACGGTCGACTGGCACGTGGCTGGCACGCCCGCGTCCGAAGCGCTGTGGGAGGCCGATGCCGCGCGGGCCGAGCACGATGCGGTCGCCGCTGCGCCGACGCGCGCGCTCGGCGTCGTGACGGTCAATGCGCATGCCTATGAGGATTTCCTGCAGACGGCCGATGCGTCGATGGCCGACCTCGCAGCCGATCCGGCCAGAGCCGACGCGAGTGCCGCATGGCATGCGTCCGGTGCCGCCTACCGGGTCGGCACGGCCGCCTGCGCGCTCGGGCTCGGCCACGCGGCGCTCCTGGCCGACACGCTCGGCCTCGCCTGGCGGCGTGCGGCGCACGGCGTGCCGCTCGCCGACGGCGGCCTCGACGCACACGGCCACGCGTCCGACATGCTGCGCGCGGCGCTGCTGAAGATCGCGGCCGGCGTCGCGCCGCCGGATCTCACCGCGGCGTCCGGCGCGCTCGGCGCGGCGCTCGGCCGAGCCTGACGAACAAGGGGACGAACACGCGCCGGCGGCCCTTGCTGCGCGGGCCCGCAACACGCTGCCGACAGCGCCCGCGCGCGTGTTAGAGTGCCGTGTGATCCGTGCGCGCCGTTGCCAGCGCGGTGCGGCGTTGCTTGTTGATCGCGGCTCGGTCAGGCCGCGGCGTCTTTGCTAAAATTCAAACCATGTCAAAGCCTTCCGATCGCATCAATCTCACCAACCAGTTCCTGATCGCCATGCCTAACATGGCCGATCCGACGTTCTCGGGAACGGTGGTCTATCTTTGCGATCACAGCGAGCGCGGTGCGCTCGGCCTCGTCATCAATCGTCCTACCGACATCGACCTCGAATCGCTGTTCAACCGCATCGACCTGAAGCTCGACATCGAGCCGCTGCTGCACATCCCGGTGTACTTCGGCGGCCCGGTCCAGACCGAGCGCGGTTTCGTGCTGCACGAGCCGGTGGAGGGCGCGAGCTACAACTCGTCGATGTCCGTCGAGGGCGGGCTGGAGATGACCACGTCGAAGGACGTGCTCGAGGCGGTCGCGACGGGCACCGGCCCGAAGCGCTTCCTGCTGACGCTCGGCCATGCGGGCTGGGGGGCCGGGCAGCTCGAGGAAGAAATTTCCCGCAACGGCTGGCTGACTGTGGCCGCCGATCCGCGCATCGTGTTCGACACGCCGGCCGAAGAGCGCTTCGAAGCCGCACTCGGCCTGCTCGGCGTCAGCTCGTCGATGCTGTCCGGCGAAGCAGGGCACGCATGAGTGGCGCGAGTGCGCGCGATGCGACGCTCCTCGCGTTCGACTACGGCGAAAAACGTATCGGCGTCGCGATCGGCAATGCGCTGACGCGCTCGGCCCGTGCGCTCGTCGTGATCCAGAACCTGAACCGCGAACACCGCTTCAAGGCGGTCGGCGACCTGCTGGCCGAATGGCGGCCGGACTCGCTCGTCGTCGGCCTGCCGATGCATCCGGACGGCACGCCGCACGACATGACGCAGCAGGCGAAGCGCTTCGGCAACCAACTGAACGGCCGCTTCGGGCTGCCCGTCACCTGGGTCGACGAGCGCTATTCGTCGGTCGAGGCCGAGGCCGGGCTGCGCGAGCGCAACGTGCGCGGCCGCGCACGGGCCGAGATGCTCGATGCCGAGGCCGCGCGCGTCATCCTTCAACAGTATCTCGATCAATTGTCCGACCATGAGCACCATTGATGCCGAGGCGCTTTACCGCGTCCTGCTCGACCAGATCCGCGCCGCGTACGGCATGGCTTTCGCCGAACCAGGCGGCCCGCGGCTCGCCGGCATTCACAGCGGCGGCGCGTGGCTTGCCGAGCGCCTCGCGCGCGATCTCGGCGCACCGGCGTTCGGCGTCGTGAACGTCGCGCTGCACCGCGACGACTACGCGAAGAAGGGGCTGCACAGCCAGGCCAGCCCGACGTCGCTGCCGTTCGAGGTCGACGGCGCGCGCATCGTGCTCGTCGACGACGTGCTGTACACCGGGCGCACCGTGCGCGCGGCACTCAACGAGCTGTTCGACTACGGCCGTCCTGCCGCGGTCGAGCTCGCGGTGCTCGCCGATCGCGGCGGCCGCGAGCTGCCGGTCGCCGCACGCTTCGCGGGTGGCGCGCTCGACGTGCCGGCCGATGCGACGCTCGTGCTCGCGCGCGACGATGCGCAGTTCACGCTGCGCGTCGAGGCGCACGGCGCCTGAACGACACGCGAACCGTATCCCGGGCCGCCGGTTTGCACCGCGGCCCGTTTGCATAGTTGGAATCACGCACACCATGACCACCGACACCACTGGCCGCACCGGCAATCCCGCTGCGGCCGCGAGCCCCGACCGGTTTCGCTACGGCTTCCTGAAGGGCAACCCGCAGCTCACGAAAAACGGCGAGCTGAAGCACCTGCTGTCGATCGAGGGCCTGCCGCGCTCGATCGTCAACCACATCCTCGATACGGCCGAGCAGTTCGTCAGCGTGACGGACCGTGAAGTGAAGAAGGTGCCGCTGCTGCGCGGCAAGTCCGTGTTCAACCTGTTCTTCGAGAACTCGACGCGCACGCGCACGACCTTCGAGATCGCCGCGACGCGCCTGTCGGCCGACGTGCTGAACCTGAACATCAACGCGTCGTCGACGAGCAAGGGCGAATCGCTGCTCGACACGATCAACAACCTGTCGGCGATGCATGCCGACCTGTTCGTCGTGCGTCACGCGTCGAGCGGCGCGCCGTACCTGATCGCCGAGCACTGCGCGCCGCACGTGCACGTGATCAACGCCGGCGACGGCCGCCATGCGCACCCGACGCAGGGCCTGCTCGACATGTACACGATCCGTCACTACAAGCGCGACTTCACGAAGCTGCGCGTGGCGATCGTCGGCGACATCCTGCATTCGCGCGTCGCGCGCTCCGACATCCATGCGCTCACCACGCTCGGCGTGCCGGAAGTGCGCGCGATCGGCCCGCGCACGCTGCTGCCGGGCGGTCTCGAGCAGATGGGCGTGAAGGTGTTCCACAACCTCGACGAAGGGCTGAAGGGCGTCGACGTGATCATCATGCTGCGCCTGCAGAACGAGCGGATGAGCGGCGCACTGTTGCCTTCCGCACAGGAATACTTCAAGACCTGGGGCCTGACGCCCGAGCGCCTCGCGCTCGCCGCGCCCGACGCGATCGTGATGCACCCGGGCCCGATGAACCGCGGCGTCGAGATCGATTCGCAGGTCGCCGACGGCCCGCAGTCAGTGATCCTCAATCAGGTCACGTTCGGCATCGCCGTGCGGATGGCGGTGATGGGCATCGTCGCCGGCAACAGCGACTGAGCCCGCTTTCGCGCATCCCTATTCACGCAATCAACGCATTCACAGACAGCGCATGAAGATTCATATCAAAGGCGGCACGCTGATCGACCCGGTCGCCGGTACCGAGCAACAGGCCGACGTATTCGTCGCAGGCGGCAACATCGCCGCGCTCGGCACGGCGCCGGCCGGTTTCAACGCGGACAGGACGATCGACGCGTCGGGCCTGATCGTCGCGCCCGGCCTCGTCGACCTGTGCGCGCGGCTGCGCGAGCCCGGCTACGAGCACAAGGCGACGCTCGCATCCGAGATGGCCGCGGCCGTCGCGGGCGGCGTCACGACGCTCGTGTGCCCGCCGGATACCGATCCCGTGCTCGACGAGCCGGGCCTCGTCGAGATGCTCAAGTACCGCGCGCGCAACCTGCATCAGGCGAACGTCCATCCGCTCGGCGCGCTGACGGTCGGCCTCAAGGGTGAAGTGATTACCGAGATGGTCGCGCTGACCGAGTCCGGCTGCGTCGGCTTCACGCATGCCAACGTGCCGGTGCGCGACACGCAGGTGCTGCTGCGTGCGCTGCAATACGCGAGCACCTACGGCTACACCACGTGGCTGCGCCCGCAAGACGCCTTCATCGGCCGCGGCGGCGTCGCTGCCAGCGGCGCGCTGGCGTCGCGGCTCGGGCTGTCCGGCGTGCCGGTCGCGGCCGAGACGATCGCGCTGCACACGATCTTCGAACTGATGCGCGTGACGGGCGCACGCGTGCACCTTGCGCGGCTGTCGTCGGCGGCGGGCCTCGCGCTCGTGCGCGAGGCGAAGGCCGAGGGGCTGCCCGTGACCTGCGACGTCGGCGTGAATCACGTGCACCTGATAGACATCGACATCGGCTACTTCGATTCGCAGTTCCGGCTCGATCCGCCGCTGCGCAGCGAGCGCGATCGCGAAGCGATTCGCGTGGCGCTCGCCGACGGCACGATCGACGCGATCTGTTCCGACCATACGCCGGTCGACGACGACGAGAAGCTGCTGCCGTTCGGCGAAGCGACGCCGGGCGCGACGGGGCTCGAACTGCTGTTGTCGCTGACGCTGAAGTGGGCGGACGAGACGCGCACGCCGCTCGCGCAGGCGCTGCGCCGCATCACGTCCGCACCGGCCGACGTGCTGCAGCTGCCGGCCGGCCGCCTGGCCGAAGGCAGTGCGGCCGACCTGTGCGTGTTCGACCCGCGCGCGCACTGGCGTGTCGAGCCGCGTGCGCTGAAGAGCCAGGGCCACAACTCGCCGTTCCTCGGCTACGAACTGCCCGCCTGCGTGCGCACGACGCTCGTCGCCGGGCAGATCGCGTTCGAGCGCCCCTGAACCACGCCGGACCTTCGCCATGATTGCCCTTCGCAAGCTGCGTCTCGTTTTTCACCTGTTGCGCGGCATGGCGATCGTCGCGCTGCGTTTTTCGCATGTCACGCCCGCGCGGCGCGCCGAGATGACGCGCCGCTGGACGCTCAAGATGCTGCGGATTTGCGGGATGCGACTCGTCGTGCACAACGACAGCGCGCGGCTCGACGCGAGCGCGCTCGTGGTCGGCAATCACGTGTCGTGGCTCGATATCTACGCGGTCAACGCGTGGCGGCCGACGCCGTTCGTGTCGAAGGCCGAGGTGCGGCAGTGGCCGGTCGTCGGCTGGCTCGCGGAGAAGCTCGACACCGTGTTCCTGCAGCGCGAGAAGCGCACGGAGGCGATGCGGGTCATGCACGAAATGGCCGAGCGCCTGCGCAACGGCGGGCTGATGTGCGTGTTTCCGGAAGGGACGACGACCGACGGGCAGGAACTGCTGCCGTTCCATGCGAACCTGTTCCAGTCCGCGGTATCGGCCGGCTGCGCGGTGCAGCCGATCTGCCTGATGTACGAGGATGCGCAGCGGCGGCAGTCGGTCGCGCCGGCCTACACGGGCGAGCTGGCGCTCGGCAAGTCGCTCGACATGGTGTTGCGCGGCGGCCCGCTCGTCGTGCACCTGTACGTGTGCGAACCGATCGCGCCGGGTGGCGACCGGCGGGCGACGTCTGCGGCGGCACGCGACGCGATCGCGGCCGCGCTCGCGACGCTGCAGGCAAATGTCGGCAAGCCGACGGCCGAGTCGCTCGCGGAACTGGCCAGGCATGCGTATCCGACGACCGAGATCGGCGCCGGCGCGGCAGCCGACGAGGCGGCCGATGCACCCGTGCCGGGGCGCGAGGGTTGACGCGCCTCCCGGCCCCGCGAATCAGCCTGTAATCACTCTCCGCCCGGCGCGCGGCACGCGTCGCACTGCACCTGCGTGACGGTGCGCTGCGCCGGATCGGCCGTCAGCCGCACGGCCGACAGCTGGTTACCCCACACGCACCCCGAATCGAGCGCGACGACGTTGTCGCGCAGCATCAGGCCGAGCGCGGCCCAGTGCCCGAACACGACCGTCACGTTCTCCGTGCGGCGCCCCGGTACGTCGAACCACGGCAGGTAGCCGGGCGGTGCGTTGTCGGGGCCGCCGTTCGCCTTGAATTCCATCGTACCGTCGGGGGTGCAGAAGCGTAGGCGCGTGAATGCGTTGAACGCGACGCGCATCCGGTCGCGTTTCTTCAGATCCGGGCTCCATTGATACGGCTCGTTGCCGTACAGCTTCTGCAGCGTGTCGCGCCAGTCGGGCGCGCGCAACGCGCGCTGGAGTTCGTCGGCGAGTTCCAGCACGAGCGTGGCATCCCACTGCGGCAGCATGCCCGCATGCACGAGCAGCATCCCGTGCTCCGCATGCACGAACGGACGGTGGCGGACCCAATCGAGCAGCGCGTCGGCGTCGGGCGCGTCGAGAATCTCGCCGATGGTGTCGCCCGGGCGTTCGGTGCGCAGGCCGGCGGAGACCGCAAGCAGGTGGAGGTCGTGATTGCCGAGCACGACGGTCGCGCGCGGGCCGAGGTCGACGAGTGCTCGCAGCGAGGCGAGGGAGTCCGGGCCGCGGTTGACGACGTCGCCGGCGATCCACAGCGGCGTGTCGGCGGGGGCTGAAAGCTTGTCGAGCAAAGACTGGAAAGCCGAATGGCAGCCCTGGATGTCGCCGATGGCGATGGGGGGGGAAAGCATGAGGGTCGGATCGTGACGAGTCTGGGTGAGCTGAGAAAGCATCATTCAAATACGCGTGTGGCGCAAAGGACGTTCCGCATCGGGCCGCTTGCGTGGCACAGGATTCTTGTGGCGCAAAGGGCCGGGGCGCTGTATCAAGTTGTTAGCGGCATGGAGTTGGCGCCGGCTGGATTCCTATAATTGGCATTTTCGCTCCGAAATTAACATCTCGTGACTTGGCCGGTCATGGCGACCGGTTAAAATGCCGGGCCTGATCGGCCGAGACTTGGCCACTGTGACATGACAAGAAGTGCGAAGTGCGCCTGTCAGGCGCGCCGCACATGATTATTACTAGAGGACGTTTCATGATCCTGGTTACCGGCGGCGCGGGTTTTATCGGTGCCAATTTCGTACTCGACTGGATGGCAGCTTCCGGCGAGGCCGTGCTCAATGTCGACAAGCTGACCTATGCGGGTAACCTGCGTACGCTGGCCCCGCTGAACGAGAATCCGGATCATGTGTTTGCCCGTGTCGACATCTGCGATCGCGCGGCACTCGATGCACTGTTTGCCGAGCACAAGCCGCGTGCCGTGATCCACTTTGCCGCCGAAAGCCATGTCGACCGCTCGATCCACGGGCCGGCCGATTTCGTGCAGACCAACGTCGTCGGCACGTTCACGCTGCTCGAAGCGGCGCGCATGCACTGGAACGGCCTGGACGATACCGACAAGGCGGCGTTCCGCTTCCTGCACGTGTCGACCGACGAGGTCTTCGGGTCGCTGTCCGCGACCGATCCGCAGTTCTCGGAAACGACGCCTTACGCGCCGAACAGCCCCTATTCGGCGACGAAGGCCGGCTCCGACCACCTCGTGCGTGCGTACCACCACACGTACGGGCTGCCGACGCTCACGACGAATTGCTCGAACAACTACGGCCCGTACCAGTTCCCGGAGAAGCTGATTCCGCTGATGATCGCGAACGCGCTCGCGGGCAAGCCGTTGCCGGTCTACGGCGATGGCCAGAACGTGCGCGACTGGCTGTACGTCGGCGACCACTGCAGCGCGATCCGCGAAGTGCTCGCGCGCGGCGTGCCGGGCGAGACGTACAACATCGGCGGCTGGAACGAGAAGAAGAACCTCGACGTCGTGCACACGCTGTGCGACCTGCTCGACGCCGCGCGGCCGAAGGCAGCTGGTTCGTACCGCGACCAGATCACCTATGTGAAGGATCGCCCGGGCCACGACCGCCGCTATGCGATCGATGCGCGCAAGCTCGAGCGCGAACTCGGCTGGACGCCCGCCGAGACGTTCGAGACGGGGCTCGCGAAGACCGTCCGCTGGTATCTCGACAACCAGGCATGGGTGGACGAGGTCGCGTCCGGCGATTACCGCAAGTGGGTCGAAACCAATTACGCGCAACGCACGTGAGGGTCTGATCGATGGCACGTAAGGGCATTATTCTCGCCGGCGGCTCGGGCACGCGGCTGTATCCGATTACGCACGTCGTATCGAAGCAATTGCTGCCGGTGTACGACAAGCCGATGATTTATTACCCGCTGTCGACGCTGATGATCGCGGGCATTCGCGACGTGCTGATCATCTCGACGCCGCAGGACACCCCGCGCTTCGAGGCGATGCTCGGCGACGGCAGCCAGTGGGGGATGAACATCCAGTATGCGGTGCAGCCGTCGCCGGACGGGCTGGCACAGGCGTTCATCATCGGCAGGGACTTCGTCGGCAACGATCCGTCCGCGCTGATTCTCGGCGACAACATCTTCTACGGGCACGACCTCGCGAAGCAGCTCGAGCGGGCCAGCACGAAGGAGGCTGGCGCGACCGTGTTTGCCTATCACGTGCAGGATCCCGAGCGCTACGGCGTGGTCGAATTCGACCGCGCGTTCCGGGCGGTATCGATCGAAGAGAAGCCGGCCGTGCCGCGCTCGAGCTACGCGGTGACGGGGCTCTATTTCTACGACCGGCAGGTGTGCGATATTGCCGCCGACATCAAGCCGTCGGCGCGCGGCGAACTCGAGATCACGGACGTCAACTCGCGCTATCTGGCGGCCGGTGAGCTCGACGTCGAGATCATGGGGCGCGGCTACGCGTGGCTCGATACGGGCACGCACGATTCGCTGATCGAGGCGGCGACCTTCATCGCGACGCTGCAAAAGCGGCAAGGGCTGGTCGTGGCATGCCCTGAGGAAATCGCCTATCGGATGCGCTGGATCGACGCGGAGCAAGTGCTGGCGCTGGCACGACCGCTTGCGAAGAACGCTTACGGTAAATACCTGCAACACATTCTCGACGACCAATTGGCATGGCCATCCAAGTAACCGAAACGGCATTGCCGGAAATCAAGATCATCGAGCCGAAGGTGTTCGGCGATGCGCGCGGGTTCTTTTACGAGAGCTTCAATGCGCGCGAGTTTGCCGAACAGGTCGCGCCGGACGTGACGTTTGTGCAGGACAATCATTCGCGATCGGCGAAGGGTGTTCTGCGCGGGCTGCATTATCAGATCCAGCATGCGCAGGGGAAGCTCGTACGGGTCGTGGAGGGCGAAGTGCTCGACATCGCGGTCGATATCCGGCGCAGCTCGCCGAATTTCGGCAAGTGGGTCGGCGTACTGCTGTCGGAAGCCAATCATCGGCAGCTGTGGGTGCCGCCCGGCTTTGCGCACGGCTTCGTGGTGTTGTCCGACTCCGCGCAGTTCCTGTACAAGACGACAGACTACTGGTATCCCGAACACGAGCGCAGCCTGCTGTGGAACGATCCCGCGCTGGGTATCGACTGGCAGCTCGATGGCGAACCGGTGCTTGCGGCGAAGGATGCCGCCGGCAAGCCGCTCGCGGAGGCCGACGTGTATGAGTGACGCACGACGGATTCTCGTGACGGGGGTGGGCGGGCAGGTCGGGTTCGCGCTCGCCCGTTCGCTGCAGGGGCTCGGCCGTGTCGTCGCGGTAGACCGTGCCGCACTCGACCTGGCCGATCCGGACCGGATTCGGGCGGTGGTGCGCGACGTGCGGCCCACGCTGATCGTCAATCCCGCGGCCTACACGGCGGTCGACCAGGCGGAGCGCGACGAGGACGCGGCAATGCGTATCAACGCGACCGCGCCGGGCGTGCTGGCCGAGGAGGCGAAGGCGCTGGGCGCTGCGTTGATCCATTACTCGACCGACTATGTGTTCGACGGTGCGAAGGCCTCGCCGTATGTCGAGACCGATACGCCCGCGCCGCAGAATGTCTACGGAAGCTCGAAGCTCGCGGGCGAGCGGGCGATCGAAGCCGTCGGCGCGGCCGCGATCGTATTTCGTACCAGCTGGGTGTATGGCGCGCGTGGACGCAACTTCCTGCTGACGATGCTGCGGCTCGCGGCGGAACGCCGGGAGTTGAAGATCGTTGCCGATCAGATCGGTGCGCCGACCTGGGCGAACACGATCGCCACGATGACCGCGCACGTCGTCGCGCAGGCGCTTGCCGCCGACGATGCGCCCGCGTGGTGGGCGTCCCGTTCGGGCGTCTATCATCTGACGGCCGGTGGCGAAACCTCGTGGCATGGTTTTGCGAGCGCGATCGTCGAGCTCGCCGCGCTTGAGGCGCGTCCGTTGGTCCTGCCGATTCCGTCGTCGGAATATCCGACACCCGCCGTGCGCCCGGCGAACTCGCGCTTGTCGAACGAAAAGCTCTTGCGGACGTTCGGGCTTGCCGCACCTGACTGGCGCGATGCACTGGCGCTTTGCCTCGCCGAAATCCGGCGGGACTGAGCGCTTGCCGGACCGCGCGTCATCGCGGTCCGCTCACGGGCATTCCGGGTCGGTCAGGCCGTGCCGTTGGCCTGGAGAGGGTGATCCTCGTGCTTCCCGACGATGGGGAAAATCTGCTCCGGCATGTGCGGGAGCAGCCCTTCGCTCGCATTGCTCTGCCCCAGGGAGCCCATTTCCTTCACGCGGATGATGTGGACGGTATCCTGCACGATCCGGTGCGCGACGTCGGACCAAAGCGTTTCGATGTTCCAGGTCCAATCCTCGATCCCGAGCCCCATCGACTTCACGACAGGCTTGTACGGGAACCGCTGGTAAATGCTGCGGTGCGCGAATATGTTGGCTGACCAGACGTTGTTCAGGAACAGCGAATTGCGATCGAAGCCTTCCTCGTCGCTTGCCCGGTGGCGGAAGTGGAACGATTGGGCCAACGGGTGCGGCAGATGGTTCATCGAGTGCCGGTCGTAATCGCTCTCGTGGAAATAGAACAGACTTTCGGGGTGCCAGATGGAGCGGGCTTCGGCCGGCTCGTCGCGCGAGCACGCAAATGCGCGCGTCAGCCACTGGCTGCCCCACAGGTCGTCGCCATCGAGAAAGGCGAGATATTCGCCGCTTGCCGCTTCGACGCCCTTGTTTCTCGTCAGGCCCAGGTCGCCGCACGAGACGACGTCGAGTGCATCCAGCCACGCGCCGCGCTGTTTCACGATGTCGAGCGTCTGGGGGTCGGGGTTGTCGAGCAACGCTCGTGCTTCGATACGCAAGCCCGATTCGCGCGCGACGCTCACCAGTCGATGCATGCTCGCCAGAGCCGGAATCGCAAATGCCGCCTCTTTGTGGAAAACGATGAAGACGGAAATGTCAGTCACTTTCTAGTCCGAAGATGGTCTTGACGTTCTGCGAGTAGGCGGCAGGGGAGTGGCGGGCGACCACCTGCTGGTACGCGGCACCGATCATGCGTTCGACTTCCGCGCCGGTCGATCCGCACACCGCGTCCATCGCCGTGCTGAATGCGGCGGCCGTTTCGACGGCGTGGTGCTGGTGGCCGACGAACTTGACGGCCGAGTCGTCGAACGTACCGCGCAGCCCACCAACGTCCGCCAGGATCATCGGCAGCGCATGCTGGCTCATTTCCAGCACGATGTTGGGCATGCCTTCGAACAGGCTGGTGAAGATGAAGCCGTCGTAGTCGACGAAATCCGCGGCCGGCACGTTTTCGAGCACGCCCTTGTGATGAATGTTCGGCGCGGAGAGGCCCAGTTGCGCAATGCTGCCGTGAACGGGGCCGTACACGTCGAATTCGTCCGAGCGGCGCAGTTGCGCGAGCGCGGCCAGGATCTCGGTGCCCTTGAACGGTTCGACGCGGGAAACCCACAGCCAGCGCCGATGCCGGTCGGGGTTGGCCCAGCGTGGCGCGCGGCGCGCCAGGCGGGCTGCGAACGTCGTCTCGTCGATCAGCATGGCCTTGGCCGGCAACTCCACGACGCCGGGGCCGCGAATGCCGCCCCACATGCGCTCGAGGGTATCGGCCATGCGCGCGTTGTCGGTCAGTGCCGCGGCATAGGAAAGCGTGCGGCGCGGGAAGCGTGCGCCGTAAGGGGCGCCGATGCCGTTGACGCCGAGGCTGAAGAACGTGCAGAAGATCTTTGCGTACTGCGACAAGCCGCGGCCGAACTGGGCGACCGCGTCAAGGCCGACCCGGCTGTTGTTGATGATGATCGTATTGGGCCGAAGGGCGTTGAGAAAGCGGGCGAAGACGGCCGCACTGGCGTGGCCCGGGCCGCACGCGTCACGCCAGAACAGCACCTCGTGCCGCTTGAGGGGCGCGAGGATGTTCAGCGCTTCCCAGCCGGCGGATTCCTTTTCGGTTGCCTCGGTCACCACCACGAGGATCGGTTCGGCGACCGAATCGCCAAGCGTCTGCACGAGGTCGGCCACGTATTTCTCGGCACCGCCGGTACACAGGAACGGCGTCGCGACGACGGTGCGCGGCACCACCGACAGCGATTCGAAGATTCTCGACACGTGAACGCCGTCGCGAGCCAGCAGGTCGGTCGCGTCGAATTCGCGAAGATTGCTGATCGCTTTCGCGCCGGCCGCCACGATCCCGAGATCGAATTCGGCCTGTTCAGCGATCTGATCGAGGATGCGTCCGATCGGGCGACGCACGCGGACCGCGACGGGGCGCCCGTTCCAGCGAAAGTACTGCCACGACGCGCCTTCGATGTGATCCATGTCGCCGATCACGACGTCCGTGCGCGGTGCCATCGAGCGACCTTCATCGATGCCCCACTTCAGCCAGTGTTCGACGGGGTCGACGCCGGCGGCCTTGACGTCCGGATTGTTGAACAGATAGGCGTCGCGATCGAATTTTTCTTCGACGAACGCTCGAAATCGTGCGTCGCTTCCCGGCTCGCGGTCGCCTTGCGACGGAGCCGTGCCGTTGGGGCTGGCGGCCGTGTTGCTACGGGCGGGCCCGCGGCCCGCCGTCATGCGATGTCGCAGCCGCGACAGAACACGCTTGGAGAGGCGGGCAGTACCTTGAATCGTCAGTTTCATGTGATGAATGCGCAGCCTCGAACGAGAACACGTTAACACACCGGATACACGGAATGTCGGCCTCGATCGGCGGAGGCGGCAAGTGACAACGGCCGAGATTGTACATGACCGCTGTTGTGCCCTTTCCGCGAATGCACCTGACCGGTGCGTGCGGTCAGGGGCGGGCGGCTGGCGTGGGCGTACCGCGGCAGCCACGGACGTCGCGGGAACGCCGCCGGGACGCAACTCGACAGGCCTTGAAACACCTTTTAACATTATCCGCCGAGTCATTCATGCGACAATGCCGTCTTTGTCGGGCCTGTCGTCAGGCGGCCGAACCGGTCCAAATAGTCCAAATGGTTCAACGGGCCGGGTGCCGGCGGTAACGGCCTGATCGCAACGCGTTTGCGTCTCTCCTCGACTCGAGAGTCGTCCATTCGCACGGGGGTCTCGTGGAGTACGAGAGGCATCCGTGGCGGGAGCGGGAGGCACCCTGTCGTCCGGGGCTGCCCATGTAGTTCCAGTGCCGGCTCCAGCGCCGGCCAGACAGCTGCAACGCGAGCGGCTGTCCCGGGACGCTGCCGCCTTGTATCCCCGTCCCTCGTTCAGGCGAGTAGACATGACAGAACCACTCTTTCCCCCCGGTCACCCTTTGGAATCAATGTCCAGTCTGAGCACAACCGACCTACCTTGTATCGATATTTCCATCGTTACATACAATTCCGAGCGCTGGCTTGCGGGTTTCTGGGAGAGTCTCGTCGCGCAGCAGTATCCGCTCGACAAGATCACAGTGTTGATTCGTGACAATGGTTCGAAGGACCGCACGGTCGAGGTGCTGCGCGACCTGATCGCGCGATTCGGCGAGCGGTTCCGGTCGGTGTCGCTGGACGTGGGCGCAAACGTCGGCTTCGGCGCAGGGCACAACGCCAACCTTGCGGCGGGCCAGTCGGATTTCTTTCTGGTCACCAACGTCGACCTGACGTACGAGGCGGATGCCATCGAGCGCGCGGTGCGCCGCGCCGTCGCCGACGACGCGCGGGTCGCGGGCTGGGAGTTCAGGCAAAAGCCGTACGAGCATCCGAAGTACTACGATCCCGTCACGCTCGAGGTGAGCTGGGCGTCAAGCGCTTGCATGCTGTTCCGGCGCAGCGCGCTGGAGCAGGTCGGGGGTTACGAGTCACGCTTGTTCATGTACGGCGAAGACGTCGAGCTTTCGTATCGCCTTCGCGATCGAGGCCATCTCATCAAGTACTGCGTCGACGCCGTGTGCTGGCACTACACCTATGAAACCGCGAACGAGCTGAAGCCGGTGCAGTTTTTCGGCAGCACGCGGGCGAACGTCCTGTTGCGCATGCGGTACGGCACGCTGCGCCAGATCGTCGGCGGGCTCGCGATGTATCTCGGGTTGTTCATGATCCCGCTGCCGATCCAGGGGCGCATCAAGGGCCTGTTTGCGAACCTGATGACGATCCTGCGCGACGGATTCTATTTCCTGCGGACGCGCAAGCAGTCGGACATCACGTTCTCGTTCCGCGGGTGGGACTACGAGCAATCTCGCGAAGGTGCGTTTCAAACGTTCGAGCACGTGCCGGCGGACGCGCCGCTCGTGAGCATCGTGGTGCGTACGTGTGCGGGGCGCCTGGGCAAGCTGAAAGAGGCCGTGCAGTCGGTCGTGCATCAGACTTACCCGAACGTCGAACTCGTGGTGGTGGAGGACGGCTCGGATACCGCGCAGTCGTTCGTCGAAGCCGTTCGGGCATCGGGCGCGCTTGCACGGGTGCAGTACCACCCGATTCCGAAAGCAGGGCGCTGTGTCGCCGGCAACGTCGGGCTCGAGGCGTCGACCGGCAAGTACGCGTGTTTCCTCGATGACGACGACCTGCTGTTTGCCGACCACGTCGAAGTGCTGGCGCGCAAGCTCGACAGCCGTCCGGACCTGGCCGGTGCGTATGCGCTCGCGTTCCAGGTGGATACGGAAATCGTCAGCCATGATCCGTGGGTGTACCGGGTTGCCAGCCGCTACGTAGCGTACCGCGAGGGTTTCTCGCGGGCGGCGATCTGGCATCACAACTTCATTCCGATTCAGGCGATTCTGTTCCGGCGCGCGCTGTTCGAGCAGTACGGCGGGTTCAACGTGCAACTGGATCGCCTCGAGGACTGGGACTTGTGGGTGCGCTATTGCCAGCGCAACGATTTCGAGCTCGTCGAGAAGGTGACATCCGAGTATCGGGTGCCGGCTCAAGACTCGGTTGCATCGGTCCGTCAGCAGGAACTGGACGACTACTATCAGAAAGCGGTGGAGGCCCGGGACGGCATGGTGCTGCAGATGACGCCGAACGAGGTGATGAAGTACGCCGAGGAGCTGGCGAAGATCATGTACCCGATCGCGGTGTCGAGGAGCCGGCTTCGCGCGATCGCGCTGCGGATTCCCGGAATCTGGGTATTGCGCCGCTTCTATCTGATTTCTCGTGGCGTAATGGGGCGGGTCAAGCGGAAGTTCGCGTCGGCGGCGAAGCGGCAAGGGTAATCCTGCGCCGGATCGGTCGCTGATTGCGCGACCGGTGCGCTATAATTTGCGCCCCCTCCGATCCGGGCCGGAGTCCGATGCGTGGCGCGAGACGTGGAAAGCCGTTCGCCGTATCGGGTCCGCGGCCGCCGAGCGGTCGCCGGGGCTGGTTTGCATGCCGATTTTGCCAAATTGCCGGTTTCAATTGAACTCGATAATGTTTACCAAAGAGCTGTTTGCCTATCGGCACGTGCTGTACCAACTGGTGACGCAGCAACTGCTGGCCCGTTACCGCCGGACCATCTTCGGATATTTGTGGACGATTCTCAATCCGCTGATGATGATGACGGTGTCCGCCGTCGTTTTCTCGCATATCTTCCGCCTCGGCCTGCGCGACTACGCCATTTTCCTGTTCGCCGCCACGGTGCCGTGGAACTTCTTCAGCGGATGCGTGGTGCAGGCGGGTAGCTCGATCGTCTCGAACGAAGGGCTGATCAAGAAAGTCTATGTCCCGAAGCTGATCTTCCCGATCTCGACCGCGATCGGGTGCCTGCTGGATTCGCTGTTCGGCCTGGTTGCGCTGTTCGTCATCGCGTTTGTCGTGGGCGCGCGCATCAGTCCGGCCTTGTTCTTTCTCCCGATTTCTTTCGCGATCCTGTATTTCTTCGCGCTCGGTCTCGCGCTGATGCTGTCGGTTGCGATGGTGTATTTCCGGGATCTGCAGCATCTGATCGGCGTGCTGATGCAGGCGTTGTACTTCCTGACGCCGATCATGTACCAGCCGAGCGCCATTTCGCCGCGACTGCAAGACATCCTGCGTTTCAATCCGCTGCTCTATTTCGTGGATCTGTTCCGCGCACCGATTTATCGCTCGGAATTGCCGTCGTTGACGGTGATCGGCATCGCGTTGGGCGCTGCGATCGCAAGCTTCTCGATCGGACTCAAGCTGTTTCGGTCGTACGAGAACAAACTTATCTTTAGGCTTTGATTATGTCTTCGATTGAAGTGGTAAATGTGTCGCTCAAATTTCGACTTTACCATGACAAGACGCCGAGTCTGAAAGACTACCTTGCGCAGTTTTTCCGCTCGAAATCCCATTCGAAATTCACGGATTTCTGGGCGTTGAAGAATGTCAGTCTGACGATTCGTCGCGGCGATCGTGTGGGTATCGTCGGGCATAACGGCGCCGGTAAAAGTACGCTGCTGAAGACCATCTGCCGCATTTATTCCGCGCAGTCCGGCGACGTCAAGATCACCGGGCGCGTCGCGCCGCTCATCGAGATCGGCGCCGGCTTCAATCCCGAATTCAGCGGTCGTGACAATATTTATTTCAGCGGCAGCATTCTCGGCTATTCGAAAGACGAATTGCGCCGCCTGGAAGGCGAAATCATTGAATTCACGGAGCTGGAAGAATTCATCGACACGCCGGTGAAATACTATTCGACCGGCATGTACATGAAGCTGGCGTTTGCAATTGCGACGGCCGTTCATCCGGAAATCCTGATTCTCGACGAAGTGTTTGCCGGCGGCGACGCGTCTTTCATCGCCAAGGCCAAGCAACGGATGACGGAGTTCATCGACAAGGCCAGCATCATGGTCTGCGTGTCGCACGACATGGACCTGTTGAAGACGCTGTGCAATCGCGTCGTGTGGCTCGATCACGGGCAGGTAAAGGCGGACGGAAATCCCGATGAAATCATCACGCAGTACCTGGCGGCGCGTTGACGCACGCGTAGCGGTCAGCCTGTCCGGCATGACCCCGGTGCGCGTTCGACGCGGCGCCGAAGCGGCGCGGTGCGCCGGCATGCGTGGCGCCGACCCACTCGGGCGGCTGGCGTGACGGGCGGTTCAGATAACCGGCTGTCGGTATCCGTCGTCGTCTATCGGCCTGACGCGACGGTGCTGGCGCGCACGCTCGAGAGCTTGTGTGTTGCCGTCGACGCGACGCGCAAGTCCCGCCCCGGATTTGCCGTCGACCTGTACATGATCGACAACGGCGGCCTTGCGGACGCCGGATGGAACCCGGGCGTGCTCGATGCCGCGGGGATCCGCCATGTGACCGTGAGCGGCCAGGGTAACGTCGGATACGGGCGAGGGCACAATCTCGCGATCGAGCGCGCGGATGGCGGCTACCATCTGATTCTGAATCCGGACATCGACGTCGAGCCCGATGCGCTCACGCACGCGCTGAAATTTTTCGATGCCCATCCGGATGTCGGCCTGCTGACGCCGAGGATCGATGACGGCGACGGCCATATTCAGTATCTGTGCCGCCGCTATCCGACGGTGCTGGACCTGGCCGTGCGGGGTTTCATGCCGGCGCGGTTCAGGCGGTTTTTCTCGTCGCGACTGTCCCGATATGAAATGCGGGACGTGATCAACGATCGCGACATCGTGTGGGATCCCCCGATCGTCAGCGGCTGCTTCATGCTGTTTCGGACCGGCCTCCTCAAGAAGCTCGGCGGCTTCGATCCGCGCTATTTCCTGTATTTCGAAGACTACGACCTGAGCTTGCGCACGCTCGATGTTGCGCGGGTTGCGTACGTGCCGACCGTGCGGGTGTCGCACTATGGCGGTGGTGCTTCGCGCAAGGGATTCGCGCACATCCGGATGTTCTCGGCGTCGGCGTTCAAGTTCTTCAACCGCTTCGGCTGGAAGTGTCTATGAGCGATGTGCTCGTGACCGGGGCGAACGGGTTCGTCGGCCGTGCGCTTTGCCTGGCGCTGCAGCGTCACGGGCATACCGCGAGCGGGCTGGTGCGCCGCTCGGGCGCGTGTGTTGCCGGCGTTCGAGAGTGGGTTCATCCCGCCGATGACTTCGCGGGCCTCGCCGAGGCGTGGCCGGCTGCGTTCACGCCGGATTGCGTGGTGCACCTCGCGGCGCGCGTCCACGTGATGCGTGACGACGCCGTCGATCCGGTTGCCGCATTTCGCGCGGCAAACGTCGAAGGTGCGTTGCGGGTTGCGCAGGCCGCACATCGCCACCAGGTCCGGCGAATGGTGTTCGTCAGCAGCGTGAAGGCGGTGGCGGAGTCCGACGGCGGCGTGCCGCTGGACGAGCGTGCGCCGCCGCATCCGGAAGATGCGTACGGGCGGTCGAAACTCGAGGCCGAGCAGGCGCTGCTCGAGTTTGCGTCGCAAACCGGCCTCGACGTCGTGATCGTTCGCCCGCCGCTCGTCTATGGCCCCGGTGTGCGCGCCAACTTCCTGCGGATGATGGATGCGATCGCGCGCGGCGTGCCGCTGCCGCTCGGCGCGATCGCCGCCCGCCGCAGTCTGGTCTACGTCGACAATCTCGCGGATGCGCTGCTGCACTGTGCGACCGACCCGCGTGCGGCGCAGGGCTGCTTTCACGTTGCCGACGACGACGCACCGTCCGTGACGGAGCTGCTGCAGATGGTCGGCGAGGCGCTTGGCAAGCCGGCGCGGTTGTTCCCGGTTCCGGTCGGGGTGTTGCGCGCGGTGGGCAAGTTGACCGGCCGGACTGCCGCGATCGACCGCCTGACGGGCGGCCTGCAGCTCGATACCGGCTGCATCGCACGGGTGCTCGACTGGCGGCCCCCCCATTCGACCCGGCAGGGGCTCGAAGCGACGGCGGCATGGTATCGTTCGCGCGACACGGAACAATAACCGACATGCATTTCGCGATTTCCACGTGGCCGACCGCCGCCGCGATGGCGCTGGCCTGCGCCATCGTGACGGCAGCGATCCTGCGCACGCTGCTCGTCACCGGGCTGGCGTGGCGGCTTGCCACCGACATTCCAAACGATCGTTCGTTGCACGTGCGTCCGACGCCGCGCGTCGGCGGCTGGGGCATCGTGCCGGTTTCCGTGCTTGCGATGCTGGGGTTCGCGCCGCCGCTCTGGCTGATCGCCGTCGCGGCGGCGGCGCTGGCAGCCCTGTCGCAATTCGACGACCGGCACGGGTTGCCTGCCCGGGTCAGGTTCACCGCGCATCTGGCCGCAGTCGTCGCGCTGATCGCCTGCTATCCGGCCGCGGCCCCATGGTGGCTGCTGGCGGGTGTCGGTTTCGCGATGGTCTGGCTGACCAACCTCTACAACTTTATGGACGGTGCGGACGGCCTTGCAGGCGGGATGGCGCTGTTCGGTTTCGGGGCCTATGCGGTGGCGGCGCTGGCCGGTGTGCATCCGTCCCCTGATCTTGTCGCCGGTGCCGCCGCAGTCGCGGGTGCCGCGCTGGGTTTCCTGTTTCTGAATTTCCATCCGGCGAAGCTGTTCCTCGGCGATGCGGGCTCCATTCCACTCGGGTTCATGGCGGGCGCGCTCGGCTACTGGGGCTGGCGACGCGGGGTCTGGCCGATCTGGTTCCCGGCGATGGTCTTCGCGCCCTTTATTGCCGATGCATCTGTAACACTCCTGAGACGTTTGTTACGCGGAGAAAAGTTCTGGCAGGCGCACCGGGAGCATTATTATCAAAGGATGGTGCGATCCGGCATCGGTCATGGACGCACCGCCGTATATTGGTACCTCATCATGCTCGCGGGCATAATCGTTGCCCTGTGGGCATTGGGTCGCCCGGAACCGCAGCAGTGGTTGCTGTTTGCCGCCTGGTACGGCGTTCTCGTATGTCTCGGGCTCGTCATTGACATGCGCTGGCGCCGGATTCGGCAGGCCGCCGAAAACAAATCATGAGGTTTCCCGCCGATGTTGCGATCCAAAGCATCGTGGCTGTCGCTGAGTGCTTTCCTGTTCGACCTGACTGCGGTACTTGCCGCGTGGTTGTTCGCTTATCTCGTTCGTTTCAACGGTAGCGTCCCGCATGAGTTCCTGCGCGGTGCGCTGAAGGCGCTGACATGGGTGCTGCCCGTGTACGCGCTGATGTTCCGCGGGTTCGGCCTGTATCGCGGGCTCTGGGTATTCGCGAGCCTGCCCGACCTGATGCGCATCTCGAAGGCGGTGGCCGGCGGCGGCGTGATCGTGATGATCGGCGCCGTGATGTTCCAGCCGACGCCGATCATTCCCCGCTCGGTGCTGCTCGTGTCGCCGCTGATGCTGTTCCTGGTGATGGGCGGCGCACGCGCGCTGTATCGCGCGACCAAGGAGTACTACCTGTACGGCGGGCTCGTCGGGAAGGGCAAGCCGGTGCTGGTGCTCGGCGCCGGCACGGCCGGCGCGAGCCTCGCGCGCGAGCTGTCGCGCTCCGGCGAGTGGCGCCTCGTCGGCCTGCTTGACGATGACGTCGCCAAGCAGGGCCGCGAGATATACGGTCACAAGGTGCTGGGCTCGTTCAACGACCTCAAGCACTGGACCGACGCGATGAAGGTCGAATACGCGATCATCGCGATTCCGTCGGCGTCCGTCGAGGTGCAGCGCCGCGTCGCGACGTTGTGCGTGCGGGCCGGCGTGAAGGCGATGGTGCTGCCGTCGCTGACCGCGCTGATGCCGGGGCAGGGCTTCCTGTCGCAGGTGCGGAACATCGATCTCGAGGATCTGCTCGGCCGCGAGGCCGTGACGATCGACACGCCGCACGTCGAGGCGTTGCTGCGTGGCCGCGTCGTGATGGTGACGGGCGCGGGCGGGTCGATCGGCTCCGAGCTGTGCCGGCAGATCCTGCGTTTCGCGCCGGCGCAACTCGTCGCGTTCGACCTGTCCGAGTATGCGATGTACCGGCTGACCGAGGAACTGCACGAGCGCTTCCCCGATTTGCCTGTTCTGCCGATCATCGGCGACGCGAAGGATTCGCTGCTGCTCGACCAGGTGATGTCGCGTCATGCGCCGCACATCGTGTTCCATGCGGCCGCCTACAAGCATGTGCCGCTGATGGAAGAGCACAATGCGTGGCAGGCCTTGCGCAACAACGTGCTCGGCACCTATCGCGTGGCTCGCGCGGCGATTCGCCACGATGTCCGTCATTTCGTGCTGATCTCGACCGACAAGGCGGTCAATCCGACCAACGTGATGGGCGCGAGCAAGCGCCTGGCCGAAATGGCCTGCCAGGCGTTGCAGCAGACGAGCGAGCGCACGCAGTTCGAGACCGTGCGCTTCGGCAACGTGCTGGGCAGCGCGGGCAGCGTGATCCCGAAATTCCAGCAGCAGATCGCGAAGGGCGGCCCGGTGACGGTCACGCATCCGGAGATCACGCGTTTCTTCATGACGATCCCGGAAGCGTCGCAGCTCGTGCTGCAGGCGTCGAGCATGGGGCATGGCGGCGAGATCTTCATCCTCGACATGGGCGAACCGGTGAGGATCGTCGATCTCGCGTGCGACCTGATCCGCCTGTATGGTTTCGCGGAAGAGCAGATCCGCATCGAGTTCACCGGGCTGCGGCCCGGCGAGAAGCTCTACGAGGAGCTGCTCGCGGATGACGAGGCGACGACGCGCACACCGCACCCGAAGCTGCGGATCGCGCGTGCACGGGAAGTGCCGGACAATTTCCTCGACGAGCTGCTGCCGTGGCTGATGCAGCATCGTGTACTGCCTGACGACGAAGTGCGGCGCGACCTGCGGCGCTGGGTGCCGGAATATCAGACGGCCATTGCCCCCGTGTTGCAGAGCGTCCCGTCGGTGCGCGCCGCATCGAACGGGTGACGCGGCCCCGGGCCGTGAACCGGACGGCAAGACAAAAAAAGCGCCCTGCGGGGCGCTTTTTTTGTCCGGAAGTCGGTATGCGGCTCAGTGGCTGCGTCGATGCTTTCTCACCACCATCCACCGGGGCGCCTTGAACCGCACGATGCTGAGGTACAGCCACACGTAGGTCAGCGCGAACAGCACGACGAACACGAACAGGTGCACCGTGTGCCGCCAGAACAGCGTCGCGGGAATCACCGCGACGAGGCACAGCAGCCACAGATACGGCGACGTCAGCGAATTGCGTCGCGTCAGGTCGTGCGCGTGCTTCGTGCCGACCGCCCAGCGCATCAGCCGCTTGTACACGAGCATGTGCAGGTGCACGCCGTCCGGAATGCCGGGCGACATCCCGCGGATGAATTTCTTCCGGTAGATCGAGAAGCAGGTCTCGAAGATCGGGTACATGAACAGCAGCACGGGGTACCACGCGGACACCTCGCGGTTGCGCATCACGAGCAGGATCGCGAGTTCCGCGAGCATGAAGCCGATGAAGTATGCGCCACCGTCGCCGAGGAAGATCAGGCCGGCCGGGAAATTCCACAGGAAGAAGCCGAGCACGGCGCCCATCATGATGATCGACGCGGACATGACGACCGGGTCGCCGACCTGGAACGCCACGTACGCGAGCGACGCGAACATCATGAAGCTGACCATCGACGCGAGCCCGTTGAAGCCGTCGATGATGTTGACCGCATTCGCGAGCGCCGCGACCGCGAGCACGGTGACGAACGCCGAAATCGCGCCATAGCTAAGCAGGAAATCGAGCGGCGGCACGCTGATGCGCGTGACCGCGATGTGCAGCAGCCAGAACGCGAGCGCGGCCGCCCCCATCGTGCAGAGCAGCCGCGCGCGCGGCGACACGCGCTTGGTCAGGTCCTCGACCAGGCCGGACAGGAACGCCGGCATGCCGCAGGCAACGATGCCGAGAATGCTGCCGGCGATCGTCGGGTAGCGCTGCATGAGCAGCAGCGCCCCGGTGATGACGCCCGCGAGGATCCCGATGCCCCCGACCCGCGGCACGGGCCGCACGTGGAATTTCTGCACGCCGGCCAGGTCGCTGTCGATCGAGAATTTCTCGTGAAGGTGCGCGTAGCGCACGATGAACAGCGTGACGAGCAGGGAGACAATGAAGCCGGACGCGAAGCTGAGCATGGGACCGCTCGAAAAATGGACAGCGGATTATACAAAACCGCGGGGGTTCCCCTCCTGCCATCGCCAGTGATCGGCACACATTTCTTCGATGCCGAGCGTCGCGCGCCAGCCGATGATGTCGGCCGCGGCCTGCGGGTTCGCGTAGCACTCGGCGATGTCGCCCGGGCGGCGCGCCACGAGCTCGTACGGCACCGGCCGGCCCGACGCCTTTTCAAACGCCCGCACGACTTCCAGCACGCTGTAGCCCTGGCCCGTGCCGAGGTTCACGACGAAGCTCGCATCGCGCTTCGCGAGCGCGTCGAGCGCGGCGATGTGGCCCTTCGCGAGATCGACGACGTGGATGTAGTCGCGCACGCCCGTGCCGTCCGGCGTCGGGTAGTCGGCGCCGAACACGCGCAGCTTTTCGAGCTTGCCGACCGCGACCTGGGCGACATACGGCATCAGGTTGTTCGGGATGCCGGCCGGATCCTCGCCGATCAGCCCGCTCGCGTGCGCGCCGACCGGGTTGAAGTAGCGCAGCGTCGCGATCCGCCACGACGGGTCCGACACCTCGAGGTCGCGCAGGATCTGCTCGGCGATCAGCTTCGACTGGCCGTACGGGTTGGTTGCCGACAGCGGGAACGATTCGTCGATCGGCGAGCGTTCGGGCACGCCGTACACGGTCGCGGACGAGCTGAACACGAACTGCTTGACGTTGCGCTCGCGCATCACCTTCAGCACGGCGAGCAGGCCGCCGAGGTTGTTCTGGTAGTACTCGAGCGGCTTCGCGACCGATTCGCCAACGGCCTTGAGCGCCGCGAAATGGATCGTGCCGGTGATCGGGTGCGCGTCGAACACCTTGGCGAGCGCGGCTTCGTCGCACACGTCGACCTGATGGAACGAGGGCGTCTTGCCCGTGATCCGCTCGATGCGGCGCACGGATTCGGCCTTGCTGTTGACGAGGTTGTCGACGATCACGACGTCGTAGCCGTTGTCGAGCAGCTCGACGGCCGTGTGCGAGCCGATGTAGCCCGCACCGCCGGTAACGAGGATGGTGCCTTTAGCGGTCATTGCAGAGGTGCTCCTTCAGAGGGTAATGCCTGTCAATGAATGAATGGTCTGCCGGTAGCGCTCGACGACCTGCTGCTCGTCGAATTCCACCGCGACCTTGTGCCGGCCGCGCGCACCCATCGCGTCGCGTCCGGCCGTGCCGAGTTCGATCATGCGGAGCAATTGCTCCGCGAGGCTTGCGCTGTCGCGCACGCGGCACAGGAAGCCCGTTTCGCCGTCGGCGACGACGTCGCGGCAGCCCGGCACGTCGGTCGCGACGATCGGGCGGCCCATCGCCGACGCTTCCATCAGCGTGCGCGGCACGCCTTCGCGGTACGACGGTAGCACGACGCAGTCGGCCGCCGCGATATGGGGGCGCACGTCGTGCGCTTCGCCGAGATACTCGACGACGCCTTCGCTCGTCCATGCGTCGACATCGGCGCGGCCGATCGCGCTCGGATTGTCGACGCCGAGCGGCCCGAGCAACTGGAAGCGTGCGTTCGGGAAGCGGGTGTGCACGATGCGCGCGGCCTCCACGTATTCGCGCACGCCCTTGTCCCACAGCAGCCGGCCGATCAGGATGAAGACGGGGGCATCGCCGGCGGGCAGCGGCGCCGGTGCGAACTGTTCGAGATCGACGCCTTCGCCGTGCAGCAGCCGCGCGCGATCGGGATGCGCGAGCAACCGCTCGTCGGTGAAGGTCGCGAGATCGTCGCGGTTCAGGAACCACACTTCACGCGGGAAGCGGAACGCGAACCGGTACAGGCGCTTCGCGACGCTTGCCGCGCGGCTTTTCTGGATGAAGACGTAGCCGAGCCCGGTCGTCACCGCGATCGACGGCACGCGCGCGAGCCACGCGGCGACCGAGCCGTAGATGTTCGGCTTGATCGTGTAATGGAACACGAGATCGGGCCGCAGCGCGCGGTAGTGACGCGTCAGCGCGGCGAGCGTGCCGAGATCCTCGCGCGGGCTCGTGCCTTTCGACGCGACCGCGAGCGCCACGCAGCGGCAGCCCATCTGCTCGAGCAGCGGCACCGTGCGGTCGTGCGGCGCGATCACGATGACCTCGGCGCCGCGCGCGACGAGCGCACGGATCAGCCCGTGGCGATACGTGTAGATCGCCCAGGCCGTGTTGCAGACGAGCGCGATGCGCAGCGGGGAGGTGGCGGACATGAAAAAAAGAAAAAATAAAGCGTCGAAATGACCGAAAGCGCCGGATCCGCGTCACGCGGACGGCCGCGCGGCGAACAGCGTCTGCTTGATCCGCTGCAGCGTGCGGTACGGCGTCACGAAATGCAGCAGGTTCTTGGCGAGGCCGGCCCAGTCGTACGGGTTCAGCGCGTTGAAGTGGATCAGCAGCAGCGTGAGCGTCGACACCAGCTGGCGCCGGCGCTTGGTCGCGCTGATCCCGCCCTCGTTGAGCTCGTAATAGAGGCCGAGCTCGGGCAGGTTCGCGCAATCGTAGCGTTGCATTAACCGTAAAAAAAGATCGAGATCCTCGGCTGCGCGGTATTTCACGCGATAGTTGCCCACTTCGCGCACGGCGTCGATGCGCAGCATGACCGACGGGTGCACGAGCGGCGAGCGCAGGAAGCGCGTGCGGTGCAGCGTGTGCGGGTCGGTGGCCGGCGTCAGCATGAAGCGCGGCTCGCCGGCGCGCGTCACGACCTGCGTCCACATGCCGACGCAGGCCACCCGCGGGTGGGCGCCGAGATACGCGCGCTCCTTCGCGAGGCGCTGCGGTGCGGCGAGATCGCCCGCGTCGATGCGTGCCGCATAGCGGAAGCCGCGGGCGGCCAGCGCGTCGATGCCGGCCGCGAGCGCGCGCTCGATGCCGCCGTTCTGCGGCATGCGCAGCACCTCGATCGCGAGGCCGGGCAGGTCGGGCGCGACGATCGGCGGCGTGCTGCCGTCGTCGACGATCAGCACGTGCACGGGCGTGTCCTCGCGAAACGACGCGAGGGTCCGGACGACGTCGTCGTGCCCGTTGTAGGCCGGCATCAGCACGGCCACATCGTCGAGCGAGGGCGGGCAATCAGGGGACGTCATGGTCGCAGCTTGAAACGGATGTAATAAAAATTGACGGCGGCGGCGGCCAGGTAGCCGGCTGCCAGCCCGACGAGCGCGCCGTACAGGCCGAGCCGCGGGATCGCGAACAGGTTGACGAGCGCGGCGATCGCGAGCGCGAGCAGCCATTTCGACAGCAACACGAATTTTGCTTGATATTTGAGAACGATAAGATTGCCTATCGCCTCGATGCCGGCCGGCACCGACAGCCAGACCGCCCAGCGGAAGATGTCGACCGACGCCTCGTAGCCGTGGCCGAACACCTTGCCGACGATCAGCGGGGCAGCGGTGTCGAGTACGAGCGCGCCGGCTGTCATCAGGCCGGCCGTCATCGCGATCAGCCGGACGATGTTGCGGCGCAGCCGTGCGACGTCCTGCATGCGGTAGACGAAGGCGGGCGCGATCGTCTGCGCAAGCATCAGCGCGAGCGTGATCCAGTTCTCGTTGAGTTGCTGCGCGGCCGAGTAACGGCCGAGATCGGCGAACGAGACATGACGCTCGAGCATCAGGCGGTCGAGCTTCAGGAACAGGTACATGCAGATGAGGCCGAGCCAGAACACCGTGCCGGCGGTCGCAAAGTGCCGGAACAACGGCTTGTCGAAGGTCCAGCCGAGCGCGCCGCCGTTGCGATGCCGGTAGTACAGCAGCAGCGCGAAGCCGATGGCGGCGGCTTCGAGCGCCCACAGCCATGCGAAGCGGGCGGGGCCCGCGGCCGCGCGGACCAGCAGCCAGACGAGCAGCGCCTTCGCCAGCGCGGTGACCATGCTGGTGACGAGCTGTGGCTTGCTGTAGGTCATGCTCTGCAGCCACGCGTTGACGACGCCGACGAACGGCTCGCGGAACACCATCGTGACCGCGAGGCCCGCGAGCATCGCGCCGACCAGCGGGTCGAAGGCGCCCGCGGCGATCGCGATCCAGGTCGCGGCGAGCGCGGCGACCGACACGGCGATGCGCAGCACGAACGCGCTGCCGAGCACCGCGCCGAGCTGGGCGGGCGGGCGCTGGACGATGGTCGGGACGAGGATTTCCGCGCCGCACACCCAGGTGAGCGGCGCCAGTACCAGGAGAAGCGTATTCGCATACTGCCATTTGCCGAACACATCTGGCCCGAAATAACGGGCCAGCAGGCCGCTGATCGCGATCGCGACGCCGATCTGCGTGAGCCGTTCGAGCCCCAGCCAGACGAGGTTCGCGACGGCCTTCGCGACATCCGGGTTGCCGAAGCGCTTCAGCATGCGCGGCGGCGGCGTGCGCGCAGGGCGGCCGGCAGGGCGCCCGGGGGCTGCAGATTGGCGGCGGCGGGACGGCTAGGCATTAAAATGGGCGGTATGCGCGTCATCAAAACCCGCGATTATAAGTGGGATCGGGGGCGCTCCCGCCGTTCCGCGCCAGCGGTTTCGCTCGATGCCGGGCCAGCATGTATCATGCGCGGCACCGGCGAGCGGCGGCCAGGCGAGCCAGACAAATTTCCATGCACGCAACTGAGAGAAGAGAATCGATGATCTCCCAATCCATCTTCAAGGCATATGACATTCGTGGCGTGGTCGGCAAGACGCTCGACACCGACACGGCGCGCGGGATCGGCCGGGCATTCGGCAGCGAAGTGCGCGCGCAGGGCGGCGATGCAGTCGTCGTCGCGCGCGACGGCCGCCTGTCCGGGCCGGACCTCGTCGGCGCGCTGGCCGACGGCCTGCGTGCCGCGGGCGTCGACGTCGTCGACGTCGGCATGGTGCCCACGCCGGTCGGCTATTTCGCGGCGAACGTCCCGCTCGCGCTGAAGGACGGCGAGCGCCGCGTCGATTCTTGCATCGTCGTCACGGGCAGCCACAACCCGCCCGACTACAACGGCTTCAAGATGGTGCTGCGCGGCGCGGCGATCTACGGCGAGCAGATCCAGGCGCTGTACCGCCGCATCGTCGACGAGCGCTTCGAGACGGGCAGCGGCTCGTACGAGCAGTTCGACGTGGCCGATCAATACATCGCGCGCATCGTCGGCGACATCAAGCCGGCCCGCCCGATGAAGCTCGTCGTCGACGCCGGCAACGGCGTGGCCGGCCCGCTCGCGACGCGCCTGTTCAAGGCGCTCGGCTGCGAGCTCGTCGAGCGCTTCACCGACATCGACGGCACGTTCCCGAACCACCACCCCGATCCCGCGCACCCGGAAAACCTGCAGGACGTGATCCAGGCGCTGAAGGACACCGACGCCGAGATCGGCTTCGCGTTCGACGGCGACGGCGACCGCCTCGGCGTCGTCACGAAGGACGGCCAGATCATCTATCCGGACCGCCAGCTGATGCTGTTCGCGGAAGAAGTGCTGTCGCGCAACCCGGGCGCGCAGATCATCTATGACGTGAAGTGCACGCGCCACCTCGCGCAATGGGTGAAGTCGAAGGGCGGCGAGCCGCTGATGTGGAAGACGGGCCACTCGCTCGTGAAGGCGAAGCTGCGCGAGACGGGTGCGCCGCTCGCCGGCGAAATGAGCGGCCACGTGTTCTTCAAGGATCGCTGGTACGGCTTCGACGACGGTCTCTACACGGGCGCGCGCCTGCTCGAGATCCTCACGAAGACGGCCGATCCGAGCGCGCTGCTGAACGGGCTGCCGGACGCGATGAGCACGCCTGAACTGCAGCTGTGGCTCGACGAAGGCGAAAATTTCCGCCTGATCGACAAGCTGCAGAAAGAGGCGAAGTTCGACGGCGCCGAGGAAGTCGTGACGATCGACGGCCTGCGTGTCGAGTACGCGGACGGCTTCGGCCTGGCGCGTTCGTCGAACACGACGCCGGTCGTCGTGATGCGTTTCGAGTCCGAGACGCAGGAAGGGCTCAAGCGCATCCAGGAGGACTTCCGCCGCGTGCTGACGGCCGCGAAGCCGGACGTCAAGCTGCCGTTCTGAGCCTCGGCGGCCTATGGGCCGCCAACGGCGCGATGGTGAGTCCGATCGTCGCGCCTCCCCCGAAAAGCGGCGCACGCGACACGCGTGCGGCCGCTTTTTGTCTCTAGGGCCTGTTCCCGCTAATAACGGGCCCTTCTGGCGGCCAGCCCCACAAAGGAATTTTTAATCACGGGAACGTGCCTTGCCGGCCGCATTGCGGCGTCGCGCGTCGCTTGTTTGGCACGAGCCAAACGGCGCTCCTTGCTTCTTGCACTGCAGCCGGCAAGGCACGTTCGCAAGCCCGTTATTAGCGGGAACAGGCCCTAGGCTCTCCGGGCGCGATAAAATCGCTCCTTTCTGCTTGTCGCCGGCTGCCAGCCGGCGTTTTTTCAGCGTGCAAAAGATCCTGATCGTGCGCGTGTCGTCGCTGGGCGACGTCGTGCACAACATGCCGGTGATCGCCGATATCCGGCGCCGCCACCCCGATGCGCAGATCGACTGGCTCGTCGAGGAAAGCTTCGTCGACCTGGTCAAGCTCGTCGACGGCGTGCGCAACGTGCTGCCGTTCTCGCTGCGCCGTTGGCGCAAGAAGCCGTTCTCGGGCGCCACGTGGCGCGAGATCCGGGCCTTCCGCCAGCGCCTCGCGGCCGAGCAGTACGACCTCGTGATCGACTGCCAGGGCCTCATCAAGACGGCCTGGGTCGCGAGCTGGGCGCGCGGCCCGCTCGTCGGGCTCGGCAACCGCACCGATGGCGCCGGCTACGAGTGGCCGGTGCGCTTCTTCTATCGCAAGCGCGTGCCGATCGCGCCGCGCACGCACGTCGTCGAGCGCTCGCGGCAACTCGTCGCGGCCGCGCTGGGCGACCCGGCGCCGACGCCGGCCGATCCGGTCGACTTCGGCCTCGATACGCGTGCGGCGGCGCTCGCCGTGGCGGCGCTCGGCCTGAACCTGCCGGTGCCGTACGTGGTGTTCGTCCATGCGACGTCGCGTGCCGACAAGCAATGGCCGGACGCCGCGTGGATCGAGCTCGGCCAGGCGCTCGTGCGGCGCGGCGCGTCGCTCGTGCTGCCGTGGGGCAACGACGCGGAGCGCGCGACCAGTGAGCGGCTCGCGAAGGAATTCGGCGCGGCGGCGATCGTGCCGCCGCGGCTGTCGCTGCCGGCCGTGGTCGGGCTGATCGAGGGCGCGGCCGCCACCGTCGGGGTTGATACAGGTCTGGTTCACATCGCGGCCGCGCTGAAGCGTCCGACGGTCGAACTGTACAATTTCGCGACGGCCTGGCGGACCGGCGGCTACTGGTCGCCGAACGTCGTCAATCTCGGCACGGCGGGGCAACCCCCGTCGATCGCGCAGGTGAAGTCGGCGCTCGCGGGCTTCGGTCTCCTGTAACGCTGTCACACGCGCGAACCCACGCGAACCGAACATGAGCGAATCCCAGATCATCGAAGTCTCGTCCGCCGACTGGAGCGGACACAACCTGTCGGCGCCGCGCGAGCAGTTGCTGGCCGCCGTCGAGGAAGGCAAGGTGCTGTATTTCCCGCACCTGCGCTTCGCGATCGAAGGCGGCGAGGAAGCGCTGCTCGATCCGGCGCTCGCCGACCCGAAACGCAAGAACATCAGCCTCGCGCCGAACGGCGGCGCGCTTGCCGGCGTGCTCGGCGACAGCGTCACGCAGTCGGCGGTGCGCGCGCTCGTCGCACGCTTCCAGCAGCAGGCCGGCACGCTCGTCGACGGCCTCTTTCCCGAATACCGCGGCAAGCTGCGCGTCGCACCGACCAGCCTGCGGCTGATGCAGGTCGAGACGCGCCAGACGTCCTGGCGCAAGGACGACAGCCGGCTGCACGTCGACGCGTTCCCGTCGCGGCCCAACTACGGCGAGCGCATCCTGCGCGTGTTCACGAACGTGAACCCGGCCGGCGTGCCGCGCGTGTGGCGCGTCGGCGAGCCGTTCGAGGACGTCGCGAAGCGCTTCCTGCCGCACATCAAGCCGCAGTTGCCGGGCGCCGCGTGGCTGCTGAACCTGCTGCACGTGACGAAGTCGCCGCGCAGCGCGTACGACCACCTGATGCTGAACCTGCACGACAGCATGAAGGCCGATCTCGACTACCAGAAGACGAGCCCGCAGGAGACGATGCCGTTTCCGCCGGGCTGCGTGTGGATATGTTTCTCGGATCAGACTTCGCACGCTGTGATGTCCGGCCAGTTCATGCTCGAGCAGACCTTCTTCCTGCCGGTCGACGCGATGGTCCGCCGCGAATGCGCGCCGCTCGGCATTCTCGAACGCCTGAAGGGCAGGGCGCTGGTTTGAGCGCGCATTTTCTTCGAAGCAAGACAAGGGACGCGGCATGCTGAGGGTGATCTATCGCGCGCTGTGGTGGCTCGTCGCACCGATCGCCGTCATCCGGCTTGTCGTGCGCTCGCGCAAGGAGCGCGGCTATCGCGAGCATATCGGCGAACGCTTCGGCCACGGGGCGGGCCGCTCGCGTGACGACCGTGCGCCGCTGATCTGGGTGCATGCGGTATCGGTCGGCGAGACGCGCGCGGCGCAGCCGCTGATCGACGCGCTGATGCATGCGCGCCCCGATGCACGCATCCTGCTCACGCACATGACGCCGAGCGGCCGTGCGACCGGCGAACAGATCTTCGGCGATCGCGTGCTGCGCTGCTACCTGCCGTACGACATGCCCGGCGCGGTGCGGCGCTTCCTGCGCGCGTGGCGGCCGACGCTCGGCCTCGTGATGGAAACCGAGGTGTGGCCCACGCTGATCGACGAGTGCCGCCGTGCGGACGTGCCGCTGGTGCTGACCAATGCGCGCATGTCCGCGCGTTCTTTCCGGCGTGCCTCGAAGTTCGGCGCGGCGACGCACGACGTGTTCGGCGGCTTCTCGCGCGTGCTCGCGCAGAGCCCGGCCGACGCGGAGCGGCTGACGTCGCTCGGCGCGCGCAACGTGACCGTACTCGGCAACCTGAAGTTCGACATGACGACGCCGCCGGAACTCGCGGCGCGCGGCCATGCGTGGCGCGACACGATCGGCGCGCGGCCCGTGTGGGTGGCCGCGAGCACGCGCGAGAACGAAGAGGCGCTGGTGTTGCAGGCATTCGCGTCGATGCGCACGCCCGGCGCGCTGCTGGTGCTCGTGCCGCGTCATCCGCAGCGTTTCGCCGAGGTCGAGGCGCTCGTCGAGCGCAGCGGGCTCAAGTGCGTGCGACGCTCGGTATGGGCGGCCGATAAGGCCGCGCTCGCGGCCGGCCGGCCGGCTGCCGAGCCACTGCCGGACGACGTGTCGGTGCTGCTTGGCGATTCGATGGGCGAGCTCGGCGCGTATTACGCGGCGGCCGACGTAGCGTTCATCGGCGGCAGCCTGTTGCCGCTCGGCGGCCAGAACCTGATCGAAGCGTGCGCGGTCGGCGTGCCGGTGCTGATCGGGAAGCACGTATTCAACTTCACGCAGGCGACCGCCGACGCGGTCGCGGCCGGCGCGGCGCTGCAGGTCGAGGATCCGCTCGATCTCGCGCACGTGCTCGACGCGCTGTTCGCCGACAAGGCGCGGCGTATCGCGATGGGTTCGGCCGGTGCCGCATTCGCGTCGCGTCACCGCGGCGCGACCGCGCGCACGGTCGACGTGCTCGCGGCACTGCTGCCGCCCGCCGAACGCGGCGGGCGCGCGCTGCAGGACGCGCAGGATAATTCCGACGACTAGACGAAGGCGGCGCAATGCCGCCGGGAGCATGCGTGGCGGCACCGTATGGCGCCGCCGCGCCGCTCAGACCGTCAGCAAACCCTTCTTCTCGATGAACGCGATCACGTCCGCGACGCCGTCGAGCGCCTTCAGGTTCGTCATCACGTAAGGCCGCTCGCCGCGCATCTTCTTCGTGTCGGACGCCATCACGTCGAGGTTCGCACCGACCAGCGGCGCGAGATCCGTCTTGTTGATCACGAGCAGGTCGGACTTCGTGATGCCGGGGCCGCCCTTGCGCGGAATCTTCTCGCCGCCCGCGACGTCGATCACGTAGATCGTCAGGTCCGACAGCTCGGGGCTGAAGGTCGCTGCGAGATTGTCGCCGCCCGATTCGATGAACACGATGTCGGCATCGGGAAAGCGCGACAGCATCCGGTCGACCGCCTCGAGGTTGATCGACGCATCCTCGCGGATCGCCGTGTGCGGGCAGCCGCCCGTCTCGACGCCCATGATGCGCTCCTCGGGCAGCGCGCCCGCGACCGTCAGCAGCCGCTGATCTTCCTTCGTATAGATGTCGTTGGTGATCGCGACGAGGTCGTACTTGTCGCGCATCGCCTTGCACAGCATTTCAAGCAGGGTGGTCTTGCCGGAGCCGACGGGGCCGCCGATGCCGACGCGCAGCGGCGGCAGTTTCTTCGTGCGGCGGGCGGAGGAAGGGGCAGGTGCGTTCATGGCGGATAGTGTCGGATTCAGGAGCGGAACAACCGCGAATACTGGGTTTCGTGCCGCGCGGACAGGATGCCGAGCTGCGGCGCGAACGTGTTGACGGCGTCGGGCGGCGTCGCGAGCGCGCGGCGCACGGCCGCGTCGATCGCGCCGCGCAGCGCGACGATGATGCGTTGCCCGGCGAGCTGGCCGAGCGGTACCGCCTTCAGCGCGGCGGACGTCTGGTTCTCGACCCAGCCGAATGCATACGCGGCGAGCACGGCGTCGGCGCTCGCGTCGTGCGCGGCGGCGGCATAGGCGAATGCGGTGGGCAGCGCGATCGGCGAAATCGACGCGAGCGTCGCGCGGCGCGCGGCGTCGCCCCATTCGAGCGATGCGCACAGCTGCGCAAGCGACCAGCCCATCTGTTCGGTCTCGCGGCGCAGTTCCGCCGATTCGCGGCTCGCGATGAACCACGCGTTTTCGGTAGCGAGTGCCGATGCGTCGTGCGCGTGCCAGCGTGCGAGCTGGTGCGCGAGGAACGGCAGCTCGCCGTGCGCGAGCACGTCGGTCAGGCCGCTCGCGATCCAGTCGCGCGCGGTGTCGGCGTCGCGGATCAGGTTCGCGTCGAGCGCCGCTTCGAGACCCTGCGAATAGCTGAACGCGCCGATCGGCAGTGCCGGTGACGCGAGATGCAGCAGCGCGACGAGTTCAGTGGTGGTCATGACCGTGGCCGTGAGAACAACCCGGACCATGCTGGTGATCGTGATCGTGCGAGTGGCCGTGATGCTCGCCGAACACTTGCTGCGCGAGCGCGTAGTCCTCGGCGAACGTCGCGTCGTGCCCGTGCTTGTGGCCGCCGCCGTATGCACCGGCTTCCGGCTGGAACGGCGCGCTCGCTTCCTCGACCTGCGTGCCGAGCCGGCGCAGCATGTCCGCGAGCACCGGGTCGGCTTCGAGCTTCAGGTAGCCGTCGCCGATCTCGACCGGCGTGTGGCGGTTGCCGAGGTGGTATGCGGCGCGCATCAGCGTGAGCGGATCGGCGGCGCGCACGAGCAGCACGGTTTCGGGCGCGGCGGCAATGCGCACGAGTGCACCGTCGTCGGCAACCAGCACGTCGCCGTCGCGCAGGATCGTGCCGCGCGGCAGCAGGACCGCGACGTCCTCGCCGGTGTCGAGCGTCGCCGCGAGGCGGCTCTTGCAGCGGGCGTCGTAGGCGAGCGTGAGCGTCGGCGCGCGCGCGACGAGCGACGCGGCGAGTTTCACGTTCGGGGCAATGCGTTTGTCGAGGGTGCGCATGAATCGAAAACCGGCAATCAGGTCAGAACAGGAAATAACGCTGCGCCATTGGCAGCACCGTGGCCGGCTCGCAGGTGAGCAACTGGCCGTCGGCGATCACGTCGTAGGTTTCGGGGTCGACGCTGATCGACGGGCGCCACGCGTTGTGGATCATGTCGGCCTTCGTCACGTTGCGGCAGTTGCGCACGGGCACGATCCGCTTCGCGAGGCCGTAGCGTTCCGCGATGCCCGCATCGGCCGCCATCTGCGACACGAAGGTCAGCGACGTGCGCGCGAGTGCGCCGCCGCGGGTGGCAAACATCTCGCGATAGTGGACCGGCTGCGGCGTCGGGATCGACGCGTTCGGGTCGCCCATCTGCGCCATCGCGATCATCCCGCCCTTCAGGATCATGGCCGGCTTGATCCCGAAGAACGCCGGTTCCCACAGCACGAGGTCGGCCCACTTGCCGGGCTCGATCGAGCCGACTTCGTGCGCGATCCCGTGCGTGAGCGCCGGGTTGATCGTGTACTTCGCGACGTAGCGCTTCGCGCGGAAGTTGTCGTTGCGCGCACCGTCCTCGGGCAGCGCGCCGCGCTGCACCTTCATCTTGTGCGCGGTCTGCCACGTGCGGATGATCACTTCGCCGACGCGGCCCATTGCCTGCGAATCGGACGACAGCATCGACAGCGCGCCGAGATCGTGCAGGATGTCCTCGGCCGCGATCGTCTCGCGGCGGATCCGCGATTCGGCGAACGCGAGATCCTCGGCGATCGACGGATCGAGGTGATGGCACACCATCAGCATGTCGAGATGCTCGTCGAGCGTGTTGATCGTGTACGGGCGCGTCGGGTTGGTCGACGACGGCAGCACGTTCGACTCGCCGCACACCTTCAGGATGTCGGGCGCATGGCCGCCGCCGGCGCCTTCGGTGTGGTAGGTGTGGATCGTGCGGCCCTTGAACGCGGCGACCGTCGATTCGACGAAGCCGCCTTCGTTCAGCGTGTCGGTGTGGATCGCGACCTGCGTGTCGGTGTCGTCGGCGACCGACAGGCAGTTGTCGATCGCGGCGGGCGTCGTGCCCCAGTCTTCATGCAGCTTCAGCCCGATCGCGCCGGCCGCGATCTGCTCGACGAGCGGCTGCGGCAGGCTCGCATTGCCCTTGCCGAGGAAGCCGAGGTTGATCGGCCAGCCGTCGGCGGCCTGCAGCATCCGCTCCATGTGCCACGGGCCCGGCGTGCAGGTCGTTGCGTTGGTGCCGGTGGCCGGCCCCGTGCCGCCGCCGAGCATCGTTGTGACGCCCGATGCGAGCGCCTCGTCGATCTGCTGCGGGCTGATGAAGTGGATGTGCGTGTCGATGCCGCCCGCCGTCACGATCAGCCCTTCGCCGGCGATCACTTCGGTCGCCGCGCCGATCGGAATCGTCACGCCCGGCTGGATGTCGGGGTTGCCGGCCTTGCCGATCGCGGCGATGCGGCCGTGCTTGATCGCGATGTCGGCCTTCACGATGCCCCAGTGATCGAGGATCACCGCGTTCGTGATGATCGTGTCGGGCACCTCGGCTGCGACGCGCTGCGACTGGCCCATCCCGTCGCGGATCACTTTCCCGCCGCCGAATTTCACTTCCTCGCCGTAGGTCGTGAAGTCGCGTTCGATCTCGATCAGCAGTTCGGTATCGGCGAGCCGGACGCGGTCGCCCGTCGTCGGCCCGAACATTTCCGCGTACGCGCGGCGGCTCAAGCGTAGTGTCATGTTGCTGTTCCTGAAGAGCGGGGCGCGGCTTACAGCGGCCCCATCACCTTGCCCTGAAAACCGTAGACGGCGCGCTCGCCCGCGAGTGCGACGAGTTCGACGGTGCGCGTCTGGCCCGGCTCGAAGCGCACGGCGGTGCCGGCCGCGATGTTCAGGCGAAAGCCGCGCGCGGCCGCGCGATCGAACGACAGTGCGTCGTTGACTTCGAAGAAGTGGTAGTGCGAGCCGACCTGCACCGGGCGGTCGCCGGTGTTCGCGACGACGAGCGTCAGCGTGGCGCGGCCTGCATTCAGTTCGTGTTCGCCGTCGTCGGTGAGGATTTCGCCGGGGATCATGCGGGACCTCACGGAATCGGGTGATGGACGGTCACGAGCTTCGTGCCGTCGGGGAAGGTCGCCTCGACCTGGATGTCGGGAATCATCTCCGGCACGCCGTCCATCACGTCGTCGCGCGTGAGCAGCGTCGTGCCGTAATGCATGACCTCGGCGACCGTCTTGCCGTCGCGCGCGGCTTCCATCAGCGCGGCGGTGATGAAGGCGACCGCCTCCGGATAGTTGAGCTTCAGGCCGCGTGCGCGACGGCGCTCGGCCAGCAGCGCCGCCGTGAAGATCAGCAGCTTGTCTTTCTCTCGGGGAGTCAGTTTCATGAAGGCAAACGTTCAGGAAAACGTAATTTTTATCGGTGCGTGCGCAACGGGGCGAACGCGCGGGTCATCGTAGCACCGCGCTGTTTTGCGTGCGTCGCGTATCGGTTATGTAAGGAGCAAGGCGTGTGCCATGTGCGTTGTACGCAGCGCGATGCGCGCTCGTGGTGCGCGATGCATGCGCAACGTGCAGCGCCGCTCGCGACGCTGCGCCGAAACGGTGCGTGGTGCGATCGCGCTCAGGTCTGCCAGAGGCGCAGCGGCCGTGCGTCGACGCCGTGCACGATCGGCCGCAGATGCAGCCAGCAGTCGGTGAAGTGGCGTTGCAGCGCTTCCATCGACGTCGACAGCGCGCGGACCAGCACGACGCCCGGTGTCACGCAGGTCGCGCCCGCGCGCAGCGTGGCATCGAACGGCATCCGCGCGGCGAGCGATTCGGCGAGCGCGGCGTCGCACGCGGCGCTGGCCGCCCACAGCGTGCCGTACGCGGGAAAGCCGGCGAGACCCTGCAAAGCACCGCGCAGCGGGTCGTGCGCATCGAGCAGCGCGCGTTCGGTCCATCGTGGCCGGCCGTCGGCATCGACGAGCGCCGACGTCGACGCGATGCGGCCCGCCGACCAGGTTTCGCCGGCCGCTTGTCGGCCGAGCTGCGACGCGTCCCAGCCGATTGCACTGGCGCCCGCGCCGAGCTTGACCGTGAAATCGAGCGACGCGTGCGCCGCGTCGAAGAACAGGTTGTTCTGCGGCAGCCAGTCGAGTTTCGCGTGCTCGCCGACCGCGATGCCGATGCGCTGCGTCGCGTCCAGCCCGTTCGACTTGTACCACTTGGTCGCGCCGGGTGTCGTCAGCACCGCATGCGTGCCGTTGCCGAGCGCGATGTCGATGTCGAGCCGGTCGCCGCCCGCGACGCCGCCGGGCGGGTGGACGATCACCGCGTGGCAGATCGCGTCGCCTTCCGGGTACAGCGGCCGCTGCACGCGCAGCGGGCCGTCGTGCAGCCGGTGCGCGAGCGTCGTGCGCGCGCCGTGCCGTTCGAAGCCGAGTTCGAGGCGGCCGTGCCACGACTTGGCGACGGCGGGGCGGGACAGCGGGGCATGGGAGTCGGGGGCGGACATCGGCGGGAAGCAGGGGGGCGGGCGCGGTGAACGAGGATGCTACCGCAACAATATACGCCGAGGTGCCCGCGTTGCGGGGCGTGGCAACGCCGTTCCCGGGCCGTGCTGCTTCGCCGGCGCGTGCCCGACAGGCGCCGTTCGGCGAGGCACCGGATCGGTGTTGCGGGCCGATCGTCGGACGCAACGCCGCCCCGGGTCGCCTTTCCCGCTATACCGCGATCAGTTCCCGCACGCCGTTCGTCTCCATGTCGCGCGCGTCGCCGCCCGCGACGATCTCGCCACGGCTCATGACCCAGTAGCGGTCGGCGATCGACTGGGCGAAGTCGTAGTATTGCTCGACGAGCAGCACGGTCATCTTCGATTCGTCGACCAATTGGCGCAGCGTGCGGCCGATGTCCTGGATGATCGACGGCTGGATGCCTTCGGTCGGCTCGTCGAGGATCAGCAACTGCGGCTCGCTCATCAGCGCGCGGCCGATCGCGAGTTGCTGCTGCTGGCCACCCGACAGGTCGCCGCCGCGTCGCGCGCGCATGTCCTTCAGCACCGGGAACAGGTCGTAGATGCGGTCGGGCACTTTCGACGGCGTCTTGCGGCTCGCCGCGCCGACGAGCAGGTTTTCCTCGACGGTCAGCCGCGGAAAAATGTCGCGTCCCTGCGGCACGTACGCGAGCCCGGCCGCGACGCGCGCGTACGGCGGCATCGCGCCGAGCGCCGTGCCGCGCCACGATACGCTGCCGCTCTTCGCGGCGACGACGCCCATCAGGCAGCGCAGCAGCGTGCTCTTGCCGACGCCGTTGCGGCCGAGCAGCACGGTGAGCTTGCCGTCGTCGGCGGCGAGGCTCACGTTGCGCAGGATGTGGCTGCCGCCGTAGTACTGGTTCAGTGCATCGATCTTCAGCATCGCATCATCGTCCAAGGTAAGACTCGATCACCGCGTCGTCGCGCTTGACCTGGTCGAGCGTGCCCTGCGCGAGCACGGCGCCTTCGGCCATCACCGTCACGCGGCCCGTGTCGCCCGCGAGTGCTGCGACGAATTCCATGTCGTGCTCGACGACCATCATCGAGCAGGTGCCGCGCAGCGTGTTCAGCAGCTCGGCGAGTTCCATCGTCTCGTGATCGGTCATCCCGGCCGCCGGCTCGTCGAGCAGCAACAGGGCGGGGCGCTGCATCAGCAGCATGCCGATCTCGAGCCGCTGCTTCTGCCCGTGCGACAGCTCGCCGGCCGCGCGGAATGCGTGGCTTTCGAGGCCGATCAGCGCGAGCGTCTCCTCGATCTTCGCCTGCGCGGCACGGTCGAGCCGGGCACGTAGCGACGCGAGCCAGCCCTTGTCGGTCTGCATCGCGAGCTCGAGGTTCTCCCACACCGGGTGCTGTTCGAACACGGTTGGCTTCTGGAACTTGCGGCCGATGCCCGCGCGTGCGATCTCGGGCTCGTTCATCCGCGCGAGATCGAGCGTCTGGCCGAGAAACACCTTGCCTGCGTCAGGGCGCGTCTTGCCGGTGATCACGTCCATCATCGTCGTCTTGCCGGCGCCGTTCGGGCCGATCACGCAGCGCAGCTCGCCCGCGTCGATCGCGAGCGACAGCTTCTTGAGCGCGCGGAAGCCGTCGAAGCTCACCTCGATATCCTCGAGGTAGAGGATCGTGCCATGCGACGTATCGATGCCGGGCTGCACCACGCGCCCCATCGATGCGGTGCCGCTGACGGCCAGCAGTTCGTCCTCGGGCGGCGGCGTGAATTGGTAGAGGGCCGTTCCGTTCATGCGCGTTTCCCCTTCGCGAGCACGGTTTCGACGAGGCCCATGATCCCGCGCGGCAGCAGCAGCGGCACGAGCACGAAGATCAGGCCGAGGAAGAACAGCCAGTATTCGGCGAAGTACGCGGTAAACAGGCTCTTCGCGCCGTTCACCGCGAACGCGCCGACGATCGGCCCGATCAGCGTGCCGCGCCCGCCCACCGCGACCCAGATCGCCATCTCGATCGAGTTGCCGGGCGACATCTCGCCGGGGTTGATGATGCCGACCTGCGGCACGTACAGCGCGCCTGCGATGCCGCACAGCACGGCCGACACGGTCCACACGAACAGCTTGTACGCGAGCGGGCTGTAGCCGAGGAACATCAGCCGCGTCTCGCCGTCGCGCACCGCGGTGACGACGCGCCCGAGCTTGCTCGTGACGATCGCGCGCGCCGCGATGAACGCGAGCACCAGCGTCGCGAACGTCAGCAGCAACAGCACCGTGCGCATGCCGGGCGACGTGATCGCGAAGCCCGCGATGCGCTTGAAGTCGGTGAAGCCGTTGTTGCCGCCGAAGCCGGTCTCGTTGCGATAGAACAGCAGCATCGCGGCGAACGTCATGGCCTGCGTGATGATCGACAGGTACACGCCCTTCACCCGCGAGCGGAACGTGAAGAAGCCGAACACCCACGCGAGCACGGCCGGCACGAGCACGACGAGCGTGAGCGCCCATGCGAGATGCTGCGTGCCGCTCCAGTACCACGGCAGCTGGTGCCAGTCGAGGAACACCATGAAGTCGGGCAGGTCGCTGCCGTACTTGCCGTCGCGGCCGATCTCGCGCATCAGATACATGCCGATCGCATAGCCGCCGAGCGCGAAGAACAGCCCGTGGCCGAGGCTCAGGATCCCGCAGTAGCCCCACACGAGATCGAGTGCGAGCGCGGCGATCGCGTAGCACATCAGCTTGCCGGTGAGCGTCATCGCGTACGCGGACAGATGGAACACGCTCGACTCGGGCGCGACGAGCGCGGCGAGCGGCACGCCGATGCCGATCGCGATGCACAGCGCGATCAGCGCGAGCCACGCGCGCCGCGACAGCAGCGCGGGGCGGGGCGGCAGGCCGAGTGCGAAGCGTTCTTCCGCGCGGGCGGCGGCAGTCGGCTTCGGCGAATCGGCGGCCGGATTGGACAACGAGTGGGTGAATGAAGTCACGTCAAGCCTCCGCACTGCGGCCCTTCGGGGCAAACATGCCCTGCGGACGTTTCTGGATGAACAGCACGATCATCACGAGCACCGCGATCTTCGCGAGCACGGCGCCCCAGAACGGCTCGATCGCCTTGCTCGCGAGGCCGAGCCCGAAGCCGCCGAGCACGGTGCCGGCGATCTGCCCGACCCCGCCGAGCACGACGGCCATGAATGAATCGATGATGTAGTTCTGGCCGAGGTCGGGCCCCACGTTGCCGATCTGCGACAGCGCGCAGCCGCCGAGGCCCGCGATGCCCGCTCCGAACGCGAACGCATACGCGTCGACGCGCGCGGTCTTCACGCCGACGCACGCGGCCATCCGGCGGTTCTGCGTGACGGCGCGCACGAACAGGCCGAGCCGCGTCTTCGTCAGCACGGCCCACGCGACGAACACCACCGCCAGCGCGAATGCGAGGATCGCGAGCCGGTTGTACGGCAGGATCAGGTTCTGCATCACGGTCACGCCGCCGCTCATCCACGACGGATTCACGACCTGCACGTTCTGCGCGCCGAACAGCATCCGCGTCGCCTGGATCAGGATCAGGCTCACGCCGAACGTCGCCAGCAGCGTCTCGAGCGGGCGGCCGTACAGGTGCCGCAGCACGAGCCGTTCGAGCACGATGCCGACGAGCGCGGCCGTCACGAACGACACCGGCACTGCGACGAGCGGATACCAGTCGAACGCGCCGGGCGCGTAGCGCTGGATCAGCGTCTGCACCACATAGGTTGCGTACGCACCGATCATCAGGAATTCGCCGTGCGCCATGTTGATCACGCCGATCAGCCCGTACGTGATCGCGAGGCCGAGCGCGGCGAGCAGCAGCACGCTGCCGAGCGACAGGCCCGCGAACAGCGTGCCGACGATCTCGCCGCGGCGCTGCAACGCGTGCAGCGCTTCGAGCCCCTGCTGCGCGGCGTCGCGCACGCGCGCGTCCGGCTCCGCGTAGCTGCCGTCGGCGTTCTTCGCGACGAGCGGGCGCAACTGCTCGATCATGTCGAGATCGCGGCGCGCGGCCACCACCTGCACGGCTTCGAGGCGCTTTGCCGGATCGGCGTCGTGCAGCGCGGCGATCGCCCACAACGCGTCGAGGCGGCGCTTCAATGCGGGATCGGTTTCCTTCGCACGCGCGCGGTCGATCATCGGCTTGAGTGCCGGGTCGGGCGCTTTCAGCAACGCATCGATCGCGTCGCGGCGCGCGGCGACGTCGGGCGATGCGAGCGCGAGCCCCGACAGCGCGCCCGCGATCTTCGTGCGCAGCAGGTTGTTCAGCATCACGGGCTGCGCGTCGCCGGCCGGCGTCGCGGCCTGCGTGAGCGCGTCGTGCGCGGTGTCGCCGGTCTGGACCAGCAGGCGGCCGTCACCGGTCGCGAGCGCGTCGCCGGTCGACAGCGCGTTGAGCAGCGCGACGGCGCGCGGATCGGGATCGGCGGCGAGCCGTTCGATCGCGGCCGTCTTCGCGTCGAAGTCGTCGCCGGCGAGCGCGGCGGTATCGGTAGCCGTCAGCGCGAACGCGGCGCGCGGCAGCCCGCCCGCGAGGGCGGCGCACGCGACGATCGCGACGGCGGCTCGGCGAAAGCGTGTAGGCATCGGGAAATCCTGTCGGGCGTGGGGAAGCGAATGCGGGCGGCGACGCGCGGTCGCTTGCTGTTCATGAAGGCAAGCGTGGCCGGCGCATCGATATCGGCGCCGGTGTGCGAGCGGCACGTCGCGCATGAAGCGCGACGTGCCACCCTGCATCAGGCGAGCGCCGCGCGCTGCCGGCGCAGAAAGACCGGGATCGACGTGACGATGTCCGGCTTGCCCTGGTTGCCCGCGATGAACGGGCTCCACGGTTGCGCGCGCACCGCGGTCTTGGTCTTCCACACGACGTTGAACTGCCCGTCGCCACGGATCTCGCCGATCATCACCGGCTTGTGCAGGTGATGATTGCCGTCCATCGCGAGCGTGAAGCCCGACGGCGCGGCGACGGTCTGGCCGATCATCGCGACGCGCACCTTGTCGACGTCGGTGCTCTTCGCCTTCTCGACAGCCTGCTTCCACATGTGGATGCCGACGTAGGTCGCTTCCATCGGATCGTTGGTCACGCGCTTCGCGCCGCCCGGCAGGTTGTTCGCCTTCACCCACGCGGCGAACTGGTCCTTGAACTTCGTGTTGGTCGGGTTCTTCACCGACATGAAGTAATTCCACGCGGCGAGGTGGCCGACGAGCGGCTTCGTGTCGATCCCGCGCAGCTCTTCCTCGCCGACCGAGAACGCGACGACCGGCACGTCGGTCGCCTTGATCCCCTGGTTGCCGAGCTCCTTGTAGAACGGCACGTTCGAGTCGCCGTTGATCGTCGAGATCACGGTCGTCTTGCCGCCTTGCGAGAAGTTCTTGATGTTCGCGACGATGGTCTGGTAGTCGCTATGGCCGAACGGCGTGTAGACCTCCTGAATGTCGGCGTCCTTCACGCCCTTCGATTTCAGGAACGCGCGCAGGATCTTGTTGGTCGTGCGCGGATACACGTAGTCGGTGCCGAGCAGGAAGAAGCGCTTCGCGCCGCCGCCTTCCGCGCTCATCAGGTACTCGACGGCCGGGATCGCCTGCTGGTTGGGCGCCGCACCCGTATAGAACACGTTGCGCGACATTTCCTCGCCTTCGTACTGCACCGGGTAGTAGAGCAGGCCGTTCAGCTCCTCGAATACCGGCAGCACGGACTTGCGCGACACCGACGTCCAGCAACCGAACACGCACGCGACCTTGTCCTGCGTGAGCAGCTGGCGCGCCTTCTCCGCGAACAGCGGCCAGTTCGATGCGGGATCGACCACCACGGGCTCGAGCTTGCGGCCCATCACGCCGCCGCTCTTGTTGATGTCGGCGATCGTCATCAACGCCGTGTCCTTCAGCGACGTCTCCGAGATCGCCATCGTGCCCGACAGCGAGTGCAGGATGCCGACCTTGATCGGGCCGGTGCCCGCATCGGCCGCGTGCGCGAACGGGCTCTTGCCCGCGAGCGCGAGTGCGCCGGCCATCGAACCGAACTTCAACAGACTGCGACGTTTCATCGGGTTCCCCTTGACGTGTTGGATATGCGTGCGCCGTGTAGGCGTCGGCCAAGGGGGTAACGCAAGGCATGTGCCAGTCGTGCGGATGCACGTCCGGCGTGCCTGAGCGGGGCGGTGCGTGGCGTCGGGACGGTGCGCATGACGCGTCGTGCAGCATGGGCGGTCCGTCGCGGTGCAGGTTCACGGGCGCAAATGGTGCACGGTCGGGGTTCCCCGTTCCGGTGCCGGCACCGGAACGCGGTGCGGGACTGCCGTGCACCGTGACTTCGCGCCACGCGGGCAGGGCAGGGCTCGGACACAGCGCAGTGCCGCTGCCGGTCATCGAGACGACGCTGAAGTGATTAACCGGAGCGGAAAAGAGAAACGGGCACGCGATGCGTGCCCGTTCGGGGGATCAGTGCGGCCGGCGGCAGTGTGCCGATCGGCGAGGCGGCGCGCGATGCGCCGCCGGCAGTATCAGTAACGCGGCACGGACGGATCGACGTCGCGCGACCACGCGTCGATCCCGCCTTGCAGGTTGTACAGCTTCGTGAAGCCGCGCGATTCGAGGAACATCGCGACCTGCGCGCTGCGCATCCCGTGATGGCACACGCAGACGATTTCCGCTTCGTCGTCGAGCTCTTCGCTGCGCGCGGGAATCTGCTGCATCGGGATCGACACGCTGCCGGCGATATGCGCGGTCGCGATTTCCCACGGTTCGCGCACGTCGAGCACGACCGGCGCGGGACGCGCCTTGTCGCCGAGCCATTCCGCGAGCATCGCGGCCGTCAGGATCTGCATGGTGGCTCCGCCGCTCAGAACTTGAAGCGCGACGGCTCGATCGCGTTGACGAGGTGGTCGATGTACGTTTCGAACACGTCGGCGACGCGGTACTGCTTGTCGTCGATGCGCGTGATGATCTGCGCCTTCATCACCGGACGGCCGCCGACGAATGCCGCGAGGCGGCCGCCGACCTTCAGCTGTTCGAGCATTTCCTGCGGCACGACGGGCAGGCCGCCCGCGACGCAGATCACGTCATACGGCGCCTTGCCGGCCCAGCCGCGCGAACCGTCGCCGAGCACGACTTCCGCGTTGGTCACGCCGTCGTTGCGCAGGTTGTCTTCCGCGAACTTCGCGTTGGTCGGATCGATCTCGACGGCCGTCACGTGCTGCGCACGGTGCGCGAATAGCGCAGCCAAGTAGCCCGAGCCGGCGCCGATGATGAGCACGTTCTCGTGCTTCTTGACCGTCAGCTCCTGCAGCACGCGCGCTTCGACGCGCGGGAACAGCATCTTGCTGTTGCCGTTGGGCAGCGGGAGTTCGAGGTCGGCGAACGCGAGATCGCGGTATTCGGCCGGAACGTAGTTTTCACGCTTGACGATCGACAGCAGGCCCAGGACGTCGAGATCCAGCACGTCCCACGGCCGGATCTGTTGTTCGATCATGTTGAAACGCGCGTTTTCGATATTCATGGTGTGGTCACGCAGCCTGGTCGGCCATCAGCGGGGATAGAGAAACTTCGTGATTGTACCAAACGGGGCGGCCGCGAAGCCTTCAGGCGGCCTGCAACAGACCTTTACCCCTTGCTCTTCTTGATCTGCGCCTCGAACGCGAGGTCGAGCTTGCTCGCCTTGCGCGGTTTTTTGGGGCCGAATTCGTCGACGAACTTGACGAACTCGTCGAGCGGCAGCGGCTCGCAGCGCTTCTCGGCCGTGCCGCCGGAGCGGTCGACGAGATAGAACAGGCCGCCCGCCATCGCGACGGCCGCGAATTGCGGGTTGCCGGAGCGGGTCTTCAGGCGTTCGACCGCGTGGGTCGCTTTGGTGGTGCGCATCGTGCGGATTCTGGCGGGGCGTAAGCCCCACACTGTATCAAACCGGCCGCCCGCGTGCGGCCGGCCGGGGCCCGCCGGGTTCAGACCGTGCGCGAGTAGCGCTGCTGCTGCGTCTGGCCGAGATACGCGTCGAATGCCATCGCGATGTTGCGCACGACCATCCGGCCGGCCGGATGGATCGTCAGGCGGTCGGCCGCGATCGTCACCAGCCCGTCGCGCTCGAACGGGCGCAGGGCGTCGAGTTCGCGCGCGAAATGATCGGCGAAGCGGATGCCGTGCGCGGCCTCGACGTGCGAGAACGGCAGGTCGAGGTTGCACATCAGTTGCGTGATCACGTCGCGGCGCAGCCGGTCGTCGGGCGTGAGCCGCACGCCGCGCGCGATCGGCAGCCGGCCCGCGTCGAGCGCGGCGCCGTAGGCGGGCAGGTCCTTCGCGTTCTGCGCGTAGACGTCGCCGACCTTGCCGATCGACGACACGCCGAAACCGACGAGATCGGTATCCGCGCGCGTGCTGTAGCCCTGGAAGTTGCGCTGCAGCGTGCCGTTGCGCTGCGCGTGCACGAGTTCGTCGGACGGCCGCGCGAAGTGGTCCATCCCGATGTACGCGTAGCCGGCCGACGTCAGCATGTCGATCGCGAGGCCGAGCAGCGCGATGCGCGTTTCCGGCGGCGGCAGCGTCGCATCGTCGATCTGCCGCTGCATCTTGAACAGGTGCGGCATGTGCGCGTAGCCGAACACCGACAGCCGGTCGGGCGCGAGTTCGATGATCGTTTCCAGCGTGCGCGCGAAGACGGCGACGGTCTGGTGTGGCAGCCCGTAGATCAGGTCGACGCTCACCGAATGAAAGCCCGTCGTGCGCGCGGCCGAGAGCAGGTCGGCCGTCATCGCAAGTGGCTGGATGCGGTTGATCGCCTGCTGCACGACCGGATCGAAATCCTGCACGCCGAGGCTCAACCGGTTGAAGCCGATGTTGCGCAGGTGCACGAGCGTCGCGGGCGTGACCGTGCGCGGGTCGATCTCGATCGAGAATTCGGCGTCGGCATCCGGCGCGAGCGCGAAGTGCTCGCGGGTGGCCGCCATCAGCTCGGCCGTTTCGTCGTCGGACAGGAAGGTGGGCGTGCCGCCGCCCCAGTGCAACTGGGTAACCGGGCGTGATGGATCGAACAACGCGGCCTGCAGCGCCATCTCGCGCTTGAGCTGGTCGAGATACGGGCGCGCGCGGCGGTGGTTGTTGGTCGCGATCTTGTTGCAGCCGCAGTAGAAGCACGCGGTGTTGCAGAACGGGATGTGGAAGTACAGCGACAGCTCACTCGACGACGCGCCGGGGTCGCTTGCCGCGCGCACGTAGTCGGCCGGGTCGAAATCGTCGCGGAACTGCAGCGCGGTGGGGTACGACGTATAGCGCGGCCCGTTCGCGCCGTACTTCGCGAGCAAATCGGGACGGAACATTGTGTCGGCAGAACCAGAACGCATGATGGTCTCGCGCTTTTTAGATGCTTTCGAGTATATAAACGCGCGATTGGGCTGCATTGTGTAATAACGTCGCAGCCGGCGATGGCACAATGCGGGGTGGGGCTGCCGGCACCGCGTCCGGTTGCCGCACCGTTTTTTTGTTGTTCGTTCGAGAGAGCCGAGTGTCCGTCGAATTGCCTGTCCGCCCGGCGTCAGCCGTCCCGCCGCCGCATGCGTGCCGCGAGGGCTGCGGCGCGTGCTGCATCGCGCCGTCGATTTCCAGCCCGATTCCCGGCATGCCCGACGGCAAGCCGGCCGGCGTGCGCTGCGTGCAGCTCGGCGACGACCTGCGCTGCCGGATCTTCGGCCGCCCCGAGCGGCCCGCGTGCTGTTCCGGGTTGCAGCCGGCGGCGGACATGTGCGGCGCATCGCGCGACGACGCGCTCGCGTGGCTCACGCGTCTCGAGGCCGCGACGCGACCGTCGTCACCAGGAGAGTGTTCAGCATGACCGCACCTTGCGCGCCCGGCCGGCGCCGTTTTCTTGCCGCAACCGTCGGCGCCATCGGCGTGACGCTCTCGCTCGCCGCGTGCGCGTCGACGTTCCCGTTCATCCCCGATCACTACACGTTCTCGCGCGGTGACGTGCAGAAAGCCGTCGCGCGCAAGTTCCCGTACCAGAAGACGGTCGCGCAGGTCGTCGACGTATCGCTCGCGAACCCGGCCGTCAGCCTGCTGCCCGACCAGAACCGCGTCGCCGTGCAGCTCGACGCGCATTTCGTGAGCCCGTTCCTGCGCGCGCCTGTCAACGGCAAGTTCACCGTGTCGGGCCAGCTTGCTTACGACGCGCCGAGCCGCTCGGTCGTGCTGAAGTCGCCGGCCGTCGACAGCCTCGCGCTCGACGGCGACGCGCAGATGTACGCGCAACAGGTCGGCGCGGCCGCCGGCCTGCTCGCGACGCAGTTGCTGACCAACTATCCGATCTACACGTTCAAGCCCGAACAACTGCAATTTGCCGGGGTGAACTACGAACCCGGTACAATTACGATTCTTACAAACGGCATACGCGTGGCGATCGTCGAAAAATGACGACGACCCGCGCTCGGCCGGAGGGGGGCCGCGCGTGGAAGAGTGGCCCATTCATTCGACCATTTCGGAGTTGGGCCACGGATGGACTGGATCCTGATCTGCAAGGCTTTGATCCTCGGCGTCGTCGAGGGGCTGACCGAGTTCCTGCCGGTGTCGAGTACCGGTCACCTGATCGTCGCGGGCAGCTTCCTGAATTTCAACGATTCGCACGCGAAGACATTCGACGTCGTGATCCAGTTCGGCGCGATCCTCGCGGTCTGCTGGGAATACCGGCAACGGATCGCGTCCATCGTGTCAGGGCTGCCGAGCCGGCCCGACGCGCGGCGCTTCACGCTGAACGTCGTGATCGCGACGATTCCCGCGATCGCACTCGGCCTGCTGTTCGAGAAGAAGATCAAGGCCGTGCTGTTCTCGCCGGTTCCCGTCGCGTTCGCGCTCGTCGTGGGCGGCGCGATCATCCTGTGGGCCGAGGCGCGGCAGCGCGAGCGTCGCGAACCGCCGCGCGTGGTGTCGGTCGATGCGCTGACGCCGCTCGATGCGCTCAAGGTCGGCATCGCACAGTGTTTCGCGCTGATTCCCGGCATGTCGCGCTCGGGCTCGACGATCATCGGCGGGATGCTGTTCGGCCTCGACCGGCGCGTCGCCACCGAATTCTCGTTCTTCCTCGCGATCCCGATCATCTTCGGCGCGACGCTCTACGAAACCGTCAAGGACTGGCAGGCGTTCACCGTCGATTCGCTCGGCCTGTTCGCGCTCGGGCTCGTCGCGGCGTTCGTCAGCGCGTTCGTGTGCGTGCGCTGGCTGCTGCGCTACGTCGCGACGCACGATTTCACGGTGTTCGCGTGGTACCGGATTGCGTTCGGGCTGTTCGTGCTGCTGGTCGGGTACAGCGGCTGGCTCAACTGGGCGTGACGCGAATACGGAGGCGGGCGCGTCTCCCATGAAAAAAGCCCGATCGGCGGATGCCGGTCGGGCTTTTTCTTGTCCGGAGCAGGGCGGCATGCGCCGCCGCGGCGGGAGGGCTCAGCTTGCGCGCTTGCGGAACACCAGGTCCCACACGCCGTGGCCGAGCCGCAGCCCGCGCCGTTCGAACTTCGTCACTGGGCGGTAGTCGGGGCGCGGTGCGTAGTCGGCGGCCGTGTTTTCGAGCGTCGGCTCCGCGCCGAGCACTTCGAGCATCTGTTCCGCGTAGTTCTGCCAGTCGGTCGCGCAGTGAATGTACGCGCCGGGCTTCAGGCGCGACGCGAGATGCGCGACGAGCGGCGGCTGGATCAGCCGCCGCTTGTGGTGGCGCGCCTTGTGCCACGGGTCGGGGAAGAAGATGTGCACGCCGTCGAGGCTTTCCGGCGCGATCATGTGCTCGAGCACCTCGACCGCGTCGTGCTGGATGATGCGGATGTTCGGCAGATCCTGCTCGCCAATCAGTTTCAGCAGCGCGCCAACACCCGGCTCGTGCACCTCGACGCCGAGGAAGTCGTCGCCGGGGCGGTTCGCAGCGATTTCCGCGGTCGATGCGCCCATGCCGAAGCCGATTTCGAGGATGCGCGGCGCGTTGCGGCCGAACACCGCGTTCCAGTCGGGCAGTTCCGGCGTGTACGGCACCACGAAGCGCGGGCCGAGTTCGTCCATCGCGCGGCGCTGGCCGGTCGATACGCGGCCGGCGCGCGTCACGAAGCTGCGGATGCGGCGGTGGTGCAGCGGATTGACTGCGTCGGCGCCTTCGGCGGCTTCGTCGGGAATGGCGTCGTCGTGCGGCGGCAGGCCGGTTTCGTTCGGGTCGTCGTGCATCATCGGTGACAGAGAAAGGCTCGGTTGCGGGCGAGGGCATCGGGCGCGCGGGACGCGCCAGCGCGGTATAAAAAAGCCGCCTTCGACGAGGCGGCTGGGCGCGCGGTTGCGGAACGTGGCGACGGGAGCGGCGATACGCCGTCAAGCCGTTGATCCTTAAGGATTTCCCGTTCAGCCAACCGGAAAGAGCCGGATTATGGACTGGTTTGATCCGACTGGCAAGGTTGCGGGGGCTGCGGCGGTGCTGCCGTCGGCCCGGCGTCGACGTGCTCGGGGGCGGGGGCATATGGGGACGGGGCCGAAGCGTATGCCACATCGGCCCTCGTTTCAGCGAACGGATGCGTGGCGCGTCACCCGACGCGCTGGTCGAGCCGGTGATCTGATTCAGCGCGTAGTCGCGTTCGAATGCGGTCTCGCGCGACACGCGGCTCTCGAGTTCGAAGAAGATGCCGGCCCTCGTGTAGTGGTGCACGCAGATGATGAACGGGAAGCCATGCTGCTCGCGATACGCGCGATTCATCCGTTGCAGGCGGATTTCCTCGTCGTCGGTCAGTGCGTCGAGGCCGGCGCTCGTCTGTTCGATGACCGATTTTCCTGATGAGGGAGCGCGTGTCTTTTTTCTTGGGGGGGCGGGATGGTTCGGACGATGTGCTGTCGCCGGGCGATTGAGTAGAATCGCGTACGCAACCGGCATGACCGGATGCGTGAGACGCGTGCGCAACGTGATGAAAATGAACAGTGCGCGTTTCGTTTCGACGGCCTGCGGCCAGAACGACAAGAAGCGATGACGGCTGCCGCGACGATTCATGCTTCGCCGGTGGTTGCGCTTGCAACAACCGTGCGAGAGGGTGCGTCGGCATGATCCGCCATCACTGGCCTTTGGGGAGAAAAGCCATGAGTGAAACAACTTCCGTGCGTCGCAAGATCGGTAGCAGCCCTGCCATCCTTGCACTCGCCGAGTGTGCGATTGCCGGCATCGTCGGTATATCGATCCTGAATGATCCGGGGGCCTTCGCAGGGGTGTCGGGATTTGGTGCGATCGGTACGGCGCTGGTTGTCGTGGTTCTGTGCGGGATCGTTTCGCTGGGCGGTCTCGTCTGGGCGATCGGTGCGTTGCTGCATGCGAAAGATGATGCCGGAGTGGACTTGGTGCCGGCCTATTGCGCGATCGTGCTTCATGGCCTGCTGTGCTTGCCCATCCTCATCGTGATGTTGCGGGCGGCATGAGGTAGGCGCCGCGTGCGTCGACCGGTCTTCGCCTGTCGTTGGGCGAGGGCGGCTGGAGGTATGTGGCGGATGGGGCAGACGCCGGACGCTACGTCACGGGTGAGCTATCGGTCGATCCTGGCGCAGACGCGCGACGGAAATGCACCGTGGCACACATTCGAGACGGATATCGCGGGAAGAGGGGCAGTGACTGCCGGAGAACCCTGCAAGCCTTGCGCGGCAGGGGTTTGAGATGTACTGGAGCGGGCGATGGGAATCGAACCCACGTCATCAGCTTGGGAAGCTGAGGTAATGGCCATTATACGACGCCCGCAGAACGCGCAATTCTACAGGGGTTTCGGTGGGGATGGCAAGCGGGGCGTTTTGGCCGGTGGCAGCGAAACTGGCATGGCTTGATGATCGAGCGGTGGCATCGCTGCGGATGCCGTTGCGTCGGCGCCGGACGGATAGCGAACGCGGTACCCTTTACGGGACTCTCGACATATCCTCAAAAAAGTGCACGGCTGGTACAACGCAAGCGGTCGACGTCGAACCTACAATTGGTTGCTCTATGGTTGCCTCGTCGGATACCCGGTGCGACGCCTCAGGACTTCAAGCGATAAGAGCTCCACCACGTAGAGTGCGTGGCACAATGAGCACAAACAATTTGGTCCCCACTATTACATGACAACCAAAACTAGTTCGGTAGCTGAGGCTCTTGCTGACTTCTTCAAAAATTCCGACTTTCCAATTCTTTTCGCCGGCGCAGGAGTGTCGATGTTGGCGGGTTTGCCGGACTGGAAAGGATTGCTGAACCAGTTGGCGGAGGCAATTCGTCCGAACGATCCAATGACTGCAACGCAGATAACACATTACGTTGCCAAAGGAAGCCTGACGAAGGCGGCCGACTTTTTCTGGGTCACCGATGAAACCCTTGAGAGCGACAAACATTCAGCGTTGAAGGCGATACTTCGGCGCGAGTCAAGCTAGTTGTCGTCTCGGTCATGCTGCCAATGGCTCTATATCGGTCGAGCGCGTATACGTTTTGACGATGCAGTCGCGCTCGGGGTTCAGTGTTACCGCGCCGATAGGCGTCCA
>NZ_JAUJQH010000023.1:0-124682 GCF_030482905.1 Burkholderia sp. AU45251 | reverse complement strand
CAAGTGGACCGGCTCCCGGCACGATTGGAAGAGCGCGATGACCCAGTTTGCGCTGCTTTACCCGGAGCGATTCAACATCGGAATCTGAGTCTTAACCCGCCTCACACACAAGATTCCGGATACCTCCGTCAGCGATGTCTCCGGTACTGTCGAACTTGTCAAAAACCGGGCGAATCCGATCACCCCGTGATATCGCCCGACTCAACGACCATCAAGACGACGGCATCCTATTGAACAACCGCATCGACCATCGCCTGCGCGTCGGACACAAACCGCGAATATCGCCTCTGTTTAGGTAATTGCTGCGCAAAACAGGCTGACCTCTGTTCCTCGGCCACGTGCTCCGCACTACAAGCGACAATCGTCGGCAACGTCGCATCCCGCCACAGGATATAAACCCGCGCGCCCTGCCTGACCGACACCATCAAAGTATTCGGCCCATCCGGCATCCCGTCCTGGCTGTCACCCAGTAGCAACGCCTTCACCACCGCATCAGCCGGTTTCCGCTTCACCGGCAATTCGGCAAACCGAAACTCCGCAGCGTCGCCACCGAGCACGTCGGTGTAAAACGTCTCGTTATCGAAAATCGCCGCGACATCGTCTGCCGACTTGATCCCCGCATCCGCCGTCGTCACCCATGCCTTCAAAAGCGGAACCGTCGTCACAACGAGATTCACCTTCCCGTCATTCGACTTCAAGAGCAGTCCATCCGGCCCTGGCGTCATCCCGTTGTCGATGTAGAGGGTGTCCACAGTACTCCCCGCCTTCCCGGGAAAACCTTTCGCCTTAACCGCTCCAACAAGCTTAACCAACCGCGTATTCACCTCGCCCGTGTATTTCTTGTCCAGATCCGCCTGATCTTCCATCCGCGCTGCAGTAACCGCGTCGACGGCTTTCTTCCGATAGGCGAGATAAGAATCGGTAGGCGACGCAATTACCTTCGCCCCCACGCCAGCTATCACCGCGACGAGCACCACCGCCCCCACCCCAACCTTCCACCTGGAAATGCGTTTCATTTTTATAACCGCCAGCGAATCCCGCACCAACATGCAAAAACGGCTGCCGTGAATCCACGACAGCCGTCCCTCAGAAACGCCTTATTCTAAATCGCGAATCCGACTTTACTCATCCACCTTGAAAGCCGACACCAGCCGGGTCAATTCCGCCGCCTGCTGCTTCAAGCTTGCCGCAGCCGCCGCGCTTTCTTCCACCAATGCCGCATTCTGCTGCGTCATCTGATCGAGCGACTGCACCGCGTCCCCGATCTGATCGATACCGGCACTCTGCTCCAGGCTCGCCTCAGCGATCTCGCTCATCATCGCGCTGACACCTTGAACCTGCGAGACAACATCGCTCATCACCTTCCCGGCTTCCGTAACCAGCCGCGACCCGGTATTCACCGTCCCCGCGCTATGTTCGATCAGCACCTTGATCTCCTTCGCCGCCTGCGCGCTGCGTTGCGCCAGATTCCGCACCTCCGAAGCCACCACGGCAAATCCGCGCCCCTGCTCCCCGGCCCGCGCCGCTTCCACAGCCGCGTTCAACGCCAGAATATTCGTCTGGAACGAGATGCTGTCGATCATCACGATGATCTCCGAGATCCGCTGCGACGCATCGCTGATCTCCTGCATCGTGCTCACGACTTCACCCACCACCTGCCCGCCACGCGCCGCCGTATCGGAAGCGCCATTGATCATCTTCGCGGCCGTCGTCGCCGTTTCGGTGTTGTTCCGCACCACGGCCGTGATCTCTTCCATCGACGAAGCCGTGCGCTCCAGGTTGCTCGACTGTCCTTCCGTACGTTCACTGAGGTCCGCATTCCCCGTCGCAATCTGCGCCGACCCGGTGGCAATCGACGCGGACGCCGCGCGAATGCTGTGCACCAGCGTCGACAGCGACGACACGAACCGGTTGAACGCATCCGACAACTGCCCGATCTCGTCCTCGCTCTCGACCGTCATCCGGCGCGTCAGATCGCCCTGGCCGCTGGCGATCTCCGACAGTAGCGTCGCCGCGCGGCGGATCGGCGCGGCAATCGCGCGGCCCACCAGCCAGATCACCAGCAATGCAACACCGAGCCCCACCACCGCCGCAACCAGCGCCGCGCTACGAATCGCACGCGTCACCGGCCCGAGCAGCTCCGCCTGCGGCACCTCAACGACAACATACGCATTCAACTCCGGAATAAACGACGTCGCGATGAAACGCGCGCCGCCATCGCCGTTGTAGCTCAAGTATGCATACGGCTTGCCGCCCAGGAGCGTCGCCGACGCATCACCCGGCAGCCCCGGCTCGTCCTTCATGAAATGCTTGCCGTCGATCAGCGACGAATCGCGATGCATCATGATCGCGCCATCGGGACGCACGAGATACGCGAACCCGGTCTCACCGATCCGATACGCAGCGATACCCTTCGCGAGCGCATCGACGGACAGGCTCATGCAGGCCGCGCCGATCGGCACACCGTCGAGCTCGGCGCGGCTGTTGATGAACATCATGTAGCCGCCGACCGTCACCTCGCGGTCCATGTTCACGTCGAACGCCTTGCCGGACGACAGGAAGCCGGTCAGCCACTGATCCTTGTCGGTCACCTTCCGCTGCAGGCCGGCTTCGTTGTAGTAGTTGCCGCTCTTCACGGACACCCACTGCACCGACGCGGCCTTCTGCTCGTCCTTCACGTTCTTCGCGAGCTGGATCCAGTTGCGCGTGCCGGCGTCGGGTTCGCCGTCGGCCTCCCATTGCAGCAGGAACGCATCGCGCGCGAGAATCCGCGACGCGGCGATCGGCCCGGCCATCTGCCGCTGCACGTCGGCACGGATGCCGTTCACGGCCGTCGGCAGCTCTTCGCGCACGACGCGATCGCGCACCGCGTTGCCGATCAGACGGAGGCTGAGTCCGCTCGAGATCGCGACGAACACGAGCAGGCAACTCGTCATGCTGAGAATCAGCTTGTTCTGAATGGAAAGCTTGCGCCAGAAATGCATGGGGAACCCTCGATAACCGCTCGGTCTGAGCCAGTTTGGGTTATCGGCATGCACGCGCAGAACCGCATCGCTGATTTCAGATGTTCGTCATGCGAGATTCGTTATGTTGTTGTCAGGCGGGCATCGGCGGCCGCCTATAGATGCGCAATCAACGAAAATTCAGCGTCGATCAGTATGCAACGAAGATCGTCACCCGCCGGTTGCGCGCCCGCGCGGCCGCATCGTCCCCCGCGACGAGCGGCTGCGTATCGGCCCGCCCGATCGCCGCGAGCCGGTGCGGTGCGATGCCGCGCTCGGTCAGGTAGCGCACGACGCTCCCCGCGCGCGCCGACGACAGCTCCCAGTTCGATTCGTATTTCGCGTTCGCGATCGGCACGCTGTCGGTATGGCCTTCGACGAGAATGTCGCCGGTCGCGTGATCGCTCAGCGCCTGCGCGATCTGGTTCAGCACGGGCGCCGAATCGGGCAGCAGGCGCGCATCGCCGACGTTGAACAGGATCTTCGCGTCGATGCCGATCTCGACGCCATGCGGCGCTTTCACGAGCGAGATCCGGCCGTTCGACTTCAACGAATCGAGTAATGCGAGCCAGGGCGGTGAGTGCTCAGGTGTCGCGGCAGCGGCAGCGGATGCGCTCGCCGCACTTTCCGCATGCCGTGCGAGCGTCTGGTACCGTGCATCGAGCGCGTTGTATTTCGCGAGCTGGAGCACATACAGCGCGAGAAACAGCACCATCAGCGTCGTGATGAGATCCGCGTACGAAATCAGCCAGCGGCCGGATTGCGCGCCTTCGGGTTCGTCGTCGTCGCGATCGGCAGCGGAAGCGCCGTCAGTTCGAGCAGTCATGCGGTTGGACATCCGGGTTCGTCGTTCGACACACGCCCATCACGCGAGCGACTCGGCCGCGCGCCCGCGCACGTCGCCGGTCAGGCGCGTTTCGATCGTATGCGGTGATTCCTTGCGCGATATCGCCAGCAATCCGTCGAGATACAGCTTGCGAAACCGCAGCTCGCTGTCGATCTGCGCGCGCAGCTTGCCGTACAGCGGCAGGAACACGAGGTTCGCGAGCGCCAGCCCGTACAGCGTCGCGATGAACGCGACCGCGATGCCGGGCCCGAGCTGCGCCGGTTCGAGAATATGGCTCGTCACCTGCACGAGCCCGAGCACCGAACCGAGAATGCCGAACGTCGGCGCATAGCCACCGGCCTGCTGCCACACGCGTGCGGCGGCCAGGCGGCTGCGTTCGTATGCATCGAGTTCGCGCTGCAAGGCGTCCTCGAGCACGGCGGTCGATACGCCGTTCGCCAGCAGTTCGAGCCCGCGGCGTGCGAACGGATGGATGCCGCTCACGTCCATCGATTCGAACGCGAGCAGCCCGTCGAGCTTCGCGCGGTCGCCCCATTCGAGCAGGTCGGACAGGTTCTTGCGATCGACTTCGCGCGCCCGCACGAACGCGAGCCGCAACTGCTTCACCGCGTCGAAGAAGCGCGCCCAGGTGTTCTGGATCATCACCGCGCCGAGCGTGCCGCCGAGCACGATGACGAGCGCCTCGAACTGGAACAGCATCGAGAAATGCCCGCCTTCCAGCGCGAAACCGAACACGATCGCCGCACCGCCCAGCACCACGCCGGCCAGGGTCAACAGATCCATGCGTCCCCCCTTGTCATGCATCCGATGCCGACGCGACGGGCGCGGCGCCCGCCGCCGGCGCTTTCGCCGCGCGAACGGCATCCAGTACGCGCCGCTCGATGTCCTCGATCTCGACCGGATCGAGCTTGAGCTCGCGACGCATCACCCACGACACCTCGTTGCGCCGTGCCTCGGTCATCACTGAAAACAGCTTGTCGGCCACCGCGCGATCGTCGAGATTCGCGATCAGCTTCGCGAGATCGTAGGTATCGAACGCGCTGATGACGTCGAACAGCGTGCGCTGGTCGATCGACACGAGATCCTCCAGCGAGCGCACGTCGCCGCCGCGACGTGCATTGCGCCGCGAGAAATACGTAACACCCTTCTGCTCGACGTAGCTGAGCACCTTCGATTTGCGGAACGCGAACAGTTCGTCGGCAATCTCGCCGTTCGACAACTTGTTGAGCAGCATCGTCCTCTCGACGCCGATCAGCGATTCGAGATCGGCCAGCTCGATGAGTTCGAGTTCGCTGTTGATCGACAGGTCGAGATCGTGATCGGCAACCTGCTGCGCGCGATCGATCACGCGCGCGGCGTCGAACGTGACGACCTGGCGCGCATCCGACGACGCCGCATAGTCGGTTGCCGCGCCGGCGTGATCCGCTTGCGCGGCTTCGATCGTGACGAGATTGAGCTTCTCCATGCGTCGCAGCATCGCGAGCACGTGCGGCCGTGAGTGGCCGGCAATCGCGCGGCATTTGCGGATCACGTCGGCGAGCGGCACCGAGGTTTCGGCCGCATGGGCCTGCATCGGCCGGCGCGTCCACGCGTCGCCACCCTCGCGCGCATCGGCACCCGCCATCAGCGCCAGCACATGCGCATACGACAGCACGCCGGGCATGAAGTCGGCGTGTGTATAAGTCGCGAGCTGGTCGTCCTTGCGCTTCACGCGACGGATCATCGTCCGCACGATGTGACGCAGCAGCGCCGACACGCGCTCGATTTCTTCGTCGAGCGTGCCGGCCGGCACGACCGTGAGCTGACAGAATGAAAGCGCCTTCGCGGTTTGGGCACGCGGCTCGGCCCCGAGCAGCGCCGACTCACCGAAGAACTCGCCACGTCCGAGCGTCGCGACGACGACACGCTTGTCGTCGCAGCGCGTGGACAGCTCGACCTTGCCGTCGGTGATCAGAAAGATGACGGGCTCGCCGGCGAACCCCTCGGAATAAATGATTTCTCCGGGCGCCGCCGTACGCGTCCACGATTGCTGACGATTCAAGTCGATTCCCCTGCTGCGCTGAATGTTGCGGACCGCGCGTCGCACGTCGAAAGCATGCGATCACGAGTCATCCCCGTGACCCGTTTACGTCATCGGGCTCCACATCCTTTAGGGAATTCGTCCTCGTTTCGATTCGAAATCAAGGTAAAACGTTTGCGGGCCGTGCGGCCACACCAGAAAGTTCGTTTTTATGCGTGTTCGTGTAGTGCAATTGAAAGCGCCAAGCCACCCCGTTCGTCAAAACTCCATGTCGAGTTCGTCGATGTCTTCGTGCTCCGCCTTCGCCGCCTCGATCCACTCCATGACGAACGGATGCGCGAGCACCCGCATGCAGTACTCGGCCACATCGGGCTCGAGTTTCACGTCGTAGGTCAGGAAGCGAGTGACGACCGGCGCATACATCGCGTCGGCAATGCCGATCTCCGCGCCGAACAGCCAGGGGCCGCCGTACGCGGCCAGGCACTCGCGCCAGATCGTCACGATCCGCTGGATGTCGTGCTGCGCGCGCGACCAGATCCGGAAGCCGGGGAAATGCGCGCGCAGGTTCATCGGCAACGCGGATCGCAATGCGCTGAAACCGGAATGCATCTCGCCGCAGATCGACCGGCAATGCGCACGGGCTTGCCGGTCTTCGGGCAGCAGCCGCGCCTGTGGCCGGATCTCATTCAGGTATTCGGCGATCGCGAGCGTGTCCCACACCGTGTTGCCGTCGTGCGTCAGGCACGGCACGAGAATCGACGGCGACAGCAGCAGCAACTCCGCGCGCGACGCGGCATCGATCGGCACGCTGACCGTCTCGAACACGAGCCCGCTCAGCTTCGCGAGCAGCCAGCCGCGCATCGACCACGACGAGTAATTGCGGCTGCTGATGGTCAGCGTCGTCTGTCCGGTGACTTCCATGTCGCTCCCCTGTCCAAAGCCGTTCGTGCCCCTGCACCGAAAACGGACGCCGCGTGGCGTCACCCGCACCATGCCGGTGCGGCGCACTCGCCAAACTGGCGCAGCGCCGCACACTGTCGCGGCACGTGCCGCCCGCCAGATCGGCGCGGCCATGCATCGGGTGCGGCTGCCGGTTGTCGCGTGCGGCCTGCGTCGCCGCGTTCCCGAACCGCGTGCAACGCGCGTGCCAGCCGCGGGCTGGCACATCGCTTGCCTCGTTCCATGCAACGCGGCACAACGAGCGACGGCCATGAATCTGCTTGCTTACCCGTTCTATCAATGGTCTGCCGAATGCGTGCGCCCGGCGCGCGCATGGGCCGCCGCCGCGCGCGCGACGATGTCGCTGTGGCCACCCGCCACCGCGACGCCGACCGGCCGCATGCTCGACGCGCTGTGCGAACTGCTCGAATGCTGCGCGTTCTCGCATCGGCGTCCGCCGTTCGGCATCGCGTCGATCGCCGTCGACGGCGAAACGGTGCCGATCGTCGAGGAAGCCGCCGCGGCGACGCCGTTCGGCACGCTGCTGCATTTCCGCAAGGCGCTGCCGGTTGCGCGCCAGCCGCGCGTGCTGATCGTCGCGCCAATGTCCGGGCATTTCGCGACGCTGTTGCGCGGCACCGTGCACACGATGCTGGCCGACCACGACGTGTACATCACCGACTGGCATAACCCGCGCGACATCCCGCTGATGGCCGGACGATTCGGCTTCGACGAATACGTCGCGCACGTGATCGACTTCATCCGCCAGATCGGGCCGGACGCGCATGTGCTCGCGATCTGCCAGCCGACCGTCGCCGCGCTCGCGGCGGTCGCGCTGATGGCCGCCGGCGGCGATCCGGCGCAGCCCGCGAGCCTGACGCTGATGGCGGGGCCGATCGACTGCCGCGTGAATCCGACGAAGGTCAACGCGCTCGCGACGAGCCAGCCGATCGAATGGTTCGCGCGCAACCTGATCAGCGTCGTGCCGGCGGGCTTCGTCGGTGCGCAGCGCTGCGTGTATCCGGGCTTCGTGCAAGTCGGCGCGTTCATGTCGATGAATCCGGATCGCCATGCGGCGTCGTTTGCCGACCTGTATTACGAGCGCGCGAAAGGTGACCCGGCGAAAGCCGACGCGCTGCGGCACTTCTATGACGAATACTTCGCGACCGCCGATCTCACCGCGGAGTTCTATCTGGAGACGGTCGAGAAAGTGTTCCAGCAATACGCGCTCGCACGCGGCGAGCTGACGGTCGGTGACCGGCTCGTCGAGCCGGCGGCGATTCATCGCACCGCGCTGCTGACGATCGAAGGCGAGAAAGACGACATCTGCGCGGTCGGCCAGACGGTGGCCGCGCAGGAGCTGTGTTCGGGGTTGCCGCCGTACCTGAAGACGCACCACGTGCAGACGGGGGCAGGCCACTACGGCGTGTTCAACGGCAGCCGGTGGGAAACGCAGATCTATCCGATCGTGCGCGCGACGATCCACGACAACGAGCCGTACGATCGCACCTCGGGTGCGGAAGGCGATGCGGATGGCACGCACTACGTGACACTGCGCGCGCTACTCGATGCCCGCGCAGCGGCGCACGAGGCGTCGGCCGACACGCCGAAGGATCACGCCCACTGAAGCCGGACGGCGCTGAAAATGAAACGCCCCGCCGGGGGTGGCGGGGCGTGAGGTGCTGCGGCGTGCGGACGACGCGCGAGGAAGCGGCCTCGCGCGTCAGCCGGTATTACGAACAGGCCTTGCCGTGCGACGCGTGGTAGCCCTTCGCCTTCGCATCGGCTTCCGACATGTAGCTGCCGTGCTTCGTCTTGCCGTAGTACTTGTCGGTCGAGCAGTGATAGACCTTCGTGCTGTCGTTGGCCCACACCTTGCCCGCGCCGCCGCCCGGCGCTGCGGTCGTCGCGGCCGCGCTCTTCGCCGGCGCGGTGCCGGATGCCGGAGCAGCGGAAGCCGCCATGGCCGGCGCTGCGGCCGGTGCGCTCGCGGCTGCCGCCGACGACGCGCCGTACCAGGTCTTCACACCCTTGTGGCCCGCGCATGCGCCCTTCTTCGACGCGCCCGAGTAGAACGAGCCGTCCTTGCACAGACCGGTCGTGCCGGCCGGCGCGCTGGCCGGAACCTGCGCGAACGCACCGATCGACACACCCATGCCGGCGACCAGCGCGGCGATCAACATCGTCTTTTTCATAGTCCTCTCCTGATTTGCCTGAATGAAGAATGCGTTCCGGGTATCCCCGGGAAAGTCACGGTTACCGCACCCAGCGGCACACGCGATGGTGGTGATGATCGACGTGGCACACACGGTGCGAATGCGCTTCGGCCAGGGCCGGAGCAAGAACGGCACATGCGACTGCGGTGGCCGTCAGGATCTTCGCGATGCGCTTCATGAAACTCTCCCGGGTAGGTCAACCGGTGATCCGGCTGGTACCTCCTTAACGCCGGTCGTCGACAAGCCGTGCACCGCGTCCACGCGCAATTGACGATCTTTGACATCGCAGCGCGGTCAACGCATCGAAGCTGACGAATGTCTTTCTTTTCTTTCCGGATCTTCAGCTTCGCGACCATTCGGAATTCGAAAGAATGTGACGATGGGGCAAGCGGATCGCCGGTGCGAGCGGAGCACACGGAAGCTTTCGTGGAACGCGCAACAAAAAACCGCCCGAAGGCGGTTTATCGCAAGTGGACGGATGACGCCCCTCGGGAAATCGGAGAGCGCTGCCCCCGCCTCCCCTCACGGCGTCGGCAGCGGCACGGCGCACGCTCCTTCGTCGAAAGGATCCCGCGCGACAAGCATTTGGCGTTCCAGTGTGCAGCGTCCCGGGCAGTCCGCGACACCGCCAGCCCGCTTACTTCAACCGTCCCGACAGGAACTGCCCGAGCCGTTCGCTCTTCGGATTCACGAGAATGTCCTGCGGATTCCCTTCCTCCTCGATCTTCCCCTGATGCAGGAAGATCACGTGATTCGACACGTTGCGCGCGAAGCCCATCTCGTGCGTGACGACGACCATCGTGCGGCCTTCCTCGGCGAGCTTCTGCATCACCTTCAGCACTTCGCCGACGAGCTCCGGATCGAGCGCCGACGTCGGCTCGTCGAACAGCATCACTTCCGGCTCCATCGCGAGCGCACGCGCGATCGCGACGCGCTGCTGCTGGCCGCCCGACAGGTGCGACGGGTACATGCCCTCGACGCGCGACGCGAGGCCGACCTTCTCGAGATACTTGCGCGCCCGCGCGATCGCTTCGTCCTTGCTGACGCCGAGCACGGCCATCGGCGCTTCGATCACGTTCTCGAGCACCGTCATGTGTGCCCACAGGTTGAAGTGCTGGAACACCATCGACAGCTTGGTGCGCATCCGCTGCAGCTGCTTCTGGTCGGTCACGCGCAGCGAGCCGTTGCGGTCGCGCGTGGTCTGGATCGGCTCGCTGCCGATCGTGATCTGCCCCGAGCACGGCTGCTCGAGGAAGTTGATGCAGCGCAGGAACGTGCTCTTGCCGGAGCCGCTCGAGCCGATGATGCTGATCACGTCGCCGGCCTTCGCCTTCATCGACACGCCCTTCAACACCTCGTTGTCGCCGAACTTCTTGTGCAGGTTGTCAACGGTGAGCTTGTACATGCTTGGTCCTTCCTTGCGAATCTTGCGAAAGCGTTAATGGCCGCGCGGCGAGAGATACGCGAGCCAGCGCGTCTCGAGCTTGCGGAACGCCCAGATGAGCGTGAACACGACGATGGCGTACAGCACGGCCGCGATGCCGTAGGCCTGGAACGACATGTACGTCGCCGAATTGACGTCGCGCGTGACCTTCAGGATGTCGGGCACGGTCGCGGTGAACGCGAGGGTCGTCGCGTGCAGCATCAGGATCACTTCGTTGCTGTAGCTCGGCAGCGAGCGGCGCAGCGCGGACGGCAGGATGATCCGCGTATAGAGCTTGAAGCGCGACATCCCGTAGGCCATGCCGGCCTCGATCTCGCCGGCCGACGTCGCCTTGATCGCGCCCGCGAAAATCTCCGTCGCATACGCGCATTCGTTCAGCACGAACGCGAGCAGCGTGCAGTTCATCGCATTGCGGAAGAACGTGTCGAGCAGCACGTGGTTGTGCACGACCTGCAGGCTGTAGATGCCCGTGTAGCACATCAGCAGCTGCACGTAGAGCGGCGTGCCGCGGAACACGTACGTATAGAGCCACACCGGGCCGGAGATCCAGCGGTTCGACGACGCGCGCGCGATCGCGAGCGGCACGGCGAGCGCGAAGCCCAGCGCGATCGACACGACCAGCAGCCACAGCGTGATCGCGAGGCCGCTGAAGCGGTAGCCGTCGGTGTAGAGATAGCTTTGCCAGTACTGGCTGACGAGTTCGATCACAGTGCGAGCCTCCGGACGCCAACGGAATAACGCTTCTCGAGGCGATGCAGCACGACGTTGGACACCGTCGTGATCGCGAGGTAGATCGCGCCTGCCGCCAGCGTGAAGAAGAAGAAATCGAGCGTGCTCTTGCCCGCGTCCTGCGACGCCTTGACGACGTCCGCGAGGCCGATGATCGACACGAGCGCGGTGGCCTTCACGAGCACCTGCCAGTTGTTGCCGATCCCGGGCAGCGCGAAGCGCATCATCTGCGGGAACAGGATGCGGTGGAACACGCGCCAGCCGCTCATCCCGTACGCGAAGCCCGCTTCGAGCTGGCCGCGCGGCACCGCGAGGAACGCGCCACGGAACGTCTCGGTGAAGTACGCGCCGTAGATGAAGCCGAGCGTGATGACGCCCGCCACGAACGGATCGATGTCGATCTGGTCCCAGCCGAGCATGTCGGTGAAGTTGTTCAGCAGGATCTGGATCCCGTAGAACAGCAGCAGCATCAGCACGAGGTCCGGCACCGCGCGGATCAGCGTCGTGTAGAAGGTGCCGATCGACTTGAGCACGCGGTTCGTCGACAGTTTCGCGCTCGCGCCGATGAGGCCCAGCACGAGCGACGCGGCAAGCGACAGCACCGCGAGCTTCACGGTTTCCACCGTGCCGGCCCACAGCAGCGGACCAAATCCTTGGAAGATCATATGAGGGATCCAGAACGAGGTGGCTGGATTTTCGACAGCCATTAACCCCGCATCAAACGATATCTGCGCATTACCTGATGCAACCTGCTCATCAAGTCGGACGCATCACGCGAAGCGGGTTGCACCCAAAGCAGACGCGGCGCGCGCCACAGCCGGTGCGCGCCGCATGGACGATCAGCCGCCGTAGACGTCGAACGCGAAGTACTTCTTCTCGAGCTTCTTGTACGTGCCGTCCTTGATGATGTCGGCGATCGCATGGTCGATCTTCGCCTTCAGGTCGGCGTCGTCCTTGCGCAGGCCGATGCCGGCGCCGTTGCCGAGCGTCTTCGGATCGTCGATGTCCTTGCCGGCGAATTCGAAGTTCGCGCCGCGCGGCGTCTTCAGGAAGCCGATGTCGGCCTGCACCGCGTCCTGCAGCGCTGCGTCGAGGCGGCCCGACATCAGGTCCTGGTACACGCCGTCCTGGTTCTGATAAGGCACGACCTGCACGCCCTTCGGCGCCCAATAAGCCTTCGCGTAGGTTTCCTGGATGGTGCCCTGCTCGACGCCGATCGACTTGCCCTTCAGCGATTCGGCCGTCGGCTGCAGGTTCGCGCCCTTCTTCGTGACGAGGCGCGTCGGCGTGTTGAACAGCTTGTCGGAGAACGCGATCTGCTCGGCACGCGCCGGCGTCATCGACATCGACGACAGCACGCCGTCGAACTTCTTCGCCTTCAGCGCGGGAATCATCCCGTCGAAGTCGTTCTCGATCCACACGCATTTCGCCTTCAGGCGGGCGCAGATCTCGTTACCGAGATCGACGTCGAAGCCGACGACCTTGCCGCTTGCGTCCTTCGATTCGAACGGCGGATAGCTGGCGTCGACGCCGAACCGGATCGTCGACCAATCCTTGGCGTGGGCACCGACCGCGATGCAGGCAAGGGCAATACTGAGCGCGAGTTTCTTCATGGCGTTCCTGTCAGAGGCGAACTGGGCTGGGGTCCCGTCGGGCGGCGCCGCCGTGAACCCTTCCAACCCGGAGACCGCCCCTTTCGGCGACACCCCAAGTTGTACATACAACTTTGCCTTTTCTGCAGGTTCGCCAGCAATCCGTGTTTATCTCTAGTTGTCGGCGGATTGTTTCGACAATGTGATTTTTCCTTAAATTTCAATTAATTACGAATTACGTCAAGCTAAACAACAGCTTTCTTCAGGCGTACATGCGCCGCCATGTGCCGGCTTTCACTTGTCTAGACCTGGCTACACCGCGGCGCGCGGCCCGTCCGCCATCCCGACCGTTTCCAGACCGACCAGCCGGTAGCCAAATTGCAGCTCCGTCAGCAGGTGCCGCGGGCGCGCCGGCACCGGTTCGAGCTTCTGCCGCAGGTTCGTCATGTACACACGCACGTAGTGCGCGCGCTCCGCGTCGTGGATGCCCCAAACCTCCGCCAGCAATTGCCGCGCGGCGATCACGCCGCCGCGCGCGCGAATCAATGCAGCGAGCAGCCGGAATTCGAGGCGCGTCAGATGAACCGGCTCGCCGCCGCGCGCGACTTCGTGCTTGCCGAGATCGACCGTCACGTCGCCGAACCGCACGATCGACGACGATTGCCCGTCGGCCGACACGAACGCCGCGCGCCGCAACTGCGCGCGCGCCCGCGCGAGCAGTTCGGGCACGCCGAACGGCTTCGGCAGGTAATCGTCCGCGCCCGCGTCGAGCGCCGCGACCTTCTCCACTTCCTGCTGTCGCGCCGACAGCACGATCACCGGCACCGTCGACCATTCGCGCAATTCGCGGATGAACGTCTTGCCGTCATCGTCCGGCAGCCCGAGATCGACGATCACGAGATCGGGCTTGCTGCTCGACGCATACATCCGCGCCTCGCGGGCCGTCGACGCCTCGCAGGTGTCGAGCCCTTCCTGTTCCAGCGCCATCCGCACGAAACGGCGAATGTCCGATTCGTCCTCGACGATAAGTACGCGCGATCTGATCATGTCCGGCTCTCGTGTTCGATATCGGGCGGCGCGCCCAGGGGCAGGCGAATCTCGAACCGCGCGCCGTGCGGATCGAGCGGCACCGCGCGGATCGAGCCGCCGTGCGCGTTGACGATGCTGCGGCACAGCGCGAGCCCGAGCCCGACGCCGCTGATCGACGATTCCTTGCGTTCGCGCTCGAACGGCTCGAACAGCGGTTCGGTGTTGCGCGCGACGAAGCCGGGCCCGTCGTCCTCGACGAACACGTACAGCGTTTCGCCGAACACGCGTGCCCGCACGGCCACGGCCGCGTCAGTGCCCGCGTACTTCGACGCGTTGTCGAGCAGGTTCATCAGCACGCGCTCGATCAGCAGCGCGTCGACGTCGATCAGCGGCAGGTCGGCCGGCAGGTCGGCGCTCACGTCGCGGCCGGCCAGCACGCCGGCCGAATGCGCGAGCGCGCTGCCGACGATCTCGTCGAGCATGTGCCACTCGCGATTCAGCCGCACGCCCTCGCTCTGCATCCGCGCGAGATCGAGCAGGTTCACGACGAGCCCGTGCAGCGCCTCGGCCTGGTTGCGGATGCCGTGCGCGAGCGCGGCCGGCTGTCCGTCGGCCAGCCGCTCGGGCCTCTCCAGCGTCTCGGCGAGCCCGCGGATCGCGGTGAGCGGCGTCTTCAGGTCGTGCGACACCGCGGCGAGCAAAGCATTGCGCAGCCGCTCGCCTTCGATCCGGACCAGCGTGTGCTGCGCGACGCCGACGTAGTGCACGCGTTCGAGCGCCATCGCGACCGACGAGCACAGCGCGTCGATCAGGCGGCGATCGTCGGGGTCGGTGGGGACCGGCTGCGCGTCGCCGAACAGCACGAGCACGCCGCGCACGCGCATCGGCGCTTTCAGCGGCAGGTATTGCGCGGCCGCGTGCTCGAACGGCGGCAGCCCGCACCCGGCGCCGCGCGCATTCTCGTGGACCCAGCGCGCGATCGGTGCTTCGACGAACCGCGCGTGCTGCGCCGGCATCAGATGGTCATCCGCATCCGGCAGCACGAGCGCGACGCGCACACCGAGCAGCGGCGCGATCGTGCCGGTGCAGATCGATGCGATCTGCTCGGTCTCGATCGCTGCCGACAGGTCATGCGCGACCCGCGCGAGTGCGGCCGAGCGTTTCTCGTTCGCCCGTGCGGCCCGCGCCTCCGCGCGCAGGCGCGCCGCGAGCTGGCCGATCGCGAGCGCGACGGCCAGCATCAGCGCGAACGTGAACACGTACTGCGTATCGGACACCGCGAACGACAGCCTCGGCTCGACGAAGAAGAAGTCGAAGCAGCCGACGCACACGAACGCGGCCCATGCGCCGGCCAGCCGGCCGAGCCGCAGCGCGATCAGCACGACGGTCATCAGGAACAGCATCACGACGTTCGACAAGTCGAACACGCGCAGCAGCGCGCTCGCCGCGAGTGTCGCCAGCGCGCACACGAGCGTGGCGAGCAGCAGCGGCACCGCGTACTGCGATACCCACACGTGCGTGCGCGGACGCGCTTCGCGCACGGCCAGCGTCGGCCGCGGATCGGGCCCCGCGCCCGCGATGCGGTCGGCCAGCGCCGCGCACGCGCGCAGCACGCCGCGCCAGCGGTCGCGGCGCACGCCGTCCCCGCTGCGCCGGGCGGCGGTGTCCCGCGGCCCCGTTGCCCGTCGATTCGCTTCGCTCACGTTCACATTCACATCCATGATCGCTTCCGGCAATTGAAACGCCGAACGGCCCCGCGCACGCCGCGAAGGCGTGAGCGGGGCCGCGACGGCGCGTTCGGTCAGATAAACGGCGTCAACAGCATGTCGATCAGCTTGATACCGATGAACGGCGCGATGATCCCGCCCACGCCGTAGATCAGCAAGTTGCGCCCCAGCAGCTTCTCGGCCGGCTCCGCGCGATACTTCACGCCCTTCAGCGCGAGCGGGATCAGCGCGACGATGATCAGCGCGTTGAAGATCACCGCCGACAGGATCGCCGACGTCGGGCTGTGCAGCCCCATCACGTTCAGCGCGCCGAGCGCCGGATAGGTCGCGACGAACGCGGCCGGGATGATCGCGAAATACTTCGCGAGATCGTTGGCGACGCTGAACGTAGTCAGCGCACCGCGCGTCATGATCATCTGCTTGCCGACCTCGACCACCTGCATCAGCTTGGTCGGGTTGCTGTCGAGGTCGACCATGTTGGCCGCCTCCTTCGCCGCCTGCGTGCCGCTGTGCATCGCGACGGCCACGTCGGCCTGCGCGAGTGCCGGCGCGTCGTTGGTGCCGTCGCCCGTCATCGCGACGAGATGGCCCTTCGCCTGGTGCTCGCGGATCAGCCGCAGCTTGTCTTCGGGCGTCGCTTCCGCGAGGTAGTCGTCGACGCCGGCTTCCGCCGCGATCGCGGCCGCGGTGAGCCGGTTGTCTCCGGTAATCATCACGGTCTTCACGCCGACCTTGCGCAACTCCGCGAAGCGCGCTGCGATCCCGTGCTTGACGATGTCCTTCAGCTCGATCGCGCCGAGCACGCGCGAACCGTCGGCGACGACGAGCGGTGTGCCGCCGCGCCGCGCAATATCGTTGACCGCCGTCTCAACGGCGTGCGGGAATGCCCCGCCGAGCGCATCGACGTGTGCACGAATCGCGGACGCCGCACCCTTGCGCACCTGGCGCTCGCCGATATCGAGGCCGCTCATCCGCGTGCGCGCGCTGAACGGCACCGTGATGCTGCCGGCGGCCGCCGACACGTCCAGCGAGAAGCGCTGCTTCGCGAGCGCGACGATCGAGCGCCCCTCGGGCGTCTCGTCGGCCAGCGACGACAGTTGCGCGGCCTCGGCCAGCGCACGCTCGTCCACGCCCGGCGCGGGCCGGAACTGCACGGCCTCGCGGTTGCCGAGCGTGATCGTGCCGGTCTTGTCGAGCAGCAGCACGTCGACGTCGCCGGCCGCCTCGATCGCGCGGCCCGACGTCGCGAGCACGTTCGCGCGCATCATGCGGCTCATCCCCGCAATGCCGATCGCCGACAGCAGCGCACCGATCGTCGTCGGAATCAGGCAGACGAGCAGCGCGATCAGTACGGTCAGGCTCACCGCCGTGCCCGACGCGTTCAGCAGCACGCTGAACTGCGAGAACGGCAGCAGCGTCACGCACACGAGCAGGAAGATGATCGTCAGCGCGACGAGCAGAATCGTCAGTGCGACCTCGTTCGGCGTCTTGCCGCGCTTCGCGCCTTCGACCATCGCGATCATCCGGTCAAGAAAGGCCTCGCCCGGTTGCGCGGTGATCTTCACGATGATCCAGTCGGACAGCACACGCGTGCCGCCCGTCACCGACGAGAAATCGCCGCCCGACTCGCGGATCACCGGCGCGGATTCGCCGGTGATCGCCGATTCGTCGACCGACGCGACGCCGTCGATCACTTCGCCGTCGGCGGGGATCGTGTCGCCGGCTTCGACGAGCACGACACTGCCGGCGGCGAGCTCGTCGCTCGGCACGCGATGGCTGGTGCTGCCGAATTGCTTCGGCTCGTCGAGCACCTTCGCGTACACGCGCTTGCGCGCCGCACGCAGCGCGTCGGCCTGCGCCTTGCCGCGCCCTTCGGCCAGCGCCTCGGCCGCGTTCGCGAACAGCACGGTGAACCACAGCCAGCACGCGACCGCGAAGATGAAGCCGGCCGGCGCATCGCCCGTGCCGGTCAGCGCCTGCAGCCACAGCACGGTCGTGACGATGCTGCCGAGATACACGACGAACATCACGGGGTTCTTCAACTGCACGCGCGGCGCAAGCTTGCGGAACGCCTCGCGCAGCACGGCCGTCCAGCGCATCGGCGGCACGCCGCCGACCGGCATGGCCGCGGGGGTGATCGGGGTTTCGATATGGGACATGAGTGACTCCGTGGTTCCTGCTATTGCTTCGCGCCGGCCGCCTGGCCGAATGCGCGGTCCAGCGCAAGGTTCAGGTCGAGCACGCGCACGCGCGGTTCGCCGAGCACGCCGAGCTGGCGCGGTGTGGCGACGCGGTCGACCAGCGCCGTGACCTGCGCGGCGTCGACGCCGCGCGCCTGCGCCACCCGCGCCGCCTGCAGCCGCGCATTCGCGACCGAGATCTCGGGATCGAGCCCCGATGCCGACGCGGTCACGGCATCCGCCGGCACCGGCGTGCCGGCGGCGAGCGCGTTCTCCTGACGGTACGCGCGCACCCGCTGCGCGATATCCGCGAGCAGCTTCTTGCTGGTGGCGCCCTGATTGCTGGCGCCGCTGCCGGCCGCGTTGTACGGCTGGTCCACCGTCTTCGACGGATCGGCCGGATCGGCGCCGGTCGTCGCGCTCGGCCGCCCGTGGAAGTAGCCGGCGTGCGTGAAGTACTGCCCGATCACCGCCGAGCCGACCGTCGTGCCGTTCTGCTGCACGAGACTGCCGCGCGCCTGCGACGGGAACAGCACGTTCGCGACGCCCGTGGTGAGCAGCGGATACGCGATCCCCGTCACGAGCATGAACAGCACCGACGACGCGATCACGGGCCGCACGAGACCGCGCGTCGCCGCGCCGAACGAAGAACCGGGTGCCGGCGCGGCGGCGGCCGCTGCCTGGCGATTGCCTTGCATCATGATGTTTTCCTCAGAACAGTTGGCCGCCCGACATCATCAGGTGCTCGACGACCGGGCCGAGCGCGAGCGCCGGCAGGAACGTGAGGCCACCGACGACCAGGATCACGAAGATCAGCAGGCCGGCGAACAGGCCCGTCGACGTCGACAGCGTGCCCGCGCTTTCCGGCACGCTCTTCTTCGCGGCGAGGCTGCCCGCGACCGCGAGCATCGGCAGCAGCGTCAGGTAACGGCCGATCAGCATCGCGAAGCCGATCGTCGTGTTGAAGAACGGCGTGTTCGCGTTCAGGCCCGCGAATGCCGAACCGTTGTTGGCCGTGCCCGACGTGTATGCGTACAGCACTTCGCTGAAGCCATGCGGGCCGAGGTTCGCGAGGCTGTCCATCGTCGAGTGCAGCATCGACGCCACCGCGGTGAAGCCGAGGATGCTGAACGGATGCGCGAGCACCGCGAGCATCACGAGCTTCATCTCGCGCGCCTCGATCTTCTTGCCGAGAAACTCCGGCGTGCGCCCGATCATCATCCCGACCAGGAACACCGTGAGGATCGCGAACGTGAAGAGGTTGATCAGTCCGACGCCGTCGCCGCCGAACACGTTGTTCAGCATCATCTGCGCGATCGGCACGAGCCCGCCGAGCGGCGTCAGCGAGTCATGCATCGCATCGACCGACCCGGTGGTCGCGGCCGTCGTGACGGTGGCGAACAGGCTCGTCTGCGCGATGCCGAAGCGCATCTCCTTGCCTTCCATGTTGCCGCCCGGCTGCGTGGCGCTCATCTGCTGGTCGACGCCGAGCCCGGTCACGAGCGGATTGCCGTGCTGCTCGGCCGAATAGATCACGGCCAGGAAGCCGACGAACATCACGACGAACGCGCCGAGAATCACCCAGCCCTGGCGGCGCCGGCCGATCATCGTGCCAAGCGCATAGGTCAACGCGGACGGAATCAGCAGCATCGACAGCATGTGAAGCGTGTTGGTGAGCGGCGTCGGGTTCTCGAACGGGTGCGCGGCGTTCATGCTGAAGAAGCCGCCGCCGTTCGTGCCGATATGCTTGATCGATTCGAGGCTTGCAACCGGCCCCATCACGATCTGCTGGCGCGCGCCTTCGAGCGTGGTCGCCCACGCATCGGACGCGAGCGTCTGCGGCATGCCCTGCCACACGTATACGAGCGCCATCACGAAGCTGAGCGGCAGCAGCACGCGATAGGTCACGCGCGTGAAGTCGACCCAGTAGTTGCCGATGTCCGCCGCGCTCTTGCGGCTCAGCCCGCGGATGAAGCCGCCCGCGGCAGCGACCCCGGTCGCCGCGCTGACCACCATCAGGAACGTGATGACGGCCATCTGCGAGAAGTTCGACAGGCTGCTCTCGCCAGCATACGCCTGCCAGTTCGTGTTCGTGATGAACGACGCGGCCGTGTTGAACGCGAGGTCGGGGCTTTGCGCGGCGCGCCGCAGTGCGTCGAACGGCAGCGCGTCCTGGATGCGCAGCAGCAGGTAGCCGACCAGCATCATCCCGGCATTGCTGAGCAGCAGCACCATCCCGTAGCGCTGCCACGACATCGCTTCGTCGGGATTCACGCCGAGCAGCGCATAGGTACGGCGTTCGACCCACGCGTGGCGCGGGCTCGTAAAGGCGTGCGCGAGCCACTTCCCGACGACGGGCACCAGCGCCAGCATGATCGCGAGAACGATCGCGAATTGAATGAGATTGTTGAACATGTCGACGCTCGCTCAGATCCGGTCAAGGCCGGTGATGAAACCGGCCGTCAAGGCAAAGAACGCGAGCGTGAACAAAATGAAAAGCAGATCGCTCATGACATTCACCGATATTTTCGAATTCCTGTTGAATCGCGCCGATCAATACCGCTCGGGCTTGATCAACGCATGAAACAGATAGATAAAGAGCGCGAGCGACAACGCGCCGGTGATCCACAACATGGCTTTCCCCTTTTTTCATATGCGCGGCCTCGCCGCGCGATCGTCGGCGTATCGGGCCTCGCCGTGTCGGCGCAGGCCCGTGTGACGCCCCCATGCTCATCTGGCGAATGGGATGCGACAGTGTAGAAATCCGCGTATCAAAGCGGTGTTCAATTTCTTTACAAGGAATAAAAAAGCTGTAAAGACGAAAGCTGGTGGCAATGGCGTTTTTATGCGTTCTTTTCAGGGCCGGTTCGAGTCTATACACCGTATCGTCACCGCGATTCCTAGAATGGGCGGCATGTCCAAGACGAAATCTCCGCGGTGCGGAGCACGATGCGACCCGGGGGTGCCAGCATGAAACCGACCAGAATCGAATCCGCCAGTTCACGCGCGCTGCCGCCCGTTCGTTCGCGGCGCCGGTATCCTGCCGACGAACGCGTGCTGCTGTCGATCCGCGTCGAATCGGACAACCTCGCCGTCGTGCGGCGCCTGCTGCACCAGGCCGTCGGCGCCGCGCTCAATTTCTACACGGCCGCGATCGACAAACGCACCGGGCGCGCCTGCATCGAGTTCGAAGTCGCGCGATCGCAGGCGTCGCCGGCCATCCTGTCGATCCTTCGCGTGCTGCCGGCCGCCGAATTCGGCACGATCCGCCTGCTGCAGCACTAGCCGGTCTCCATTGCGCCGCGCGTGACACGCGTCACGCGCCCGCTCCCCTTTCATCGATTCGAACGCGCGTTTCCGGTGCGAGCGCGCGCGGTTCGTCACGAGCCGCGCCCGTCCGCCGCCGGCACGCGCGCCGGATCGTCGTTCCCGTCGCTACGGGCCTTTCCAGGAAGCACTCACAATGAAAAAAGCAGTCGCCGGTACCCTCTCCCTCGCATTCCTCAGCGCTGCCGCGCATGCGCAAAGCAGCGTCACGCTCTATGGGATGCTCGATGCGGGTATCGTCTATACGAACAACCAGTCGGGTAAAAGCACGTGGCAGCAAGGCAGCGGGCTGCTGTCGAATACGGTCTTCGGGCTGAGCGGCAACGAGGATCTCGGCGGCGGCCTGCATGCGCTGTTCCGCCTCGAGAACGGCTTCAACCTGAACAACGGCACGCAGTCCTACAAGAACACGATGTTCGGCCGCCGCGCATACGTCGGCCTGCAGAGCGACCAGTACGGCGCGCTGACGCTCGGCCGCCAATACGACGCCGTGGTCGACTATCTCGGCCCGCTCGCGATGGCGAACAACGGCGACGGCAACAACCTCGCGTCGCACCCGTTCGACAACGACAACATCGACGATTCGTTCTACATCGACAACGCGGTGAAATACACGAGCCCGACGCTCGCCGGCTGGCAGTTCGGCGGCCTGTACGGGTTCAGCAACGCGGCCGGCGGCTTCGCGAACAACCGCGCGTACAGCGCGGGCGTGTCGTACGCGAACGGGCCGGTCAGTCTCGGCGCCGCGTACCTGCAGTTGAACCGCGGCGGGCTGACGGCCGGCGGTGCGCTGTCGACCAACGACGGGCCGAACTTCCCGGCCGTGCGCCAGCGCGTGATGGGCGCGGGCGGCAGCTACGCGTTCGACCGGCTGACGGTCGGCGCGCTGTGGACGCATTCGATGTTCGATGAAACGGCCGCGTCGTCGCTGGCCGGCGCGCTGAACGCGCTGCGCTTCGACAACTTCGAGGTCAACGCGCGCTACGCGCTGACGCCGGCCGTCTCGTTCGCGGGCGCCTATACGTTCACCAATGGCCGCTACGACGACGCAACCGGCAGCCATCGGCCGAAATGGCATCAGGTGACGCTGATGGCCGACTACGCGTTGAGCAAGCGCACCGACGTGTACGCGGAAACCGTCTACCAGCACCAGCTCGGCGTGCCGTCGGGCGCGACGCTCGGCTTCGCGAACGTCACGGGGCTCGCGGCTTCGTCGAACAACACGCAGGTGGTCGGGACGGTCGGCATCCGGCATCGGTTCTGACCGCGCGCCGGCTGCGAAAGGCCGGCCGCTCTGTGCAATCCCGCATGGACGCGCGCCGGCCGAACAGGGATCATTCGGGAAATCCGGGCCCGCGCGTCCGCGAAACCGGTACACTCGGCGCCGGGCGCGCGCCGGATCGGCATTCGGCGGCGGGCCGCTGCCGACTCTGGAATCGTGATCCCATGACCACACCGATCTATCAGGAAATCAAGGACTTCATCCTCGCGCGCATTCATGCCGGCGAATGGGCAGAAGGCGACCAGGTGCCGTCGGAGAACGAGCTCGCACGCGAATTCAACGTCGCGCGGATGACCGTCAACCGCGCGCTCCGCGAGCTGACCGCCGAGCAGGTGCTCACGCGCACGCGCGGCTCCGGCACGTATGTCGCGTCGCCGAAGTACGAATCGACGCTCGTCGCGATCCGCAGCATCTCGGACGAAGTCGCCGCGCGCGGCCACGGCTATCGCGCGCAGGTGCTGCAAGTGGGCGCGGCCGTCGCCGATACGAAGCTCGCCGATGAACTGCAGATCGACACCGGCAGCCCGATCTTCCATTCGCGCGTGCTGCACTTCGAGAACGACACGCCCGTGCAGCTCGAGGAACGCTGGGTCAATCCGGCCTGCGCGCCGGAATACGCGTTGCAGGACTTCACGACGACGACGCCGAACCAGTACCTGACGCGCGTCGCGCCGCTGCAGCGGGTCGAATACCGGATCGAGGCCGCGATGCCCGACACCGAAACGCGCCGCCACCTGACGATGGACGACCGCGAGCCGTGCCTGCTGCTGCATCGGCGCACGTGGTCGCAGGGGCTGGTCGCGTCGGTCGCCAACCTGTGGCACCCGGGCAGCCGTTACCGGTTCACCGGGCATTTCTGACGGTGATGCGCGGGCTTACCGCGCGCCCGGCCGCCCCCATCGCTCGATCGCACTGACGGCCCGCTTCAAACCTTCCTCTTGCGCGATGCGCGCGCCGAGTTCGAACGCGCGCGCTTTCGTTTCGTCCCGTTCGGCAAACGCGATGGCCTGCGCCAGCGCGGTAGCGTCCATGCGCCGCCCCGCGACCGGCGCATCGGCCACGCCGAGTTTTTGCAGCCGGTTCGCCCAGAAGAATTGATCGCCCGCGAACGGCACGACGACCGACGGAATGCCGGCCCGCACGGCCGAATGCGTGGTGCCCGACCCGCCGTGATGGATCGCCATCGACACGCGCGGGAACAGCCAGTCATGCGGCGTATCGCCGATCACGTGAACGTGCGCGGGCAGCATCGACGCGTCGATACCGCTCCAGCCTGGATAGAACAACGCTCGCCGGCCGGCGAGCGCGCGCACGAGCGCATCGACCATCGCGACGCGATCGAAGCCGGCCATGCTGCCGAAGCCGATGTACACGGGCGGATCGCCGGCTTCGAGAAAAGCCGAGCGTTCGGACGGTGGCGCCCAGGCGTGCGCATCGATTCGCCACTGGCCGCATGCCTGCACGTTCGACGGCCAGTCGCCAGGGTCGGACAGCAGTGCCGGCGACACGCCGTACAGCATTGGATGATCGGTCCATACCCGCCTGCGCGGCGGCAATCCGCACACGCTCGCACGTGCCGCATTCGTCGCCTTCCTGAACGCCTGCCACAACAGCGCGTTCACGAACCGGTGGCTCGCGCGATTCAGCCAGCGCGGCAGCTTCTGCGGCGGCAGGAACGGTGACGCGAATGCCGTAGTGGGTGTGATCGGGATCATGCCGGTGCCGATCGCCGGCACGCCGCGAAACTCGGCGACCGACAAGCCGACGAACGATGCGAGCCCCGACACGAGGATCGCGTCGCAGCCTTCCGACGCCTCCGCGATTTCCCGCATCCACGCGACCGTGTTCGCATTGGCGATCGCCGCGAGCGCCTTCGATGTGTCGTTGAAACCCCCGCGCCCGCGCACCGCATCCGCCAACGCGCCATCCGGCGCAATCGCACGGCGGATATCGCCGGACAACGGCGCCGACGGCACGCCGAGCGCAGCGGCCGCCCCAAGCGTCGCCGCGTCGGCCAGCAACCGGACCTCATGGCCGGCATCGATCAGCGCACGGCCGAGCGCCGCGAGCGGGCGCGTGTCGCCTTCGGTGCCGTAGGTGGCGATGACGAGCTTCATGCGTGACTCCTCGTGCACGGCGGGAACGGGTGGATTCAAAAATATGCACGTCGTATACTAATGCAATTCGTGCACTTTCAGTCAATCCCTCGCCATGCCGATTTCGACCGACGATCCGGGCCGTCGCGCGCGCAAGCGCATCCAGATGCTCGCGCATCTCGCCGCCACCGGCGCACGCCTGTTCGACGCGCACGGCTACGACGCCGTCACGATGGAACAGATCGCCGCGCAGGCCGATGTCGCGAAACGCACGCTGTACAACCACTTTGCAACGAAGGAAGCCGTGCTCGCGCACTGGCTGGAAGGCGAACTCGCGCGCGATCTCGCACATCTGCAACGCGACGTCGCGCGGCGCAAGACCTTCGCGTCGCGCATCGGCTGCGTGCTCGATGCGTCGGCCGCGTGGTGCGAGCAGCATCCCGCGTACCTGCTCGCGTATTTGCGCCATCGCTTCCTGAGCATCGGCGCGGTTGAACCGGCAAGCGGTGGAGAGAACGGCAGCGATATCGCGCTCGTGTGGCAGCAACTGATCGCAGCCGGGCAGCAATCCGGCGAACTGAACGGCACACTGCGGGCCGACCAGCTCGCGACGTGGTTCCATCACCTGTATCTCGCGGCGATGCTGCGCTGGCTGACCGTGCCGGGGCTATCGCTGAAACGGGAGTTCCAGGCGGTCGCGAAACTGTTCGTCGAAGGCGCGGAAGCGAAAGGCTGAGCGGCGCCGGTGGCCCGTGGCCAGTCAGGCACTCACCGGATCACAAGCGCCCGAGCACGACCGCGAGCAGCGAGCGCCCGAAACGGGCGACCGCCACCCCGCATGCGACGAATGCCCCACCCACCTCGGTCGACACGCATCGCGAGCCGATTGTGTTGCCGGCCGTGCCCGGCACGCTCGACGTCCTGCGCGTACAGATGACCGATATCGCCGGCACGCTTTCCCGGTTGCCGCTCGATCGCATGGGTACGGATCTGAACGCCGCGCTCGTGAATACCGATGCGCTGTTCAAGCAACTCGATACCGAACTCGCCCCGCATGCGCGCGCGGCGCTGGGCACCGCGCGGCAGTCGTTCACGGCCGCGCAGGCAATGCTCGCGCAACAAGGTGCCAATACATCGAACGTCCGCCGCACGCTGACGCAATTCGCGCGCACCTCGAGCGCGCTGCGCGCGTTGGCCGGCGATCTGGAGCAGCATCCCGAGTGGTGGCGGCCGCATGCATCGAGCACCACGCAACCGGCTGGCGCCGCGCATCCGGCGAATGCACCGAATACGGCGCGATAAACGCGGCGCGCGGGCGCAGATGCATTTTTACGACGACCGCACGCACCGCATGCCAAATTTCCCGTGCAGCAGTATGCTGATGTCGTACGGCTGCGCACGACGCCTCGGGTAATCCCTTTATTTGCACGTTGTCGCGCCGCCGTCGCGACCGCAATCATGCGTTGCAAGGAGGGATTCGTGATGGCAACCACGCATCAGCATTTCCACCTCGAACTACGGCACGCCACCGCGCCGACCTATTTCATCAGCTACCTGTTTCCCGCCTTGCTGTTCGTTTACGAACTGCTGCGCGTCGGCCAATGGATCCGCGATCACGGAATGCACTTCGCCGGGTTCAAGCAGATGGGCTACGAGTATCTGCTGATGCTGCTGTTCGTCGGGCTGCAGATATTCGTCGAAGCGATCTTCCTGCTCGGCGCCGCGATGCGCCGCGACAATCGCGACTTCGAGCACCGGCTGCCGAACGTGGTCCTCGGTATCGGCTGCTCGATCGCACTGCTCGCGCTCGACCTCGCGATCCAGCTCGCGTTCTGACGGCCGGCGGGCGCAAGCCCGCCGCTGGCAGCGGCGCTCAGGCGGGCACGTCGCGCAGAAACGTCGCGACGGCGGCCAGCACGTCGTCGGTTCGCTCGCGGTGCGGCATGTGCCCGCATCGGCCGAGCAACAGATACGACGACGGCCCCGCGACGCGCGCGGCGATCCGCTTCGGATGCACGTCGGACCCGTATTCGTCGTCTTCGCCGTGAATCGCGAGCGTCGCGCATTGCACGCGCGGCAAGTCGTCGTCGAGATTCCAGTCGCGAAAGGCCGGCGACAGCCACGTATCGACCCACGCGCGCAGCACCCATTCGGCCTTGTCGCCGTGATAGCGCGCGAGCCGGTCGAGCTGGCCCGGTTCGTCGAATTGCTGCCCCGCGTCGCGAATGCCGGCCAGCGTGCGATCCTCGACGTACGCCTGCGCGGCGATCGTCACGAGCGCGCGGCAACGCTCCGGATGCGCGGCCGCACACCCGACCGCCATCCCGCCGCCGACGCTGTGCCCGAGCGCGACGAACGCGTCGACGCCCAGTTGTTCGAGCAGCGTCGCGAATGCACGCTCGGCCTCGTCGCGCACGAACGTCGTGCCGAGTTTCCCCGGATGACGATCGGAACGGCCGAAGCCGAGGCGATCGTATGCGATCACGTCGCGCTGCGTGGCGCTCGCGAGCTGCGCGGGGAAGTCGCGCCACAGGTCGACGCAGCCGAGCGAATCGTGCAGCAGCACGATCGGTGCGACCGGCGTAGGCGCGGCCGGCTCGGCTGCGCCTACATTCAACGCACCCGCTGCCGGTTGCGCCGGGCCACCGCCCCAGCGTTTCGCAAAGAGGCGCCCTTGCGGCGTCTCGACGGTTGTCTCCTCGGTCACGATGTCGGTCATGTGTCTGTCGTCTGTATGAAAGCGGCCGCCCCTCGGCGGCCACACGGGATCCTGCGATGTTGGCCCGTGCCCGCACACAGCGTCAAGCAAGCCCCCACCGCTCGCGCGTTCATTCGGGCTGCGGCGGCAGATACTCCATCTGCGCCTCGTCGTACAGCCGGTAGATCAGCGCCTGCATCGCGCGGATATCCTCCGATTCGTCGAGCATCCGCATGCTCATGATGATCGGCGACACGAGATTCGGATCGTCGAGCGGCTTGTAGCTGATGTCGTCGCGCTTCAGCCCGTACACGCTGTGCGGCACGACCGACACGCCCTCGCCCATCGCGACGAGGCCGAGCGCGATCTGCAGCTCGCGCGTCTCGTAGATCTTGCGCGGCTGCAACGCGCGATCGTGAAACGCCGCGAGCACCTGGTCCGCATAGCTCGGGCGCGGCGCCTTCGGAAAGATGATCAGCGTGTCGTTCACGAGATCGTGCAGCGACAGCACGGGCTTCGCGCTGTCGAGCGGATGGCCGACCGGCAGCGCGACGATCATCCGCTCCTCGCGCAGCACGACGCGCCGCACGCTCGGATCCTCATGGCGGATGCGTCCGAACCCGACGTCGATGCGCCCTTCCTTCAGCGCCTTGATCTGGTCCATCGTCGACATCTCGTGCAGGCTCAGCTCGACGGCCGGATACTCGCTGCGAAAGCGCCGGATGATCTTCGGCAGCATCCCGTACAGCGTCGAGCCGACGAAGCCGACCGACATGCTGCGCTCGATCTTGCCGACCCGCTTCGTCATCGATTCGAGCTCGGTCGTCTGCGCGAGCAGCTGCACCGCGTGCGAATAGAAGAAGCGCCCCGCATCGGTCAGCTTCAGCGGCCGCGCGTTGCGCTCGAACAGCGGCACGCCGAGCGCTTCCTCGAGCTGCTGGATCTGGCGGCTCAGCGGCGGCTGCGCGATGTGCAGCCGTTCGGCCGCCCGCGTGAAATTCCGCTCTTCGGCAACCGCGACGAAGTAGCGGAGGTGTCTCAACTCCATGTTCGATGCCTCCCGGACAGCGATCCGGCGTTCAACCCGGGCCGGATGATGTCGTCACGATACCGCAGGCGGCGCCAACCGCCACGCGCACGGCCCCGCGCCGCCCAAAGCAAAACGGGAAGCCCGCGAGCTTCCCGTTGTTTCATCGACGCCGCGACACGGCGGCGTCACGCGCCGTCCGTCACACCTCGGTCGCGTAGAGCGCGTCGCGCTGCGCGTCGCTCAGCGAGTCGAGCGGCACGTCCGGCAACTGGTAGCAGATCATCGTGCCGTACAGCTCCGCGAGGCAATTGCTGCCGGCGTCGAGCGCGTAGCCGTCCTCGCCGTCCGGCGCCGGCGGGTACACTTCGCGCCACGCGTTGATCGCGGCTTCGAGTCGCACGATGGAAACGGGTCCGGCCTTCCGCTCGGCGGGTGATGCGCTCATGGATTCCTCTGGGTTGCGCGCTCCGCGGGCCGGAGCGGCCCGGATGGAACGATGAAAACGCCGGACATGTCGCCGGCCGCCGCACCGCGCGCGCGCCGGATGCCGATCCGCGCGGCGCGCCTCGCGCCGGCCGGGCCGTGGCCCGGTAGGGTCGGGCAATATAACCGGCTTTGACCCCGTGCAGGCAAAAGCCGGGCAAAAAAAACGGGAAGCGCGAGGCTTCCCGTTTCGTCGCATGTCGCGCGGCCGCTGGCCGCGCCGGCGTCAGCCCACGGTTTCGCGGTTCGCCACCGGCTCCCGCTGCGCGCCGCGGCTCGCGGCGATCCACGGCGCGATTTCCATGTCTTCGTAGCGCACGAAGCGGCTCTTCTTCAGGAACCGGAAGCCAAGCCACACAACGAGGAACAGCGGAATGCCGACATAGGTCGCGGCCACGCCGGCCCAGTCGATCCGGTTCGCGAGGAACGCCTGATAGTCCTGACCCAGCGCAATCACGAGGCACAGCACGAACGCGAACAGCGGGCCGAACGGGAACCACTTCGACTGGTACGGCAGCTGGTCGAGCGAGTAGCCCTGCTTCACGTAGCCCTTTCGGAACCGGTAATGGCTGACCGCGATGCCGAGCCACGCGATGAAGCCCGTCATCCCCGACGTGTTCAGCAGCCACAGGTACACGGTCTTGTCGCCGTACAGCGACGTGAAGAAGCACAACGCGCCGACGGCCGTCGTCGCGTACAGCGCGTTGCGCGGCACGCCGCCGCGCGACAGCTTCGCGAAGATCTTCGGCGCACGGCCTTCGGTCGCGAGGTTGTAGAGCATCCGCGTGGACGCGTACATGCCCGAGTTGCCGGCCGACAGCACGGCCGTCAGGATCACCGCGTTCATCACGCCGGCCGCGAACGCGAGGCCCGCGTGGCGGAACACGAGCGTGAACGGGCTCACGCCGATGTCGGTCACGTCCGTCTTCAGCAGGTTCGGGTCGGTATAGGGAATCAGCACGCCGATCACGAAGATCGCGAACACGTAGAACAGCAGGATCCGCCAGAACACCTGGCGCACCGCGCGCGGGATCGTCGTACGCGGATTTTCCGATTCGCCGGCCGCGACGCCGATCAGCTCGGTGCCCTGGAACGAGAAGCCGGCGATCATCGCGACGCCCATCAACGCCGGCAGGCCGCCCGCGAACGGCGCGTCGCCGATCGTCAGGTTGCCCCAGCCGTTGCTCGGCGCGCCCTTCAGAATGCCGAAGATCATCAGCAGGCCGACACCGATGAACGCGACCACGGTGACGACCTTGATCAGCGCGAACCAGTATTCGGCTTCACCGAAGCCGCGCACGGTCAGCGCGTTGAGCAGGAACATCACGCCGAGGAAGGCCGCGCTCCACCACACGCCCGGCACGTCCGGAAACCAGTAATGCATCACGAGCTGCGCGGCGACGAGCTCCACCGCGATCGTCACGGCCCAGTTGTACCAGTAGTTCCAGCCGAGCGCGAAGCCGAAGCCTTCGTCCACGTATTTCGCGCCGTAGGTCGCGAACGAGCCCGACACGGGCATGAACGCCGCCATTTCGCCGAGGCTCGTCATCAGGAAATAGACCATCAGGCCGATCGCCATGTACGCGACCATCGCGCCGCCGGGGCCGGCCTGCGAGATCGACGCGCCGGACGCGACGAACAGGCCCGTGCCGATCGAGCCGCCGATGGCGATCATCGTCAGGTGGCGCGCCTTCAGCGCGCGATGAAGCTTGGGTGGGTTCGCGGGCGAACCGGGTGGGTCGGATTTCGGAATTGCGGACATAAACGAGACGAACGTTGAGCGGGCCGGCATCCGTAGCCGGCGCATGCGGAATCGGAGCGCGGTGCGCGTCCTGCGATGCATTCGATGCGGCCCCGATACGCGTTGCGCGGCGGGCGCCTGCGGCGAAGCGCGGATTCTACCTGATTCGTCACGGGGACAGCTCAGGTTCCGCCACCCGCCACTGCCGCGGAGATTTCGCAGAATCAAGGAGTTGGCCGCGTCGAACCGGGGCCTCGCCGCAGACCGGCATAAAAACCACATGCGCCGGGGGGTATCCGGCTTTCCGATCCGCCCGGTATTTCGCCGCTGTCCTGTCGCCATCCTCCCGATCCCGCGCCGACCTACATAATCGCCGGGTAATCACGGGATTATTCAGACAAAACAACCGATATCGACGATTGATTCAAATCAAATCCCCCGCGCGTAAAGCGGTAATGATGCGTAACAATTCTGAATCGCCGTATCCGCATGCATGTTTTGCATGCGCACGCGAATGTCAGGAAATCGCGAGATAATGCGAGCCAATTCGAAATAAACAGCACGCGGAATCGCCAACGACGCGAAAATCCGCCGCCCGCCGCCCCCGAGGATGAAGTCACTCACGCTGCCCGCCGCACTGCGCCGCCATACCGCGTCGATCGTGGCACGCATTCTGTCGCCCCGCGGCGTACTCGTTGCGGGGATCGTGCTGCTGATGTTCAGCTGGGGGCTTTCCACGTCGCTTTTAATCGAGGCGCGACGCGACGCATATGACCATGCGGTCGAAAATGCCCGCAACCTGATGCTGCTGATCGAACGCGATATCGCGCGCAATATCGAACTCTACGATTTGTCGCTGCAGAACGTCGTCGACGGCATGGCCGACCCGGAACTGATGACCTTGCCGCCGCGCCAGCGCCACCGGCTGCTGTTCGACCGCGCGGCGACCGGCGAGTATCTCGGATCGATCTTCGTGATGGACGCGCACGGCAATATCGCGATCGATTCGAGCGCGTCGCCCGCACGGCAAGGTAATTTCGCCGACCGCGACTACTTCGCCGTGCATCGCGACGGGCTCACGCAAGGCCTCTACATCAGCCGGCCGTATGCGGCCCGGCTGCGCGGCGGCGCACTGACGATCGCGCTCAGCCGCCGGATCAGCCGGCCCGACGGCACGTTCGCCGGCATCGTCGTCGGCACGCTCAGCATCGACTACTTCCACGCGCTGCTCGACGGCCTCGCGGTCGGCAAGCACGGCAGCGCGGCAATCGTCGAGGACAACGGCACGCTCGTGTCGCGCCTGCCGTACGACGCGCACGTGGTCGGCCTCGACCTGCACGACTCGCCGCTGTTCATCGAATCGCAGCGCGCCCGCACCGGCGCGCTGACCGGCATCGGCGCGATCGACGGCATCCGGCGCATCTATGTTTACAAGCATCTCGCCGGCCTGCCGCTGATCGTCGACGTCGCGCCCGCCGAGATCGACATCTACGCGTCGTGGCACCACCGCGCGATCTGGACCGTCGTGCTGATGTGCCTGTTCACCGGCTTCATCGCGTGGGGGTCGCTGGCGCTGTCGCGCGAGCTGAAGCGCCGGCAGATCGCCGAATCGAAGCTGTACCGGCTCGCGCACACCGATGCGCTGACGGGCCTCGACAACCGCGGCACGTTCGACTCGGTGCTCGCGAAGGAAACGCAGCGCGCGTCGCGCAGCGGCCGCCCGCTGTCGGTGCTGTTCGTCGACGTCGATCACTTCAAGGCGTTCAACGACTACTACGGCCACCCGGCCGGCGACGACGTGCTACGGCGCGTCGCGCAAACCGCGTCGCGCTGCCTGCGCCGCGACAGCGATCACGTCGCGCGCTACGGCGGCGAGGAATTCGTCGTCACGCTGCCCGACACCGATGCGAAAGGCGCGGCGATCGTCGCCGAGGCTATCCGGCGCGCGATCGTGGGGCTCGACATCGAGCACATGAACAGCCCGTACGGGCGGGTCACGGCGAGCATCGGCGCGGCGACCGCCGCCGACGGCCGCCTGAGCGCCGCGACGCTATTGCGGCGTGCCGACGAGGCGCTGTACCGCGCGAAATCCGGCGGCCGCAACCGCGTGCTGGAGGCGCAGCCGACCGCCGCGGACGCATGACATCGCCCTGACGCGACGTGAAGTCGCGCGGCGGCCGGCCAGGCCGGATGACCGCGCCGTGGACAGTCCTCCCGCGTTCGGCTAGCGTTACGTCTGCTGCGCATGCGGCGCGGCGCCGGCCCGCGCAGGCCGCCGTGCGCGTTCCGGCCACCCCAGCTCCGACATGACCGCCCCGCTCCCTACCCGGCTGCCGCCGCTCCTGCGCAACGCGCTCCGCCCGCTGCTCGACCCGTACCGCCGCTACCGGCACGCGAAGCTGATCCATGCGGCGCGCGTCTCGCTCGCGATTCTCGTGTCGATCGCGCTGTCCACCGGCCTCAACGTGCCGCACGGCGAGTGGTCGACGATCACCGTGCTGATCGTCGTCGGCGGGCTGCAGCACCACGGCAACATCCGCAAGAAGGCGGCCGAGCGCGCGCTCGGCACGTCGATCGGCGCGCTCGCGGGGCTCGGGCTGATCCTGCTCTATTCGTTCGTGCACGCGCCGCTCGCGATCTACCTGCTGATGGCGCTCGCATGCGGCTTCTGCGCGTATCACGCGATCGGCAAGGCCGGCTATATCGCGCTGCTGTCGGCGATCACGATGGTGATCGTCGCCGGGCACGGCGACAACGAGATCGTCGACGGCCTGTGGCGCGCGGTGAACGTGCTGACCGGCATCGCGATCGCGCTGGCGTTCTCGTTCGCGCTACCGCTCTATGCCACCTACTCGTGGCGCTACAAGCTCGCCGATGCGCTGCGCGCGTGCGCGGCCGTGCATGCGCGGCTCGCGGGCGACCGCCACGTGAGCGACGACGCGCACCTGAAGGAAATGGCCGCGCTGAGCGCGCTGCTGGTGCAGTTGCGCTCGCTGATGCCGTCGGTGTCGAAGGAATGCGAGACGTCGATGACGCAGCTCGAGGCGATCCAGCGCAGCCTGCGCCTGTGCATCGGCTATCTGGAGATCCTGTCGAGCGCGGTGCCGGCCCGCGACGACGTCGCGGCGCGCGAATACATGCGCGTCGACATGAAAGCCGTGAACCGGCGCATCCGCGACACGCTGGTCGGCGCGAGCCGCGCGCTCAAGTTCGGCACGCCGAGCCGGCTCGCCGCGCGCCGCCGGCCGGCCAACCCGCCGCACGACGCACCGCCGCCGCAGCTGTCAGGGTACGTGTCGATCACGGCCAAGCTGGCCGGGGAAGTCGACCAGTTGCGCGAGAAGCTGCTCGATACCGCGCAGTCGTGGAATATCTGAGGCTCGCGGGAATCCGGGCTTCGCGCACAAATCTTTCATTCGCCTTTCGTTACGGCAAACCGGCATCCTGGCGGCGACAGCCCCGCCCTTCGGCCGATCCGGCCCCGGAAACACGCGCTCGGCCGGGCGCGTCGATGCCTGTTTCTGCCGCGATTTCGCCCCGGCTCGCACGGCGTTCTCCGCCCGGTTAACCGCCCGTCAGGCCCGCCGCGACAGGCCCGACGACGGTTCCGCACCAAAATCAACCCTTGCCCCAACCTCGCGGACAGCCGATACTCGCATATTCCGCGAAATACGATCCCACCGGCTTCAATCCACGGTTATTCCTATGAGCACGATTCTCGAAAGCCTCCCGACCGGCCAGAAGGTCGGTATCGCCTTCTCCGGCGGCCTGGACACCAGCGCAGCGCTGCACTGGATGAAACTCAAGGGCGCCGTCCCGTACGCATACACGGCGAACCTCGGCCAGCCCGACGAAGACGATTACGACGCGATCCCGAAACGCGCGATCGAATACGGCGCAGCCGGCGCCCGCCTGATCGACTGCCGCGCGCAGCTCGTCGCCGAAGGCATCGCAGCGCTGCAAAGCGGCGCGTTCCACATCACGACGGCCGGCGTCACGTACTTCAATACCACGCCGATCGGCCGCGCCGTGACGGGCACGATGCTCGTCGCCGCGATGAAGGAAGACGGCGTCAACATCTGGGGCGACGGCAGCACGTACAAGGGCAACGACATCGAGCGCTTCTACCGCTACGGCCTGCTCGTGAACCCGGATCTGAAGATCTACAAGCCGTGGCTCGACCAGACGTTCATCGACGAGCTCGGCGGCCGTGCCGAAATGTCCGAATTCATGAACCAGGCCGGTTTCGCGTACAAGATGTCGGCCGAGAAGGCCTACTCGACCGATTCGAACCTGCTCGGCGCGACGCACGAAGCGAAGGATCTGGAAAGCCTCGAAAGCGGCATCAAGATCGTGAACCCGATCATGGGCGTCGCGTTCTGGCGCGACGACGTGAAGATCGCCGCGGAAGAAGTGACGGTGCGCTTCGAAGCGGGCCAGCCGGTCGCGCTGAATGGCGTCGAGTTCACCGACCCGGTCGAGCTGCTGCTGGAAGCGAACCGCATCGGCGGCCGCCACGGCCTCGGCATGAGCGACCAGATCGAGAACCGCATCATCGAGGCGAAGAGCCGCGGCATCTACGAAGCCCCGGGCCTCGCGCTGCTGTACATCGCGTACGAGCGTCTCGTCACCGGCATCCACAACGAAGACACGATCGAGCAGTACCGCGAGAACGGCCGCCGCCTCGGCCGCCTGCTGTACCAGGGCCGCTGGTTCGACCCGCAGGCGATCATGCTGCGTGAAACCGCACAGCGCTGGGTTGCGCGCGCGATCACCGGCGAAGTGAAGATCGAACTGCGCCGCGGCAACGACTACTCGATCCTGAGCACGAAGTCGCCGAACCTCACGTACCAGCCGGAACGCCTGTCGATGGAGAAGGTTGCCTCGACGTTCTCGCCGCGCGACCGGATCGGCCAGCTGACGATGCGCAACCTCGACATCACCGATACGCGCGACAAGCTGCGCGTGTATTCGCAAGTCGGCCTGCTGACGCCGGGTGAAACGTCGGCGCTGCCGCAGATCAAGGGCGACGACAAGTAAGTCGCTTCGCTCGACGCCGTGCCGCATCGTCGAATGCGGCACGGCCGGGCAGGCTGCATGCGTTAGGCATCATCACGCGCGCAGTCTGCCGCTTCTTCTCTCCCCCGCCTTTCCGCTTTCCCGCTTCCGCTCATCGCGTCGCCCCGCGTGACGGACCAACGGTACTGCACCGCCGCGCCAGTCATGGCAAGCTGCGAGTCTTCCGATTCCAGCGCCGACTCATGACCGCCCTTACCGTCATCCACCTGAACGGCCCGATCAACAGCGGCAAGACGACGATCGGTCTCGCGCTCGCCCGCATGCTGCCCGATGCGCGCTTCATCGACGGCGACGATCACGATGCGCCCGAAGATGCACCGTTCGACGTGCAGTGGGCCATCGCGCTCGAACGTCTCGTCACGCAGATCGCCATCGCTCGCGAGCGTCATCTGGTCATCGCCTATCCGATCGGCGAAACGGCGTTCGAGCGGCTGCGTGCGGCCTGCGATGCGCGTGATGCACGGTTGTTCGTCGTGACGCTCGCGCCGCCTGAAGCGGTCGCCTCGTCGAATCGCGGCTCGCGCGCGCTGACGGACTGGGAGCGCCAACGTATTGCCGAGATGTATCGCGAAGGGTATGCGGCGCGGGCGTTCAGCGATTGCGTGATCGATACATCGAAGGCGTCGGCCGATGCATGTGCGCGGGAGATTGGGCAAGGCGTCCACGCATCAAACGCATAACGGCGAGGCCCTTGCGAACGATTCGCTGCCGCCGCCTCACGCCGCGTAGTGGGCGAATGCCTCGTGCACGCGATCGCCGGCACCGAAGTGGAACACCTCGACCGCGCCGCGTCCATTTGCGCCGCGATAGTGAATGGCGACGCTATCCACGCCCGCCAGCACCGAAATGAACTCGAAACGCAGGTCCGGAATGAGTTGCAGCGCCTTCGCCCAGTACGCGCGCACCGCATCCTTGCCGCGCAGGCATCCGCTCGGCTCGCCCGCGATCCGCACGATCATCGGCGAATGCATGACGAAGGCATCATCGTAGTGCGACAGGATGCGGTCGAGATCGTGCGCGTTCCATGCGTCGATCCATTCCTGCGCAAAGTGCTGCGCGAATGCGTCGGTGATCGGTTCCATCCGGCTCGTCGTCTCCGTATCGGGCGCGGCGAGAATGCCGGCCCGTGCGCTCGAGTGTATCAGCGGCCGCACGGCTCCCGTGCACTCGCCGCGTCCAGGCATGCCCCGCCATCAATGATGGTGCTGCACGCCCGACACGACCTGCCCGCGTGCCCCCTTGCGGCTCAGCATCAGCGTAACGACTGCCGACACCGCGAGCGTGCCCGCCACCACATAGAGCCCCGCGGCATACCCGCCCGTCACGTGCTTCAGCCAGCCGATCGCGAACGGCCCGACGAACCCGCCGAGATTGCCGATCGAGTTGATCATCGCGATGCCCGCTGCCGCGCCGGCGCCCGACAGGAATGCGCTCGGCATCGCCCACAGCGGCGCCTTCGCCGCGCTGATCCCGATGTTGACGACGACCAGCGCGAGCACGGTCAGCAGCGCGGTGCTCGCCTGCCCCGCGAACACGAAGCCGATGCATGCAAGCACGCACGGAATCACGACGTGCCACGTACGCTCGCCGGTACGATCCGAATGCCGCGCCCACCCGATCATCGCGACGACGGCCGCGATGCTCGGGATCCCGGTGAGCAAGCCCGTCTGCAGCGCGGTAAAGCCGAACTGCTTGACCATCAGCGGCGCCCACAGGCCGAGCGTGTACAGCCCCGCCGACGTACCGAAGTAGATCAGCGCAAGCGCCAGCACGCGTGGATCGCGCAGCGCCTGCCACGCGCCGGCCGTATGCCCGGCATGCGTGTGGCGCGCATCGGCTTCGGCTTTCAGCTTCGCGATCAGCCAGTCGCGCTCGTCCGCGCGCAGCCACGCGGCCTGCGACGGCGAATCGATCAGGCACCTGAGCACGACGAAGCCGAGCACGACCGCCGGCAGCGCTTCGATGATGTACAGCATCTGCCAGTCCGCGAGCCCGAACATCGGTGGCATCTGCATGATCGCGCCCGACAGCGGCGAACCGATTGCGGTCGAGATCGGCGCGGCCGCCATGAACCACGCAGCCGCCACCGCACGCTGCTTCGCGGGAAACCACAGGCTCAGGTACAGGATGATGCCGGGGAAGAATCCGGCTTCGGCCACGCCGAGCAGGAAGCGCAGCACGTAGAAGCTCGTCGGCCCGGCCGCGAATGCGGACACGGCCGACACGATGCCCCACGTGATCATCACGCGCGCGATCCAGATACGCGCGCCGACGCGATGAAGAATCAGGTTGGACGGCACTTCGAACAGGAAGTAGCCGATGAAGAACAGGCCGCCGCCGAACCCGAACGCGGTCGGCGACAGGCCGATCGCCTTGTTCATCGTCATCGCGGCGAAGCCGACGTTGACGCGATCGAGAAAGCTGACGAAGTAAAGCAGCATCACGAACGGAATGATGCGCCACATCAGTTTCCGCGCGACGCGGGTTTCCAGATCCGCTTGCATGTGTCTCCTCCTTCGAGGTCGAGCCGTGCTCTGTCTGTGAATGCTCGCCGGCGCCACCGCGAAGCGGGCGGGCCGACGCCCGGCTCACGTCGGATGCGCGAGTCTCGGGGCAGGAAAATCCGGGGGACGATGAACGGGCGACGGCCGGTTACCGGTTGCGCAAGCGCGCCGCCGCTAGCCGCTACGTCGCGGCCGGCCTGCCCATTGCCGCCCTCGTCATCAGGCAGCGACCGCCGCGTTAGCGACGCGCTCGCAGACGGCCGCAGTCACCTGTGCAGTCGTCGCACTGCCGCCGAGATCGCGCGTGTGCAGCGACGGGTCGGCCGTCACCGCCTCGATCGCCTGCATCACGCGCGCGGCGGCTTCCGTTTCGCCAAGGTGCTCGAGCAGCATCACGACCGACCAGAACGTGCCGACCGGATTCGCGAGCCCCTTGCCCATGATGTCGAACGCAGAACCGTGGATCGGTTCGAACATCGACGGATAGCGGCGCTCGGGATCGATGTTGCCGGTCGGCGCAATGCCAAGGCTGCCGGCGAGCGCGGCGGCGAGATCGCTGAGGATGTCCGCATGCAGGTTGGTCGCGACGATCGTGTCGAGCGACGCCGGCCGGTTGACCATGCGCGCGGTCGCCGCATCGACGAGCTCCTTGTCCCACGTCACGTCGGGGAATTCCTGCGCGACCTGCTTCGCGATCTCGTCCCACATCACCATCGCGTGCCGCTGCGCGTTGCTCTTTGTGATCACGGTCAACAGCTTGCGCGGACGCGACTGTGCGAGCCGGAACGCGAAGCGCATGATGCGTTCGACGCCGGCGCGCGTGAGGATCGATACGTCGGTCGCAACCTCGATCGGATGGCCCTGGTGCACGCGGCCGCCGACGCCCGCGTATTCGCCTTCGGAGTTCTCGCGGACGATCACCCAGTTCAGGTCGTCGGGCCCGCAGCGCTTCAGCGGCGCGTCGATGCCGGGCAGGATGCGCGTCGGGCGCACGTTCGCATACTGGTCGAAGCCCTGGCAGATCTTCAGGCGCAGCCCCCACAGCGTCACGTGATCGGGCACGTCGGGGTCGCCCGCCGAGCCGAACAGGATCGCGTCCTTGCCGCGCAATGCGTCGAGACCATCGGCCGGCATCATCGCGCCGTGCTGGCGGTAGTAATCGGCGCCCCAGTCGAACTCCTCGAACTCGAACCCAAAGCGGTCGCTGCCGCGGGCCAGCGCTTCCAGCACCTGCTTGCCGGCCGGCACCACTTCCTTGCCGATGCCATCGCCGGGAATCGTTGCGATACGGTAGGTCTTCATGCGGACATCCTCGATTGATCGTAAGCGTGGATGCACTTTACCGAACCAGAAATGCTGGAACCGGTGCTAAACTCAAAGCACCTTTAACTTTAATTCACGAATCCCGTCATGGCGGATACCGTCCAGCCGGCCGATCTCGGCTTCTTCTCGACGCTCGCCGCGTCGGGCAGCCTGAGCGCGGCCGCGCGCGAACTCGGGTTGACCGCGGCGGCCGTCAGCAAGCGGCTCACGCAGATGGAGCGGCGCGCGGGCGTGCCGCTCGTGAACCGCACGACGCGGCGAATGATGCTGACGCCGGAAGGTGACGTGTATCTCGACTACGCGCGCCGGATCCTCGACCAGATGGACGAACTCGGCGAACTGCTCGGCAGCGCGAAGCAGCGCCCGAAGGGGCTGCTGCGCGTGAACGCGACGCTCGGTTTCGGGCGCAACCAAGTCGGCCCCGCGATCTCGCGCTTCGTCGCGCGTTATCCGGAGGTGTCGGTACAACTGCAGTTGTCGGTGATGCCGCCGCCGCTCACCGACGACGCGTTCGACGTGTGCATCCGCTTCGGCGAGCCGCCCGATACGCGCGTCGTCGCGCGGCGGCTCGCGCCGAACCGCCGGCTGCTGTGCGCGGCGCCCGCATATCTCGCGCAGCACGGCACCCCCGTCACGCCGCACGACCTGACGCGGCACAACTGCATCGGCATCCGGCAGGGGGACGAAGGTTACGGCGTCTGGCGCCTGACGAGCGGGCGCGGCACGGCACGCCACACGGAAGCCGTGCGGATCAACGGCAACCTGACGACGAACGACGGCGAGATCGCCGTGAAATGGGCGCTCGACGGGCACGGGATCCTGATGCGCGCGGAATGGGACCTGCGCGACTATCTCGCCGACGGCCGCCTGGTCGTCGTACTGCCCGACCACGAGACGCCAAGCGCCGATATCTATGCGGTGTATGCGCAGCGGCACCAGATGTCCACGCGCATTCGGGCGTTCGTGGACTTTCTGGCCGGTGAGTTGGGAGGGTAAGAGGGGCCCAACGCTTGTCGATCTGCTGCCTACGACATGAATCCCGTCGCCGCTGCTGATGGCCTCAAGCTCAACATCACCGAAGCGGACAATGCGCTCGACCTCGAACTGGCGCGCGAGGAATGCGAGTATTTTCGACTGGACCTGGGTACAGCGGACGAGATCGTCGACAGCTTCCGCAACATCGTCGGTCAATGGAGAACACTGGCGACAAGACCCGGGCTTTCCGCCCGCGAGCAGGAACGCATGGGCCCCGCGTTCCACCTTGCAAACGATTGAACCCGCCTTCGATGCTCGCCGCTCAAACCGGGACCACCTCCGTATCCACCCGATCAACACCGCCCACAACGTCCCCCGTCGGCCGCCACACCCGTGCGGTGACCATGCCCGCATGGCCGCTCACCGCCGCATCGAACCGCTCCACGATCCAGTCGACGAACGCGCGCACGCCGGGCGACACATGCGGACGTTTCACATACACCGCCGACACGGGCATCGCCGCCGGCTGCCACCGCGACAACACTTCCCGCAACCGCCCCGCGTCGATCAGCGGCTGCGCGGCGACGCGCGGCGGCTGGATCAACCCGAGGCCGTGCACGCCGCACGCCAGATACGCCTGCTCGTCGTCCACGCTGACGATTCCGTCGAGCCGCACCTTGCGCTCCGCGCCATCGACGAGGAAATCGAGTTCAGCCGTGCGCTGGCCCGGAATGGACGGCGCGCTGACCGCGCGATGCACGGCCAGATCGTCGAGCGTGCGCGGGGTGCCGTGGCGGTCGAGATACGCGGGGCTCGCGCAGGTCACGCGCTCGAGCATGCCGAGCCGGCGCGCGACGAGCGACGAATCGGGCAGTTCGCCGAGCCGGACGCTGCAGTCGATCGCGTCGCCGACGCGATCGGCCGCGCGCCCTGACACGCCCAACGTCAGCACCAGGTCGGGATGCCGTGCATGAAACTCGCCGAACGCCGGCAGCACGATCGCGGCCGCCACGGCCGCCGGCAGCTCGACGCGCAGCGGCCCGCTCGGATGCAGCGCAGCGCCGCGGATGCTGGCTTCGAGGTCGTCGACGTCCGCCGTGATGCGCACGCAGCGCCGGTAATACGCGTCGCCTTCGGGCGTCGCCCGCAGCGCGCGCGTCGTACGCACCAGCAAAGGCATGCCGAGCGCCGTTTCGAGTACCTGCACGGTCCGCGTCGCGGTGGCGCGCGAAATGCCGAGCGCCTGCGCGGCACGCGTAAAGCTGTTCATTTCGACGATGCGCGTGAAGATGCGCATCGCGCGGATCGGATTGTCCACCGGACACACCTGCATGTTTGCCGCATGCCGCAGCGCGCGCTTGCGCACCGTGCATGCGTATCGAGGAACGCCGCGCCGCCGGCGCGGCGGACGGTTCAACCGTTCGCCGCCACGGCGCCGCGCGCCGGTTCGTCGAGCAGCCGCCGCGCCAGCGCGAGTGCATCGTCGCGGTTTTCGGTCGCCTTCAGCGGATAACCCCATACCTTCTCGAACGCGCCCGAGAAGGCGTTGAGCGCCACGCGCCGCGGTGCGTCCGGCTCGATCGCGATCATCGCGGGGATCCATTCGCGCGACTGCGCGCGGTTGGCCTTGCTCCACTTCGCGAGCTGCTTGCGCAACTCGTGATCGTCCGTGCCGCGATCGTCGCCGGACGGCGCATCGTCAGTCAGAAGAACGAACGGTTTACGACGCGCCAGCAGCGCGTCGAGTTCGGCGATCAGTCGGGCGGGATCGGTGTGCGTCGAACCGGTGTAACGCAACCAGACAAACGGGAATTCAGTTGTGACGATCTGCATGTCGGCCCCCGTATGAGAACGATTCTCATTTTATGGATCGAGGCCCAGCGCGTCATTTATCGTCCCGGCCAACCGCTTGCTCAATCCGGCCAATCGCGCACGGATGGCCGCGCGGACGTCAACGTTCAGCGTTGCCGGTCGGTCAGGAATTGCGTCGGCGACTTGCCGGTCGCCTTGCGGAACATCGTCACGAAGCTGCTCGCGCTCTCGTAGCCGAGGTCGATCGCGATCTGGTGTACACGGCGGCCGGTCGTCAGCATCCGCAGCGACAGCGCGACGTGCAGCCGCCGGCGCCAGTCGCCGAGGCTCATCCCGAGCTCTTTCGCCGCGAGCCGCGTCAGGCTGCGCTCGCTGATGCCCGCGCGCCGCGCGAGTTCGGGCAGCGGCGACTTGTCGGCCGGGTCGTCGAGCAGATGGTCGATCAGCTTGCGCAGCCGGCGATCGGCCGGCATCGGCAGATACAGATCCTCGACCGGCGCCGCGACGAGTTCGTCGAGCAGCGTGGCCATCAACCGCCCCTGCGGCCCGTCGACGTCGTACAGGTTCGGAAAGCTCGCCGCCTTCAGCAGCAGTTCGCGCAGCAGCGGCGACACCGACGGCGTGCAGCACCGCGCGGGCAGGTCGAGTGCGGTGTCCGGTTCGACCAGCACCGAGTAGAACGTCGCGCCGGCCGAGCCGCGCGCCGCATGCGGGACGCCGCCCGGAATCCACACCGTGCATTGCGGCGGCGCGCTCCACACGCCGCCGTCGATCTCACAATAGACGACGCCGCTGAGCGTGTAGAGCAGTTGCGCCTGTGGATGGATGTGCCGCTCCAGCCGCCATTCGGGCTCGACGACCGAGCCGCCGAACACGACGAGCGTGCGCGGCACGTGGAAGACGTCGTCATCCGCTGCGGGATCGGTGGTCGATGGAAGCTTGCGCATGAAACGGTGGACGATGGAGGAAGCCGGACGCGCTGCCCGCGCGCTCTTTCGTGCTTATACCAGAAAGGCGCCGGCGCGGCCCTGCCACTGGGCCGCTGCCCGTGCCGCGTCTGCAACCGCACGCCGAAGCGAATACAATGCCCCGATCCCCCGCCGCTGCGTCCACCTCCCGGAGCCGCCATGTTCGACCTGACCACGCTGACCACCTTCACGGCCGTCGTCCTGGGCCTGTTCCTGATCCCCGGCCCCGCCGTGCTGCTGGTGCTGAGCCGCACCGTGCAGGGCGGCCGCAAGACCGGCATCCTGACCGGCCTCGGCGTCGCGAGCGGCGACTTCGTGCATACGTTGTTCGCGGCCGTCGGCCTGTCGGCGCTGCTGATGACGTCGGCGCTCGCGTTCAACGTCGTGAAGGTGGTCGGCGCCGCCTACCTGATCTATCTCGGCGTGCGCGCGCTGCTGGAGAAACCGTCCGATCCGTCGCTGCCGAGCGTAGCGCCCGTCACGCCGCTCAAGGCGTACCTGCAGGCGATTCCCGCCGAAGTGCTGAATCCCAAGACCGCGCTGTTCTTCCTCGCGTTCATGCCGCAGTTCGTGCATCCGGAACGCGGCTCGACGTTCGTGCAGTTCGCGGTGCTCGGGCTGATCTTCGTCGTGCTCAGTTCGCTCTACACGACGCTGATCGCGTGCTCGATCCGCCCGCTCGGCCGCCTCGTGAAGCGGCTCACGTGGCTCACGCGCTGGCAGGGGAAGATCATCGGCTCGATCTTCATCGCGCTCGGGCTGCGCGTGGCCGTGCAGCAGCGCTGACGCACGCGGCCGCATGACGTCTGCCGCGGCGCCTGCCGGCGAAGCCCTCTACACCGACCTGCGCCGCCAATCACCGAGAAACATCAGGCCTGGATCAGCGCCAACGGCCGCAAAACAGCGAACGCCAGAACGCATGAGCGATCGGTCAGGACCACCGACGATGGAGCGAGTCGATGAGCACGTCCATATCGAGAATTGCCGATAATCTCTTCCAGGCCGAGCACCTCATGCTCGCCAGTGAAGACCCGGACGCTGTCGTACGCGGCTGTGCCGAAGCGCTTCGCCCGCACCAGCTCGTTCTGAGGCGTCGGCATGGACGGATTGCCGCGCGTCTTCATCACCTGCCAATGGGGCCGTTATCGCTCAGCCGGTTACTTTACGGTGGCGATGTCACGATCGTACCGGCCATGCCGGAAGAAGACACATTCATCGTTTCGATCCCGCTGGGCGGGAAAGCCAGCTTCTCTTATGGTTCGTCGATGGCCCCCTTATCCAGGGGGTGCGGCACGATCGTCGGACCGTACCACGACTTCAAGCTTGATATCGGCGCGCGTTTTGACCAGCTCATGCTGCGTCTGGATCGACGGCGAGTCGAGTCGGTCTGCGCGAGCATGCTGGGGAAGACCACCTTCGAGCCCGTGCATTTCAACCTTTCATTAGTCGAGCTGCCCACGCCCTGGCTGACGCTCATTGAAACCGCCGTGGGCCTGACCGCACTCGACAACGCGCACGCTCACCCGCGGCTTTTCGTTCAGATCGAAGAGCTGTTGATCGAAACACTCCTTCTGGCGCAACCCCACAATTTCAGCGCGTCGATCAACGCGAATCAACAGCGGGCGCCTGCTGCACAGATCCGGCGAGCCATGACATACATGCTCGATCGCCTTGGCGAGCCCGTCAGACTCAGCGAAGTCGCCCGCGCATGCAACGTCAGCCTGCGCAGCATGCAACTGGGCTTCCAGCGAGATCTTGGCGTGACGCCCGCCCAGTGGCTGCGTACCCGGCGCCTCGAACGTGCGTACGAATCGCTTGCTTTTGCCGCACCGGGCGGCACGTCCGTGACGGATGTCGCGCTCCAGTGCGGCTTCACCCATCTTGGCGAGTTCTCGACGAGTTTCAAGCGTCGCTACGGAAAAAAGCCCTCCGAAGTCCTGAACAAATAGGCGAGACCGGGCACCCGCTCCTGCCCCCTCCTTCTGAACGCAGCGGCGCCCCGCGTCGCGCGCCACCCATTCGGCCTGACGCCACGTCCTCACCTGCGCCTGCCCTGTACCGCTCCCGGCTCAACGGGGCGATGCGTCCGGTCGCCTCCATCACGTTGCTGCGAATTGCGCGATTCCGATAGCAAGTCTTCGCGTTTCCGATAGTTCACGGATTTCCGGCCACCTACCCTGTCTTCAGAAATTGCGCACCTGGCTGTTTCGGCCAACCACCGCTGAAACGGCACCGCAATCCTCCTGAATCGTGGTGCGCTGAGGCAATCACATGCTTCGGCGCCGTCACGAGTGAATTCAACGTGATGGGGACAAAGGCAATGAAACTCGATATCGAGACACTGGGAGACCACGGCGACCGGGTCGTGATGGTTCACGGCAGCCTGAACGACGGGCGAGCGGCCTTTTCGGAACAGCGTTCGCTGGCCGAGCGAGTCAGGCTGACCATCGTGAATCGACGCGGATACGGCAACAATCCGCCGATCACCTGCGTCGATCCCGAAGCGGACGCGCTGGATATCGTCGAACTGCTGGAAGACGGCGCGCATGTGGTTGGCACATCGATGGGCGGCGTCATTTCAGCGCGTGCCGCGGCACTCGCGCCGGATCGTGTTCGTTCACTCACACTCATCGAACCACCGGCATTCCCCAACGCGGCGGGCCATCCGGTCGTGGCCGAAGCATCGCTGGCGATGCAAAGGCACTGGGCCAGCTCGTCGACTGCAAACGCCGCCACCTTCCTCGACGGATTTGCCGCCGCGCTGCAGATGCCGTTGCAACTGCCCTCGCCGCTTCCGCCGGGGCTTGCTGCGGCAACGGTCAACCTGAAGACCGAGACACCGTGGGCAACCTACATTCCGCTCGCGCAGCTCAAGCGCGCCCGGTTCCCGAAGTTGATCGTCTCCGGGCAGTGCAGCCCGGTGTTCGAAGCGATCTGCGACACGCTGGCTGCAGAGCTGAGTGCACAACGAGCAGTCTTCCCCGGCTCGACGCACGCAGTACAGCGGATCGGCAAACCTTTCAACGATGTGCTCGAACAGTTCTGGCAAAGCGCTGCTCGTGCACCCGCCTGAAGCCACCCCCAAGGAGAATCAACATGACGTTATCGGCAGAAACCAAACTTGAAGTCCAGGAAACCGTCGCGCGCGCTTATCAGGCGCTCGACGGTCACAACGCGCGCGCATGGGCCGAGTGCTTCACCCAGGACGGCAAGTTCGAAGCGATCTATGGCGCGTTCCACGGGCGCGCGGAAATCGAAGCATTCATTCAGAGCCATATCGACAAGGGAGCCGAGAACGGCGCGATGCATACCGTGACCAACTTCGTTGTGGAAGGCAGCAACGATGCGCCGGTGATTCATGGATACGTCGTGAAGTTCGGCATGGATCGGCGCCCCGTCGAGATCCTCGGTTGCGCAAAGCTGATCGGCCGGATGACACGGCGAGCCGGACGGTGGATGTTCGAGCACCTGACGTTGGCCATCACGCTTACGGCGCCTTCGCCCGCGATGCCGACCGAGTAGGCCGTCGCGAATTCTGGATGGGTTGCTCCACGCACGCCGCCGCATGGTGTCGGACGCGCTGGAGCAACAACGCGCCTCTGCTGGCATTCGCTCGCGTCGGGACACGACGGCTCAAGCCTCCCGGCAACGACGTTGGCCTGCTTTCGATATCGTCAGGCAGAAGCAGTGCGCTCGATCGCACACGGGCGACACGCGAAACCGGGCCGGGTCTTTGAGCGTGGCGACGCGCTCGCGATCCGGGTCAATCGTCTTCTCGATACACCGCGTCTTGGCTTCCTGCCATGACTGAAACCGACATTCGCGTAGACGTCGTCACCACGGGTGGAAATCGATAGGTATCGCTTCGTCGTAGCAAGGACCTCCGCTGCAGATCAATCGTTCAGGAAATCCACTTCATCATCATGATTAGGATTACGTATTCATATTCACGAACATATTAAGCCCATATCGACATAGCAAGTCGCAATGCCATTGCGACCCGAATAAAAGCAACAACAGGACAAGTGAGACAGGATGGAACAGCGCAAAGTCATTTCGCTGGCCGTGGCACTATCGGCCGGCGTGGCGAATGTATGTGTCGCCAGCACCGGAATTTATACGACCGGCTATGGCACCCGTGAGCAAGGGATGGGCGGCGTCGGCATCGCGACCGGAGAGTCGGCGCTGGCACCGGCAGAGAACCCTGCCGGCATCGCGTTTTCCGGTGATCGGGTGGAGATTGGCGGCGGTTTGTTCGCGATCCACGGCGGCGCACAAGTCAACGGAGCGACATACGACGCGAGAACGGGCATCGTGCCGATGCCCGAATTCGGCTATGTCAAGTCGCTGTCTCCGTCGCTCGTGTTCGGGGTGGCATCCTGGGCATCGGGTGCATTGATGAGTTACCGAACACCCTACGGCGGCATCCCGGGAAATTCGAACACGTTTGCGCAAGGCGTCTTCATGCACGTCGCGCCCACCGTCGCGTATCGCTTCGGCACGGAACGGAACCACTCGATTGCATTGTCCGTGGTCGGCGCACTGTCGACCATCGACGTCGAAGGTGTCGAGGCGCAGACCGGACTACCGAACCAGGGTCGCAACTGGACGCCGGGCTACGGCTTCAAGATCGGGTGGATGAGCCAGATCACGTCTCGACTGTCGGTGGGTGCGTTCTACGCATCGAAGATCCGCTACACGCCCTGGCACAAATACCGCGCGATCTTCCCTGACGGGGGCCGGTTCGCCGAACCGGAACAATACGGCGTCGGCATCGCCTTCCGTCCGACGCCGAAGTGGCTGATCGGGTTCGACTGGATTCGCTTCAACTACGGCAGCACGCGTGTGCTCGGCAATCCGGTCACCTTCTCCGCGCCGCTCGGTGCAGAGAACGGTTCGGGATTCGGCCTGACCGATATCAACGCTTACCGCATCGGCGTTCAATACGACGTGACTGACAAGCTCACGTTGCGGGGAGGCTTCGAGATCACGAACCAGCTCGTGACACCGGCGAATACGGCATTTACGTTCCTCGTTCCCATCACGCTCAATCGCACCTACACGGTTGGTGCGACGTATCGGATGAACAAGCAGTCGGAGCTGTCATTCGCGTATGCCGTCTCGCCGCGTGTGCAGGTGAATGGAACCGGTCTGAGTGCGGGAACCAACCCGTTTTTGCAAAACAATTACGTTGCGCTCACGTACACAAGGAAATTTTGACGGCGGACGATTCTGCAAAAAGGAATGCACGAACAATGCACGGCGAGCGAGCCGTTGCATTGTTCATCGAGTGTGCGATGTGACCGGTGGAATCCGTGCATGCGAACCAATCGACCAAGGACATTGCAGCAGACACGGGGGATGCCACGCGCATCCGATCCTGCCAGCTGCGGCAGCGCAACCCGACGGCGCTTCGCCATCGGCCTGAATGCGCTGGTCAGATCGTTCCCAAGTCCGCCAGATACTGGTTCAGATTGAGCGTCGCCCGATCGCCATTGATCACGAGGCGGTCGACCAGCGAGCAAAGCACCTTGAATTCGGCCGATGTGACGCCCTCGAACAGTACGTTATTGATGTCCTGTTGCCGGCGCGCCAGCCCCCGAAGCAGCCGTGAACCGGCGGACGTGATCGTCAACAGCGTTCGCCGCCTGTCCTCCGGACGGCGCTGTTTTTCGACCAGCCCGTATTTCTTGAGCTTGTCGGTCTCGACCGTGACGTACCCGACACTGAGGTGCAACTGGTCCGCCAGACGATCTGCCGTCACCGCACCATCCGACGAAAAATGGGCAATCGAGATCAGCAACGAGTACTGGATGCCTGTCAGCCCAATCAATGAACCGAAACCGTCGCGCACCGATTGCAACCGCACCGCGAACGGCAACAGCCCGTTGACCAGGCACCGAAACGCCGCATCCGTCCCGTCAACCAGACACGCTCCGGTGGTGATGGACAGAATGCGCTCGTCGTTCAAGTTCGCCATGGCAGCCACTCCTTGATGGCACATCATTTAGCTTTGTTGAATAGGTATATATCAAATCTTTTTTGATGACCAGTGCCATTTTGGGAGACTGCCAAGCCAAGCGACGTCTTCCGTCGTGCCCGCAGATCGCCCCATGCAAGCAAAGAGACTCCAACCGCATGCGCGATCCTGCCGCACCGACGAGAGGCCCGGCGGCAGGGCCACTGCGAACGGAACCGGTGCCACGATTCGTTGTGGCTACCGGGTCGCGCAAGCACGGTGCCCCGCGCAAAGGTCATCGCGAGCTGCCGCGCGTGACGGTGTTTTCGTCGAGAACGCGTCAGCCCGCGACAGGCAGCGTATCCACCGCATACGCGTGCCGGATCGTGCGGCCCAGCACCGGATCCTCCAGCTCGACCTCGAACCGCTCGGCCGGCCGAATACCGCCGATCGCCGCAAGCGTGCCGCACAGCATCGCGGTGCCGTCGACGAAACGGCCGTCGTGACGTGCAAACTGCGCGAGCAGGTCGTCCGGTGCGCGCATCGCGGTCACCTTGCCTTCCTGGTACAGCACGCGTTCGCCGTCGATCGTCGCGTACGCACGCAGCACGAGCTGATCCCAGTGCCCGGCCACGTCGTCGAACTTCCACAGCGTGTTCGCGCACGGCTTGCCGCACATCTGCTTCGACACCGTGATCCCGTACGTCTCGACTTCACGATCGGTGTGGTCGGACGCGATGCCGACGAAAGTCTCGCCGCCGTCGCGCACCAGCACAAACTCGGCTTCGCCGCTGCTCTGCCCGCCCGATACCTGGATCGCGAGCGCCGGATCGAGACGATCGGCCGCGACGCGGTAGAACACCGGCGTCGTCGCCGGGCGCTTGACGCCGAGCTCCTCCAGCTCGCGGATGTGCTTCTCCATAGCGACCGTGTCGCGGCCCGTCCAGCCCGCGATCACGAGCGTGTCGATCGCGATCGCGCGCTCGGTGCGGCCGTCGCGACCGTCGATCGCGAACGTGATGGTTTTCATCGAATGCTCCTCGTGGCGGGCAGCGCACGCGGGATGCGCCGCCGCCCGCCGTATGTCATGGATCGGCCGCGCTTACGCCGGGTCGTAGTAGTGGATCTCGAGCAGCACGCAGCCGCCATTCGACTTGAACGGGCCATGCCATGCGCCGGGCGGACGCACCGCGTACGTATAGCCGTTGAACGGCGTGCCGCCGTTGCCGTGCTCGTCGTTGCCGACGGTCAGGTCGCCCTCGACGAGAAACACCTCTTCCCAGTAGTCGTGGACGAACGGCTTCTTCGTGTGCAGCCCGGCCGGCAGGCGCAGCAGGCGCGTGCGGCTGCCGCGCTTGCGCTCGGTGTCGAGCGCGCCGGACAGGATCAGTTCCTGCGCGCCGGACGCCGGGTCATAGCCTTCCGGCAGCCGCCAGTCGCGCTGCATGTCCAGCGTATGGAATTCGTCGTGAAGCTTGTTGATGGCCATCTGTCTCTCCTGTTGCGATAGCGGGTAAGTCGGGCGCGATGCGACGCATCAGGCGGCGCGCGGCGTCGACAGTTCCTGGTTCAGCGAATAGCTGCCGAGCATCGAATCGACCAGATGCGACGCGCGCTGCCAGTCGTACGTGCGATACGCGTGCCCTTTCGTGACGAACGACGCGCCGGCATAGAACAGTTCGTACTGGTTGTGGCGCGACGCGAATTCGGAGCCGACCGCGTCCCACGCGAGCTTGAAGAACTTCACGCGCTCCTCGGACGAGCACACCGGCGACTTCTGCGTCTTCTCGATGATGCGCAGCAGGTCGGGGTTCTCGAAGTCGCGCACGCTCGACGGCAGCATGATCATTCCGCCGCCGGCGAGCTCGCGCAGCGTGTTGAGCACCTTCGAATAGAGCTGCTGCGTGACGACCTGCGAGCCGTACAGCATGTTGCGGTCGGGCACGTAGAAGCCGTTGACGACGGTGCCCTTCGCTTCCATCCCGTAGACCCACGCCTCGACCATCGACGCTTCGGCCGCGAGCTGGCCCAGCGTTTCGCGCACCTGCGGGAATGCATTCGTGCCGTTGACCTCGGAGATCTTCAGACCGAGCCCGACGAGGAAGCGCAGTTTCGTCATCAGCCGCACCTGGCACTGGTAGTTCTGGTACACGTGCGCAGGTGTCGCGTGGAACTGTTTCGCGCACATCGCCGTGTTGCCGGCGACGAAGATCCGTTCCCACGGCACCTTCACGTCGTCGAAATACAGCACCGCGTCGTTTTCGTCGAAGCGGCTCGACAGCGGGTTGTCGAACACCGACGTCGCGTTCTCCTCGTACGACTTGCGCGACAGGATCTTCATGCCCTTCGCGTTCATCGGCACCGCGAACGACAGCGCGTACATTTCGTCGCCTTCGCGCAGCGGCTGGATGCAGCTGCAGAACACTTCGTTCGCCATGATCCCGCTCGTCGCGAGCATCTTCGCGCCGCGCACCGTGATGCCTTCGGCATCCTGATCGACGATGCCGACCGCGAGGTACTTGTCCTCCTGCTCGTGCGCGGCCTTCGACTGGTTCGCCTGCGGATTCACGATCACGTAAGTCAGGAACAGGTCGTTGTCGCGTGCATAACGGTAGTAGTCGCGCAGTGCGCCCGCGCGGGCCGGGTCGTATTGCTCGAACACGTCGGCGCCCATATACATACCCGACAGACACGACGCGACGTGGTCAGGCGAGCGGCCCATGAAGCCGTAATGCAGCTCCGACCACGCCTCCATCGCGGCACGGCGTTCGACGAGTTCGTCGTAGGACGTCGGCAGTTGCCAGATCCGGCTGACGCGGTTGCCCGTGTCGGGTGACACGAACGTCATCTTCTCGACGTTCTCGTCGCGCGCCTGGTAGTCGTACAAGCTTGCGTAGCTGCGGATCGAATTGCGGAATGCCGCGTGTGCGGTCACGTCGCCGACCGGCTGGCCGTTCAGGTAGACCTGCCGTCCGTCGCGCAGCGACGCGATGTGCTGAGTCCCGTTCTTGATCATGATGTCCTCCAGGGTGGAATGAAGCGTGGGTTGCATTCAGGCAGACGGCGCGTGCATGCCGTCGAGCGTGCGATAGCGGCCGCCGAAGAAGATCAGCGGGCGCCCTTCCGAGCGCGCGCAATGCCGCGTCACGCGGCCGACGAAGATCACGTGATCGCCGCCGTCGTACTGCGCATAGGGTTCGCATTCGAATGTCGCGAGCGCGTCGGGCAGCAGCACCGCGCCGTCGTCATCGGCCGCGTCGGCACGCCAGCCCCACTTGTCGCCGTTCGCTTTCGCGAAGCTGTTCGACAGGTGCTGCTGCGTCTCGTCGAGCACGTTGACCGCATAGCCGCCTGCACCGGCCAGGTCGCCGAGGCTCAGGCTGCGACGGTCGACCGAGAACAGGATCAGCGGCGGATCCAGCGACACCGAATTGAACGACGCGACCGTGATGCCGATCGGCACCCCCTCTTTGCGCGGGGCGGTAATCACCGCGACGCCCGTCGCGAACATCGACAGCGCAGTGCGAAAGCGCCGCTGCGCGTCGGCACCCGCACCGGTTCCGGCATGGTTCTCGCTCATCTCGTCCTCCTTGGGTTGCATCACCGGATTCCGCTGCGGAATCCAGCCCAACAAAGCACCGTCATTTAGCTTTGTTATTTAGCTTTTATTAAATGTAAACACAAAGACGGGTTCAAGTTGTCGTAAACCCTGACCTTGAAAGCTTTGTTTAAAAGACAACCCTACTGGCGTGATGGATGTTGCGCGGCGCCCGCGAATGTCCACGTACACTGCGGCTACCCTGTGCCGCGGGGCTTTCATGCCCCGCGGGAGACACCGCTTTCCGGAGCCGCTTCGATGCAATCCCGTCCGATCTACATGGACTACAGCGCGACGACGCCCGTCGATCCGCGCGTGGTCGACAAAATGGTGCCGTTCCTGCACGAGCAGTTCGGCAATCCGGCTTCACGCAGCCACAGCTACGGCTGGGACGCCGAACAGGCCGTCGAGGAAGCGCGCGCGCACGTCGCGGCACTGCTCGGCGCCGATCCGCGCGAAATCGTGTGGACCTCCGGCGCGACCGAAGGCAACAACCTCGCGATCAAGGGCGCCGCGCACTTCTACCAGGGCAAGGGCAAGCACCTCGTCACGGTGAAGACCGAGCACAAGGCCGTGCTCGATACGTGCCGCGAACTCGAACGCCAGGGCTTCGACGTCACGTATCTCGACGTACGGGAAGACGGCCTGCTCGATCTCGATACGGTGCAGCAGGCGCTGCGCGCCGACACGATCCTGGTGTCGGTGATGCTCGCGAACAACGAAACGGGCGTGATCCAGCCCGTCGCCGAAATCGGCGCGCTGTGCCGCGCGCGCGGCATCGTGTTCCACTGCGATGCCGTGCAGGCGGCCGGCAAGATTCCGGTCGACGTGAATGCGTTGAACGTCGACCTGCTGACGGTGACCGCGCACAAGGTCTACGGCCCGAAGGGGATCGGCGCGCTGTACGTGCGCCGCAAGCCGCGCGTGCGGATCGAAGCGCAGATGCACGGCGGCGGCCATGAGCGCGGGATGCGCTCGGGCACGCTGCCGACGCACCAGATCGTCGGGATGGGCGAGGCGTTCCGGCTCGCGAAGAAGGAGATGGTGGAAGAAAGCCGCCGCGTCGGCGCATTGCGCGACCGGTTGCTGGCGGGCCTGTCGACGCTCGACGAGGTTTACGTGAACGGCGACCTTGCCCGCCGGATTCCGCACAACCTGAACGTCAGCTTCAATTTCGTCGAAGGCGAATCGCTGATCATGGGAATCAAGGGCGTCGCGGTATCGTCAGGCTCCGCGTGCACGTCGGCCTCGCTGGAACCGTCGTACGTGCTGCGCGCGCTGGGCCGCAGCGACGAGCTCGCGCACAGCTCGATCCGCTTCACGCTCGGCCGCTTCACGACCGAAGCCGAAGTGGACAGCGTGATCGCGCAGGTGCGCGACACGGTCGGCAAGCTGCGTGCGCTGAGCCCGCTGTGGGACATGCATCTCGAAGGGGTCGACCTGAATACGATCGAGTGGGCCGCGCACTGAGCATGGCCGATGCGTCAGGCCGGCCGGCGATCGCGGGCGGGCCTGCGGCTCGCGCGCGTCAGCCTTTTTCCTGGCGCGCGATCAGGTGTGCGAGATCGAGCGTTGCGCGGTCGCCGTTGGTGACGAGGCGGTCGATCACCGAGCAGAGTGCCTTGAATTCGGTCTTCGTCACACCTTCGAACAGCACGTTGTTGATGCGCTGCTGCGTGTCGGTGAGCGCCTTCAGCAGCTTCGAGCCGGCCGGCGTGACCGTGAGCCGCATCTTGCGCTTGTCGTCGGGATCCGAACGTTTGTCGATCAGGCCGAGCTTCTTCAGCTTGCCGGTCTCGATCGTGACGAAGGCGCCGCTCAGGTGCAGGTGATCGGCGAGGCGGTTGACGGTCACGACGTCGTCGTGCGACAGATGCGCGACCGAGACGAGCAGCGAATACTGGATGCCGGTGAGGCCCATCAGCGAGCCGAAGCCGTCGCGCACCGACAGCAGGCGGGCCGCGAACGGCAGCAGCCCGTTGATCAGATGGCGAAATTCCGTGTCCGTGCCGTCGATCAGGCAGGCCGGGTTGGTAATGGTCAGAACGGACTCCTCTTGCTGCTTGGCCATGACTTCGACGCTCCGTACGGTCATGCGAATTTAGCTTTGAAACGAAATTATACGGCAAAGGCACATCCGCCCCCGGCCAACGCCAGCCGGCGCATGCGGCCCGATTTCCCGATACAGGAGGCTCGTCCATGCCCTTCCCGCTTCATCCCGCAACGGTTCGCGCGCTGCTCGAATGCTATCTGCGCGCAAAGGACCTGAACCGGTCCGCGCTGATCGCCGACTGCTTCGCGGCCGATGCCGAGCTGAGCTTTTCGCTCGCGAACGACGATATCGATTTTCCGCCGCGCGTGACCGGCGCGGCCGCGATTGCACGCACGCTGGTGGAGGAATTCGGCGAGCGGTTCGAGCGCTGCCGGACGTATTACGTTTGCACGGAACCCGAAGTCGACTCACACGGCGTCTGCGGGATGTCGTGGCTCGTCGTGATGCGGCAGAAGGACAACGGCGCGTTGCGGATCGGGCATGGCACCTACCGCTGGCAGTTCGCGGGCAACGGCGAAAGCGAACATGCCACGCGGATTGCGGCGCTGCATATTCATATCGCACGAATGGATACGATCGACGATCCGCAGTCGGCGAAACTCGATGCGCTGCACGCGGCGTTCGGGTATCCGTGGCTGCCGGCGCACGCGTTCGCGCGCGGGCTCGCGGATGTCGCAGCGGCGCAACCGGAATGGGCATTCCTGGCCCCGTTCCGGCAGGCAGCCGCGGCCGGTTGAAGGACGGCCGGGCGAGCAACCGCATCACGGCGCGGCCGCTAACCGTCGCGCCCGGCCAGGAGCTGCGCGGCCGTCATCACGCGGGGATCGTCGCTCGTCAGATCCCCGCCGTAATAGGCGATCGTCGCGCGTTCGTCGAGCAATAGCGGAATCGCGACCCGCCCGCACAACGTCCGCTCGACCGCTTCGCCGAACGTGAATCCGCACAGATACACGCCGTCGACCACGCAATTCGTCGCGAACACACGCCCCTGCGCATCGACATAAAACTCGACGTACCCGAGATCGTCCTCGGCAACGCCGATCATCGTCGTCCCGAGCGCCCGTTCCCACGCGGCAATCTGGCGATCCTGGTGTGCCAGCGCATGAAACGCGAGCCCCATCCGCGCGCAGGTTTCCCCGCGGCGATCGGCGCGATCCGTTCCCACGATCAACCCGTCGAACGCGCGCAGGATCGTGTCGCCCGGATGGTCGCCATCGTGCGACGACACCCGGCCCTCTGCATCACCGCGCCAACCGGCCGCGCCAAATAGCGGCCTGACAGTCGAAGGAATCTCGATCACGACAACGCTCCTGAAGTTTTCGCACACGATACGGCACACGTGAACGCCCGCCGCCGTCAAGGCATCACCCCTACCGGCCCTTCACCGCACCCCGTCGAGCGCCTGCCGCACGCCTTCCCAATCCAGCCCGAACCGCGCGAGATACTTGCGCAGCCGGTCCGCATCGTTCGGCTGCTTCTTGCTCTGCCGCGACACAGCGAACAGCGTGCGCCCGGCTTCCGACAGGCTGGCCGACACGCGGCATACGTCGAGCACGCGTTCGAGCTGCGCGCGGTCGAACAGGTCGAGTTCCGCCGCACGCGCGCCGAACACCGCGTCGACGCAGGCATCGGACGCACTAGCGCCACCCGGCGACGACCATGTGCGCGTCAGCCGTTCGACTTCCTGTTCGGCGAGCGCCTCGGTGATCCGCCCCGCATCGGCCAGCGTCGCCATCCGCGTGACCGATGCCGACAGCTCGCGGAAGTTGCCGGCCCACGCCGCGCGCGGCGACGCGGCGAACGCGAGATAGCGCCGCTTCGCCTCGACGTTGAACCGCACCTGCTCGCCCTGCTCGCGGCCGAAACGGTCGAGTTCGAATTCGAGGTTCGGTTCGATATCCTCACGGCGTTCGGCCAGCCCCGGCAATTCGTATGTCCACAGGTTGATCCGCGCATAGAGATCCTCGCGGAACGTGCCGGCGGCCACCATCTGCCGCAGGTCGCGGTGCGTGCCCGCGATCAGCTCGAAATCGCTGGTCGCCTCGACGTCCGCGCCGACCGGCAGGAAGCGCTTCTCCTCGATCGCCTTCAGCAGCATCGCCTGTTCGTCGAGCCCGAGTTCGCCGATCTCGTCGAGAAACAGCAAGCCGCCGTCCGCCGCGCGCAGCAGCCCGGCCCGCGCCGTCTGCGCGCCCGTGAACGCACCCTTCACGTGACCGAACAGCGTCGACATCGCCGCGTCGCCGCGCAGCGTCGCGCAGTTGATCTCGATGAACGGCCCCGCAAGCCGATGGCGGCCGCGCTTCAGCTCGTACACGCGCTTCGCGAGAAACGACTTGCCGGCGCCCGTCGGCCCGACCAGCAGCATCGGCGCGCGCGAACGCACGGCCACGCGCTCCAGTTGCTCGATCAACGCATTGAAGCGTGCGTTGCGGGTCGCGATGCCGGCCTTCAGAAACGACACCGTTTCGTCCCGCTCGCGCGTGAAGCGCTGTGCGATCCGGTTGTAGCGCGACAGGTCGAGATCGATCACCGACATCGTGCCGGGCCCGCTCGGCCCCTCGTCGGTCTTCTGCGGCGGCGCCGTCTGCGCGAGACGCGCAGGCAGGTAGCGCGCCTCCGCCAGCAGGAACCAGCAGATCTGCGCGACGTGCGTGCCCGTCGTGATGTGGATCAGGTACTCCTCGCGATCGAGATCGAACGGGTAGGCGCGGGCGAAATCGTGCAGCGTCGCGTAGACCTCCTCGAAATCCCATGGATCGCGAATCTCCAGCGGGATGAGCCGCACGTCGGTGTGCGGCGACACGCGCTCCAGATCCTGCTTCACGCGGTTCGCGAGCCGCGCGTAGTTCGGCGAGTGCAGCAGTTCGAGCCGGTCGATCGGCGTGTCGCGCTGCTCGCACAGCGAAATCGTCGGCCGCCAGTTGCGCCAGCGGCGCTGCGAGCCGCCGCCCTGGTCGAGCACGGTGCCGAGAAAGCCGATCGCGACGGTCTTGCGCATGTTTATCCCACAAGATAATAGGCGATCCTATTGTATCGGATTTTCCGCATCACGCGACGACCGGACGTGCATACCCCACCCGTCACGAAAAATAATTTCCCCTTTTATTTCAACAGCTTGAGAAATTTTTCGAGCATCAATCCGAGCGCTGGCACGCTCCTCGCTAAATAGAAAGTGCCGGATGTCCCGCTGGCCCACGAGCCAGGGTTCACAAAACCCTGCTGGTGCGCCGCCGCCGAACCTGGTTCGTCGCGGTCGCGCATGCCGCCATGGGCAGACGAAGGCAAACGGGCGCGTACTGGAACTTCGCCCGGGTTCGAATCCCGGGGCGCCCTCCGTTCGGTAGCTCATTCGGGTAGAGCAGCCGGCGCAAGCCGGTGTGTAGCGGGTTCGAATCCCGCTCGAACACTGTCCGCAACGACAGTCTGTTGATAGAAGCAGTACCCGCCGGTGCGGGCCGCAAGGCCCGCCGCGCGTCGGACCGGTTGCGGTTCCGCGCGATCGGCCGGACGGCCGCACGGCCCGCGCGAAGGCGCACGACGACGCGATGCAGGATGCGTCGCCGTGCCCTTCAGCGCCGGGCCAGCGCGCCGCCCGCCCGGTTGCGTCGCCCCGCGATCCGCACGATGCGCGTCACCCGGCGGTCAATGAAGAAAAGGACAAGAATATGTGGATGCGACATGTCGTGAAAAAGAACGAACGCGCGCTGCTGATGAATGAGGGCGATTTCGTGAAGGTGCTGGAACCGGGCGTGTTCAAGGCCTTCGATCCGTTCAAGCGCCTGTCGGTGCAGACCGCGCGTCTTGACGCGCCGCTCGCCGACACGGCACTGGCCAATTACCTGCGTCACGACGCACCGGACGTGCTCGCCCGGTACTTCGTCGCGATGGATCTCGCCGACGATGAAGCCGGCCTGCGCTACGAAGACGACGTGCTCGTCGAGATTCTGGCACCGGGCACGCGCCGGCTGTACTGGCGCGGCCTGGCCACGCACCGTCTCGAACGCGTCGATCTCGCGCAGGACAGTGTGCTGCCGGGCGCGCTCGTGAAGCGCATCGCGCAACCGGCGCTGCGGGCGCGCGGCGTGGCGGGCCTGGCGGGCGTGCTGCTGGCGCAGGTGCCGGCGTACCACGTCGGCGTGCTGAAGATCGACGGCAAGATCGAGCGGTTGCTGGACGCGGGTACTTCGGCGTTCTGGCGCTTCAACCGTGACGTCACGGTCGAACTCGTCGACCTGCGTTTGCAGGCGATCGAAGTCGGCGGACAGGAAATCCTGACGCGCGACAAGGTCGCGCTGCGGCTGAACCTGTCGGCGACGTGGTGCTATGCGGACGTGCTGCATGCGTTCGGCCAGCTGCAGAAGCCGGTCGAACACCTGTATCGCGAGCTGCAGTTCGCACTGCGGTCGGCGGTCGGCACGCGTTCGCTCGACGAGCTGCTGGAGGACAAGCAGTCGATCGACGACGTCGTGATCGCACAGGTGCGTGCCCGCCTCGGCCATTCGGGCGTGGAGGTGCGCAGCGTCGGCGTGAAGGATATCGTGCTGCCGGGCGACATGAAGACGATTCTTGCGCAGGTGGTCGAGGCGGAAAAGTCCGCGCAGGCGAACGTGATTCGCCGCCGCGAGGAAACCGCGGCCACGCGTTCGCTGCTGAACACCGCGAAGGTGATGGAAGAAAACCCGACCGCGCTGCGGCTCAAGGAGCTGGAAACGCTCGAACGCGTCGCGGAACGGATCGACCGCATCTCGGTGTTCGGCGGTCTCGACCAGGTGCTGAACGGACTCGTCAGCATCAAGGGCGCGCAATGAATGATCGGGCACGGCGCACGGGCGCCGTGCCTCATGAACGAAGAAGCAAGGTGATGAACATGAGTGAAATGGATTACCAGGTAATGGAACTGGCCAACGGCAAGCCGGTGAAGATGTGGACGCAAGGCGTCGCCGTCGAAGACGAAGCGCGCGCGCAACTGCGCAACACCGCGCAGATGCCGTTCATCTTCCGCCACGTCGCGGTGATGCCGGACGTCCACCTCGGCAAGGGCTCGACGATCGGCAGCGTGATCCCGACGAAGGGCGCGATCATTCCGGCCGCGGTCGGCGTCGACATCGGCTGCGGGATGATGGCCGCGCGCACGACGCTGACGGCGTCCGACCTGCCGGATTCGCTCGCGGGCCTGCGCAGTGCGATCGAACGCGCGGTGCCGCACGGCCGCGCGCCGGGCCGCCGCGATCCGGGCGCATGGGGCGACCGCACGCCGGCCGCCGTGACCGAATCGTGGAAGGCGCTGCAACCGGGCTTCCAGCGGATCGTCGACAAGTATCCGAAGCTGGAAAAGACGAACCACTACGCGCATCTCGGCACGCTCGGCACCGGCAACCACTTCATCGAAGTGTGCGTCGACGAAGAGGACCACGTGTGGTTCATGCTGCACAGCGGCTCGCGCGGCGTCGGCAACGCGATCGGCAGCCTGTTCATCGAACTCGCGCAGGCCGACATGCGGCAGCACATCGCGAACCTGCCGGATCGCAACCTCGCGTATTTCACCGAGGGCAGCCGGCACTTCGACGACTACGTCGAAGCGGTCGGCTGGGCGCAGGACTACGCGCGCCGCAACCGGCAGGCCATGATGGATGCGGTGATCGGCGCGGCGCGCGGCGTGATCGCCAAACCCTTCTCGGTCGACGAACACGCGGTGAACTGCCACCACAACTATGTGCAGCGCGAACGCCACTTCGGCGAAGACGTGCTCGTGACACGCAAGGGCGCGGTGTCCGCGCAGAAGGGGCAGCTCGGGATCATTCCGGGTTCGATGGGCGCGAAGAGCTTCATCGTGCGCGGGCTCGGCAACCCGGACAGCTTCTGCTCGTGCAGCCACGGTGCAGGCCGGACGATGAGCCGTACCGAAGCGAAGCGCCGCTTCACGGTCGACGATCAGGTCAAGGCAACCCAGGGCGTCGAATGCCGGAAGGACGCGGGCGTCGTCGACGAAATCCCGATGGCCTACAAGGACATCGACGCGGTGATGGCCGCCCAGCGCAGCCTCGTCGAAGTGGTGCACACGCTGCGCCAGGTGGTGTGCGTGAAAGGATAGCGCGGTGCGCGGCCGATGGCCGGCGGCCGCGCACAACGAAAGGAAGCAACAAGAGTTGAGCGCGACCGGTCGCCGTCGTTTTCGTGTGGCAGCGACCGGTTATCTACATAGAGATTGCTTCCTGGAAGAGGTGCAAAAACGCTGAACGCATGAATCTGCTGGACTACAGGCTTCCGATAAACGAGAAACCGACCTCATTCAAATTGAATAGCTGCACCAGACCCGCATCCGCATCTGGGACCAGCGGGTCAAGCATGCGGATTCAATCGGTCGATGCAATGAATTGATAAGGCGACCAGCGTGCAACCATTCGTCAGCGCGCGCAAACTCACAAATCCGACCGATAATTAAGCATATGCTGCACAGTCGATTTATAATTCAGATCCGATATAAGAAAATCCATCACCCCACTTTAATCATATATGCGATCTAATCAATTCAATGACTTGGAGCAAGAGGTGATTGTCCTCTTGGCTGCCTGGGATATGTTGGGCGGGATGGTAAACTACGCATTCTTCGACAAACTGAAGCGTACGACCGACGTAACGCTGATGTTTTCGAATGCCAATGACCGAAGACTTTTCAATATCCTGCTTGGAGATTTTCTTTCTCAGCCGAACGAGAAAGGTGACAAAAAGAGCTATTTGAATCTTATGCAACCACCGAAAGCAGGCACACCGACTGACTACACTTTCCTGTTCTACCTTAGGCAGATGTGCGCCGCTCCGCACCTCGGCACTCAAGTCGAGCACATCGCGAAGCCTCTGAATGCGTTCTCGTCCTGGCTAGAAGATGAGTGTTTCGTGGAAAAAGTCTGGTTCGGGGACATCGATGTGGAGGCAGACATCCGCATCGAACGAATCCGCTATATCAAAATCTGCGGTGATATTTCCAAGCATAATTTTTCCAGACTTCAATCGAATGTAGAAAAGATAATACAGACGCTTCGAAAAAATGGCGTGGAGATTGATGCCGAGGCCGGATTCAAAGCACTCCCGGGATTCTATGAATGGTTTCACGACAATGTCTTCACCTACCATTCGAGCCACATAGCACAGATGTTAAACGATCTAATGTGGGGAATTTATCGGTACCTCATACCTGAATTCCAACGATCGCACAAGCAAGCGCCCGGTGAAGTGGCGTACAGCTACCAGTATCCAGAGGGATGCCATCATTCGTTCGCCCGCTCCGCGTATTGGAATCTGATGAACCACATCCGACGAGGTCCATATTTGCCAAGATTTACTGTATCTCCATCGCTGAAAAGTGAGTTTTGACGTTTTCCTCTTGCTTGACATCGCCGTTTACGCTTTGATCAGTGTTCCTTCGCCCAACGTACAGGTACCCAGTGTCCGACCCAATTCAAGCCACGTCCGATGTCGCAAAAGCGTCCGAGCAAGTTGCCAAAACAGCAGGACAGGTTGTAGAGGCAACCACTAAACTCGGCACGTTTGTGGCGAGATACATCGGAGGTCCGCTGCAACTCGCGTCAGGTATCGTCGAGGACAAGCTGAAATACATGCGATGGGAGAATCAGGTGGATCTCATGGCTCGCGCAGACCGAAAGCTAGCGCAGATCGGATTGCCCGCTCCTACGCGAACAATTCCTCCTAAGTTTGCGGTCCCTCTTCTGCAAGCAGCCTCCTTGGAGGATGACGCAGATATACGAGATCTGTGGGCAACGCTTTTAGTCAATGCCGCCAATGCCGACAGCGGCATAGATCTGAGCGCGGCATACATTTCGATTCTTAGAGATCTCACTCCTCTCGACGCCAGCATACTTCGCACGATATATGCGTTACCGTTCGACGCAATGCATCATCAAGGAGTGTTTACAGGATACCTGCCAGAGCAAGCCATTATTTGCCCGGAAGGCGGGCGCCGATCCTCGGAAAATCCAGCACCAACCAACGACGTCTGCTTATCGCTGGCAAACCTCGCGCGCCTCGGATGTCTCGCACTGACAAGAACCATGGGGGGAGGTCAAATGATGGACAGCGTCAATCCAACGTATTTGGGTTCCTTTTTCATTGCCGCATGCACGTTATCTCACCGGAGCAATTCAACTGCCCCGTCGGGATCGCAATAAGGCCATAGGCTCGAACCCTATCCCAGATACGGGTCTCATCATGTCGGCTCGGACGACCTCATCGGCGGCCTTGACCAGAAGACTACATGTCAGTAATACATATGCGCTCGCCCCGCGACGCCATAGCGGGGCAATTGGCTAACTGTACGTTGCTCAGAAGCACAATCCTTCGGCGCGTGGAAAGCGACACGAGAAAGCGGCTTCGCCACTGAAATCATAGGACGTCAACGGGGCGATAACATGTGTGGCCGCTAACTCAGTCTTCCGAACCAGGACCATCCGCGTTGCCGTAGATCACGACGTCTACACGTTGAAGAGTCGCAGCGCTCAAGATCTTCAACTCGCTCGCCCCTTGATCACTGGAGTGAAGAACAACACCGCACGCCGAAGCCAGCTTAGATTTCTTGAACGGAGTGCGGCTCCTTCTAGGCTCAAGGGCGTATTACGCGACATCGATAACGAGCTCGACGCGTTCCTGCGCGACGTGGTCGACGGTCGATGAAAAGCGAACGGCGCGATGCCTGCGGGGATCGCGCCGTTTTTTTTGCACCCGCACTTGTCCGACCAATACCGGGCAGCAATGTCCGTGCCCGCACACTACGCGTCGTCGACGCGATCGCAACGCATTGCGGCGGTATACTCGATGCCGTTCGGTCACGCGCGCCGCCGCATGCGCCGCAGCCCTCGACCTGCCCCGCTTGCTGACGATGCGCTTGCAGTCCGACGTCTTCCGCCCGCCCATCCACAGCCGATCCGAACCGTCATGTCGCACCGCCTTTCGCTCGCCATCGCCGCCCTCCTCGCCGTTTCCCCGATCGTTGCCCAGGCTCGCCCGCTCGCGCGGCCGCCGGTCGAGCGCAACTTCAAGAACTGGTCGGTCGTCTGCGACAACGGCAACCGCTGCATTGCCGAAAGCCACACGGACGATATCGACGACGCACGCACGCGCGTCATCCTGCGCGTGACGCGCGATGCCGGCCCGGACGCACAAGCATCGCTCGACCTCTACGCGACGGTGCCGCTGGACCTGCGCACCGCACGCGTCGACGGCCGGCCGTTCGATGCGGCTCCCGCACAATGGCAGGCGTCCGGCGACAAGAACGACGACGCGCCCTCGTTCTGGACGCGTGCCCGGATGCGGACCAGCGATCCGGCAACGGTTGCCGCCTGGCTCGCCGCATCGCGCAACGGGCAACTGCTGAGCTTCGGCGATCCGGCGTCGGCCCATACCGCCCGCACGCCGTTGTCGGGATTGAGCGCCGCGCTGCTGCTGATCGACGACACGCAGGGCCGCGTCGGCACGGTCACGGCGCTGCTGCGCCCCGGCACCCGGCCCGCGTCGTCGGTGCCGGCCGCACCGGCACTACCGCCCGCCGTCGTGCCGGCGCCGCTGCCGGCCGCCGGCGTGTCGGCCGCCGAACAGGGCCCGCTCGTCGACGCGGTGCTCGCGAAATTCGGCAGCGACGTGAAGCAATGTGCGGCCGACGTCGAAGACGAAATGTCCGCCAGCGATCGCAGGAAGGCGTCGTTCGCCTACGCGATCTCCGCCGACGAGGCGCTCGTCTCGATTCCGTGCCAGACCAGCAGCCTGTATAACCACACCGACCTGTGGTATCGCGTGCGACGGACGGCACCGTTCACGCCGACGGCGATGAATTTCGGCGAGAACGCGAATGCGGGACTCGATTCGGCGTCATTCGCGAACGAACTGACCGACGCCGGCTACGCCGTGATCGGCTCGATGCTGTCGAGCAAGGTCAGGCTGCGCAGTGCCGGCGATTGCGGCTCGACTGCAACGTGGGTCTTCGACGGCCGGCACTTCGTGCTCAGCGATATCGCCACGCACGGCACCTGCAACGGCCTGTTCGACAATCAGTGGCCACGCCTGTATCGACGGGCCGACGCGGCAGCCAGCCAGCACTGACGCACCACGTCACGCGCCGACGATCGAGATCGAGAACCCGTCCCAACCCTTCTGCCCGACCGTCTGCACGGCCGTGGTCGTGACGTTCGGGGCGGCCACGAGACGCGCGAACCCGTCGCGCACGCCGACCACGTCGGGCTCGCGATTGTCCGGATCGGCCACGCGCCCGCCGCGCACGACGTTGTCGACGACGATCACGGTGCCGGGCCGCGACAGCTTCAGCGCCGCGTCGAGATAGACCGGGTTGTTGTCCTTGTCGGCATCGATGAAGATGAAATCGAACGGCGCGCCACCCGCGTCGACGAGCCGCGCGAGGCTGTCCTTCGCGCTACCCACCACCACCGTCACGGCCTCCGCGAACCCGGCACGCGCGATGTTCTGCGTCGCGACCTTCGCGTGTTCGGGGTTCAGTTCGAGCGTCACGAGCGTGCCGCCCGGCGGCAACGCGCGCGCGAGCCAGATCGTGCTGTAGCCGCCGAGCGTGCCGACCTCGAGGATCCGGCGCGCGCCGCGGATCGTCGCGAGCAGTTGCAGCAGCTTGCCCTGGTTCGGCGCGACGTTGATCGCGGGCAGTCCGGCCGCGTCGCTCGCCGCCAGCGCGGCGTCGAGCACGTCGTCGGACGGCACGAGCGTCGCGGAGAAATACGCATCCACCTGGTTCCAATGATCCTGATTCATCGCGCACCCCTTGTTTGCGGAACAGGCATTTTATGCGGCGCCCGGCCATAAGCAACAAACCATTCGTTCTAAGAGGCGTCGCGCGCGTGCTCCTATAATCGCTCGACCACCACAACAACACACGGAGCACCCATGACCGATCAGGCCTCTTCGAACTGGCGTCTCGAAACCATCGCCGTGCACGGCGGTTATCGTCCCGACCCGACCACACGCGCGGTCGCCGTACCGATCTACCAGACCGTTGCGTACGCATTCGACGACACGCAGCACGGCGCCGACCTGTTCGATCTGAAGGTGCAGGGCAACATCTACACGCGGATCATGAATCCGACGACGGACGTGCTCGAGCAGCGGATCGCCGCGCTCGAGGGCGGCATCGGCGCGCTCGCGCTCGCCTCGGGTCAATCGGCCGTCACGTATGCGATCCAGACGATCGCGGAAGCCGGCGACAACATCGTGTCCGCGAGTTCGCTGTACGGCGGCACCTACAACCTGTTCGCGCATACGCTGCCGCAATACGGGATCACGACGCGCTTCGCCGATCCGCGCGACCCCGCGTCGTTCGAACCGCTGATCGACGCGCGCACGAAGGCGATCTTCGCGGAATCGGTCGGCAACCCGCTCGGCAACGTCACCGACATCGCCGCGCTCGCGGAAGTCGCGCATCGCCACGGGATCCCGCTGATCGTCGACAACACGGTGCCGTCGCCGTACCTGCTGCGTCCGTTCGAGCACGGCGCGGATATCGTCGTGCACTCGCTGACGAAGTATCTCGGCGGGCACGGCACGAGCCTCGGCGGCGCGATCGTCGATTCGGGCAAGTTTCCGTGGGCCGAGCATGCGGACCGCTTCAAGCGGCTGAACCAGCCCGACGTCAGCTATCACGGCGTCGTCTATACGGAAGCGTTCGGGCCGGCCGCCTATATCGGCCGCGCGCGCGTGGTGCCGCTGCGCAACATGGGCGCGGCGATCTCGCCGTTCAATGCGTTCCAGATCCTGCAGGGGATCGAAACACTGGCGCTGCGCGTCGAGCGGATCACCGACAACGCACTGAAGATCGCGCAGCATCTCGCACGCCACGAAAACGTCGAGTGGGTGAATTACGCGGGCCTGCCCGATCATCCCGACCATGCGCTCGTCGCGCGCTACCTGTCGGGCCGCGCGCCGGGCATCCTGACGTTCGGCGTGAAGGGCGGTCGCGACGGCGGGGCGAAGTTCCAGGACGCGCTGAAGCTGTTCACGCGGCTCGTCAACATCGGCGACACGAAATCGCTCGCGACGCACCCGGCATCGACGACGCACCGGCAACTGTCGCCGGCCGAACTCGCGAAGGCTGGCGTGAAGGAAGAAACGGTACGGCTGTCGATCGGCATCGAGCATATCGACGACCTGCTCGCCGATCTCGACCAGGCGCTCGTGCAGCTTTGACCGGCACGGGCGCGCCGGCTGGCCGGTGCGCCCGGCATCGAATGGGTTGACCTTGAAGCGGCTTCAAGGTGTTCAATCCCCGGTTGAAGCCGGGGCACCGCCCGGTGTGTACGAACCGTACCAGCCGGCCGGGCAGCCAGACGCCAGGCCCGCTGCGGTACGCCAACCGTTCGAGAGGCCTCATGACACCGACCGCGAAGCTCGCGCTGCTCACGTTACCGCCCGTGCTGGCGGCCTGTTTCGGGGCCCTCGCAGCGGCGTGGCGCGCCCCCGGCCCGAAAACGTCGAGCGTCATCCAGCATTTCACCGGCGGCATCGTGTTCTCGGCCGCGGCGCTCGAACTGTTGCCGCAGGACCGCGCGCATGCGCTGTTTCCGGTCGTCGTCGGCTTCGTGCTCGGCATCGCGCTGATGCTCGCGATCCGTGCGCTGTCGGGCGCGATCGAGACGCGTTTCGAGGCAGCGCAGCTGCCCGTGAGCCTGATCATCGTCACCGCGATCGATCTCGTCGTCGACGGCCTCGTGCTCGGCATCGCGTTCTCCGCGAGCGACGAAAGCGGCATCATCCTGACCGTCGCGCTGACGCTCGAGGTGCTGTTCCTCGCGCTGTCGGTCAGCGCGGCACTTGCGGCCGCCGGCATCGGCCGCATGCTGTCGATCGTCGTACCGGTCGGGCTCGCGGCGCTATTGAGCATCGCAGCCGTGGCCGGTAACGCGGCGTTCGCCGGGCTTCCGGCCAATCTCTACGCGGCGCTGCTCGGGCTGGGCACCGTCGCGCTGCTGTACCTCGTCACCGAAGAACTGCTGGTCGAAGCGCACGAGGTACCCGAAACGCCGTTCGCGACGGCTGCGTTCTTCATCGGCTTCATCGTGTTTTTCCTGATCGAAGGATCGGTGAAGGCCGGATAAGCCGGACGCCGGCTACCACGTCGTCGCGCCCGTCGGATACGGTTCGACGACGCGCGTGCCGTTGACGGGCGTCACGCCTTCGTTGCGCAATGTGGCCCACAGGTCGATCGCATGCTCGCGCGACTTGCGGCTGCCGTCGTCGGTCAGCACGTTCAGCGCGATCACTTCGTCGCGTGTCGTCAGTTGCAGCTGCTCCTTCAGCTTGCGCGACTGATGCGACGCGCTGCGGATTTCGCCGAGCAGGATCCGCCTCTCCGCGACGGCCGATCCGCCGCCGGCATCGGCCGGCGCGAACGTCAGCCGGCCGTTGTCGACCTCGCATTGACCGCGCGTGAACGTCGCGCTCCACTCGCCGGCCGGCACGGCCGCGAACTCGCAGCGCATCCGCTCGTTCGTGCGCCGGCCGACATCATGCGCCGACGCGTGCGACAGCGCACGTTCCGGCCAGCCGGCCGCCATTGCGGCCGTCGACATCAGACACGCCGCGAGCACGATTCCTTTTGCAACATTGCGCATGGCACGCTCCTCTTCGTGTGGGGTGCGGCCGGCGGGCACCTCGCCGGTCGGCCGCGAATGACGATCAACGCACCGCAAACCGGTTGTCGTGCGCATCGACCAGCGGCGCCGTCTCGCCGCGATGCACCGTCGCGCGATGGATTTCCTGGTTGCGCGCGACGGCGGCCGGGCTCGCCGGGTAGTCGTGATTCGGGCTCGGGATCACGCCGTCGTGGCGCGCCCGCACCAGTTCCTGAAGGACTTCCTGCCGGGTCTTCTGCGGTGCGGCCATCGCTTGCGAGAGAGCCGCGATCGACAGTGCGGCGGCGGCGGCGACGATCATCGGTCGCGGAATGTTCATGTTGTTTGCTCCTTGCTGAGAATCCGTGACAGGAGCCTTCACTTTGATCCAGCGGCGGTGCGGAATCGTGATTGCCGCATGACGGTTTCGTCACCACCGAGACATCTTCTGCATCGCACTGCCAATGAAAATTCGTCACGCGTTTCTGTGCTCATGACGCGGCGATGACATTTTTCTCATTTGTCCCTCACCTTCACGATTCAACCGCTTTCCAGAATCGGCAACGCGATCGCGATATTTCCCATCCGCCGGCCAAGCACGCGGCTCCGGAATTGAGCGATGCACAAAACGATCATCTTGAACGCCAGGGGCAAACCATGAAAACTCCAGTTCGGCTCGCCATGATGTCGGGGGCGCTGCTCGCGACCACTCACGCGGCACATGCGTCGGAAGTCACGCTATACGGCCTGTTCGATACGTCGCTGACTTATGTCTGGAACGCCAACGCGGAGGGCAAGAATCTCGTCGGCCTCGGCAACGGCAACCTGCTCGGCAACCGCTTCGGCGTGAAGGGCGCGGAAGATCTGGGCAGCGGGCTGAAGGCGATCTTCACGCTGGAAAACGGCTTCAATCCGAACACCGGCGCGCTCGGGCAAGGCAACCGGATGTTCGGCCGGCAGGCATTCGTCGGCCTGGAAAGCACGCGCTGGGGCACGCTGACGCTCGGCCGCCAGTACGACGCGCTCGCGGACGTCGCATGGCCCGTCACCGGCGACTTCTACTTCGGCAGCGTCTACGCGACACCCGGCGATGTCGACAACTACGACACATCGTCGCGCACCGACAACGCGGTGAAATACACGTCGCCCTTGATCAACGGACTCCAGTTCGTCGGCATGGTTGCGCTCGGCGGCGTGGCCGGCAAGAGCGGCGCCGGGCAAACCTGGTCGGCCGGCCTGTCGTACAGCAACGGCCCGGTCGACGTGGCGGGCGGCTACTACTACGCGACCAATCGTTCGTCGCTCGCCAACGGCATCCGCACCGGCTGGAATGGCACCTCCGACGGCACATTCGACGGGTCGCTGGTCAACGGCGGCTACATCTCGGCAAAATCGATCGGCATCGCGCGCGGCGCGTTGCGCTACAGCTTCGCGCCGTTCGCGGTCGGCATCGACTACAGCAATGCGCTGTACAAGGCCGATGCGACGTCCGCGTTTCGCAGCACGCAGAAGTACGACACCGCGCGCGGTTTCTTCAACTACCAGGCGACGCCCAGCCTGCTCGTCGGCGTCGGCTACAGCTACACGCGCGCCCGCGGCGATACGAGCGCGACCTACCATCAAGTGTCGGCCGGCGCCGATTACGTGCTGTCGAAGCGCACCGATCTCTACGCGGTCGGTGCATGGCAACGCGCGAACGGCGAGCAACGCACGCTCGACGGTGGCACGCAAACGGCGCAGGCGTCGATCGGTTCCTATGGCTATGGCGGCACGCGCACGCAGGGCATCGTCAATCTCGGGTTGCGCCACCGGTTCTGAGCGCGGCGGCGATACGCGCGCCACGTGACGAAAATTTCATGTTCCGATCAGGTTCGCGAAGCGTCGTATCGCTACGATCGAAGACGTGACGGGCAGCGCCCGTTCCAGACCACGCAAGCGGGTCGCTGCCGCACGGCACGTCACGCGTTAGGCCCGGACACGTCGAGTGCCGGGCTTCTTTTTTGCTCATCGCGCATCGACACCGCGCGCGTTCGGCGATGAACCCGCCATCGCCCGTGAGCTATTCTGTGACATTGCCGCTGTCCGCACCCTGTCATGCCAGACGACCCGCAAGCCCTGACACTTCCCATCGACGCCGATCTCGTTCGGCGGCTCATCGCGCAGCAATTCCCGCAGTGGCGCGACCTCGACGTCGTCCCCGTGCTGCCGGGCGGCTGGGACAACCGGACCTTCCGGCTCGGCGACGACAAGCTGGCGAGACTCCCCAGCGACCGCGATTATGTCGCCCAGGTCGAGAAGGAGCAGCACTGGCTGCCGCAACTGGCCGCGCATCTGTCGTTGCCCATTCCCGCACCGATTGCCAAGGGCGCGCCTACCGAGTTCTACCCGTGGCCGTGGTCGGTCTATGGCTGGCTGGACGGCGAACCCGCGCGCGATGAATTGATCGACGACAAGCCGGCGTTCGCGCGCGCAGTGGCCGGCTTTCTGACCGAACTGCATCGGATCGACGCGTCGGACGGCCCGCCGCCGGGCCCGCACAATTTCTTCCGTGGCGGGCCGTTGTCGCTCTACGACGGCGAAACACGCGCCGCACTTGAAACCCTGTCGGGTTTCGTCGATACCGGCCGTGCGCTTGCCGTGTGGGAAACCGCAGTGCATTCCAGCTGGAACGCCGCTCCCGTCTGGGTGCATGGCGACATCTCGGCCGGCAACCTGCTGATGAAGGACGGGGCACTGCACGCCGTCATCGATTTCGGCTGCGCTGCGGTGGGCGACCCGGCCTGCGATCTCGCGATCAACTGGACGCTGTTCGACGACGCAGCGCGCCGCGCTTTTCGATCGACGCTTGCCGTCGATGCCGGTACCTGGGCGCGCGGGCAAGGCTGGGCGCTGTGGAAGGCGCTCATTACGATCGCGAAACTGGATGACGACCTGCGCGAGAACGATCCGTCGAACCGCACGCTCCGGTGCATACTGGACGACTACCGCTGCGAGCACGGCGGCTGAGGGCCGAGTCATCCCGAGCGGCACGATCGCGATCAACGCGTGCCGCTGCGCTGCGGGAACAGGCACGTATGCGTTTTCACATACAGGTTCGGATTGCCACAGCGATGCCCGGCATAGTCGATCTGCTCGCCAGGCATGAGGTCGGTCGGCACCGGCTTCTTTGCGGCGGCCGGTGCGGTCTGCGCGGTCAGCGTGGTGCCGGAACGTGTCGATGCGCAGCCGGCGAACAACGGGACGATCAGGACTGCGATCAAGGCTAGGCGGATGGCGGGACGATGCACTTTTCGGTCCGGAAGGAAAGTCTGAACAAGGCCGCCCGCTTTCGATACCGATGTCGCGAACGGCGTGAATGCCGTCGGCCAAGTCGACCATCGGCAGACTTCATGTTCCGCTTCCCGCTCATCGCACCCATGACGCGAACATGACGCTTGCGTCATGTCGGTCGCATCCTGTCGACGCATCTCCGCAACACGCAATCTGACGCATTTTTCATCTCGCGATCACGATCACGCACGGCTGCTTTCGCATACTGGGTCCACGGTTCGCCACCCGGCGGCCCCGATCAAGGAGAGCACTCGATGAAAACCGCAAAACTCGCAGCACTGTTCGTCACCGCCACGCTGTCGCTCGGCATCACCACGCAGGCCGCATTCGCGCAAACGCAAACGCAGGGCAAGACCCGCACGCAAGTTGTCAACGAACTGAAGCAGGCGCAGCACGACGGCGTCGTGCCGGTGAGCAAGACGCAGTACCCGCCGACCGGCGAACTCGTCGCGCGCAACAAGGAGCTTCACGGGATTTCGGTGCATGGCGGCGAGAAGAAGCCGCAGACCGACAACCACGACAACCTGACTGCGCAGCAATGACGCTCGGGTACACGACCGCGGGCAGCGCGCCGCGCGCGGCCGCCTCATGGCGAACGCGCGGGCGTGCCCGTCGGCGGTGTCAGGTACTGATGGCCGCCGGCCGTTTCAGCTCGGCCGGCCGTCGCGGAAAGCGCAGCCAGAACGTCGTGCGCCGGCCGGGGTCGCTGTCGACGCCGCATTCGCCGCCGTGGTTGTCCATGATCGACCGGACGATCGCAAGGCCGAGCCCCGTCCCCGACGCCGAATTGTGCCGCGACGGATCGACGCGATAGAAGCGCTCGAAGATCCGCCCGACATGCTCCGCGGCGATGCCGGGCCCCGTATCCGACACGGCGATCGTCGTCGCACCGCCCTGCTCCACACAGTCGATCGTCACGACGCTGCCGCGCGGCGCGTACCTCAGCGCGTTGGACAGCAGGTTGCTCAGCGCGCGCTGGTACAGCGTCAGATCGGCATCGACCCACGCATGGCCGTCGACCTTCACCTGCACGCCCGCATCCTCCGCCAGCGGCTCGTAGTAGCCGGCGACACGGCCGGCCTCCTCCGCCGCATCCAGCCGCCGCACGTCGATCGACGTGCCGGCCTGTTCCGAGCGTGCCAGAAACAGCATGTCCTCGATCATCCGCGACAGCCGCTGGTATTCGTCGATGCTCGACTCGATCACGTTCCGGTATTCGTCCGCACTGCGCGGCTGCGACAGCACGACCTGCGCGGCCGCCTGCAGGTTCGTGAGCGGCGTGCGCATGTCGTGCGCGAGATTCGACGAGAACTGGCTCAGCCGCGTGAACGACTCGTTCAGCCGCTCGAGCATGCCGTTGAACGCATGCTCGAGCTCCTTCAGCTCGCCGGCCGTGTCGAGCGCCGGCAGCGGATGGGCGAGCCGGCTCGTCGACATCTGCTCGGCACGCGCCGCGAACCGCCGCAGCGGGCTCAGCCCGAGCGCCGCGATGCCGTACGCGATCGCCGCCGCGAGCACCACGCCGAACACTTCGATCACGACGATCGTATACGCGTGCGTGCGCAGCAACAGCACGTCGGCGCTGCGGTCATACTGCACCACGACGCGCACCACGGGCGCACCTGCACCCGCGCCGGCCAGCGGCACACTCGTCACCAGATACTGGTGCCGCGCGCCGGGTGGCGCGACGCCGACCGGCACGCGCCCCGCATCCAGCGACATCAGCGGCCCATACGGGCGGAAACCGGGCGTGCCGACCAGGCGCGTACCCGTGGCATCGTAGATCGACAGATCCATGTTCGGATGGCCATGCAACTGGTCGATCCAGATATCGGTGTTGCGCGCGACGTCGGCCGTCGAGCGCGCTTCGGCCAGGTGCGCGCCCAGCGCGGCGGAAATCCCGGCCATCTGCTCGGCCGCCGTCGTTTCGACGCGATTACTCAACGCTTCATAGAGCGCGACGCCGCTCGACGCGAGGATCACCGACGTCGACAGGATGATCAGCGCGGTCAGGCGTCCGCGCAGCGTGCGCGGCAGCAGGCGCGCGATCATGCCGCCGCGCCGCCGCGTGCCTCGAGCACGTAGCCCATCCCGCGCACGGTGTGGATCAGCTTCGGGTCGTACGCGTCGTCGATCTTCGAGCGCAGCCGCCGGATCGCCGAATCGACGACGTTCGTGTCGCTGTTGAAGTTCATGTCCCACACCTGCGACGCGATCGTCGCGCGCGGCAGGATCTCGCCCTCGCGGCGCATCAGCAGCCACAGCAGCGCGAATTCCTTCGCGGTCAGCAAGATCGTGTCGCCCTGCCGCGTGGCCTTGCGGCGCGTCAGGTCGAGTTCGAGGTCGGCCACGCGCAGCGTGTTCGAATCGCGCGGCTGGCCGCGTCGCAGGATCGACTTGATGCGCGCGGTCAGCTCGACGAAGTCGAACGGCTTCGCGAGGTAGTCGTCGGCGCCGAGCTCGAGCCCCTTCACGCGATCGCCGACGTCGTCGCGCGCGGTCAGGAACAGCACGGGCGTCGACTTGCTGCGCCGCAGGTTCTGCAGCAGCGTCCAGCCGTCCTGCCCGGGCAGCATCACGTCGAGCACGAGCAGGTCGTATTCCTCGGTCTCGGCCTGGTGCTGGCCCGTGATGCCGTCCTCGACCCAGTCGACGACATAGCCGGCCTCGGTCAGCCCCTTGCGCAGGTACGCGCCCGTCTTCGGTTCATCTTCGACAATCAGAATTCGCATCACGCATTACCCTTGAAGAAACCCAGGCGACGCAGCACGCCCGAGCCGAAGCCGCCGCGCAACGCCGCGCGCCACGACACCGCATGGCTCACGCGGTACAGCACGGGCAGCACCAGCAGCGTCAGCGCCGTGGACGACAGGATACCGCCGATCACGACCGTCGCGAGCGGGCGCTGCACCTCGGCGCCGGTGCCGGTCGCGAACGCCATCGGCAGGAAGCCGAGCGACGCGACGAGCGCGGTCATCAGCACCGGCCGCAGCCGCGTGAGCGCGCCTTCGCGCACGGCGGCCTCGAGCGGCATCCCTTCGTCGCGCAGGTTGCGGATGAACGAGATCATCACGAGCCCGTTGAGCACGGCCACGCCCGACAGCGCGATGAAGCCGACCGCCGCCGTGATCGACAGCGGAATCCCGCGCAGCCACAGCGACACCACGCCGCCGCTCAGCGCGAACGGAATGCCGGTGAACACGAGCAGCCCGTCCTTCACGTTGTTGAACATCACGAACAGCAGCACGAACACCATGAACAGCGCGAGCGGCACGACCAGCTTGAGGCGCTCGCTCGCGCTTTGCAGCTGTTCGAACTGCCCGCCCCACGACACCCAGTAGCCGGCCGGTACGCGCACGTCCTGCTGCAATTGCTCGCGCGCATCGGCGACGAACGAGCCGACGTCGCGGCCGCGCACGTTCGCGCTGACGACCACCCGCCGCTTGCCGTCCTCGCGGCTGATCTGGTTCGGGCCCGGCGCGACGTCGATCGTCGCGAGCTCCGCGAGCGGCACGTACGGCGCCGCCGCGAGCGGTGCGCTGGCGCCGGCCGCCGGCGCGGGCAGCGCGATCGGCAGCCGCTTGATCGCCTCGATGTCCGAGCGCAGCTCGTCGGGCAGCCGCACGACGATGTCGAAGCGGCGATCGCCCTGGAACAGCGTGCCGGCCTTCTGCCCACCGACCGCCGCGGCCACCGAGTCCTGCAGGTCGGCGACGCTCACGCCGTAGCGCGCGAGCTTGTCGCGGTCGAGGTTGACGGTCAGCACGGGCAGGCCGGTGGTCTGCTCGACCTTCACTTCGGACGCGCCCGGTACCTTCTGCAGCGCGGCCGCGATCTGCTCGCCGGTCTGGTTCAACACGGCCATGTCGTCACCGAAGATCTTCACGGCGACGTCGCTGCGCACGCCCGAGATCAGTTCGTTGAAGCGCAGCTGGATCGGCTGCGAGAACTCGTAGGCGTTGCCCGGCAGCTCGGCGAGCGCTTCCTCGATCTCGCGCACGAGCTGGTCGCGCGGCTTCTTCGGGTCGGGCCACTGATCGGCGGGCTTCAGCATGATGTAGCCGTCCGACAGGTTTGGCGGCATCGGGTCGGCCGCGATCTCGGCCGTGCCGGTGCGCGCGAACACGCGCTCGATCTCGGGGAAGCGCGCCTTCAGTGTCTTCTCGATCGACTTCTGCATCTCGACCGACTGCGACAGGCTCGTGCCGGGAATCCGCAGCGCGGACACGGCCAGGTCGCCTTCGTTGAGGCTCGGGATGAACTCGCTGCCAAGCCGCGTGGCAAGCCCGAGCGTGACCAGCACGATCGCGCCCGCGCCGATCATCACGCGCGCCGGGCGCGTCATGAACGCGGCGAGCACCGGCTCGTACGCACGCCGCGCCCAGCCCATCAGCCGGTTCTCCTTCTCCTCGACGCGCTCGCCGATGAACAGCGCGACAGCCGCCGGAATGAACGTGACGGTCAGCACCATCGCGGCCGCGAGCGCCATCACGACGGTAATCGCCATCGGGTGGAACATCTTGCCTTCGACGCCCGTCAGCGCAAAGATCGGCAGGTACACGACCATGATGATCAGTTGCCCGAAGATCAGCGCGCGGCGCGCTTCCTGCGACGCGCCGAACACCTCGGCGAAACGCTCGTCGCGCGTCAGCGGCCGGCCGGCGGCCGCCTGCGCATGCGCGAGCCGCCTCACGCAGTTCTCGACGATCACCACTGCACCATCGACGATGATCCCGAAGTCGAGCGCGCCGAGGCTCATCAAGTTCGCGCTCACTTTCGCGTTGACCATCCCGGTGAAGGTCATCAGCATCGACAGCGGGATCACGAGCGCGGTGATCAACGCCGCGCGCATGTTGCCGAGGAACAGGAACAGCACGGCGATCACGAGGATCGCGCCTTCGAGCAGGTTCTTCTTCACCGTCGCGACGGCCTTCTCGACGAGCACGGTGCGGTCATACACGGGAATCGCCTTCACGCCCGACGGCAGCGTGCGGTTCACGTCGTCCATCTTCGCTGCAACGGCCTTCGCGACCGTGCGGCTGTTCTCGCCCATCAGCATGAAGACCGTGCCGAGCACGACCTCCTCGCCGTCCGACGTCGCCGCGCCGGTGCGCAGCTCGCGGCCGATGTCGACCAGCCCGACGTCCTTCATCCGCACCGGCACGCCGCCAACGTTGGTCAGCACGATGTTGGCGATGTCGTCGACGGTGCGCGCCTGGCCGGGCACGCGCACGAGATACTGTTCGCCGCGCTTCTCGATGTAGCCGGCGCCGACGTTGTCGTTGTTGCGCTCCAGCGCGCGCACGACGTCGGCGAGCGTCAGCCCGTACGACATCAGCTTCGCCGGGTTCGGCGCGACGCGGTATTCCTTCACGTAGCCGCCGATCGAGTTCACCTCGGTCACGCCGCGCACGTTGCGGAGCTGCGGCCTGACGACCCAGTCCTGCAGCTCGCGCAGGTCGGCCGCGGTATAGCGCGTGCCGTCGGGCTTGCGCGCGGCTGCGTCGGCCTCGACGGTCCACAGGTAGATCTCGCCGAGGCCCGTCGACGTCGGCCCCATCGCGGGCGCGATGCCGGCCGGCAGCTTGTCCTTCGCTTCCTGGATGCGCTCGTTGACGAGCTGCCGCGCGAAATAGATGTCGGTGCCGTCCTTGAAGATCACGGTGACCTGCGACAGCCCGTAGCGCGAGATCGAACGCGTCTGCTCGAGGCCCGGCAGGCCGGCCATCACGGTTTCGACCGGATAGGTGATGCGCTGCTCGGCTTCGAGCGGCGAATAACCGGGCGCGGACGTGTTGATCTGGACCTGCACGTTGGTGATGTCGGGCACCGCGTCGATCGGCAGCTTCTGGTAGCTGAACACGCCCAGCGCGGCCACGGCCGCGATCGCCAGCATCACGAGCCAGCGGTGCGCAATCGCAAAGCGGATCAGGCGTTCAAACATGACGGGATTCCTTGAAACGGGGCACGGTCACCGTCGACGGACGGGCCGCCCGGCCAGTCACGCGGCGGGCCGGAAAGCGGGCCGCATAGCGGGCCGCGAGTCGTGCAACGGCACACACGTAGCGCTCATTCATGTTCCGCGCTCCCCTTGCCGAGCTCGGCCTTCAGCACGAAGCTGTTCGACGCCGCGTATTCCTGGCCCGGCTTGAGCCCCTTCAGCACTTCGGTCGCCCGTTCGTCGCGCCGCCCGGTTTCGACAGCCTGGGCGACGAAGCCCTTCGACGAGCGCACGAAGACGGACGGTGCGCCGTCGACGTCCTGCAGCGCGTCGCTTGCGACCGCGAGCGGCACGCCCTGCTTGCCCGCGTCGACCGACACGTTCACGAACATCCCGGGCCGCCACACGCCGTCCGGGTTCGGCAGCACGACGCGCGCCGGCGCGGTGCGCGTCTGTTCGCCGAGCAACGAACCCACGTACGCGATCGGGCCGCTCGAACGCGATTCGAACGCGGTCGCGACGACCGTCGCGTCGCGGCCGACCCGCACATCGTTCAACCGCTGCGCCGGCACGGCCATCTCGGCCCATACCGTCGACAGATCGGAGATCACGAACATGCTGGCATCGGCGGCGATCGCTTCGCCCGGCGTCGCATGCTTCTCGACGATCGTGCCGGCGAACGGCGCGCGCAGTTCGTAGCGGTTCAGCGCACCCGCGCCGACCGGCGCGTTCAGCGCGGCGAGCTTCTGCCGCGCGTTCTGCACGGCGATCTCGGCTTCACGCAATTGCACCTGCGCCTGCTGGTAGTCCTGCTCGGCCGAGATGCGCTCCTGCCACAGCGTGCGTTCGCGCTCGTAGGTCGCGCGTGCGCCCGACAGCCGGCGCTCGGCCGTCAGCAGCTCGCTGCGCCGGTCGGCAAGATCGGTGCTCGCGATCACGGCCAGCACCTGCCCCTTCGCGACGTTCTGTCCGAGCGACACCGACACCTGCTCGACGATGCCGGCCACGCGCGGCACCACGTGCGCGGTGCGATCCTCGTTGAACTTGATCTCGCCAGGGAGCTGGAACGGCGTCGCGATCTGCGCGGGGCCGGCCTTCGCCAGCGCAATCTTCGAGGTCGCCAACTGCGCATCGGTCAGCGCGATCGCGCCGTCGGCGCGGGCGAACGGGAACGATGCGGAGTCGTTGCCCGCCTTCACGTCGATCGTCGCATCGAACACGTGCGGCTTGCCGATCGACTGCGCGGACACGAACTTCTGGCCGGCCGCGTCGAAACGCAAGGGTTCGTGCGTGCGGTCGTAGCGGACCAGCGTACCGGACACGGTCACGCCCTTGTCGGCCCGCTTGCCATCGACGAACGGATAGACGATGAGGCGCGCATCGCCGGGTTTCTCCGTCATCACGATTTCGACGGACAGCTTACCGCGCTTGAGCACGACACCACCGCGCTCGCCGGCGGCTTCGACGGACGAAGCGGCTTCGGCAACCGCCGACGCGGACGCGCCGTTGCCGCCGTTGCGCGTGACGCCGAGTGCGCCGATGACGATTCCGGCACTGCCGAGCACGACCGCCGCGATGATCAGGATTCTGCTGCGTGACATGGTGATCCTTCAGGTAAAAGAGGCGCCCGTTGCGCTATTGCGCGACCGGTGCAAGCGGTGAGAGCGGCGTACCGACGAGCCGGCCGATGTCGGCGCGGGCCGTATGGGCATCGGCGAGCGCGCGCACGTATTGCGACTGGCCCTGGAACAGCGTGCGCTGCGCATCGAGCACGTCGAGGAAGCTGAACTTCCCGAGTTCGTAGCCGCGCGACATCGCATCGAGCGCGAGGCGCGCGGCCGGCAGGATGTCGGCCTTCAGGCGCTGCGCTTCCTGCGCGGCGGCTTCGAAATTCGTGTACGCCTGCGTGAGGTCCAGCCGCAGGCGCGTGCGTTCGCGATCGAGATCGGCATTCGCGCGCTCGGCCTTGTGCGTCGCTTCGAGCAACGCGCCCTTGTTCGTGTTGAACAACGGGATCGGGATCGACACGCCGACCACCGCCTGGTTGTCCGGCACACCGCCCGTGGTCACGCGCTTCACGCCCGCGCTGATCGTCACGTCCGGAATGCGCCGCGCACGTTCGAGCGACACGGCCGCGTTCGAGCGCAGCATCTCGGCGCGCGCGATCCGCGCGAGCGGCGCATCGTCGAGCTGCGCGGTCAGCGCGGACAGCGGGTCGACCGGCGGCACAGCTTCGAGGTCGCCGAGCACCGCAAGCCGGCCGTCGCGCGCTTCGCCCATCACCGCGTTCAGCTTCTCGCTCGCGACCTCGACACGGCCGCGCGCGGTCACGACTTCGATCTGCACGCCGGCCGCCGCCACGTGCGCCTTGGTCGCCTCGACCGGCGACACCTTGCCGGCCTGCGCACGGCGGTTCGCGAGATCCGCGGAACGCGCGGCAATCGCGGCCGATTCCTCGGTCACCTGAAGCTGGCGCTGCGCGGCGAGCAGCCCGTAGAACGCGGCGGTCACGTCGGCGCGCACGACGGCGCCCTGCTCGTCGAGCGACGCATTGGCCGATTCCCGGCCGTACGACGCGACGTCGAGCCGAGCGCTGCGCTTGCCGCCAAGCTCGATCGTCTGGTTGATCAGCGCGGTCGACGTGCGTTCGGCGCGGCGAAACCCTTCCTGCAGGAACGACACTTCGGGATTGGGGCGCGCGCCGGCCTGCAGCAGCGCGCCGGCCGATGCGTCGACGTCCGCGCGCGCGCCGCGCAGCGCCGGATTGTTCCGGGCCGCGATCGACAGCGCATCGGCAAGCGTCAACGAGGTGGAAGGAAGGGTGTCGGGTGTCGGTGCGCCGATCGGCGCGGCGCTGCCGGAGGCAGCCGGCGCCGGCCCCGGCGACAGCGACAGCGACGGCTGCGCATGAGCCGTCGCGGCCATCGCGAAGACGACGGCCACGGCGAGGTTGAGCTTGAGCATGTTCGGTTCTGCGGTAACGGTTCGCGACCGATGCTACGGTCCGGCCGCAGTGCGAACATGAGGCGAAGATGATATTTCCGTCATCTTGGGTGCGGCCGCGCGCACGCGTGCGGCGCCCCGCGGGAGCCACATCCCGCTTGAACGATCAGGAGGATTCGGTGAATGCGCGACGCGATGGCCACGAAGAAGACTGCAGAAGTGCGGGGAATCGGCACACGCGCGCCGAAACCCCGGGCGCGGGAATCAAACGGCCCCTTGCTTCACCCGCCGCCGCTGCACGAGCCAATCAAGCAATTGCCGCCCGTCGCGCTCGCCGAACCAGCGCGCATGCCCGATCAGGTAGCCGTCGTACGCGATATCGACAATTTCCGGCGCATCGATGATGCAGCCGAAATAAGCGACTTCCGACAGCGCGAACTCCGTATGCACGATCGGCAGCAGCGCGACCAGCGCCGCATAGGCTTCGTCGCCCAGCGGTTCGAGCGATTCATACCCGTCGAGCAGCGCGCCGATCTGCGCGTACTCGACGCGGCGCGCATCGGCCGGCGCCATCCAGTCGACCGTATTGCGCTCGATCGCGAGCGCGAGATCCATCACCGCGCAGGTGCGATCCGACAGCCCGAAATCGAGCACGGTCCGCACCTGCGCGCCGGGCCCCGCCTCGGTCCACAACAGGTTCGACGCATGCCAGTCACCGTGCGTCCACAGCGGCGGCAACGCAGGCAGCAGCGGCACGAGGCGCGCGTGATACGGGCCGATCGCATCGGCCACGTCACCGCGCCAGTCGCGCGCGCCGAGCGCGCGCACGAGCAGCGGCTGCGCGTCGACCCAGCGTTCGAGCGCGCCCGCCAGATCGGGGGACGACAGCACGCGAAAGCTCGACAGCAGCGTGCGCACGGGCCGCGCCGGCGCGTCGTAGCCGGCCGACGCGCGATGCAATTCGGCCAGCGCACGTCCGGCCGCGTACGCGTGCGACGGATGTGTGAACGGCTGCCACGACATCACGCCGCGATACGGGTCGACGCCCGGCGCCCGCACGTGCACCTCGTAGGTCCAGTCGCCGGACGCGAACGCGGTCGCACCGTCGCGATCCGCGAGAATGTCCACCACGGGCATCCCGCGTTCGCGCAGATGCGCGATGAAGCGATGCTCTTCCTCGAGCCCTGCGACATCGCGCAGGCTCACGTGATGGCGCTTGACGAACAGCCCGCGCCCGTCCGCCATCTGCACCAGGACGGCCGCCGCGAACTGCCGCGGGCTGTGCCACGTCAACCGCGCCGGCTCGCCGGTGCCGTCGATCCGCGCGAGCACCGCTGCCACCTCGTCGTGCGTCATCAGCGGCCAGTCGCGTTCGGCCTGCTCGCCGTCGACACCGAATTGCGGCGGCGCGACGTCACGCGACAGGGATCCGTCCGGCTCGAGTGGGAATGACATGAACGACGTTGCTCCGTGGTTGATTCAGATCGGCGCGTGGCTCAGCGCGCGCCGCCGCCCGTTGCCAGCGCACCGCCGGCCGCCGCGCGCAGCGCCGCGGCCGTCCGGCTCCAGTCGCGCCAGCCGACGACGGCCAGCCCGATGAACAGCGCATAGAGTCCGGCCGTCAGATACAGTTCCTTGAACACGAACATCCCGACGTACACGACGTTCACGACGATCCACAGCCCCCACGACGCGATGTAGCGCCGCGCGGTCCAGTATTGCGCGACGAGGCTGAACGCGGTCAGCGACGCATCGACGAACGGCAGCGCCGCGTCGGTCCAGCGCGCCATCATGCCGCCCAGCAGCGCGCTGCCGACGACGGCCGCGATCAGGTCGGGCAGCATCTGCAGCGGCCGCACGCCCGTGACGGGCGCGACGTCGCCAGCCGGCGCCGCGCCGCCATCGGCTTCGCTCGCGCGCTGCGCGAGCCAGCGTTGCCAGCCGTACACCTGCAGCACCGCGAACGCGCCCTGCAGCAGCATGTCCGAATACAGCTTCGCGTCGAAGAAGATCCAGCCGTACAGCGCGACCGACACGAGCCCGACCGGCCAGCACAGCATGCGCCGCTTCGCGGTCAGCCAGATCGCGAGCGCGCTGACGATCACGCCGGCGATTTCGAGTGGGGACATCGTCTGTGCTCTCCAGGTTAGCTGCCGGGGCCGCGCGTCACGCTGCCGGTTCCGGACGGTCAGAAATCATAGGTCAACGACACGCGCGCGGTGCGCGGCGCACCCGGGAACAGGTACGCATCGCCCTGCTGCTCGCCCGCGTCGCGCCAGTAGAACTTGTTGAACAGATTGTCCACCGACACGCGCAACACCGTGCGATGGCCGCCGATCTTCGTCGTATAGCGCGCGCCGAGATTGAACACGAACCACGACGGCACGCGCGCGGTGCCCTCCTCGTTCGCATTGCGGGCCGCGCTGTACTCGACGCCGCCCAGCACGTTCAGCCCCGCGACGCCCGGCACCGCGTAGTCCGCATACAGCGACGCGCGCAGCGCCGGCACGTTGATGATCTGGTGCCCTTCGTACGCCGGCGAACCCGAATCGTACGCACGAGCACGAATCGCCGCGACACTGGCAGTCAGTCCGAGCCGCTCGGTCACGCGCCCGGCCGCGCCGAGCTCGATCCCCTGGTGCCGCTGCGTGCCGCGCTGCACGAACGTGTAGCTCGTGCCCGACGGGTCCGGGTCGGCGAACTGGAACGGCTTGCTGATCGAGAATACGGCCGCCGTGAGGCTCAGCCGATCGAGCCAGTCGTATTTCGCGCCGACCTCGATCTGGTGCGATTCGACGGGCGGCAGGAACGCATACGCATTGGTCGCGCGCACCGGCGCCTGGTCGCCGAGCGACAGCGCCTTGCTGTACGACGCGTACAGCGACAGCACGTTCACCGGCTTGTAGACGAGCGCGACCTGCGGCAAGAACACCGAGCGGTCGGTATGCGTGGCGTCGCCGTCGAGGCTGCTCCAGCTGCGCTGGCGCAGCAGCACTTCCTTGCCGCCCGCGAGCACCTGCCAGTGTTCGCCGATGCTGATGCGGTCGAGCCCGAACACGCCGTACTGCCACGCGTCGAGGCGCGGATACGACGGGCCGGGCGAATTCGGCGACGGCGAGAACGTCGTGTCGGGCCCGTAGATGTTCTCGCTGCCCACGTAGTCGTACACCGCGTCGGCCATGCTCACGACGCGGCGCTGCACGCTCACGCCGAGCGTCAGCTCGTGCCGCAGCGGGCCGGTTGCGAACTTGCCCGTCGTGACCGCACGCAGGTCGTCGTTGCGCCGGTATTCGCCGGGGCTGCGGAAGTCGTATACGTCGTAGTCGCCGTTCGCGCCGAAGAAGAACGGCGACGTCGCGCCGGCCGCGCAGCTCGCCGCATACGAGCAGCCGTACGCGAACGCGCTGTTGTCGTCGATCATCGTGCGGCTGCGGCCAGCGGCGATATAGGCCTTCCAGTCGTCGTTGAACTGGTAGTCGAAGCGCGCATTCAAGTTCAGCGCGTCGGTCGTCACCGGTTTCGCCCACGGCTGCGTGCCGAGCGCCTTCGACGTCGTCTTGATCGACGGCACGACGGTGCCGCCGAGCAGCTGGTAGCCGGGTGCGGAACGCTGGATCCACTGCTGGAATTCCGCGTTGAGCTGCAGGCTCGCGCGCGGGCTGATGTCCCAGTCGGCGGCGATCGAGCCGAACGTGCGCCGCCCGTTGGTGCCGTCGATGTACGAGTGCATGTTCTCCTTCGCGGCATTGATCCGGAAGCCGAACTGGTTGTCGGGGCCGAAGCGGCGGCCGAGATCGACGGCCGCCGACGTCGAGCCGCGGCTGTCGACGCCACCGGTCACGCTCGCGACGTTCGCCGAGCGCTTCGTCACGAAGTTGATCACGCCGCCCGGCGCGACGACGCCACTGTCGATACCGGCGAGTCCTTTCAGGATCTCGACGCGCTCCTTGTTCTCGAGCGGCACGTTCTGCTCGCCGGACACCGTCAGCCCGTCGATCCGGATCGCGCTCGCGAGATCGACCGGAAAACCGCGGATCGCAAAACCTTCGAAATAGCCGACCGGTGCATAGTCGTTCACGACCGACGCGTCGTTGCGCACGACGTCGCTCAGCCGCTTCGCCTGCTGGTCGTCGAGCTGTGCGCGCGTGACGACGCTCACCGACGCCGGCGTGTCGCGCAGCGGCGTGTCGTCGAGCCCCGCCACCGATGCGTTGCGGGCGCGCAGCGCGTTGCCGCGCTCGCCGCTCACCGTGATCGTCGGCAGCGTCGCGCTACCGGCTGCCTCGGCGTCCGGCGTCGGCGTATCGCCCTGCGCCGCGGCGGCCTGTGCCGCGAAAAGCGTGATGCCGAGACCGACGCCAAGCCCGACCTTCGCGCGCCGCCGCCGTGCGGGCGACGCTGTTGTTCTATTTACCGTCATTGTTCTGGATGGAAAACTCGCCACTCGACCCTGTCGAAACCATTACGCCGTTGCGAAGCATGCCCGCGCATGAACCCGCGACGATCCCGGCGAACCGCCGGACACCGTCGGCAAATCGGCACGACATTCATCTGACGAATCGGACAATCCGGCCGCATGCGTGCCGTTCGATCGGGAAAGCGCAGGATGGGCATCGGAGGCCGGCGACGCGCCGGGCGCCGACGCGGCTGCCGATCCGTGGATCGGGTACCTGTCGGGCGGCCGGCTGCCTCGCGCGGTCTTGTCATGCGGGGGGGCGCTTCGAACGCCCCGGTGCGGGCGCCGGGCATTTGCGTGCGCCGTTCGTCGGAACGGCGGATGTCCGTCGCGCGCGACATCGCGGCGTGGCGCGCATTTTACCCCGGGCGGACGGGGCGGCAGGGAAATCCGCCCGGCGGGTGGTTATCGCAAGCGTAGCGGGCGGCACGGCGGCCGCCCGTCCGGTACTACGCGGTATCGGCGGCTTTCAGCCCCCATGCGTCGATCATCTGCTGGCGCATCACGAACTTCTGCACCTTGCCCGTCACCGTCATCGGCAGTTCATCGACGAAGCGGATGTAGCGCGGAATCTTGTAGTGCGCGATCTGTCCGTGACAGAACCCGCGCACGTCGTCCTCGGTCATCCGCTCGTCCGCGCGCAACACGATCCACGCGCACAGCTCTTCGCCGTACTTCGCGTCGGGCACGCCGAACACCTGCACGCTCTGGATCTTCGGATGACGGAACAGGAATTCCTCGATCTCGCGCGGATAGATGTTCTCGCCGCCACGGATCACCATGTCCTTCAGCCGGCCCACGATGTTGCAGTAGCCGTCCGCGTCGAGCGTCGCGAGGTCGCCCGTGTGCATCCAGCCGTCGACGATCGTTTCCTGCGTTTTCGCTTCGTCTTCCCAGTAGCCGAGCATCACCGAATAGCCCTTCGTGCACAGCTCGCCTGTCGCGCCGATCGGCACGATACGCCCGTCCGGATCGACGATCTTCACTTCCAGGTGCGGCTGCACACGGCCGACCGTCGTCGTGCGCTTCTCGAGCGGATCGTCGGTCGAGCTCTGGAACGACACGGGGCTCGTTTCCGTCATTCCGTACGCGATCGTGATCTCCGACAGGTGCATCTGCGACACGACGCGCTTCATCGTCTCGATCGGGCACGGCGAGCCGGCCATGATCCCGGTGCGCAGCGTCGACAGGTCGAATCGAGCGAACTCCGGATGATCGAGCTCCGCGATGAACATCGTCGGCACGCCGTGCAGCGCGGTGCAGCGTTCATCGGCCACCGCCGCGAGCGTCGCGACCGGGTCGAACGCCTCGCCGGGGAACACCATCGCCGCGCCCGTCGACACGCATGCGAGCACGGCCAGCACCATCCCGAAGCAGTGATACAGCGGCACCGGGATGCACAGCGTGTCCTGCTCGCTGAACCGCATCGCCATCGCGATGAAGCGCGCGTTGTTGACGACGTTGCGGTGCGTGAGCGTCGCGCCCTTCGGGCTGCCGGTCGTGCCGCTCGTGAACTGGATGTTGATCGGATCGGTGGCCGCGAGCGTCGCGCCGATCGCATCGAGCCGCGCGACATCGAGCGTGTCGCGGCCGCGCGCCATCACGTCCGCGAAGCGGAACATCCCGGCCGGCGCGACGTCGCCCATCGACACGACCGTGCGCAGGCTCGGCAGCCGCGCGGCATGCAGCTCGCCCGGCGCGCAATGCGCGAGTTCCGGCGCGAGCGCCTGCAGCATCTCCAGGTACTTCGACGACTTGAACTGCTCGGCCGCGATCAGCGCGCGGCAGCCTGCCTTGTTCAGCGCGTAGTCGAGTTCCGCGAGCCGGTAGGCCGGGTTGATGTTGACGAGGATCGCGCCGATGCGCGCGGTCGCGAATTGGGTGAGCAGCCATTCGACGCGGTTCGGCGACCAGATGCCGACGCGGTCGCCCGGCTCGATCCCGAGTGCGACGAGGCCGGCCGCGAGTACGTCGATCTCGTGCGCGAACGTGCGCCAGTCCCAGCGAATGCCCTGCTCGCGGAATACGACGGCCGGCCGCGCCGGAAAGCGCGACGCCGTGTCGCGCAGCAGCGCGGCGACGGTCGCATCCGACAGCGGCACGTCGGTGCGGCCCTGCACGATCGACAGGCCGTCGCGCGGCATGCCGGCGGCGATGGCGGTGGTCATGGAGTCTCCTGATCTATGGCGCCGGCCCGCGGGCCGGCGCATGCATCATCGTGTAAACATCTGTGCGGTCGTGATCGCCATGTCGCCGCCCGGCACGCGGATGTCCTTCAGCTTCTTCAGCGTGTCGGCGTCGTACACGGCGACGGTGTTGTAGGTGCCCGCGAGATACACCTTGCTGCCCGCGCGGTTGAACGACAGGCAGTAGTACGAGTGATCGAGCGGCGCAGCCTCGACCAGCTTCTCGTTCTTCACGTCGTACTTCGCGAGCCGGTTCAGCACGCCGTACATCGCGTTCGGATCCTTCGGCGACAGCCCGCCCGTGAAATACACCTCGGTGAGCGGCGCGAAATCCCTGACCGTTGCGTTGCCCGTCTTCAGGTCGATGTCGACGTAGCCGTACATCGGCTGCGCGGATGCCGGATCCATCTTCTCGTCCTTGAAGCGATTGGCCGTGTAGAGCAGGTTCAACGTGTGCTGCGGACGCTGCTGCGGCCACACGTACAGCACGTCCGGCTGGCCGTGCAGCGGCTGCTTCCAGTTGCGCAGCGGCACCGCGACGTCGTACTTGCCGGTCTGCACGTTCATCCGGTAGATATCGGCGCCGACGATGAACAGCGACCCGTCGTCGGCGGCCTGCAGCATCGTCGTCTGGCGCGGTGCGGGGAAGGTGCGCACCGGCTTCGCGTCGAGCCCGCCATCGGTGCGGTACACCTGCAGGCGCGGCGACTGCACGTCGTAGCTGTCGCGGTTCAGCTTCGTCGGGTTGACGACGCTGTAGATCTCCTTGCCGTCGGGGCTCAGCCCGATCGAGAACATCGCGCGCGCCCGCTCGTTGCCCGCTTGCGCGAGCTCCGCATGGAACACGGTCTTGCACGAATCGAGATCGACACCGTACAGGTCGCCGTAATGGTTGTTCAGTACGTAGGCACGCGTGCGGTCCGGGCTGATCTGGATCGTGCCGGGGCCGAACGCGTCGGGCAGCGTGCAGGTCTTGACGACGCTGTCGGTGCCCGTGTCGATCACCGTCAGGTTGTTCGGATAGTTCGTGACGGCGAGGTACTCGTGGCCGGCCTGCAGCGGGCCGTCGGCCGCGGCCGACAGCGACGCGGCCGAGGCGAGCGCGGCGGCGAGGAGCGCGCGGCTCAGGGGTGTCGTGAATCGCATGGAGAATCCTTGATCGGTGCCGGGTGGATCACTTGTCTTTGGGGAACACGCTGCCGAGCTGGCGCCAGTCCGCGCCCGAATCGGTCGCGTGCTTGTTCCAGTCGGGATAGGTGCTCATCATGTCGGGCACCTGCGCGGGCCACCAGCACGGGTCGGAGCAACCGTACAGGTCGGCCTCCATCGGCTGGCACAGCGACGCGACCCCGCCGAACACGTCCGTTTCCCAGCCGGGGTCGGTCGTCGACGTGCAGCCCGCGACGGACGTCATCGCGACGACTTCCTCGAGGCGATCCTGCTGCACGGCCTCCTCGAGCTTTTTCGCCTTGTTGTTGAGCGGCTTCAGATGTTTCATGTCAGTTCGCCTTGCGCGGAGTGATGTGGTTGTCGATGAACGCCGGGTTGCCGGCGATGATCCGGCTGTAGACCTCGATGCCGAAATCGATCCAGTCGCGCATCAGCTCGCAGTAGTGGTAGGTCGGATGCGCGGGGTCGCCGTAACGCGCATAGCTCTCGTGATAGCAGCCGCCCGAGCACAGGTTGCGGATCCGGCAGGTTTCGCAGCCGGTGCCGCTGCGCTCGAGGCGTTGCGACAGGAAGTCGTTGAGCTCGGCCTGCGCGACGCCCTCATGCACGTTGCCGAAAGTCGGCAGCGCCGAGCCGGTGAAGCGGTGGCACAGGTTCAGGTCGCCCTTGTGATCGACCGCCAGCATCTTGAGCCCCGCGCCGCATGGCAACGACTTCTTGTGCCCTTCGTGCAGATCGGTGATCAGCTGGTGCAGGTTCGAGAAGCCGATGTTGCGGTTCTCAAGCGCGGCGGCCAGGTAGCGCCGGCCGAGCGCCTTCATGTTCGCGAACACCTGCGCGAGTTCATCGGTCTGCAGATTGAACGTGTCGAGCTGTCCCGACGTGACCGGCGCGAAGCCGACTTCCGCGAAACCGAGTTCGTTGAACAGGTGATCCCAGATGCCTTCGATGTCGGTCACGCCGCTCGTCAGCGTCACGCGCGCGCCGACCGGGCGGCTGCGGTAGCGCTTGAGCAGCATCTCGACCTTGCGGCGCACGACGTCGTAGGTGCCCGCGCCGCCGACCGTGCGGCGGTTCAGGTCGTGGATCGAGCGCGGCCCGTCGATGCTGACCGACAGCCCGAAGCGATGCGCGTCGAGCCAGTCGACGATCTCCTCGGTCAGCAGCGTCGCGTTGGTCGTCATCACGAACTCGACCTGCTTGCCGAGCGCGCCGAAGCGCAGCTCGCAATACTCGACCATGCATTCGATCAGCTTGCGGTTGCTGAGCGGTTCGCCGCCGAAGAACACGACCGTGTAGCGCGGCAGGTCGGGCGATTCCTTCAGCAGCATCTCGACCGACGCCTTCGCGGTGTCGATGTCCATCCGCCGCCCGGCGGACGGCGTGTCGAGATCTTCCTTGTAGCAATACGTGCAGCTCAGGTTGCAGCCGGTGTTCACGTTCAGCACGACCGTGTCGATCGCGGTGCGCTCGACGCGCTTCACCGCGATCTCGGGCGTAAGCGGCGAGCCGTCGCTGACGACCTCGAGGGCCATCAGCTCGCCAAGCGTCTCGGCGAGTTCGCCGTGCGGCGAGCGGCCGGCCAGCCGCGCGAACAGCTCATCGGCCGTGCAGCTGCTCGCACGCAGCGCGTCGATGATGTCGGCCGTCACGCGATCGGCCGCGAACAGTGAGCTGCTCGGCACATGAAACATCAGGCGCTCGTCGTCGACGCGCACTTCGTGCACGTTGCGTTCGACCACGTTCAGCATGGCGCTCATCGGATTCTCCTTGCGTTCGTCGGATTCGGACCGGGCCGCGTCGCGGCCCGGCGTGCGGACAGGCGGACCGGTCAGGGCAGCGGCGGGTTGTTCCAGCGCTGCACGCCGACGATCATGCGTCCGGTGCCCGTCACCGTGCGTGCCCCGTCCGTCACCGTCGCGACGACGTTCAGGTTGCCCGTGTTGTTGGTGCCCATTCGGCGCGCGGGGTTCGGGCCCGCGTTACCCGGCGTGAAGATGCCGGTCGACGCCTGCATCGTGCCGGCGAACTGCGTGTCGCGATCGCCCTTCGACTGATCGTCGAACGGGGCGACCGACCATTGCGCGGGCACGACGCCGATGCGGAACGGCTTGCCCGTGCCGTCGACACCCCATGCCACCGCGTCGAAACGCCCTTCGACCTTCGGCGTCGAGCCGCCGTTGCCGCCGATGCGCGCGACCGCGTAGTCGGGTTCGACCTTCACGTCGTGGATCTCGCGATAGACCGCGAAGCCGTCCGCATGCGCGGCGCCGACGCTCACCCGGCGCGCGCCGGCCGCGCTGCCGTCGGCGGCCTTCACGCGCACCCGCACGTATTCCGGCGTGCGCTCGAGCACCGATGCAACCGTCACGCCCGTGCCGAACGCAGGCGTGCCCTGCAGGTTCGAGCCGACGATCGTCACGTCGGTCTCCTCGCCCGCCTTCACGTAAGCCGGCTGCACCGCCACGATCTGCGCGTTGCCGAGCTTCGCCGCGTTGAAGTCGAGGCCGCGTTCGTCGTGCGCATCGTCGAACATCCGGCCGCGCAGCGTGCCGTCGCTCGCCATCAGCACCTGACGCATCGTCGTGTCGCCGACCTTCACGCTCGCCCGCCATTCGTAGCCGGTATAAAGCGTCGCGGTGCCGGTGCCGACGAGCGGGCTGCCGTCCGCGAAGCGGCCCTTCAGCTCGACGTCGAAGCGGTCGCCCGCGCCGCCCTTCACGGTCATCGTGCCGTACGCATCGCCCTTGCCCGGCATGTGGCCGCCGAAGCTCCACGTGCCGGCCAGCGCGGTCGCGGGCGGATGGTGCTGCTTCCACGCAGTCCATGCGCTGCTGTTGTACGGGTAGTCCTTCGCGAGCAGCGGCGCCATGTCGGTCAGCGCGATCTTGAACCAGTCGCGGTCGCGGCCCATCGCCGAATACTCGATCGACGGCCACTGCCCGAGGTGGAAGTTCACGAGCTTGTCCCATTCGGCGACCGGGCGGCGCTGCAGCAGCGGGCGCGCGGCCGAGTGGCAACGCGCGCACATCTGCTTGAACTCCTCGTTGCCGGCGGTCTCCTGCGTGTTCAGGCGACGCTCGGGCGCGTAGCGGAAATCCTTCGACTCCGACGGCGCGAGGCCCTGCGTATCCGACAGGTACTTCACCAGAATGCGCCGTTCGTCGTCGCTGATCGTGAGGCCGTGCATCGTCTGCATGCGCGCGATCGTCATCAGCCAGCCTTCCGGCGTCTTGCGCTGATGGCTGATGCGGCTCCACGAATCCTTCGACTCGGCCGCGTGACACGCCGCGCATGTCTGGCTCAGGATCGCGTGAGCGTCGCGCGGCGCCTGGGCCTGGGCCTGGGCCTGTGCGGCGCCCGAGGCCAGCGCGAGCGCACCGGCGGCGGCGACGGCGGCGGCCGCGCGGGGCGGCCGGCGGCGTCGAATGAAAGTCTTGAACAAGGCTCTGCTCCTTTACGTGGGGTCTCGAATCGTCCGGCCTGCAGCGCTGCGGCGCTTGTCTCATGCTCTTCAAGCACAGGCCGTGCCAATTGCCGACGTCGGGTTTGCCACAAGGAAAACACGCGCTTTTACCGCCGAACGCTCGGGAAAATCCCGATTCAAACCGGCGCGCCAAACCGGCATTCGCGCGCCTTTGCGGCGGTGTGGCCATGACGGCCGGCAGCGCGCGTGCCGCATGTCGCGTCTCACGTTGCATCCGGATTCTCAAATTGAGACACCGCTCGGCCGACGCGGCGCGACGCCGGACGGGTGCGCGATCGCGGGCCGTCACGCCGCGCGCCCCGCGCCGCATGGCGTGTGCGGCGCGCACGCAAGCCGCCGCATCAACGTTGGTATGGAAGCTGCTTTTCGCCTCGACACCCGAACCCCGATGAGCGAGGAGCTTCCATGCAGGCAACGTTGTCGTTACTTCCGCAAACCCAGTCGTTCATCGCACGCACGCCGTCGATGCTGATCGGCGAGACGTGGCGCGGCGCCGAAAGCGGCGCCACCCTGGCCGTCCACAACCCCGCGACCGGCGACGAGCTGTGTCGCGTGCCGGCCTCCGGCGCGGCCGACGTCGACCGCGCGGTCCGCGCCGCCCGCCAGGCGTTCGACGATTCCGCATGGAGCCGCATGCGGCCGCGCGAACGGCAGAACCTGCTGTGGCGTCTCGCGGATCTGCTCGAACGCGACGCGCAGCAGCTCGCCGAGCTCGAATGCGTGAACAACGGCAAGAGCGCGCAGATCGCGCGCGCGATGGACGTGCAGCTGTCGATCGACTTCCTGCGCTACATGGCCGGCTGGGCGACCAAGATCGAAGGCGCGACCGTCGACGTGTCGATGCCGCTGATGCCCGACAGCCAGTTCCACGGCTTCATCCGCCGCGAGGCCGTGGGCGTGGTCGGCGCGATCGTCGCGTGGAATTTCCCGCTGCTGCTCGCGTGCTGGAAGCTCGGCCCCGCGCTCGCGACGGGCTGCACGATGGTGCTGAAACCGGCCGACGAAACGCCGCTCTCCGCACTGCGGCTCGCGGAACTCGTGCAGGAAGCCGGTTATCCGGCCGGCGTGTTCAACGTCGTCACCGGCACCGGCGTCGAAGCGGGCGCCGCGCTCGCGCACCACCCCGATGTCGACAAGCTGACGTTCACGGGCTCGACCGAAGTCGGCAAGCTGATCGGCAAGGCCGCGATGGAATCGATGACGCGCGTGACGCTCGAGCTCGGCGGCAAGTCGCCGACGATCGTGTTCGACGATGCGGACCCGGCCGTCGCGGCCGCGGGCGCGGCCACCGCGATCTTCTTCAACCACGGCCAGGTGTGCTGCGCGGGCTCGCGCCTGTACGTGCAGCGCAAGCACTTCGATCGTGTGGTCAGCGACATCGCGGGCATCGCGAGCAACATGAAGCTCGGCAACGCGCTCGACCCGTCGGTCGACATGGGCCCGCTGATTTCGGCGAAGCAGCAACAGCGCGTGGCCGGCTACATCGAGCGCGGCCGCGAACTGGGCGCGCAGCTCGCGTGCGGCGGCGAAGCGTACGGCCCCGGCTTCTTCGTGAAGCCGACCGTGCTCGTCGACGTCGACCAGAAAGGGCCGCTCGTGCAGGAGGAAATCTTCGGGCCGGTGCTGGTCGCGATGCCGTTCGACACGATCGACGATGCGATCCGCCTCGCGAACGACACGCGTTACGGGCTCGGCGCGAGCATCTGGACCAACAACCTGTCGGCCGCGCACCGGATGATCCCGAAGATCCGCTCGGGCTCGGTCTGGGTCAATTGCCACAGCGCGCTCGATCCGGCGCTGCCGTTCGGCGGCTACCGGATGTCGGGCTTCGGCCGCGAAATGGGCGCGGCCGCGATCGAGCATTACACCGAGTTGAAATCGGTGCTGATGAACGTGTGATCGCGTCGCCGAGTTGAGCGACGCCCGCGCCGCGCGACACGATCGCGCGGCGCGCAGGTCGGCCCGTGTTCGTCTTCCGCTGCGCTGTTCCCAAACTTTAACAACAACGAGACACCCGATGCCCCGCCTCCCCGCTTCCCGCCGTACCTTCATGATCGCCGCGGCCGGCCTGCTGTCGGCCGCCGCGCTGCCGCGCGCCGCCTCTGCCGCGCCGGCGCTGCTCGACGAAACCGATCCGGCCGCGAAAGCGCTCGGTTATCGCACCGACGCCGCTCACGTGAACCGCGCCGCGTTCGCACGCTATACCCCTGGTCAGGACTGCGGCCGCTGCAGCTTGTACCAGGGCAAGGCCGCGGATCCGGCCGCACCGTGCCCGCTGTTCGCCGGAAAACGGGTCGCGAACGGCGGCTGGTGCAACGCGTACAACCCGCGGACGTAAGCGCCGCCGCCGCAAGCATTCCGCACGCCCTCGAGCCATGCACGCCGCCCCGTCACGCACGTCGATTGCGGTCCGCCCGCCCGCGCGAATCGCCCGCACTGCCGCGCCCCGCCTGGGCCTTAGGTTTTTGACCGGATGGATTTATGCCCGGGCTTATGCCAGACTCGCCGGGCCTTTTTGCGTGCGGCCGCGCCGGATCGGACGGCCCGACATTCTCCTGAGGAGGGGCGACGTGCAAGACTACTTCCCTTCCGGCCAACGACTTCCGGACCGGCTGCAGGCAACCCGCCTGATTCGCGAGCGCCTCAGTTCCGACGGCGTGCTGCCGCAGGGTTGCCTGCGCATCGAAATCGACCAGTCGTGGCGGCGCAGCCTCGATCACGGCGTGCGCTGGGACGACGACGCGCGGCTGAACCTGCATGAATTCTGCAACCTCGACGAGCTGCACGACGCGAACCGCCTGCTGCTCGCCGCGGCCGCCCCCGAACTCGAATTCCTCGCCGAGCGCTGCGGACGCGACGGGATGATCCTGCTGGCCGATGCGCGCGCAACGATCCTGTCGGTCGACGGCGACGCGAGCCAGCTCGCCGCGCTCGGCATCGGCGACATCCGCGCCGGCGCGAGCTGGTGCGAATCGCTGCGCGGCACGAACGCGCTCGGCACCGCGCTCGTCGAAGGCCGCGCGGTCGCGATCGACAGCGGCGAGCATTTCCTCGGCCGGCTGAGCCGCTTCTCGTGCCGCTCGCTGCCGCTGTGCGACCCGCACGGCAAGCCGATCGGCGTGCTCGACCTCACCCGCGAAGGCGAACTGCCGCTCACGCTCGACGACATGTCGATGCTGATGAGCGCGGCGGCCACGCACATCGAGACGCGCCTGTTCGATGTCTATTTCCCCGAGCACGTGGTGCTCGTGTTCCACCCGCGCCATGCGTATCTCGGTTCGAGCTGGAGCGGCGTGCTTGCCGTGTCGGAAGACGGCCGCATCGTCGCCGCGAGCCCGCATGCATGCGACCTGCTCGGCACGGCGCGCGACGCGCTCGTCGGCCGCCGCTGCGAAAGCGCAGCGGTCACGCGCATGCCGTCGTTCGTCGCGTTCGCCGAGCAAGGCGGAATGCTGCGCGTCGAAGGCGTCGATGCCGCGTTCCATTGCAAGGCGCTGCGCCTGCCGCGCGCAACCGCGGTGCCGGCGTTGCGCGGACGCGGGCCGGCCCCGGCCGCCGCCGTCCGCGACGATGCCGGCGCGCAGGCGCTGGCGGCCCTCGCCGGCCGCCAGCCGCGCCTGCTGCGCGCGCTGACGATGGCGCGGCAAGGTCTCAACAACGGGCTGCCCGTGCTCGTGCAGGGCGAGACGGGCACCGGCAAGGAAGTCGTCGCACGTGCGCTGCACGATGCGAGCGCGCGCGCCGGCAAGCCGTTCGTCGCGGTGAACTGCGCGTCGATTCCGGAAGGGCTGATCGAGTCGGAGCTGTTCGGCTATCGCGACGGCGCGTTCACGGGCGCCCGCAAGGGCGGGATGACGGGCCGGCTGATGCAGGCGCACGGCGGCACGCTGTTTCTCGACGAGATCGGCGACATGCCGCTGCACCTTCAGGCGCGCCTGCTGCGCGTGCTGCAGGAACGCAAGGTTGCACCGCTCGGCGCGGGCGACGAGCAGGCGATCGACATCGCGGTGATCTGCGCGACGCACCGCGACCTGCCGACGATGGTGCGCGACAAGTCCTTCCGCGAAGACCTCTACTACCGGATTCACGGCGTGAACGTGCTGCTGCCCGCGCTGCGCGAACGCGACGACGTCGACCTGATCGTCACGGCGCTGCTCGCGCGGCTCGGCGCGCCGCACGTGAGCGTGAACGCCGAACTCGCCGACGTGTTCCGTCAACATCGCTGGCCCGGCAACATCCGCCAGCTCGAGATGGTGTTGCGCACCGCGCTCGCCGTGCGCGACGAGCACGACGACGTGATCGGTCTCGACCATCTGTGCGACGGCTTCATCGACGGCGTGTGTCCGGCACCGGACGCATCGTTCGGGCTGATCCGCCGCCACGAGGACGACCTGATCCGCGAATCGCTCGCGCGCCACGACGGCAACGTCGCGGCCGCCGCGCAGACGCTCGGCATCAGCCGCGCGACGCTGTACCGTCGCCTCAAGCGGCTGCAGTCATGAGGCCGCGCGCGCGTTCGTCCGCTGCGTTCGTGACGGGCCGGTCGAGCCGATGCTGAAACTCGTCCTGCGTTTCGTGAAGACCGACGACCGCGCGCAGCTCGCGCGCGCGTTCGGCTGGCTGTACGGTTTCGTGCGGCCGCACCGGCTCGCGATCGCCGGGCTGCTCGCGCTGTCGGCCTGCGCATCGCTGCTCGCGCTCGCGCAACCGTGGCTCACGAAGGAGCTGATCGACCGCGGGCTGGTCGGCAAGGATTTCCGGATGCTGGTGGTGGTCGCGTTCGCGATGGTGTTCGCGGGCTTCGTCGGCACGCTGCTCGGCGGCATCAACCGCTATCTGCATACGCGGCTGTCCGGCCGCGTGCTGTTCTCGCTGCGCAGCGCCGTCTATGCGCACCTGCAGCGGCTGTCGCCGTCGTTCTACGGCCAGCGCCGCCTCGGCGACCTGCTGTCGCGCCTCGACGGCGACGTCGCCGAGATCCAGCGCTTCGCGCTCGACGCGCTGTTCTCCGCCGTATCGAACGTGATCGGGCTCGTCGGCACGCTGGTGCTGCTCGTCACGCTGTCGTGGAAGCTGTCGCTGCTCGCGCTGCTGCTGATTCCGTTCGAGATCCTGTGGCTGCGCACGATGCGCCGCAAGGTCGAGCGCGATGCGCGATCGGTGCGCGAAGGCGCGGCCGACGTGTCGTCGTTCCTCGTCGAGACGCTGCCCGCGATGAAGTTCATCCAGGCCGCCGGCCGCCAGCGCGCCGAACAGGCGCGGCTCGACGGCCTCGGCGATCGCTACATGGAACGCCTGCTGAAGCTGCAGGTCACCGAGTTCATCACGCAATCGGTGCCCGGCACGCTGACGTCGCTGTCGCGCGCGGGCGCCTTCATCGTCGGCGGCTACTGGGTGATTCGCGGCGACTGGCCGCTCGGGTCGCTGATCGCGTTCTCCAGCTATCTCGGGATGGCGATCGGCCCCGTGAAGAGCCTGCTCGGGCTCTACGTCGCGCTGCAGCGGATGACGGTCAGCCTCGGACGCGTGATGGAGCTGCAGCGCGCACCGGTCGCCGTCCAGCCGCCGGCCGACGCACGCGAGCTGCCCGCGCGCGGCGATCTCGAGTTCGTCGACGTGTGGTTCGCGCACGACGAGCGCGCGCGCCCGGTGCTGCGCGGCGCCGGCGCACGCGTGCCGGCCGGCAGCAAGGTTGCGCTGTCGGGGCTGTCGGGCAGCGGGAAGTCGACGCTGATCGACCTGATGCAGCGCTTTTACGACCCGCAGCGCGGCAGCGTGCGGATCGACGGCATCGATCTGCGCGACGTCGATCTCGACGCGCTGCGCCGCCACGTCGCGGTCGTCAGCCAGGACATCGTGCTGTTTCGCGGCAGCCTCGCCGACAACATCCGCTACGCGGCGCCGCTCGCGACCCATGACGACATCGTGCATGCCGCGCGCGCCGCGCAGCTCGACGAACTGATCGCGACGCTGCCGGGCGGGCTCGACGGGCCGGTCGGCGAACGCGGACAGCAACTGTCCGGCGGCCAGAAGCAGCGGATCGCGATCGCACGCGCTCTGCTGCAGGCGCCGGCGATCCTCGTGCTCGACGAAGCGACGTCGGCCGTCGACGAAGCGACCGAGCGGCAGGTCATCGCGCAGATCGACACCCTGTTCGGCGACCGCACGCGCATCCTCGTCAGTCACCGCGCGTCGACGCTCGCCGGCGTCGACCTGCATTTCGAGCTCGCGGACGGACGACTCGCGCAGCGCACGCACCGGGATGTCGCGCATGCGTGACGATCGGGCCGTGCGCGTGGGCGTCGTCGACAGCGGCTATCCGCCTGCACTGGACGCACGCGTCGCCGCCGCGCGGCGCTTCTCGTTCGACGCGGCTTCCGTGGTGCAGGCCGGTGCCGTCGAGCCCGACCGGATCGGTCACGGCAGCGCGATCTGCACGACGATCGCGGCCGCCGCGCCCGAGGCGGCGTTGTGCGTCGCGCAGGTGTTCGAGGCACGCGGCGTAACGAGCGCCGCGCAGATCGCCGACGCCATCGACTGGCTGCTCCTGCAACGCGTTCGCGTGATCAACCTGAGCCTCGGCGTGCGCGCCGATCGCGACACGTTGCGCGATGCGTGCGCGGCAGCCGTCGCGCAACGCGTGACCGTCTTCGCGTCGAGCCCCGCGCAAGGCACGCCGGTGTTTCCGGCCAGCTATCCGGGCATCGTGCGCGTCACGGGCGATGCGCGCTGCATGCCGGGCCAATGGTCGTGGCTCGACAGTGCGCAGGCCGATTTCGGCGCGGTCGTGTCGAGCGGCGCACCGCGCGCACCGGCCGGCGCGAGCATCGCGTGCGCGGCGCTCAGCGGCCATGCGGCGGACTGGTTCGCGCGTCACCCGGACGACGATACGGCTGCCCTGCTCGAACATCTGCGTACGGACGCCACCTACATCGGCGTCGAGCGACGCACGCACGCATCATGAACCGCGCATCGGTCGTCGTGCTCGGCGCGGGGCCGGCGGGCGCCGCCACCGCGCTCGGGCTCGCGCGGCTCGGCTATCCGGTCACGGTCGTCAGCGAATGGCGACACTTCGATGCGGTCGAAGGCGTGTCCGATCGCGTGCTGCAGGGGCTGCGTCATGCCGGGCTCGCGCAGGCCGCCGCCTGTGCGCTGCCGCCCTGTGCACGCACGACGCGCTGGAACGGCGACACGCGTACGCTCAATCACGAACACCTGATCGACCGCCGCCGTTTCGACGCGGCGCTGCGCCGCGATCTGGCCGATGCGGGCATTGCGGTGCGCGAAGCGACCGTACGCGCGGTGCAAGCCGACGGCGACGGGCATGCGATCCGCATCGACACGCCCGCCGGTGACGCAACGCTGCATGCGGCGTTCGTGGTCGAAGCGCGCGGCCGGCTCGCGCCGCACGCGCGCGATGCGATGCGCGGCCCGCAGACGCTGAGCCTGCTGAACGTGTGGCAAGGCACGCCCGGCGATGCGGCTTCCGCGATCGAGAGCTTGCCCGAGGGCTGGGCGTGGATGGCGCGCCTGCCTGACGGCCGCTGCTACTGGCAGGCGACGCTCGACGTCGCGACCACGACGCTGCCGCCACGCGACGCGCTACCCGCGTGGTGCGCGACGCTGCGGCAGACGCCGCTCGCCCATGACTTCTTCGGTGCGGGAGGCGTGGATACCGGCGCCGATGCGCGCGTGTTCGCGCGCACCAGCAGCGCGACGCTGTGCGGCGACACCGGCGGCACGAACTGGCTGCGCGTCGGCGACGCGGCGATGGCCGTCGATCCGCTGTCCGGCAACGGCATCTTCCAGTCGCTGTCGTCGGCACTGCAGGCGCCGGCCGTCATCCATACGCTGCTCGCACATCCCGAGCGTGCGGCACTCGCGCTACGCTTTCACGCGCGACGCATCACCGCGCTGTTCATGCGCTTCGCGAGGATCGGCCGCGACTTCTACGCGCTCGACACGCAATGGGCCGACCGGCCGTTCTGGGACGCGCGCCGCGCGTGGCCGGACGATGCGCCGTCGCATCGCGCCCCCGATTTTGGCGCGCTCGCGATCGAGCGTGCGCCCGTGATCGACGGCGACACGATCGTCGAGGCCGACGTCGTCACGAGCCCCGATCAGCCGCTCGGCAGCTGGCATCTGCAAGGCATCCCGCTCGCGCCGATCGTCGCGGCGCTGCGCGAGCGGCCGGTGGCGCAGGTGCTGGCGGAGTTCGCGCCGCCGCAGGCCGCGCTGGTGCGGCACTGGCTCGAAACGCAGGGATATCCGTTCGTACGCGCGTGACGCGCGCGCCTCTGCCTCTTCCGCCTCTTCCGCCTCTTCCGCCTCTTCCGCTGCTTTCGCCTCTTCCGCTGCTTTCGCTGCTTTCGCTGCTTTCGCTCCATCGTCCCGCGAATCACGCATCGCGGCACGCGCCTTTGCCCCCGCACGATTCCGCATCGCCGCCCGTCTCAATCTGAGACGCAACATGCGACACGCGATGCGAATTGCTACGCGATTTGCGCGCGATCAAGCCCGTTCGACGATCACACCACAATGAAACGGAACGCAGCCCGCGCATCGCGGTCTTGAAACGCGTGATGGCACGCCATCTGCTTGTCGAAAGTCACGCGCCGCTCACGCCGCGCGCCGGACCATCGACCGTTTCACCCTTCTAGCCCGCACCCCACATGAAAAAATCACGCCTCATCATTTCAGCAGGATTCCTGATCGGTTTCACGAACGCGCACGCGCAAAGCTCCGTCCTGATGTTCGGCATCCTCGACGAAGGCATCAACTACACGAGCAATGTCGGCGGCAAGTCGTCATGGGAGATGGCGAGCGGCGATCTCGCGACGAGCCGCTGGGGCATCAAGGGCAACGAGGATCTCGGTGGCGGGTTGCGCGCGATCTTCGACCTCGAGAGCGGCTTCCTGGTCGAAAACGGCCAGCTCGGCTATGGCGGCCGTTTGTTCGGCTACCAGTCGTATGTCGGGCTGCAGTCGGACCGGCTCGGCACGCTGACGCTCGGCCGCCAGTTCGATACCGTCGCCGACACGATCGGGCCGCTGACCGCCAACGGCAGCTGGGCGGGTTTCCTGTTCTCGCATCCGCTCGACAACGACAACACCGATGCGTCGTTCCACGCGAACAACGCGGTGAAGTACACGAGCCCCGCGTTCGGCGGCTTTTCCGGCACGGTCATGGTTGGACTGAGCAACCTGGCCGGCGGCTTCGCGCAGAACCGGATGCTCGGCGTCGGCTTGAACTACACGTACCAGACGCTGTCGGTCGCCGCCGTCTACGAAAACATGTCGAATCCTGGCACCACGGCGGGCGGCGCGCTGACGCCGGACGATACGGATTTCGTCGCAGGAAATCAGAAGATCTACGGGATCGGCGTGAACTACGGGATCGGGCCTGCGACGCTGGGCGCGGTCTATTCGCACGTGAACGTCGGCCAGCCCGACGCGTCGATCTATGCGGGCAGCCTGGGCCTCGCGAATGCGCGGCTCACGTTCGACAATGTCGAAGTCAATGCGAAGTACAACGTGACGCCGGCCTTCCTCGTCGGCGGCATGTACACGTACACGCGCGGCGGCCTCGATCGGGCCGGCGCGAAGTCCTCGCTGCACTGGAACCAGTTCGGCGCGATGGCGCAGTACCTGCTGTCGAAACGCACCTCGGTCTATACGCAGGTCGCCTGTCAACGGGTGGGCGGCAGCGCGACCGGCACGCCGCTCGACGGCGGGCTCGTGCCCGGTTCGCCCGGCGCGTCGTCGAACGGGCACCAGCTCGTCGCCCGTGTCGCGGTGAACCACACGTTCTGAGCGCGTGCGCCGCGTGCCGACACGGGAACGCGTGCGGCACGCGCGACGCTCAGAACCCCTGCATCGTCACGGTCGGATCGACGACCAGGTGCACGACGCCGTAGATGACCGCGCCGACGAGCACCGCGAGGATGATCGCCACGAACGGCAGCATCGTGAAGTTGGCGTTCGCGAGATCGGTTGCGTGCGCCTTGCTGTTGCGTACGCCGAAGAAACTCCACAGGACCAGTTTGATCATGCCGAGCAGTTTCATGATTGCGCTCCTTTCATCTATCGGTTGACGCTATCGTCGATCCGACCGGCATCCGGAAAAAGAAGCAGTTGCGCGTGCTTTTCGCGCAGCAGGCCATCTGCGGCGGCATGCCGCAGGGTGCATCAGCGGTCGAGCACGAGCGGTTCCGACCCTTGTGCGGGCCGCGTGACGCACAGCAGCGCGCAGCCGGGCTCGACCGGTGCATCGGGCACCTGCTCGTAGTCGACCGCACCGGACAGCACGCGCGTCGCACACGTCCCGCATGAACCGGAGCGGCATTCGGACGGCACGGCGATGCGCTGCCCTTCCGCGAATTCGAGCAGCGTGCCGTCGGCGGGCGTCCATGCGGCATCGCGCCCCGTGCGCCGGAATACGACGGGCACGCTTGCCGCCGTCGGCCTGTCGGTCGCGCGGGTCGTGTTGCGCGCCACGCTCGACGGCCCGAATGCCTCGAAACGGATGCGATCGTCCGGCACGTTCAGTGCGCGCAGCCCGTCGTACAGGTCGCGCATGAATGCCGACGGCCCGCACAGGTAGAAGTCGTAGTCGTCGAACGGCAGAATGCGCTTCAGTTGCGCGATGTCGATACGGCCTGCCCGCGCGGCCGAGCCGTCGTGCAGACGACTGTCGAAGCAGTGGAGCGACAACCGTTCGTCGTTGGCCGCAAGGCGCGCCAGCTCCGCCGCGAACGGCCGGTCGGCCGCTTCGCGCGCGCCGTGCACGAACATCACGCGGCGCAACGGCTGATCGTCGGCCAGCGCGCGGCGCAGCATCGCGACCATGGGCGTGATGCCGATGCCGGCCGACACGAGCACGGCCGGACGCGGGCTCGCGAGATCGAACGTGAAGCGGCCGCGCGGCATCTGCGCGTCGAGCGTCATGCCCGCCTGCGCGTGATCGTGCAGCCACGCCGATACGCGCCCTTCGCGCTTCACGGTGATCCGGTAATGCGCGCCGCCCGGTGCATCGGACAGTGTGTAGCTGCGGATCGCCGGCGAATCGCTGCCCGGCAGCGCGACGCGCAGCGTCAGGTGCTGCCCGGCTTCGTAGGCGGGCAACGCGCCGCCGTCCGCCGGTTCGAAATGGAACGAGCGGATCGCGCGCGCTTCGTCGACGATCTTCGCGATGCGCAGCGGCCGCCATGCCGGTGCCGATGCCGATTCGGGTGCCGGTGCCGGTGCCGATGCCGGTGCCGATGCCGATGCGATCGCCGGTGTCGATGCCGATTCGGGTGCGGATGTGGACGGCACCACAACCGCCCCAGCGACGGCGCTTGCCTCCGCCGCCGCCATCGCCGCGAACTGCGGCGCGCGCTCAACCGTCGACCACCGAAACGGCAGCACCGCGCGCATGCGCCGCACTTCCCGCACATGGAACCGCACGACCCGCTGCGCGCCGACGAACGACGCGACGAGCGGCCCGTCCCACACGATCTCGGCGCGCGCGGCCACATACAGCAGGTCGCCGTTGTCGAAATCGACGAACAGCAACCCCGCGCGCGGATCGTGCTGCAGGTTGCCGAGCGTGTTGAAGAAGCGGTTGCCGCTGAAATCCGGCGTCGTCAGCGTGCGCGCATCGTCGACGCGCACGAACCCCGGCATCCCGCCGCGATGCGACACGTCCGCCCCGCGCGCGGCGCCCGCGTCCGCCGACGTGTTCGCGCTCGCGACGAAGAACGTATCGGCCTGCGCCAGCAGCGCGCGATCGGCATCGTCCAACTCATCCGACACGTCGGGCCCGGCGGACGCATCGACTTCCCGTGCGACCAACGTCGGCTTGCGGCCCTGGATGTATTTCGCGCAGTTGCCGAAGCTCTGCTCGACCGCGATCGTCAGCGCATCGCCGTCGACCGCACGCACGACGCCGTTGACGCGATTGCGCCGCCGCGTATCGAATTCGATGCCGAGCCCGCCGAGCGGCGCGCCCGGCCGCCACGTGCCGGCCAGCGGATCGCCCGGCAACGCGTGCACCGCGATGCGCAGCGTGCGTGCATCCGGCGACGTCACGAACCCCGGCGCGCCGGCCCGCAGCGTCGCCCACGGCTGGCCGTGCGCATCGACGCCGCCGAGCACGAAGAACGGCAGTTGCGCGAAAAACGTCCGGTGCTGATCCGGCATGAAACGCCGGATCCCGCGCCGGCCGGCCGAGCCCGCGGCCTCCGTCACACCCGCGCGCTGCTGCACGGCAAGCTCGCCCGCGTGAAACGGCGCGGCGTCGAGTTCCCAGCCCGGTACGACGGCGGTCGGGGCAATCGGGGCAATCGGGGCATTCATCGCGTTCTCCCTGAGCAGGCGCGGCTTCGGTGGGCGTTACGCGGCGAGCAGGCCCACGCGCGTCGTCGGCATCGCGACGAAGCCCGGCAGCGCCTCGATGCGCGCCAGCCACGCCCGCACGTGCGGATACGGTTCGAGCGACACGCCGCCCTCCGGCGCGTGTGCGATGTACGAGTACGCGGCGATGTCGGCGATCGTCGGCTGCGCGCCGGCCGCGAACGGCTTGCCGGCCAGCTCGCGATCGATCACGTCGAGCACCTTCGCGGCCGTCAGCTTGGCGGCCTCCTGGTCGAGCTTCGCGCCGAACACGGTCACGAGCCGCGCGGCGGCCGGCCCCGAAGCGATCGGCCCGGCCGCATACGACAGCCAGCGCTGCACGATCGCCGCGCCGACCGGGTCGCCGGGCAGCCAGTGCGCGTCGCCGTAGCGCTTCGCGAGGTACACGAGGATGGCATTCGAATCGGCGATCACCGTGCCGCCGTCGTCGATCACGGGCACCTGCCCGAGCGGATTGAGTGCGAGGAACGCCGGTTCGCGCTGCGCACCGGCCGCCAGATCGACGTCGACGGTCTCGGACGGCAGGCCGAGCAGCGACAGGAACAACCGGACGCGATGCGCGTGCCCGGACAGCAGGAACGAGTAGACGCGGATGGGTGCAGCAGGCTTGTTGGCGGCAGACATGGTAACGCTCCGGTATCTCGCGCCGCCGGGGATCGGCGACGAACAGCTGCAGCGTAGCGCTCGCCGTTCGTCGCCAGAAGACGGATAATCGCGGAAACATTATCCCTTCCCATAGGACAATCGACGATGGCCGATCTGCGCGACGTGAACCTGAACCGGCTGGCGATCTTCGTCGCGGTAGTCGACGCCGGCTCGCTGACGGCTGCGGCCGAGCGGCTCGGCCTGGCGAAGACGGTCGTCAGCACGCACATGCAGCGCCTCGAATCCGAGGTCGGCGCGAACCTGCTGGTACGCACGACGCGGCGGCTGAGCGTGACCGACGCGGGGCGCGCGTTCTACGACGCGTGCCGCGACATCGTGCGCGCCACCGAGAGTGCGCTCGACGCGGTGTCGTCCGACGCGGGGCCGCTGCGCGGCACGCTGCGCGTGAGCGTGCCGATCGACTACGGCGCGCTGGTCGTCGCGCCGGCCGTCGTCGCGTTGCGCGACCGGCATCCGGGGCTCGACGTCGAACTCGTCGCGAGCGACCGCGTGGTCGATCTCGTCGCCGACAATCTCGACGTCGCGATCCGCATCGGCCGCCTCGCCGATTCGAACTATCGCGCGGCGCAGCTCGGCACGTACGAGAAATGGCTGGTCGCGAGCCCCGCGTTCGTCGCGCGCCACGGGCGGCCGCACGATCCGGATGCGCTCGCCGCGCTGCCGTTCGTGATGCTGTCGACGTTGCCGCGCCCGCATACGATCGAACTCGAAAACGCGAACGGCGGCAATGCGTCGGTGCGCTGCGTCGCGCCGGTCGTGTCGAACACCGCCACCACGTGCCGCGCGATCGTGCTCGCGGGCGGCGGCTTCGGGCTGCTGACGGATTTCTCGACCGCCGACGACGTCGCGGCCGGCCGGCTCGTGCGGCTGCTGCCGGCGTGGCGCTCGGCGCCGGCCGGGATTCATGCGGTGTATCCGTCGACGCGGCTGCCGTCGCCGAAGGTGCGGGCGTTTGTCGAGGCGATGAAGGCGAGGATCGGGGAGACGGCGGGGGCGCCAATGGCGAAGCGCTCACGCCCTGCTTAGCCAAAGAAGACGGCGCGGCGGGACGACGCAGCATCTCGTCATACGCGTCGCATGATCCGACCTCCATGACGGCAAGTTCCGCTTCGCCGCTGCCATGGTCCGACTCCAGTCTCGCCAGACGGCAAGCCCGTCACATGAACTTGACGTAGCACGCCTTCTTCTCGACCTGTTCGCGCTTGAATCCGCTGTCGGCCATGCACGCTTCGTATTCGTCGGGCAGCGGCTTCAGATTGAAGATCCGCTGGTCGAGCGCGGTGGGCAGGCCATGATCCAGTTCGTCCTGCGCCTCTTCGCAGGTCGCCTTGGCCAGGCTGAGCTTCACGGGCTCCCCGGTAATGACGTTGCGGATCTTTTCATATTCCCCGCTCTTGCAGGCCGCAATGGCCTCATTGAGGTGTCGCGTGTAGACCGCGTCGCGGCATCGATCCCCTTCCTGGTCCCGGTTCTTGAACTTCGCCGCGAAAGTCTGCGACTTCCACACGGTTTCATAAGTCGTGGACTCGCTGAACGGCCAGCAGCCGCAGCCCGTCAGCCCCAGGACGGAAACAGCCATCCCCGCCGACGTCATGCGGCGCAACCATCGGTTTCGTACTTGCATAGGTTCCTTGTTATTGATTATCGGCCGTGCATGATCGCGGGCGACCGGCCCCGTTCCCGCGAATCTACCCCGCCTCCCGCAACGTCCCCAGCAACACCTTCCGGCAACTCGCGATCATCTGCGCCTCCGGATCGCGATAGTCGGTGAGCAGCCACGCCGCGCCGACGTTCGTCATCGCGCCGACGAGCGCGAGCCCGATCAGCCGCTGCTCGGTACGTTCCGCGGCCGTCGTCGCGTCGCGCGACACGCCGATCGCCATGATCAGCTTGCCGAAATCGATCAGCATGCGCTGGTACGTCATGTCGGTGTCCGCGCTCACGCCCATCACCTCGAGCAGCAGCACGCGCGCCGCGCACGGATCGCGCAGGAACGCGAAGAACGCGGCGAGCCCCGCGTCGACGCTCTCGCGCAGATCGCCCCCGCGCGCGGCCACCGCCCGCGCGACCGCTTCGTGCAACTGCTGCGCGTGATGCAGGTAGGTGTGGCGCAGCAAATCCTCGGTGCTGTCGAACGCCGCATAGAAATAGCGATCGTTGAGCTTCGCTTCCTGGCAGATCGACCGCACGGTCGCCTTGCGGAACCCGACCGTGCCGAACACGCGCGTCGCCGCGCGGATCAGCGCGTCGCGCCGCTCCGCGGCCCGCACCTCGGGCGCCACGCCGCCATACGACCGGCCCCGTTTTTCCGTTTCGAGTGCTTTCTCCATTCCGCTATTTGACATCAGGACACCCGAAAACTAAAGTGGTGACGACCAACACCACATTAGACGTGCCGCCGGCGCAGTGCAAGCGGAACAGGAGGAGCGACGGATGAACAGGTTTTCCGGCAAGGTTGCCGCGATCACGGGCGCCGGTTCGGGCATGGGCCGCAGCCTCGCGGTCGAGCTCGCGCGGCGCGGCTGTGAAGTCGCGCTGAGCGACGTCAACGACGTCGGGCTCGCCGGCACGGCGGCCGCCTGCGCGCAGCACGGCGTGCGCGTGAGCACGCGGCGGCTCGACGTGTCCGACCGCGATGCGGTGTTTGCGTGGGCCGGTTTCGTGCGCGCCGAGCACGGCAAGGTCAACCTGATCTTCAACAATGCGGGCGTGTCGCTGGCCGCCAGCGCCGAGACCGCGCGCGTCGCCGATCTCGAATGGATCGTCGGCATCAACTTCTGGGGCGTCGTGCACGGCACACAGGCGTTCCTGCCGCACCTGCGCGCGTCGGGCGACGGTCACGTCGTCAACACGTCGAGCCTGTTCGGGCTCGTCGCGATGCCGACGCAAAGCGCATACAACGCGACCAAGTTCGCCGTGCGCGGCTTCACCGAGGCGCTGCGGATGGAGCTCGAACTCGACGGCGCGCCCGTGAGCGCGACCTGCGTGCATCCGGGCGGCGTCGCGACGAGCATCGTCGACGCGAGCCGCGTCGATACCAGCATCCATGCGCTGACCGGGCAGGACGAAGCGACCCATCGCCGCCAGGCGAACCGCCTGATCAACGCGACGACGGCCGACGACGCCGCGCGGCAGATCCTCGCGGGCGTCGAACGCAATGCGCGCCGCGTGCTCGTCGGCGCCGACGCGCGCCGGCTCGACCGGATCGCGCGCCTGCTCGGCGCCGGCTACCAATGGCTGATGCTGCGCCACGTGCGCCGCGCCCGTGCCCGCAACCTCGAACGCGCGCACGCCCCGGCTGCGCTCCCGACCACGCCGACCAAGGATCCCGCATGACCTCGACGACGACCGACCGGCGCGACGCGCCGCCCGCCCCCGGCGCCCGTGGCGACAGTTACGACCTCGACGTGCTGATCGTCGGCGCCGGCCTGTCCGGCATCGGCGCCGCGTATCACCTGAAGCAGCGCTGCCCGTATGCGAGCGTGGCAATCGTCGAGGCGCGCGACGCGATCGGCGGCACCTGGGATCTTTTCCGCTATCCGGGCGTCCGTTCGGATTCCGACATGTTCACGCTCGGCTACAGCTTCCGCCCGTGGCACAGCGACAAGGCGATCTCGGACGGCCAGACGATCCTCGACTACATCCGCGACACCGCGCGCGCGTACGGCATCGACAAGACGATCCGCTACGGCCAGAAAGTGGTCGCGGCCGACTGGGACTCGAACCGCGCGCGCTGGACGATCCGCATCGAGCGCACGCGCGACAGCGCGACCGACACGCTCGTCTACACCTGCCGCTTCCTGTTCATGTGCAGCGGCTACTACGACTACGACGCCGGCTACCTGCCCGACTGGGCCGGCATGGACACGTTCGAAGGCAAGCTCGTACATCCGCAGCACTGGCCGAAGGACCTGTCGTACGCGAACCGGCGCGTCGTCGTGATCGGCAGCGGCGCGACGGCCGTCACGCTGGTGCCGTCGATGGCGGCCGACGCGCAGCACGTGACGATGCTGCAGCGCTCGCCGACCTACATCGTGTCGCTGCCCGCCCGCGACAAGATCGCGAATGCGCTGCGCCGCGTGCTGCCGTCGCGGCTCGCACACCGGCTCGTGCGCGTGAAGAACGTGCTGCTGACGATGTACCTGTACAACGTGTCGCGCCGCAAGCCCGACCGGACGAAGCGATTCATCATCCGCGCGGCCAGCAAGCAGGTCGGGCCCGGCTTCGACGTCGCGAAGCACCTGACGCCGCGCTACATGCCGTGGGACCAGCGCGTGTGCCTGGTGCCGAACGGCGACCTGTTCAAGTCGATCCGCTCGGGCCGCGCATCGATCGTCACCGACGAGATCGAGCGCTTCACGCCGACCGGCCTCAAGCTGAAGAGCGGCCAGCAGCTCGACGCGGACGTGATCGTCACCGCGACCGGGCTGAAAGTGAAGATGCTCGGCGGTGCACGCGTCACGGTCGACGGCCGCGCGGTCGACCTGCCGGACACCGTGTCGTACAAGGGGATGATGTACAGCGACGTGCCGAACCTCGCGTCGTCGTTCGGCTACACGAATGCATCGTGGACGCTGAAGGCCGAGCTGATCGCGCGCTATGTGTGCCGGCTGCTCAACCACATGCGCGCGAACGGCTACGACACCTGCGTGCCGCGGCTCGGCACCGGCGACCTCGGCGACGTGCCGGCCGTCAACCTGAGCTCGGGCTACATCCAGCGCGCGGCCGGCATCCTGCCGAAGCAGGGGCACAGCAAGCCGTGGAAGTTCCACCAGAACTACGTGCTCGATCTCGCATCGCTGAAGTTCAGCGGACTCGCCGATTCGGCGATGCAGTTCGAACGCCGCGCGAAAGCCGGCCCGGCCGCCACGACGCCGGTTGCCGAACCCGCACTCGAAACCCGCTGAGGCCGACATGACCCATACGCTCCATCTGATCCAGAACGTGCTGTTCGGCGTCGTCGCGGTGCTCGCCGCGCTCGCGCTGTTTACCGCTTACGTGGCCCGTCGCGTGACGCGCGCGTTTCCGCCCGAAGGCCGCTTCGTCGACATCGGCGGCGACCGCATCCACTACGTCGAATACGGCAACGGCCCGCCGCTCGTGTTCGTCCACGGGCTCGCGGGGCAACTGCGCAATTTCGCGTACCTGCCGCTCGCGCGGCTCGCGCAGCAGCATCGCGTGATCCTCATCGACCGGCCGGGCGCCGGCCGCTCGATCCGCGGCGCAAGCTCGCAGGCGAACGTGTTCGCGCAGGCCCGCACGGTCGCCGCGTTCATCGACGCGCTGCGGCTCGACAAGCCGGTGCTGGTCGGCCACTCGCTCGGCGGCGCCATCGCGCTCGCGGTCGGCCTCAATCATGCGGACCGCGTGAGCCGACTTGCGCTGATCGCGCCGTTGTCGCACGAGCAGACCGAGCCGCCTGCGCCGTTCAAGCCGCTGATGCTGCCGTCGCCGCTGGTGCGCCGCTTCGTGTCGTGGACCTTCGCGATTCCGCTGACGATCCTGACCGGCCGCAAGGCCGTCACGCAGGTGTTCGCGCCGGAAGACGTGCCGCGCGACTTCCCGGTCAAGGGCGGCGGGCTGCTCGGGATGCGCCCGCACGTGTTCTACGCGACCGCGACCGACCTGCTGTCGGCACCCGTCGACCTGCCCGCGATGGTGCGCCGCTACGCGGACCTCGCGCTGCCGGTCGACGTGCTGTACGGCCGCGCCGATCCGATCCTGAACTGGCGCGAGCACGGCGAAGCGCTCGCGAAGAAATCGGCGCGCGTGCGGCTAAAGGTCGTCGAAGGCGGACACATGTTGCCGGTCACGATTCCGGAGGCCACCGCCGACTGGCTGCTTGAAGTCGCTGCTGCACCGGCCGAGGTGGCCGCACCGACGGCACGCATCGCGTAAGCCGCGACCGCGTGACAGGGACTGATTCCGTGCCGCGCAGCCAGCGCTGCGGCGGAATCAGGCTTCGTCGTCGGGCACCGACAGCCCGAGATCCGCGATCACCTCGCGCGCGCTGCGGAATGCCTCGACCGCGGCCGGCGCGCCCGCGTACAGCGCGCTGTGCAGCAATACCTCGCGGATCTCGACGAGGCTCGCGCCGTTGTTGAGCGCGCCGCGAATGTGCCCCTTCAGTTCCGTGCTGCGGCCGAGCGCCGCCAGCATCGCGCACGTGCACAGGCTGCGCGTCTTCAGATCGATCCCGCCCCGCTGCCACGTGCTGCCCCACGCGTGCTCGTTCAGCCAGTTCTGCAGCGGGCGCGAAAATCCGTCGAGGTCGTGCATCGCACGCTCGACGAACGCCTCGCCCATCACGTCGATGCGTCGCGCCTTGCCGTATTCCCTGTCCTGTTCGCTCATGTCCGTGTCCTGTTTGGAGTCGTGGCGGCTGCTTCGCCGGCAGCCGGGGATGTCGCGCCATGTTCATCGGGCCGGCACGTTTCGTCAAAGATGCGGCCCTCGGTTCGAGGCTGGCCGCGTCACGCGATATCGAGCGCTACGTAACATCGCGCCGCGCGTTACGGCGGCTGACGGGAACATCGCAACCGCCGCGCCGGCATGCCGTGCGTAGCCGTCGCGCGAAAGCACCGTTACTCCGTTTAAATCGCGCGTATATCCCCGATTCCTGCAATAAAGCGCGACACCATTTCGGGAAAGCTGGCGTGGCGCGGAATTTGCAGTGGAGGCTTGGACACACTTCCAATGTCGAGGCCAACATGCATAAATTCTTCAAGAAGACGACGGTAACGATGGCCGTCTCGTCGCTGCTCGCACTCTATGGTTGCGGCTCGGTCGATGGACCGACGACCCCGCCGACGATCAAGCCGAGCACGTCAGGGACGGGCGGCAGCTCGGGGACTTCGGGTACGTCGGGTGGCGGGACGTCGGGTGGCGGGACGTCGGGTAGCTCCGGTACGTCGGGTACTTCCGGCACGTCGGGCACCTCCGGCACGTCGGGCACTTCCGGCACGTCGGGCACTTCCGGCACGTCGGGCACTTCGGGCACTTCGGGCACTTCGGGCACTTCGGGCACTTCCGGTACGTCGGGCACTTCCGGCACGTCGGGTACTTCCGGTACCTCGGGCACCTCCGGTACGTCGGGTACTTCCGGCACGTCGGGCACTTCCGGTACCTCGGGTACTTCCGGCACCTCGGGCACTTCCGGTACCTCGGGCACGTCGGGCACTTCCGGTACCTCGGGCACCTCCGGTACCTCGGGCACCTCCGGTACGTCGGGCACCTCCGGTACCTCGGGTACTTCCGGCACGTCGGGCACCTCCGGTACGTCGGGTACTTCCGGCACCTCGGGCACCTCCGGTACGTCGGGCACTTCCGGTACCTCGGGTACTTCCGGCACGTCGGGCACCTCCGGTACGTCGGGTACTTCCGGCACGTCGGGCACCTCCGGCACGTCGGGCACTTCCGGCACGTCGGGCACTTCCGGCACGTCGGGCACGTCGGGCACTTCGGGCACTTCGGGCACTTCGGGCACTTCCGGCACGTCGGGCACGTCGGGCACGTCGGGCACGTCGGGCACGTCGGGCACGTCGGGCACTTCCGGCACGTCGGGTACTTCCGGCACGTCGGGCACCTCCGGCACCGGCGTCACCCCGCTCGGCAATGTCCTCCAGCAAACCGGCACGCTCGTGACGGGACTCGGCACGACCGTCGCGAACGGCGGCGCGCAGATCGGCGGCGTGCAGATCCCCGGCACGAACCCGACGACGGCTACCAGCGTCGGCAACGCGGTCACGAGCCTCGGCAACGGTGTCCAGTCGCTCGGCAACGGCGTCGCGGCCGGCCTCGGCTCGATCGGCGTGTCGGCCAACCCGCTCGGACCGACGCTCACGTCGACCACCGGCCTGCTGACCGGCGCCGGCGGCGCGGTCAACAACCTCGGCAACGCAGTGACGAGCCTCGGCTCGGGGCCGCTGGCCCCGCTCTCGCCGGTGACGACACTGGTCGGCGGGCTCGTCAACACGGTCGGCGGCGCGGTCAACTCGACCGCATCGGGCCTCAACACCGCGCTGAACAGCGCACCGGTCCAGCAGCTCGGCACGCAGGTCGGCACGCTGATCAATCCGATCACGAACGCGCTGACGGGCGGCGTCACGACGCCGGGCGCCACGCAGACGCTCGGCAGCGTGACCCAGCTCGGCGCGCCGCTCAGCAACCTGCTGGGCACGCTCGGCAGCGGCCTGGGCCTCGTCGGCTCGCAGGTCAGCGGTGCAACCGGCAACCCGACCGGTACGAGTCTCGGCGGATCCGTGAACCAGCTCGGCAACACGGTGACGTCCGTCGGCGGCCTCTTGAACAGCCCCACGGGCAGTTCCAGCAGCGGTTCGGGCGGCACCAGCGGCACGAGCGGCAGCAACCCGCTCGCGCCGGTCACGGGCCTGCTCGGCTCGCTGACGGGCGCGCTCGGCGGCAGCAGCTCGAGCGGCACCGGCGGCACCAGCGGGACGAGCGGCAGCCCGCTCGCCCCGGTCACGAACCTGCTCGGCACGGTAACGGGTGCGCTTGGCGGCCTCGGTTCGAGCGGCACCGGCGGAACGAGTGGCACCGGTGGCTCGGGGGTCGGCGGCCTGCTGGCGCCGGTCACCAACCTCGTCAACTCGCTGACGCCGCTCGGCGCCAGCCTCACCGGCACGGTCACGACACCGGGCGGCAACGTGACGGGCACGCTCGGCGGCCTGCTGTCGAGCGGCCCGGTCGGCACGGTGGCGGGTGCACTGACGACGCCGGCGGGCGCCGCGGGCGCCACCGGCACGGCCAGCCCGACCGGCGCGGCCGGCACGGTCACGACGCCGGCTGGCGGCGGCACCGTGGTGGGCGGCCTGACCGGCGGCTCGAACGGTGGTGCCGCGGGCGGCGCCGCCAACCTGCTGTCGCCGGTGACGAACCTCGTCGGCGGTCTGCTGGGCGGCGGCACCAAGAAGTAACGCTTTACCTATCAGAACCACAGGCCAATGGCCGGGCGCGCATCCATACCAAGCCCGGCCGATGGCCGGCGTCACCCGCCAAGCGGGGGCGCCGGCCCTCATCCGTACGAGGATCCGATCATGAACTCCACGCTCGACGGCATTGCCGCGGCCCAGGACCGCCCACCCCGTTCCGCCACGCCCCTCCGCGCCGGCCTGCTTGGCATCGCCGCCGGGCTCTGCGCGCTGTGGATCACGCGCGACCATCCCACGCTCGATGCAGCCACGCGCGCGGTCATCGCCAGCCTCTCGATCATCGGCACGATCGCGCTGCACGAAATCTTCATCTCGCGCGTCTATCTGCGCCCGAGCGCGGGCCTGTCGCGGCAGGCCGTCCGGCCGCTCGGCATCGCGCGCGTCGCGACGCGGCTCGGCGCACTGGCGTCGATCTATGCGGGCATCGGCGCGATCTACTGGCTGCTGCCCGAATACCACGGCGCGTTCTACCTGCCGTTCTGGTCGCTGCTGCGCTCGCTCGCGCCATACGTGATCGTCGCCGCGCCGTTCTACTTCGCGTGGATGGACCGCCACCAGCGCGAGACCGACGACGCGTATCTGCTGTGGGGGCGCCTCCTGTTCCGACGCGCGCAGCCCGCGAGCTGGAAGCCGGTGCGCGAGATGCTGGCCGGCTGGGGCGTGAAGGCGTTCTTCCTGCCGCTGATGACCGTCTACCTGTCGAAAGACGCCGATCACCTCACTGCGTCGCTCGCGAACGCGATGCACGCGCCGATGACGCTCGCGGCCTTCGTGTTCATGTACGACCTGTCGTTCACGATGGACCTGATGTTCGGCACCGTCGGCTACCTGTGCACGTTCCGCCTCCTCGACAGCCACGTGCGCACCGTCGAGCCGACGACGCTCGGCTGGGTGGTCGCGCTGATGTGCTACCAGCCGTTCTGGTCGCTGTTCTCGAACAACTACATCCGCTACGAAGGCTCGATGTTCTGGGACAACTGGCTGCTGTCGGCCCCGACGCTGCGCGTGATCTGGGGCACGGCGATCATCCTGCTGCTGCTGACCTACGCGCTGTGCACGATCTCGTTCGGCCTGCGTTTCTCGAACCTCACCAACCGCGGGATCATCACGTCGGGCCCGTACCGCTTCACGAAACATCCGGCGTACATCACGAAGAACCTGTCGTACTGGATGGTGTCGGTGCCGTTCGTCGAGCCGCTCGGCTGGCAGGTCGGGCTCATGCACTGCGCCGGGCTCGTCGCGGTCAACCTGATCTACTACACGCGGGCGAAGACGGAAGAGCGTCACCTGATGCGCGACCCCGACTATCGCGCGTATGCCGAATGGATCGCGCAACACGGGTTGTTCGCGCGGATCAGGCAGGCATTCGGGCAGCGCGCGCCGGCCTGATGCGGCGGCGCAAGGCGAGGCCTGACACCGCCCCGCCCCCGTCTGCGTTCGTGTTCCCGTCCGTTGTTCGCACATCGACGTTTCGCCGGTTCCGGCGCACAATGCGCGCTCTCTTGCGAACGGAGCAACAGGCGAACGATGAACGTCACCACGGTGCGGCAGGCCACGACCCATGATGCGGCGATTGCCGCACGCATCCTGACCGATGCCGTCGCGTTCAAGTCCGCGCACGACGACCCGGCATGGGGGCACGGCACACGCACCGAACAGGATGTTCGACCGATGCTCGACGACGGCAGCCTTCACATCGTCGAGCACGACGGCCTCGCGGCCGCGATGTTCGTGCTGACGTGGGAAGACGAAGAATACTGGGGGCCGCAAGCGCCTGTCGCCGGTTATCTGCACCGGCTCTCGGTACGGGACGGCTTCCACGGCCGCGGGCTCGGCCGCGTCGCGATCGACTGGTGTGCGGATCAGGTCCGCGCGCAGCAGCGCACGCGTCTGCGACTCGATTGCGATCCGCGTAACGCGAAGCTGTGTGCGTATTACGAGGCACTCGGCTTCGAACGCGTCGCGCTTCGCCCACTGCCCAGCGGCTACATCGCTTCGCTCTACGAGCGCGCGGTGGCCGGTTGACCGCACCGGCCGCGCGCGCCATCGACTTCATCGAGGCGCCGGGCGGCCCGATGAAGTCACGCGTTGCTGCTCGCGTGCTCAGTCGAACGAGACGCCGCGAGCGCTTCCGTCACGCTCACGCCCGATCGCGCGCGTCAGCCCCTTGATCGCGACGAAGCTCGCGAGGCCCATGCCGAAGCAGGAGGCCGCCAGCGGCCACGCGGTCGCGCCGTCGAAGACCAGCGTCGCGAACGTGCCCACGCCGGTGGCGATCACGCTCTGCACCGCGTAGTAGAGCGCGACCGCCTTGCCGGCGGCATCGCCGAAATCGCGCAGTGCGCCGTTCGCCGTCACCGACGACATCAGCACGATGCCGACCGCCACCAGCCACATCGGCATCACGAACGTCGCGAACGACGGCTTCGTCAGGACCGTGCAGACCGCCAGCACGATCGCCCCCGTCATCATCGTAAGCGCCCCTCGCGCAATGCAGCCTGCCTCGCCCCACCGCGACACGAACGTCCCGGCGAAGCGCGACACGATGACCATCACGATCGCGACGGTCGCAAAGGCCGCGCTGAACGCCACGCGGGAATAGCCGGCACCGCCGACCAGCACGCGCGGCGCGGTGGAGAAGAACACGAAGAACGCCCCCATCGCGGCGGCAAACGCGAGCGTGTGAACCTGAAAGGGCCGGCTGCCGAGAATCGATACGACGGACGGCCCCCGCGGGTTCGCCGTCCGCGGCCGCGTTTCGTGCCAGCGTGGCCACGCGCGACCGCACGCGAGCACACCCAGCACGCCGAGCGTCGTGAAGATCGCGCGCCATCCGCTGGCCATCGCGATGGCCGCGCCGAGCAGCGGCCCCAGCGCGGGCACGAACGCCAGCATCGCGCCGAACTGGCTGTAGATGATGCGGCCTTCCGGGCGGTCGGCATAGACATCGCGAACGGTGGCGAACGTGGCGACGAGGGCCGCCGACGCACCCAGCGCCTGCAGCACGCGCAGTGCGACGAACAGGCCACCGCCGGCGGCAATCGCAAGCGCCAGGGAAGCCGCCGCGAAACACAGCGCGCCGCCCAGCACCACCGGCCGTCTGCCGACGCGGTCCGACAACGGGCCGAAAATCAGCTGGCCCAGGCCGAGGACGACCAGGTAGACGCTCAACGTCAACTGGACGATGGCCGGCGACGTGCCGAGCGCGGACGGCATCTCGGGGATCACCGGCAGGTACACGTCCATCGCCAGCGAAGCGAGGAGATCGAAAGGCGCCATCAGCAGGAGCGCCGACGGCAACGAATGGGCCCAGACGGGCGTGGATTGTTCAGGCATGACAATGCATCCGCTCAGAAAAGGGAATCTGGCGGCGATCTGCCTGGTCAGCGAGGGACAACGGGAGATCGCCGCAACGACCGGTTGACGATGGTCGTTGCGGCTTAGCGATCCGTGGACGGGCCGGCTCCCATGGAGGAATCCTTGTGGCGTGCGATGACCGTGCAGTGTAGTCGGTTCGACAGAAGGGTGCCAGCCGTGCGGTACGGCCGGGTGGTTGCGATCCGGCCGGCTCGCGTATCGTGCTGACAAGCCGCGTGCGATACGGCGCCGCGCATGCCGGTGGAACGGGACGTGATCCACAAAGTCCCGACTTTGCTCGCCCGCTGCATGGCGGGCCTCGCCGCGAATCGCCCCATCCCCGGCGGATTCGCGGCCCCGGCTTGCGTCGCCGGGCGTTAATGCTTCAGACGCACAACGTACAGGCCGGTGAAGTTTGCAGCCGCCGCCAGACTGAAGTTCGGCGGGGTCGAAATGATCGACTCCATGATGGTCGGCTTGTAGGTGACGGTCCCGCCCGAGATGTCGGCCATCTCGATGACCGCCGGGCTCGGATTGGGAATGATGTTCGACGTGAAGTTCAGGGTCAGCGTACGGTTGTACATGTTGTCGAACCCACCGTAGGACTTGATCTCGTAGACAAAGTCCGCGTTCACGCCTGCAGGCACCGGATCCGGTTTGCCCAGGCAAATCAATCCGTCGCGAACCACGCCATCCGGCGGGGTCTTGAAGGTCAACGTCGCGATGCCGTCGTCGGTGACCAGCGTCATCGTCGCATTCGCAACGGCACTCTTGGTGAGCTGGATCGACTTGTAGCCGTCCGGACACTTGAACGTGACAGGCTGAGGGTCCGGTGCGGTCGGCGAAGGGGTTCCCGTCGCGCTGTCGCTACTCGTCGCGTTGCTCCCGCCGCCGTCACCGCCCCCACCGCATGCCGACAACAAGACGGTAGAACCCGCCAGGATCGCCAGAATAATATTGTTTTTCATCTTCCACTCTCTCTATTGATCAATATCACTAACAAAACATCTCCCTCGTGATCGGTTTTCTGTCGACTGCCCGGCGTCATGCGCGGCTGAATACCAGGCGATACGGGTTCTTGTTCAAGGTGCGACGGGCGCGCCTTTACGCACCAGGCGAATACGTTTGGAACGCCATAACCCGTGATGAAAAGGTGACAACGCCGGAATCGACCGGTCCGGATTTCCCCGCGTTTTCTTCACTCAGGCCGTCGCGAATTTAATGATTCTCTCGCGTCGAAATATATCGAAACATGTGTCGGCACAGTGTCAGGAATTGATAAAGTCGCGGCACTCGGAAATGCGCCACCATCGATTTTCCTGATCGGTATTCCTCATTTTTCGACGTATCAGCGCCAAGTACCGCCCAAAAAACCTGCGTTATTTCCCACCGTTCTTTAACGATCGGAAGCGATTGCTAAAAACAGGCCTTACATTTGAGATAACTCGATACGCGCGGCAGCCTCACGATCGGCATCCCGCCAATCACGTCGTGAACGTGTCACCGCAACACGCGCGCGAGGTCGCAACGCACGCGCTGTTCGCGCGGACGCATCGGCATCCGCCGTTGCGACCAATCGTCGCGAAACACCCGATTCCCCCGCGTTTCGTCGCGTTTCTCCGCCAGTCCGATTGCCCGCTCCGTGCCTGTCGCGTATGGTGCAGACCGTCCGCGCGCTTGTCGCCCGGACCTACGACCGTCGTCACGCTCGACGGCCGCGCGGGCCGCGCCCGCCGCTCACCGTCTCCGCGATGCCGCCCTTCGGCGCCGCGCATTCATGAGGAGAGAGACGTGATCCACAAAGTCCTGATCCTGTTCGCACTCTGCATCGCGGGCCTCGCCGCGATCGCCGCCGGTTTCCAGCACATCCCCAGCTGATTCGCGGCCCCGGCTCGCTTCGCCGAGCCCGGGGGCCGCAGCCATTCCTTTCCCCATTTGCGATGAACCACTTTCTCGGACCGCCCGGGACGGGCGACCTTTGCCATGCGCATCGACGTACAGCATTCCCAGCACGACATCGACGATGAACTCAACGCGCTCTACGCACGCCTGCACCAGCCGGGCCACCGCCTGCACGGCCTGCCGGCCGTCGCGCTCGGCCGCTCCGGCCTGATCGTCCGCCACCGCGAGGCGGACGGCGAATACTTCCTGTATGTCGAAGACCCGGCCGCGCGCCAGCTCGCCGGCTATACGGTGTTCAACCGCCTGCCCGAAATCCCGCGCCGCGCCGACCGCTACCTGCGCGCGCCGCATACGCGGCTGCGCGGGTCCGCGCAACGCAAGGGGCTTGCGACGACGCTGTATCGCTGGGGGCTCGACGCGGGCCTGTGCCTGATCAGCGGCGCGCGCCAGTCGGTCGGCGCCGCGCATTTATGGACGGCGCTCGCGCACGATTACCGGCACGGCTTCGTCGATATCGACGGGCGTGCGCTCCGTTATCTCGGCGAAACCGTTGCCGACGACGTGCATGGCGCGCTGCATACGCGGCGGCTGATGCTCGGCAACGGGTGGGAAATCGGGGAATTCGCGCGCGTGGCGGGGATGGCTGGCGCCGTCTGCATGTGAGCGTCCGCGCGCCGGGCACGGCTGCGGTTAGATCGCGATGCCGGTTCGTTCGCTGAACGCCGCACGCAATACGTGCTCGTCCGTCATCTCCATCCGGGCGAGCCCGGCGAGCACCGACGGAAGCAGCCATTCGATGTTCGGATCGACACGCTTCATCTGCGCGACCAGCGCGGCCGTGAACGCCGCATCCTCGTGCGTGCCCGATTCACCAGCCTGACGGCGCTGCCGATACAGCACGCCGACCCAGTAGCCGATTCGCTCCGGCACGATCCAGCCGGCGTAGGTGCGCGGGAACTCGGTCTTGCGCAGCGCATCGCGCACGACGTCTTCCGGATCGCTCATCGCGGGCGAGAAACACATCTGCTCGCTCTGCACGAGCAAGGCTGACGTTGCGTTGTCGAATGCCGCATAGGTCTCGCTGCAGACATCCGTATCGTGATCGAAGCGATAACCGACGTGGACGGTCACGCGCCCGTCCGGCATCACGAACGTCCGGTTCGGCGGACACAGCGCGTGGCGCTCGGCGACGGTCAGGAATGCGCCGGTCGCATGCGAATACTCGCGTTCGCGCTGGCGGTTGAGCGACGGATCGATGACCCAGATGACCAGTGTCGCGGTACCGGGACGATCGTATGCGGTCAGGTAGCTTTCCGCCGGAATCGCTGCGGCTACCGTCGGCGGCAGGTCGATATGGTCGATGTATTTGCGGAACGGCATCGGCTTCACCGTCGCTTGCCGTTCAACGGCAGGGCGACAGCGTGAGACCTCGCCGCGCGCTCGCCCCTGATTGCAGCGGACAGCACTGCGGCAGTCATTCCGGAACACGGGTTCATGCCAGCCCTCGGTTGTCTTATTTCGTTTCCAGGCATCCGCCCTCTCACGCGTGCAGGATCGATCCTGGCGATTGTAGCGCCTGCGCTCGCGCACAACGCTACCTGAACGCCGGTGCGATAATCCGCGCGACGCTCACCGCTGCGCCACGCGCCAACCGACACGCCCATCGATGACCACCGATCCCCGAACCGACGCCACCCGCCGCCTCGACATCGTCGCACTGTGCGGCAGCCTCCGCGCCCAGTCGTACAACGCCGCGCTGCTCGATGCGGCCGCGATAGTCGCGCCGCGCGGCATGCGCATCGTGCGCTTCGATCGTCTCGGCGAATTTCCGCTGTTCAATCCCGACGCAGAATATCCGTCGCCCGCCGCGGTGCGCGACCTGATCGACCGCGTGAATGCCGCCGACGGCCTGCTGATTGCCAGCCCGGAGTACGCGCACGGCGTAACGGGTGTGATGAAAAACGCGCTGGACTGGATCGTGGGATGCGAGGCCGTCGTGTACAAACCGGTCGCCGTGCTGAATGCGTCGCCGCGCGCGACGCATGCGGACGCAGCGCTGCGGGAAACGCTGTCGGTGATGTCGGCACGCATCGTCGAACCCGCGTCGATCACGCTGCCGATCCTCGGGAGCCAGCTCGACGCGACGGGCATCGCCGCGCATCCGCCGTTCGCGTCGGCGCTGGCTGATGCGTTGCATGCGCTGCGTGCGGCAATTGTGGAAGACGAGCCATCACGCTGACGTCACGCATCCCAAAACACATCGCAGTCCAGAATAATCGGACATGATGCCTGTCGATAGGCATCATGTCCGGCCCGGCTCATCGTCCACGATAGATCGGCAGTTCGCGGGCAATCGAGCCCGACTCGCCCGCGGCCGGCGACATCGTCCCGTATCCACTCGTATCGGCCGTCGACGGGCCGGTCGAGCCGATCTTCATCACCGCTTCCGCGAGGCGCGCCGGATAGTGCGGGTCTTCGCCAGTCTGACGGTAGCCGGCCGCGCGCACAGCGGCCAGCTCGGCCGTGACCTCCGCGCGCGTCACGGTGGACGCCTGCGCGGCCCATGCGGAAACGGAAGCGGTCGCGGCAACCATCGCGAGAACATACAGGGCTAGCTTGTTCATCTGATCTCTCCTGAGCGTCGACGACGTTGTCGACGGAGAGTGAGTCGACCCGCGAGCGCAAAGATGACACGCGCCGGCAGAAATTTTTCCGCATCGTGTCGCCACGTGGCTGCCGGGTGCCCTGCCCTATGGATACGGCCTGCGCCAATGAATGTCGGCCGGGCGTCAGATTGTGCCGGCCCGCGCGACTACAGGGTTGTGGCGATGCGCCACCCTCTGTTCTCGCGCTTGGGGTTCGATATGAAAAACCGAATCTGGATACCGATCGCGTCGCATCTCGCGACCGCGCTCGTGGCATTCACCGTCGGCATCTATGTCCTTCCGGTCCTGACGGCATCGGAAGGCGCAACCGCCGTCGAACTGCAAGTGGCCGCCGAAAATGCACGTCATACCGGCTGTCTCGAACGCGACCTGAGGGCATTCGGCAATTTCGTCGTGCCGCTGCCCGCCGACGTGAACCCCGCGCAATACACGTCGGTCGTGATCTGGTGCGCGCGCTTTTCGACGTTCATCCGCGTGGCTCGGTATCGGAACGCGACGACGTCATGCCGGGTGCCGATGCAACGGGCCCCGACCGCCGCCGCGCGCTAGCGGCTCTTGCTCCGCGCAACCTTCTTCACCGCCTTCGCGCGCGGCGCTTCCTTCTCGGGCTGTGCGCCGCCGCCGGCAAGATCCTCGAGCCATGCGAGCGCGTCGACATACGACAGGAACTGCTGCAGATAGGCCGGCGACAACTCGCGCATCGTCGCGAGCGACCGGTGCACGAGGCTGTTCGAATTGAGCGGACCCGCGTTACGCGGCACCTGGTCGAGCGACTGGCGATACTGCTGTTCCGTGCGGACTTTCGACCACATCGTGCGGAAGTAGTCGACCAGCTCGGGATCGAGCCCGCGCCGGTCGGCCTGCGCATCGCGCGCAAGCCGCTCGACGAGTTCCGCAAGCGCGCCGCGCGCGGGCGCACCTGTTGCGTCGCTCACGGCTGCCGCTTCACCAGCGTGCGCTACAACCTCCGCGAAAGCGTCGAGCAGCGTCGCCAGCCGTGCGTCGAGCAACGCACGCGCGTCGCCGTCGAGCGCGGCCGCGCGCCGTTCGAGCGCGTCGATCCGGTGAAAGCGCACCGGATCGAGCCGGTCGGCGCCCTGCTCGCGCCATGCGTCGAGCGTCGCGCGGACGTGCGTCGCGTCGCCGGTCACTGCGCCTTCCCTCCGTTCGAAGCCGACTTGCGCGGCACCGGCGCAATCTCCACGCGACGATTCTTCGCGCGGCCTTCATCGTCCGCATTCGAGCTGACCGGCTGTTCGGAGCCGAACGCGGCCGCGAACACCGACGACGCCGGCACGCCGGCGTCGATCAGCTCACGCGTGACCGTCAATGCCCGCTTGGCCGACAGCTCCCAGTTGTCCGCGAACTGGCGGTTGCCGGCGTGCACCTGCTGGTCGTCGGCGAAGCCGCTGATCATCAGGATCTCGTCGCGCGTCTTCAGGTACGCGCCCAGCGGCGCGGCCAGCGTCTTCAGCAGGTCACGGCCCGCGGGCTGCAACTGGTCGGAGTTCAATGCGAACAGCACGTTGCCGCTGATGCCGATGCGACCGTTGACGAGCGTCACGCGGCCGGCCGCGAGCGGCCCGGCGAGCGCCTGCTCGAGCGACTTGCGCTGCTGCGCTTCCTGCTGGCGCGCGCGCACGGCTTCCTCGAGCTTCGACGTGAGCTGCAACTGCATGCCGATCACGCCGACGAGGATCAGCACGAACGCGCCGAGCAGCACCGACATCAGGTCGGCGAACGCGGGCCACACCGGCGCGGCGGGCGCGCCGTCGTCGATTTCGTCGTGCATGCGTTACGCTCCGACGCTCGCCCGCCGGCCGGCGAGCTGCTGCAGGTCTTCGACGATCTGCTTCTGCGACATCATGCTCAGGTCGATCACCTCGCGCGCCTGCGCGACGTAGTACTCGAGCTGCTCGTCGCTGCGCGAAAGCGATTTCTCGAGCGCGGCCTCGATGCGTTGCAGATGGGTCAGCAGCTTGTCGTTCGACTCGCCGAATACCTGTACGGCCATCCCGAACGCGTCGCCGAGGCTCGCGACCTCGACGGCGCCCGCCGTAACCTGTGCGGCCACCGAGTCGAGCTTGCGCGTTTCGGCATCGACGGTGTCGTTGAAGCGCGCACCGACGCGGTCGAGCAGATCGGCCGACGTGCTGACGAGCGCATCGATCGCGGTGCGCTGTTCGGTCGACGCGTGGTTGACCGCGCCGAGCAGCGTTTCGAGCGTCGCGAGCAGGCGGCTGCGTTCCTCGAGCATCGCGGTGTCGTGCGTGAGGCTGTCGGACAGGCGCTGGCGCAGTTCGGCGACGACGTCGGCCGCGGCCTTCGGCGCCTCCGACGCAGCCTGCACGAGGCGCGCGATCTCGTTGATCGTGTCGCTCGCATGCACCTGCGCCTGCGCGGTGATGTCGTTCGCGGTGCGGGCCAGCGTGTCGCAGATGTCCTGCTGGCGCGTCGCGGCCTGCGCGCTCGTGTTCGCCCATTCGTCGCGTAGCGCGGCGGCCATCGCGGCGAGCGAGTCGTTCCACGCGGACAGGCGTTGTTCGTCGCGCGCGGCCAGTTGCGTCTGCAGGCCCGTATGCGACTCGCGGATCGTCGACAGCAGGTCGTTCGAGCGCTGCTCGAAGGTCGATGCCTGCGCGGTCAGGTCGCGCGTCGTTTGCGCGAGTGCATCGCAGATTTCCTGCTGACGGCCCGCGCTGTGCACGCCCGCGCGCTGCCATTCGTCGCCGAGCTTCGTGGCCATCGCGGCCAGCGAATCGTTCCATGCCGACAGGCGCTCTTCGTCGCGCGCAGCCAGTTGCGTCTGCAAGCCCGTGTGCGACTCGCGAATCGTCGACAGCAGATCGTTCGAGCGTTGTTCGAAGGTCGACGCCTGTGCCGTGAGGTCACGCGTCGTGTGTGCGAGTGCGTCGCAGATTTCCTGCTGACGGCCCGCG
>NZ_JAUJQH010000022.1:0-127358 GCF_030482905.1 Burkholderia sp. AU45251 | reverse complement strand
GATGTCATGCGCAACGCCAATCCTGCCTTCCGGTCCGCTTCGTCACGTTCCCGAAATGACCGGTCACGTTGCCGAAATCGCCGGTCACGATCCCGAAACGGCCGGTCACGTTGGTCCGAAATACGCAGTTGGCGCAACAAGTTCGGCGGGATGGACGTAACTGACGCACGTCGGCTCAAGGAGCTGGAATCGGAAAACGATCGGCTCAAGCGCCTGATCGCCGAGCAGATGCTGGTAATCGACGGCCTGAAGGCGTTCAGCCGAAAAAAAACACCCCGAAGGGCCGGCGCGAAGCGCTGGAAATCCTGACTCGGCGGGGGCTCTCGCAACGCAAGGCATGTCGCTACCTGGGACTGAGCCGCCGAGTGGCGACCTATACGCTCAAGCAACCGGAGAAGGATCGGAGTCTAGACGCCAGCCTGCGGTCGCAGGACGTGATCTTGACGCTATCGCGACTCATGCCGCCGTATGGCAAGCCCGCGTTTGTTCGGTCGGACAACGGTGCCATTTACCGCTGCCAAGGTCATGCGTTGGCTGCGAGACGCTGCAATCGGTCCGGCCTTCATCGCGCCTGGCAGTCCACGGCAAAACGGATTCGTCGAAAGCTTCAACGGCAAACTGCGAAACGAATTGCTAAACCGCGAATGGGTCCGCAGCCGCGCCGAGGCCAAGGTGCTCATCGAACGCTGGCGGCAGTTCTATAACGAGCGCCGGCCCCACGGCGCTCATCGCTCCCCCCCCCGGCCACGGTCCGTCGAGCCTGGCTGGATTCCGATAATATCGATGCGAAACTCACTGCCTGATTGGTCACGGAATTCCGCCGCAGGTCACAGCCGTTGAGGTGGGAAAATTTAATGTCAATTGGCGATTGGGGGGGCGTGACTACTCGGGTGATGATCCGAGCTATTGGGTGGATGGCAAAGTCGACCCATGGATGACCAACGCCTTCGATATACAAAAATCATCGCAACCAAATAGAAAGAAAAAGGCACAGCCGCACGAAATCATTTTCGCATCAGCATCAATGCCTACCTTTCACACTGTTGCAATTGAAGAATCTGCTGCTGATACTCTGCGGAAACACGCTTCAATTGTGCAATTTTTTCAGTATTGAATGACCGCCCGATGTGATCGCCCTCCAACTCTGCAAGCCTCACCTCAACTGAATCCTTGTTATTTTCAATTACTTGAATCTGATTTCTTTTATTCACGAATGGCGCAATCTTCAAAGCGTATTCGTTAAGCCTTGAATTATCCGCCTTCAGATTTGCCACCTCAGCAGCACAGCTATCCGATGTCTGCTTGACATCCCTGGAACCTTGACTAAGCTGATTGAGTTGAGCCTCCAATCCCGCAGACCTCACCCTTTCATCACTCAATGCCTTCTTATATTGCTCGATTGCTTGCTCCGAAGACTGAAGTCTCACAACATTAAGATCGTTTTGCGCCAATCCCTTTGCTTGATCCCGGATTTTTGATCTCAAATCCTCATTATCCGATTTATATCTATCTATCGCGGAAGCCATCTGTACCGAATAAAACTTGTCGCACGCAGCCCATACCACCCCCGCTGTCGCAATTACCGTCGCACCTGCTGTAATCACAACAATTGCCGCCTCCTTGCTGAGAGGAATTAAATCCAGAAGATTTTTAGCCATAATATTTTCAATAACAAAATTAAAAATTACCCAGCAATTAGATAACTCACACATCCAAATCAAAGGGGTCAGAATCATCACCAGATTGCCGCTTTTCTGCATTCTTTAATGCTGCCTCGGCATAGGATTCCAACCACGATCCGGTGAAGTCGACGTTTGACTCAATCTCAAGCTTTGGCAAATCGTACTCAGCACGGGTCTTTTTTGCAAGCTTCCATGCCTCATAGCCAAAGAAGCCAAGTTGCTCATTAAAACGCGCCACAAATTCTGACGGAATGCAATTCTCAAAGCAATCGTTGAGATATGACGACATCAGGGCAACTTGACTTCCATGTATCAGAACCTTCGCTGCAATGTCGGAATCCAAATGGCGCAAACCCAGACCAGACAAATCTTTAAACCCTGGAAAATCCAGATCATGCCGACCATCCGCTTCATGAGGGCCAAGTTCTTTTGTCAGCCTCACATTCCGATTGAGCTTACCGGAACATTGAATCGCATAATCCTCAAGGTGAGAAATAACCTTGATCGCGGCAATCATTGCCTCCAGCCGTCCAACCTTACGTTCACGCCTACGCTCCTTCACCCAAGTCATTATTTGGGAAACCACTGCTGAAACAACAGTGCTCCCCAATGCAACTGTTGCCAACACCCCCAATCGATATTAGGCATTGTTTTTATCACCCGAGTTTTGCTGCAGCCTCATTGTGACGCTCACGCCTGAGGTGTTTGGATGATCAGTTGTGCGGGTGCGGCCATGGCAGGCACCTGAATCGATGCAGGTACAGCAGGTTGTGCTGTGGCTGCTCCAACGGCATCCTGAGCACGTTTGAAGGATTGCCCCAACTCACTGTTCAAAAACGTCTCAGAAGCCTTCGGAAGCGCGTCCAGATCGCCGGGTACATTGGGATCAGCCTTCATGGTGATGCTGTGCCCCTGAGGTGTGGAATACACAACCTCAAGATCACGCACCTGCTCTTTGAGCTTCCCTAAAACCCCTTTGATGAGTTCGTCGTCTTTTGGCATGTTCGGCAAGCTAAGCTGTCTTCTCTCTGCAGCAAGGATAGCCGAAGGCATCAATGCCTTCTCCTTGGCAATGATTCGATTTTTTGTATTCAGAGAGAGACGTTTCTCACGTCGCTTGCCAGCGCTGGTGAACTGGTAGCGGTAGTAGAAGATGCCGTGACGTGACTGGGCGATGCGGACAGGCAGTTTCATTGGCCCTCTTCGAGTGAAGAGGTACACCAGTGAACGGTACTGCAGCGCCGGAAAAAGAAAAAGCCCCGCAAGTCCGAGAACTTGCGGGGCTTTGTCACCGCTTTTGGCGGAGACGGAGGGATTCGAACCCTCGATCCAGGTTTTGGCCCAGATGCTCCCTTAGCAGGGGAGTGCCTTCGACCTCTCGGCCACGTCTCCCAAACTTTCGCTCGCACCAGGGAGGCAGTGCGACGAGAACAAGATAATATAGGGTTTCGAACCGCGCGTCAATTTCCGTGATGCATTTTCTTCAACGCATCACGAAAAATTCACGACGCCTGGTCGAGTTCGAATACCTTGTGCAGCGCGCGGACGGCCAGTTCCATGTATTTCTCGTCGATCAGCACCGAAATCTTGATTTCGGACGTCGAGATCATCTGGATGTTGATGCCCTCTTCCGACAGCGTGCGGAACATCTTGCTCGCGACGCCCACGTGCGAACGCATGCCGACGCCAACGACCGACACCTTCGACACCTTCGGGTCGCCCTGCACCTGCTCGGCGTTCACGTGGCCCTTCACCTGGTTGGTGAGGATGTCCATCGCCTTCTGGTAGTCGCCACGGCCGACCGTGAACGTGAAGTCGGTTTTGCCCTGGACGCTCTGGTTCTGGATGATCATGTCGACGTCGACGTTCGCATCCGCGACCGGGCCGAGGATCTGATACGCGATGCCCGGCTTGTCGGGCACGCCCATCACAGCAATGCGTGCTTCGTCGCGCTGGAACGCGATGCCGGAAATGACTGCCTTTTCCATGGTCTCGTCTTCTTCAAAAGTAATCAGGGTGCCCGAGCGCATTTCTTCGTCGAGCGCAATCAGCGGATCGGTCAGGCTCGACAGCACACGCGTCTTCACCTGGTATTTGCCGGCGAATTCGACCGAGCGGATCTGCAGGACCTTCGAGCCGAGGCTGGCCATTTCCAGCATTTCCTCGAACGTCACGCGATCGAGGCGTCGCGCCTCTTCGACGACGCGCGGATCGGTCGTGTAGACGCCATCGACGTCGGTATAAATCAGGCACTCTTCGGCATCCAGCGCAGCCGCGACCGCGACCGCCGACGTATCCGAGCCGCCACGGCCCAGCGTCGTGATGTGGCCGTCCGGATCGACGCCCTGGAAGCCCGTGATGATCACGACCTTGCCTGCATTCAGATCGGCCTTCACGCGCTCGTCATCGATCGAGTGAATGCGCGCTTTCGTGAACGCGCTGTCGGTCTTGATCGGCACTTGCCAGCCCGCGTAGCTCACGGCCTCGACGCCGATTTCCTGCAGCGCGATCGACAGCAGGCCGACGCTGACCTGCTCGCCGGTCGACGCGATCATGTCGAGCTCGCGCGGGCTCGGCTGGCTCGAAATCTCTTTCGCGAGACCGAGCAGACGGTTGGTTTCGCCGGACATCGCCGAAGGCACGACCACCATCTGGTGCCCGGCCTGATGCCATTTTGCGACGCGTTTCGCGACGTTCTTGATGCGCTCGACCGAGCCCATCGAAGTGCCGCCGTATTTGTGTACGATGAGTGCCATTGTCGTTCTGAACTGGAGGAGAAACCGCACGGGCGCGCTGGGCAGGCCGCGTAGCCGTTCGGTCACGCGGCTTGTGGCTGTGGACGGACGACGAGGGGGACGGCTGGGACGCAACACGCAAGCGTGACGGATTTTGCCCGGAAGGCCGATCAGGCCGCGCAAACCGGGTACGTCACGCGGAAAACCTGCACAAATCGCTCAAAAATCGAGCCGAGCAAACGACCGAGCGTACCCGATAGAGGCCCGCTTGACAAGCCGCTCGCCGCGTCCGAGGTCGTTCCGGCGCTGTTTACCAAATGGTGAAAATGGGCACGCCATGGCGTCGCAGGCAGCCTGCCCCCATCATGCGATCAGCAGGTCCGGACGCCACTCGATCCGGCGCCACGCACCGTCACCGGATGCCCCGCCGCCGGACACGCCGACATCGCGGTTCACGCCAAGGCGCGGCACGTAGATCAGCTGGTCGCCGGCGAACAGCAGCGGCACGTCGCGCTGCCATGCGGGCACGCCACGTTCCTGGAACAGGTTCTTCAGCGTGCGGCCCGGCCCGCCCGGCGACGTGCGCATCCGCTCGCCGCCCGCGCGGGCACGCGCTGCCAGCCGCGCGCCGCGCAGCAGCCCCTCCGGCACCGCGCCGGCGCTTCCCGCGTCGGCCGGCGCGAAGACGAACGTGCCGCGCCATCCCGGCAGGTGCCAGACTTCCTGCCCGTCCCATGCCAGCGCCGCTTCCGGGTGCGGCGTTCCGGTGCCGTCATCGGCCGGTTCGCTGCTGTCGCCCGCTTCCCAGTAGACGACATCGCGATACAGCCGCAGGCACTGCCCCGCGTGATCGACGCGCAGCGCATGGGCGACATTCGTGGCACGCAACTGCCGCATCATGTTGGCGAGCCGGGCAGCCGACGCGCCCGGCAAACCGAGCCGGCGCATCCAGAAGCGCAGCAAGTTCGCGCCACGCGTGTCGTCGAACGCGACCAGCGCGTCGCGCGACAGCGCATGCCCGTCATCGCGCGCGGCAACGGCGAAGTCGAGTTCCGCCAGGTCGTCGAGCAGTCGCTGCGCAGCGGCCGCATGCTGAGCCGCGCGGCCCAGCGCGTCGCGAAAGCCCGGGAAATGCACGGCCAGCGCCGGCAGCACGTCGATGCGCAGCGCATTGCGCGCGTAGCGCGTGTCATTGTTCGATTCGTCGTCGATCCATGCCAGGTCGTGCTGCGTCGCATAGCGCTCGAGTTGCGCACGCAACAGTCGCAGCAGCGGGCGCACGCGCTCGACGCTCACGCCGTCAGGGCGGTAACGCGGCGCCATCGCGGCAAGCCCCGCGATCCCCGCGCCGCGCAACAACTGCAGCAACACGGTCTCGGCCTGGTCGTCCGCATGCTGCGCGAGCCACAGCGCAGCCGCGCCGTGGCGTTCGCACATCTCGTCGAGCGCCGCATAGCGCCGCTCGCGCGCCGTCGCCTCGACACCGAGGCCGCTGTCGCGCGGCACGTCGACGCGCATCGATTCGAATGCGACACCGAGCCCGGCCGCGCTCGCCTCAGCATGCGCAACCCACGCGTCGGCGTTCGCACTCAGCCCGTGATGCACGTGCAACGCGACGCAGCGCGACGCGCCCGCGACGCGCACGGCCGCGTCGAGCAGCACCGTCGAGTCGAGGCCACCGCTGTAGGCGATCGCGATGCGCGCATCGAGCGGCATGCCGGAAAGCGCAACGCCGACCGCGTCGAGAACGACGCGGTCGGCGGAGAATTCGGTTGGCGGAATCACGAGAGGAGCGCGCGCGATGCGGCGCACGAATGGAAGACGCAGCCGGTCATGCGCCCGGCGTGGTTTCCTTGTACTTGCCGTAGGCCATCAGGCGCTCGAAGCGGCGCTCGCGCAGCGCATCGATGCTCATGCCCTGGAACTGGCGCAGCGAATCGGCGAGCGCGCGGCGCAGCAGCGCGGCCATGCCCTTCGGATCGCGATGCGCGCCGCCGAGCGGCTCGTTGATGATCTTGTCGATCAGGCCGAGCGCCTTCAGGCGGTGCGCGGTCAGGCCCAGCGCTTCCGCTGCCTCGGGCGCCTTCGCGGCACTCTTCCACAGGATCGACGCGCAACCTTCCGGCGAGATCACCGAGTAGGTCGAGAATTGCAGCATCATCACCGTGTCGGCCACCGCGATCGCGAGCGCGCCACCCGAACCGCCCTCGCCGATCACCGTCGTGATGATCGGCGTCTTCAGCTCGGCCATCACGTACAGGTTGCGGCCGATCGCCTCCGACTGGCCGCGCTCTTCCGCGCCGATGCCCGGGTACGCGCCCGGCGTGTCGACGAACGTGAAGATCGGCAGCCCGAACTTCTCGGCGAGTCGCATCAGGCGTTCGGCCTTGCGATAGCCTTCCGGACGCGGCATACCGAAGTTGCGCGCGGCGCGCTCCTTGGTGTCACGGCCCTTCTGGTGACCGATCACCATGCACGGATGGCCGCCGAAGCGCGCGAGACCGCCGACGATCGATACATCGTCTGCGAATGCACGGTCGCCGTGCAGCTCGTGAAAATCGGTAAACAGTTCCGCAACGTAATCGAGCGTGTACGGACGCTGCGGATGCCGCGCGATCTGCGAAACCTGCCACGGCGACAGATTCGCGTAGAGGTCTTTCGTCAGTTGCTGGCTTTTCTTCGACAGCCGCTCGATTTCTTCCGAAATATCGACAGCCGAGTCGTCCTGCACGAATCGCAACTCTTCGATCTTGGCCTCGAGTTCGGCGATCGGCTGTTCGAAATCCAGAAACGTGGTCTTCATGTGTTTGAATCCTTGGGTCTTGCGGCAGCGCGTATTCTACCCGCGCGGGCGGCACTCAAAACCGGCTCTCAACTATTGATGTTTAAAACCCGATAGCCACATCTCAGGCGGCATCGGGCGCATCGAGGCTGCGCCACATGTACCAGGTCGCGACGGTGCGCCACGGTTCCCAGTTGGCCGCAACCTCGCGCGCCTCGCTGCGCGTGACGGGTTCCCCGCTGAAGTAATTGACGCTGATCGCGCGGATCAGGCCCGGGTCGTCGAGCGGCAGGACGTCCGGCCGCGACAGGTTGAAGATCAGGAACATCTCAGCCGTCCAGCGGCTGATGCCGCGGATCTGCGTGAGTTCCGCGATCACGTCCTCGTCGTCCATCGACGTCCATTTGTCGACGTGCAGCGCGCCCGACACGAAATGCTGCGCGAGATCGAGGATGTATTCCGTCTTGCGCTTCGACAGCCCGCACGCGATCAACTTGTCCGCGCCGAGCCGGATCACCGGCTGCGGGGCGAGCTTCGGACAGGCATCCCCGATGCGTGCCCACAGCGACTGCGCGGACGGCACCGAGATCTGCTGGCCGACGACCGAGCGCGCGAGCGTGACGAACGGGTCGCCGCGCTTCACGAGATGCGCGGGACCGAACTTCGGAATCAGTTTCTTCAGGATTCGGTCGCGCTTGACGAGGTCGGCGCACGCCTTATCCCAGTATGCAGGACGCACGACCACCTCCTCGCCGCCCGCTTCGGACGCACGGGCCTTGCGGGCCGCGTCGGCGGCCGGCAGCGCAGCCGCCGGCTGCGCATGACCGTTGAGCGCGCCGTTCGGCACGGCGCGCGTCGCGTCCGTCTTCGCCGGCGGCACGCGCTTGGCTGCCGGACGCGCGGCGACCGGGGTCGCGCGCCTGACCGGCGCTTTTCTGGCCGTTGCCATCTTGCCTCCTACCTGACGGATCGGTCAGTGGAACGCACCGCGCTCATACGCGACGCCATTCGGTCGATCCGCCCGGTTTGTCTTCAAGTGCGATACCGGTCTCGAGCAGTTCCGCCCGGATCCGGTCCGCTTCGGCATAGTCCTTCGCTTGCTTCGCCGCGACTCGCGCGGCGATCTTCGCTTCGATCTCGTCGGCGGCGAGCCCGTTCGCCTGCGCGGCGCCGGACGCCTGCTGCAGGAACGCGCGCGGTTCGCGGCCCAGCAGGCCGAGCAGGCCCGCCAGCTGTTTCAGTTGCCGCGCGAGCGACGCGTCGCGCGTGCGATTCACCTCGCCCGCCAGCTCGAACAACGTGGCCACCGCGACCGGCGTGTTGAAGTCGTCGTTCATCGCGGCCGCGAAACGCTGTGCGTGCGGCTCGCTCCAGTCGAGCGCGAGCGTGTCGGCTTCGACATCCTTCAGCGCAGTGTAGAGGCGCGTGAGCGACGCGCGCGCATCGTCGAGATGCACGTCGCTGTAATTGAGCGGCGAACGGTAGTGCGTGCGCACGATGAAGAAGCGCATGACTTCCGCGTCGTAGCGCTCGAGCACTTCGCGGATCGTGAAGAAGTTGCCGAGCGATTTCGACATCTTCTCGTTGTCGACCTGCACGAAGCCGTTGTGCATCCAGTAATTGACGAATGTCTGGCCGGTCGCGCCTTCGCTCTGCGCGATCTCGTTCTCGTGGTGCGGGAATTGCAGGTCCTGCCCGCCACCGTGGATGTCGAAATGCTCGCCGAGCAGCGTGCAGCCCATCGCCGAGCACTCGATGTGCCAGCCCGGGCGACCCATCCCGTACTTCGACGCCCACGACGTGCCTTCCGGATCTTCCGGCTTCGCGCGCTTCCACAGCACGAAATCGAGCGGATCTTCCTTCGCGTCGTTCGCGGCGACGCGTTCGCCCGCGCGGAGATCGTCGAGCGACTTGCCCGACAGCTTCCCGTAGTTCGCGAACTTGCGCACCGAGTAATTGACGTCGCCGTCGGTCGCCTGATAGGCGTAGCCGTTCGTCTCGAGCGTCTCGATCATGCCGAGCATCTGCGGAATGAACTCGGTCGCGCGCGGCTCGATGTCGGGCCGCTGGATGCCGAGCGCGCTTTCATCGTCGTGCATCGCGCCGATGAACCGGTCGGTCAGCGACTTGATCGTCTCGCCGTTCTCGACCGCGCGGCGGATGATCTTGTCGTCGATGTCGGTGATGTTGCGCACATACGTGACCCGGTAACCGATCGCACGCAACCAGCGCTGGACGAGGTCGAACACGACCAGCATGCGCGCGTGGCCCACGTGACAATAGTCGTATACGGTGATTCCGCATACGTACATCCGCACTTCGCCGGACTGGCGCGGCACGAAAACTTGCTTGTCACGCGCGAGCGTGTTGTAGATGCGCAGTGATTCCATAGAGATGAACCGTGAGCCGAAGGAAACCGCCCTGGCGAAGCTCGCCCAGCATGCGAAACGGACGGACCATCTGCTGCGGCGCAAGGCCGAGCGTCCTCGGTATCACATGGGGCGGTCAGGCTGCAAGCACAGCGGTGACGGCCACGAGAGGCTAAGAAAGACTGTCTGCCGCTCGCCGGAACGCGCAGACGTTTTGTTAGAATGGCTCGGAGTATAACATTCCGATTTACGCCTATGAAACCTCATCGCGGCCGCGCGCAGAGCGCTGCGACCCTCGTTGCGACCACCGTCATGGGCGTCGCGCTGACGCTTTTCGCGGCCCCCGCGGCGCATGCGCAGAAGGCCCCGGCCACCGCCGACGGCACGCCCGAAGTCGACGCATCGATCGCCGGCAAGCAGTGGAAGCAGGCGCTCGCGCAGCTCGACGCGCGCATCGCGTCGAACCCGCACGACGTGCAGGCGCAGTTCAAGCGCGGCACCGTGCTGGCCCGCCTGAACCGCGACGACGACGCGATCCAGCAATTCGTCGCGATCACGCAGGCGTACCCCGAACTGCCCGAGCCGTACAACAACCTTGCGGCGCTTTACGCGAAGCATGGCCGTTACGACGAAGCGCGCACCGCGCTCGTCACGGCGACGCAATCGAACCCGAGCTACTCGCTCGCGTACGAGAACCTCGGCGACCTGTATCTGCGCCTCGCGGCCGAGTCGTACAAGCGTGCGCAATCGCTCGGCCGCACGAGCGGGGCGACCGCGCAGCGCCTCGCCGATCTCCAGAAGATCGTGTCGCCGCCGAAGGCCGCGCCGAACGCCCGCGCGGCCGCACCGGCCACGCGCGACTACACCGACCGCGCAGCCGCGAACGTGAGCACCACCACGCTGCCGATGTCGCCGACATTCCAGTTCAGCGGTCCGTCGGGCGCACTGGCGGCGCCGTACGTCGCGCCGTCGCAATAAGCGGCGCGGCCTTCTTTCCCTCCCAACCTGAGGATCGCAATGAAACGTCTGTTGCTGGCGCTTGGCGGCGCCGCCCTTCTCGCGACCGCGACCGCACCTGCGTTCGCGCAATCGGCTACCGCGCACCCCGTCGTGCAGCTGAAGACCTCGCAGGGCGACATCCGCGTCGAGCTCTACCCGGAGAAGGCGCCGAAGTCCGTCGCCAACTTCCTCGATTACGTGAAGGCCGGCCAGTACAACGGCACGATCTTCCATCGCGTGATCAAGGGCTTCATGATCCAGGGCGGCGGCTACAAGACCAACTTCGAGGAGAAGCCGACCCGCGCGCCGATCCCGCTGGAGAGCCGCAATGGTCTGAAGAACCTGACGGGCACGATCGCGATGGCACGCACGAGCGATCCGAACTCGGCCACCGCGCAGTTCTTCATCAACACGGTCGACAACAGCGGCCTCGACTACCCGAACCCGGACGGCAACGGCTATGCGGTGTTCGGCAAGGTCGTGTCGGGTCTCGACGTCGTGAAGAAGATCGAAGGCGTCGCGACGACCTCGCGCGGCCCGATGCAGGACGTGCCCGCGCAACCGATCGTGATCGAATCGGCCAGCGTCGTCTCGAAGTAAGAACCTGCCGGCACGTCCGGCGCCACACGCGGCCGCGTCGCACGACCGGCCGCGTGCCATTTAAACCGCCTTACCGAAGGAATTCATCATGGTTGAACTGCATACGAACCACGGCGTGATCAAGCTCGAGCTCGACGCCGCGAAGGCACCGAAGACGGTCGAAAACTTCCTGAACTACGTGAAGAAGGGCCACTACGACGGCACCGTGTTCCATCGCGTGATCAACGGCTTCATGATCCAGGGCGGCGGCTTCGAGCCGGGCCTGAAGCAGAAGCCGACCGATGCGCCGATCGACAACGAGGCGAACAACGGCCTGAAGAACGACAACTACACGGTCGCGATGGCCCGCACGAACGATCCGCACTCGGCGACCGCCCAGTTCTTCATCAACGTGAACGACAACGACTTCCTGAACCACTCGTCGCCGACGCCGCAGGGCTGGGGCTACGCGGTGTTCGGCAAGGTCGTCGAAGGCCAGGACGTGGTCGACAAGATCAAGGGCGTCAAGACGGGCAACGCTGGTTTCCACCAGGACGTGCCGGCTGACGACGTCGTGATCGAAAAGGCCGTCGTGGTCTGACACGCAGTTACGGAGGCACTTCGATGTTGCAGGAGAGTCCGCCGCGAAGCGTCTCCGCGGGCGTGCCGGGCGAGCGCGAATACGCGCAAGCCGCACGCCCGTTCCTGTTTCTCTCCGATCTGCATCTGAGCGAAGCGATTCCGAAGACGGTCGCCGCGTTCGAGCATTTCGTGAAATACACCGCCGACAGCGCCGACTCGGTGTTCATCCTCGGCGACCTGTTCGAATACTGGATCGGCGACGACATCCTCGACGACGATCCGTTTGCAGCACGCATGGCCGCGCTGATGCACACGTTCTCGGAGCGCGGCATCGCGCTCTACGTGATGCATGGCAACCGCGATTTCCTGCTCGGCCGGCGCTTCATGAAGGCAGCCGGCGCGATGCTGCTGCCCGACCCTTCGCTGATCATGGCGTTCGGCCTGCGCATCGTGCTCGCGCACGGCGACGCGCAATGCACGGCCGACCGCGGCTACCAGCTGTTCCGCCGCTTCGCACGCAACCGCGTCGCGCAATGGTTGTTTCTCGCCTGGCCGTTCCGCTGGCGCCGCGCGCTCGCGCAGCGCATGCGCTCGAACAGCGAAGCGGGCCGGATGCGCCCTGCCTCGGCGATTTACGATGTCACGCGTGAAGGCGTGGCCGCGCTGTTCCGGAAAAGCCGCGCGAGCGTGATCATTCACGGCCACACGCACCGCCCCGCGAGCCACGCCGAACCGGGCGGCATCCGCTGGGTGTTGCCCGACTGGGATCTCGACCACGGCAAGCCGCGTGGCGGCTACCTGCGCGTCGATGCGGAAGGCATCCACGCGATGCCGCTCGACTGACGCCGCGGCTGCCTCACCGACCGGCGGCCGCGGGCATCCGCTGAATTACGCCTCGCGTTCGACCGACTTGCCTTCCAGCACGGCCGACAGCCGGCGCAGATCGAGGCGCGCCGCGTCGGCGCCCTGCAGCGTTTCCAGATGCGTGCCGAGCCGTTCGAGCGCCGCGACGATCTCGTCGACGCGGCGGCTTTCCTTCGCCGCGTGATCGATCAGCCCGTGAATCGCGAGCGACATCGGATCGTCGGCATTCGGCGTGATCCCGTATGCGCAGAACGCCGCGCCTTCGGGCTGCGGCTTCGGCTGTGCCGGCATCACGATGCGCGCCGGATTGCCGACCGCCGTGCCGCCCGCCGGCACCGGCTTCACGACGACCGCGTTCGAACCGATCTTCGCGCCCGCCCCGACGGTGAAACTGCCGAGCACCTTCGCGCCCGCACCGACGATCACGCCGGCTTCGAGCGTCGGGTGGCGCTTGGCGCCGCGCGTAAGCGACGTGCCGCCCAGCGTCACGCCCTGATAGATCGTGCAGTCGTCGCCGACGATCGCCGTCTCGCCGATCACGACACCCATGCCGTGATCGATGAACACGCGCCGGCCGATCGTCGCACCGGGGTGGATTTCGATGCCCGTCAGGAACCGGCCGGCCTGCGACGCGAAACGCGCGAGCCAGTAGCGCTTCACGCGCCAGCATGCGTGCGCGAAACGATGCAGCACGAGCGCATGCAACCCCGGATAACAGGTCAGCACTTCCCATGCACTGCGAGCGGCGGGATCCCGCTCGCGAATCGTTGCAACGTCTTCGCGCAGTCTCGTGAACATGATGTGGTCTGGGAAAAGGCCGGCGCGCATCGCCGGCAATGGCCGGCCGTTATCGCGCCGGGTAATTTACTTATGACGTTCGGCGATTGTAGGGCGGGTCGCGCACGGCCGCACGAGCCCGCGCGTTCACCCCGCCGCCGACGCGGGTATTCAGGCGGAACGCTTGCTGCGGGGGCGTTTGCGGGAGGGTCGACCAGGTGGAGCGATCGGCCGCTGCGACTCCCGCGGACGGCGCAGCACCTGCCCGGCGGGGAGGTTCCCCGCGCGCCGCGACATCCGTCAGCCAGTGCGCCGGCCGCTTACGCGTCGCCGCCCGGCTTGCCCGATTTCAGCAGGATGTGTTTCGCGACGCCGCGCAGGATATTGACCTCCTCGCGCTCGAGGCCCGTGCGCGCGAACAGGCGCCGCAGCCGTGGCATCAGCTTCTTCGGGTTGCGCGGATCGAGGAAATCGAGCGCGATCAGCGCGTTCTCGAGGTGCACGTACATCCGCTCGATCTCGTCGCTCTGCGCAAGCGTGCCGGCTTCGCCCGACGGTTGCGCCGACGGCTCGCTCGCCTGTTCGAGAAACGCGACGCGCAGCTCGTACGCCAGCACCTGCACGGCCTGTGCGAGATTCAGCGAGCTGTAGGCCGGGTTCGCCGGGATATGCGCCAGCGCGCTGCATTGCTCGACATGCTCGTTCGCGAGGCCCGTGCGCTCGTTGCCGAACACGAGCGCGATGTCGCCCGTGCCGACCTGTGCGCACGCCTGCGTGGCAGCCGCACGCGGCGCGAGACGCGGCGGCCCGTATTCGCGCGTGCGCGCGGTCAGCGCAATCGACCAGTGAACACCGGACAGCGCGTCGCCGAGCGTCGGCACGACATGCGCGGACGCGAGGACGTCGTCCGCGCCGCTGGCCATCGCGATCGCCTCGGGATCGCTCTGCACGTGCGGCACGCGCGGCGCGACCAGCACGAGACGCGAAAAACCCATTGTCTTCAGCGCGCGGGCGGCCGCCCCGACATTGCCGGGATGGCTCGGCTCGACGAGCACGAAACGGGTGGACGTGAAGCCGCCGGACGGCGGCCGGGACGAGGCCGCGCCCGGCTCGGACGGCGCGGCGGTGTTCTGCGGAGTTTCCACTACGATACGACTCGGTTCATCAGAATGGCAGTATGGTATCGCCATCGCCGCGGCAAACCCACTCGTCCGGACGGATAGTGGGGGTTTCCCCGTATTCCGGTCGCCTGAAACCGCCGAAAATCGGATAAAATCATGCCTTTACGCGTCGCACTCCGTGCGGCGCGGGTCGTACCCCGTTCTTTGTCAATTCGCGTCTCACCTCGCCTGCCACGTTTGCGCCGTGCCGGGCGGTTGTTCCACTTCGTGGCGGCCCGTGCCGCCGGCTACAGGATCCAGGCTCATGCATCCCATGCTCAACATTGCTGTCAAGGCTGCGCGCCGCGCCGGACAGATCATCAATCGCGCGTCCCTCGATCTCGACCTGATCGAGATCCGCAAGAAGCAGCAGAACGACTTCGTCACCGAAGTGGACAAGGCCGCCGAAGACGCGATCATCGAGACGCTGAAGACCGCCTACCCCGACCACGCGATCCTCGCGGAAGAATCGGGCGAATCGGAGAACGAATCCGAATTCAAGTGGATCATCGATCCGCTCGACGGCACGACCAACTTCATCCACGGCTTCCCGTACTACTGCGTATCGATCGCGCTCGAGCACAAGGGCGTCGTCACGCAGGCAGTCGTCTACGACCCGAACAAGAACGACCTGTTCACGGCCACCCGCGGCCGCGGCGCGTACCTGAACGACCGCCGCATCCGCGTCGGCCGCCGCGACCGCCTGTCGGACGCACTGGTCGGCACGGGCTTCCCGTTCCGCGAAAAGGACGGCCTCGATGCCTACGCGCGCCTCTTCGCCGAAATGACGCAAGCGTGCACGGGCCTGCGCCGCCCGGGCGCCGCGGCACTCGATCTCGCGAACGTCGCGGCCGGCCGCCTCGACGCGTTCTTCGAACAGGGCATCAACGTGTGGGACATGGCAGCGGGCAGCCTGCTGATCACCGAGGCCGGCGGCCTCGTCGGCAACTACACGGGCGACGCCGATTTCCTGCATCGCCATGAAATCGTCGCCGCGAACCCGAAGATCTACGCGCAGATGATCCCGATCCTGAAGGGTTACACCCGCGTGCATCCGGCGGCGGAGTAAGTCCCGGCCGCGCCTGCATGGCGCGGCTTTCGCGCACACCGCTCGCGGGCATCGTCATGACGATGCGTCGTTCGCCTCCCGGTTGCCGGGAGGCGGGACAATCTTCCCGCACAAGGGCCGCTTCGTGCGCCTATCCTGAAGTTGCTTGAGTTGTTCGGGCCGGTCCGCGCACGGTCGCCTGCACCGCTCATCCCGCAATGACAATGAATGGTTTGCGTCCGGCATGCCCGCACGGCGGACAACACCGCCGGCCTGCCCCCGCCCGTATCAACACCGCCACGACGCCGTGGCAATCGCATCCGAGTCCCCATGTTACGGCTAAGCGAAATTAAACTCCCCCTCGACCACCCCGAAAGCGCGCTCGAGGCCGCGATTCGCGAGCGCCTCGCGGAGCTTGGCGTGGCCGCAGACGGGCTTCTCCGTTACACCGTGTTCCGCCGCGCGCACGATGCGCGCAAGCGCGCCGACATCAAGCTCACGTATATCGTCGATGTCGAAGTGACGGACGAAGCGGCCGCGATCAAGCGCCTCGCCGGCCAGCCGCATTGCGGCGTGACGCCCGACATGGCGTACCACTTCGTCACGAAAGCGCCCGAGCACGGTAATTTCCTGCGCCCGGTCGTGATCGGCATGGGGCCGTGCGGCCTATTCGCGGGGCTGATCCTCGCGCAGATGGGCTTCCGCCCGATCATCCTCGAACGCGGCAAGGCCGTGCGCGAACGCACCAAGGACACGTTCGGGCTGTGGCGCAAGAGTGTGCTCAACCCCGAATCCAACGTGCAGTTCGGCGAAGGCGGGGCCGGGACTTTTTCCGACGGCAAGCTGTACAGCCAGATCAAGGATCCGAACCACTACGGCCGCAAGGTACTGGACGAATTCGTCAAGGCAGGCGCACCGGAAGACATCCTGTACCTGAGCCGGCCGCACATCGGCACGTTCCGTCTCGTCAGCATGGTGGAAAAGATGCGTGCGTCCATCCACGAACTGGGTGGTGAAGTGCGTTTCGAAACGCGGGTCGAGGACATCGAGATCGATCAGGGCAAGGTGCGCTCGCTGACGCTCTCTAACGGCGAAACGCTGCGGTGCGACCACGTGGTGCTGGCCGTGGGCCACAGCGCGCGCGACACCTTCCAGATGCTGCACGATCGCGGCGTGTACATCGAAGCCAAGCCGTTCTCGCTGGGCTTTCGTATCGAACATCCGCAGGGGCTGATCGATCGCAGCCGCTTCGGCAAGTTCGCGGGCCACAAGCAGCTCGGCGCGGCCGACTACAAGGTGGTCCACCACTGCAGCAATGGCCGCGCCGTCTACAGCTTCTGCATGTGCCCGGGCGGCACGGTGGTCGCGGCCACCTCCGAGCCGGGCCGCGTGGTCACCAACGGGATGAGCCAGTATTCGCGGGCCGAGCGCAACGCGAATGCGGGGATCGTCGTCGGCATCACGCCGGACGACTACCCCGGCGGCCCGCTGGCCGGCATCGCGTTCCAGCGCAAATGGGAAGAGCGCGCGTTCGAACTCGGCGGCGGCGATTACCGCGCGCCGGGCCAGCTGGTCGGCGACTTCATCGCCGGCCGGCCGTCGACGTCGCTCGGCTCCGTGGAGCCGTCGTACAAGCCGGGCGTGAACCCGACCGATCTGAGCACCGCGCTGCCGGACTACGTGATCGAAGCGATCCGCGAAGCCCTGCCCCAGATCGACAAGAAGATCGCCGGCTTCGCGATGCACGATGCGGTGCTCACCGGTGTCGAGACGCGCACTTCGTCACCGATCCGGATTCGACGCAAGGACGATTACCAGAGCATGAACGTCGAAGGCCTGTATCCGGCGGGTGAAGGTGCGGGGTATGCCGGCGGCATCTATTCGGCAGCCATCGACGGCATCGAAGTCGCGCAGGCGGTGGCGCTCAGCATGACGTCGGCGCAAACGGCCTGAGGTGCCGGACAGGGTCGGCGCGCGGCGGTTCGCGCGCCGAGTCAGACGGGCCTCAGCAGGCCACGCCCGGACGATGCAGCCGTACCTGTACCTTGCCCGACAAGGTATGGCCCTGAACCTGCGCTCGCCCTTTCGGGATCGGCTGTTGCTAGCCAACAGCCGCGTCACCTGAGTGACCGAAAAACTCCCGGTGCATTTTCGGGAAGGCGGCAGGAACCGGCCCGCTTTGTAGCCACTTCAGAACGGCCTGACCGCAATCGATCTCGTTTGCCGACGACGTATCCACGACGTGATCGTAGTGGCGGCCGGCATGAATCGAGTCGTATTGAGACTCGGCCAGTCCGATCTTGCGATCACCACGAATACGCTCGCGATCGATCAGCACGTCGAGCGCACAAAAAACGCCGACGATGAATACCGGCAGGCCGACAAGATCTTCAAGCATGTAGCGCCACGCGTCGGTCGACAGGACATGATCGACGATCACCGGCTGGCCGTGCCTGGAAAAGGTGGCCGCGGTGGCGTTGATCGCCCTGCACAGCGCGGCCACACGAATCTGCACCAACGGCTTCTCGACCGCCCAATAGTTGGGCGGCTCCATGTTTCGAAATACATCCAGCTCGACGTGCAAATGATGCTCGTCCAGGTTCTCGCACAGAAACCTGGACAGCGTGCTTTTGCCGGCGCTGCTCGGGCCGTTGAGCACGACGATCGCCCCGAGGCGGGGTTCCGGCATTTCAGTGGTTCGCATTGGGGTACCCATCGATGGCGTGCCGACGCAAGACGCAATTGTTGACGAAGTGAACCATGATGTCGAACCGCTATCCGCAGCCGACAGCTGCCGCTCGTCGTCACGGACAACTGGCCAAACAGCCAACTTCGCGCGTGTACATCGAAGCCACTGGTAAACTCGGGCAACCAAAGCAACAACTTCACGCCTGACTTATGACCACGCTGTCGCCCGACGCCTTCGCCGGCCACACTCCAATGATGCAGCAGTACCTGCGCATCAAGGCCGACCATCCCGACACGCTTGTCTTCTACCGGATGGGCGACTTCTACGAACTGTTCTTCGAAGACGCGGAGAAAGCCGCACGCCTGCTCGACCTGACCCTCACGCAACGCGGCGCATCGGCCGGCACGCCGATCAAGATGGCGGGCGTACCGCATCACGCAGTCGAGCAGTATCTCGCCAAGCTCGTGAAGATGGGCGAATCGGTCGCGATCTGCGAGCAGATCGGCGATCCGGCCACGTCGAAGGGCCCCGTCGAGCGCAAGGTCGTGCGGGTCGTCACGCCCGGCACGCTGACCGATGCCGCGCTGCTGTCCGACAAGAACGACGTCTACCTGCTTGCGATGTGCACGGGCCACAACAAGCGCGGCGTCGCGGTCAATGTCGGCCTCGCGTGGCTGAACCTCGCCAGCGGCGCGCTGCGGCTTGCCGAAATCGAACCCGAACAGCTCGCTGCCGCGCTCGAGCGCATCCGGCCGGCCGAGATCCTGACGCCGGACGGCGCGACCGATGCCGTACCCGCAGGCGCGGGCGCAAGCAAGCGCGTACCGGCATGGCACTTCGACATCGCATCGGGCACGCAACGCCTGTGCGACCAGCTCGACGTCGCGAGCCTCGACGGTTTCGGCGCGCATTCGCTGACGAGCGCATGCGGCGCGGCCGGCGCGCTGCTGCTCTATGCGGCGGCCACGCAGGGCCAGCAGCTGCGGCACGTGCGCAGCCTGAAGGTCGAGAACGAAACCGAGTACATCGGGCTCGATCCGGCCACGCGCCGGAACCTCGAACTGACCGAGACGTTGCGCGGCACCGAGTCGCCAACCCTGTATTCGCTGCTCGACACCTGCTGCACGACGATGGGCAGCCGCCTGCTGCGCCACTGGCTGCATCACCCGCCGCGCGCGTCGGTCGCCGCGCAGTCGCGCCAGCAGGCGATCGGCGCGCTGCTCGATGCACCGGCAAACGCAAGCCTCGACGCGCTGCGCAGCGCGCTGCGCCAGATCGCCGACGTCGAACGGATCACCGGGCGCCTCGCGTTGCTGTCCGCACGCCCGCGCGACCTGTCGAGCCTGCGCGACACGTTCGCCGCGCTGCCGGCACTGCGTGAGCGCATCAGCGCGATCGTCGCCAATGCAGACGCACTCACCCGCGTCGATGCAGCACTCGCACCGCCCGCCGAATGCCTCGACCTGCTGACGAGCGCCGTTGCGCCGGAGCCGGCCGCGATGGTGCGCGACGGCGGCGTCATCGCGCGCGGCTACGACGCCGAGCTCGACGAGCTGCGCGACATCTCGGAGAACTGCGGGCAGTTCCTGATCGATCTCGAGGCGCGCGAGCGCACGCGCACCGGCATCGCAAACCTGCGCGTCGAGTACAACAAGGTGCACGGCTTCTACATCGAGGTCACGCGCGGCCAGACCGACAAGGTGCCCGACGACTACCGCCGCCGCCAGACGCTGAAGAATGCCGAGCGCTACATCACGCCCGAGCTGAAGACCTTCGAGGACAAGGCACTGTCGGCCCAGGAACGCGCACTTGCACGCGAGCGCGCGCTATACGACGCGGTGCTGCAGGCACTGCTGCCGTTCATCCCCGAGTGCCAGCGCGTCGCGTCGGCGCTCGCCGAACTCGACCTGCTCGCCGCATTCGCCGAACGCGCCCGCGCGCTCGACTGGGTCGCGCCGACTTTCACCGACGAGATCGGCATCGAAATCGAACAGGGCCGCCACCCGGTCGTCGAAGCGCAGGTCGAACAGTTCATCGCGAACGACTGTCGCTTCGGCACCGAGCGCAAGCTGCTGCTGATCACCGGCCCGAACATGGGCGGTAAGTCGACGTTCATGCGGCAGACCGCGTTGATCGCGCTGATGGCTTATGTCGGCAGCTACGTGCCGGCCAAGTCGGCATGCTTCGGCCCGATCGACCGGATCTTCACGCGCATCGGCGCGGCGGACGATCTCGCAGGCGGCCGCTCGACGTTCATGGTCGAGATGACCGAAGCCGCTGCGATCCTCAACGACGCGACGCCGCAAAGCCTCGTGCTGATGGACGAAATCGGCCGCGGCACGTCGACATTCGACGGCCTCGCGCTCGCGTGGGCCATTGCGCGCCACCTGCTGGCGCACAACACGTGCTACACGCTGTTCGCGACGCACTACTTCGAGCTGACGCAACTGCCGGCCGAATTCCCGCAAGCGGCCAACGTCCACCTGTCGGCCGTCGAGCACGGCCACGGCATCGTGTTCCTGCACGCGGTCAACGAAGGCCCGGCCAACCAGAGTTACGGCCTGCAGGTCGCGCAGCTCGCAGGCGTTCCGGCGCCCGTGATCCGCGCCGCGCGCAAGCACCTCGCTTATCTCGAACAACAGTCGGCGTCGCAGCACACGCCGCAGCTCGACCTGTTCAGCGCGCCGCCGGTAGCCGCCGACGATCTCGAATGCGTAGACGCGCCTGCGCTGCCCGACACACCGCATCCGGCGCTCGAAAAACTCCGCGACATCGATCCCGACGATCTGAAGCCGCGCGAGGCGCTCGACCTGCTGTACGAACTGCGCACGCTGGTCCGGTCGCACGATGCCGACGGGCACGCGTAAGCGCATCCCGCGCGGCCTGCCGGCTCGCACCGCCGCCGCGCTCGTCGCCGCCGTGCTCGCGCTCGCGCAGGCCGCCGCACTGGCGGCGCCGCCGAAGCGCAGCACCGCGCCCTACTCGTTCGCGGTCGTGTCGGGCGTGATCAACACCCCGGCGGACGAGCCGGCCGCCCAGCGGCTGCTCGATGCGATCGCGCGCGAGCGCAACCTCGCGTTCGTCGTCTATGCGGGCGATCTCAAGGGTTCGAAGGAAGCGTGCCGCGATGCACTGTATTCGCAGCGCGGCGCGATCCTGGATGCGGCACGCGTACCGCTCGTGTTCATTCCCGGCCACGACGACTGGGCAACGTGCAACACCGCGGCCGGCGGCGGCTACGATCCGGTCGAGCGGCTCGACTTCCTGCGGCAGACGCTGCTCGCCGATTCGGCGCTGCCCGACCCCGGCGCGCTGCAGATCACGCGGGAAAGCGAAGTCGCTCGGTTCCGGCCGTATCGGGAGAATGCACGCTGGATGCGCGACGACATCGTCTACGTCGCGCTCAACGCGCCGGCGCCGAACAACCACTACCTGACGGCCGGCGGCCGCAACGGCGAGTTCGAGGATCGCATCATCGCGAACGGTTTCTGGATCGACCACTCGGCCGAATACGCGAAGCGGCGCGAGGCACGTGCGATGGTGGTGATATTCGAAGGCGATCCGCAATTCGAACGCTATGAACGCGCGGAACGCTTCGCATGGCTGCGTTTCAACCGGCCGCGCGTACGCGACGGCTTCCGTGAGTTGAAACGAACGCTGGTGAAGGCGGCGGCGACGTTCCGCGGCCCGATACTCGTGATGCACGCGAGCGGCGAACCGCTAGCGAACGGCTTTCTGATCGACCGCCCGCTGCGTGCGGACGACGGTGAACTGATCGGGAACGTGACGCGCGTCGCGATCGGACCGCGCCATCCGACGAATCAGTGGGTCAAGGTGAGCGTGTCGCCGGCACGGCAGACGATCTTCAACCTGAGCCTGCAGGAGGTGCCGAAGAACCTGCCCGTGCCGCCCGCGCTGCCGCTCGTGCCGCGCGACGACGTCCCGCTGCCGCAGATGCCGGAAATCCCCGCATTGCCGGCGCTGCCCGACTCGTCGTCGGTCGCGCCGCCACTGCAGGGCGACGGCGCCGCCCCGGGCGGCGCGTCGTGGCCTGCGCCCGCCCCTGCATCGGGGCCGGCGCCCGGCCTGCCTGCGAGCTCAGTGCAGGGTACGCCCTGACGGTGCTTCGCCGTCTTCGTCTTCGTCCTCGTCGACGATCTCGAGCCCTTCCGCGCCATGCGCGTGTTCATGCTCGATTTCGTCTTCGGTGGCTTCGCGAACGTCCTTCACGGTGAGCGCGAAACGCAGCGCCATGCCTGCCAGCGGGTGGTTGCCGTCGAGCACGACCTTGTCTTCGGCGATGTCGGTGACCGTGTAGATCAGCGAATCGACTTCCTCGTCGCCGTCTTCCGGCGTGCCTTCGAACTGCATGCCCACTTCGAGCGGCTCGGGAAAACGATCGCGCGGCTCGATCTTCACGAGTTCGGGATCGTAGTCGCCGAACGCGTCCTGCGGCTCGAGCTGAACCTGTGCCTCGTAGCCCGGCTCGTGCCCGTCGAGCTGTTCCTCGATCTTGGGGAACGTGCCATCATAGCCGCCGTGCAGATAGACCATCGGCTCGTCGCTTTCCTCGATCAGATTGCCCTGTGCATCCGACAGCTTGTAAGTGACCGACACGACGGTGTTTTTTGCGATTTTCATCCAATTCTCCCAAATACAACTCTCATTATACGATGCGCAACCGGTCTCAAGCCGAACCGCGGGATGCCGCTACCGCCCCGCTCGGCGCGCCGCCCTCCGATCTTCCCACACCGCTGCTCGGCGGTCTTACGCCGGCGCAATTCATGCGCCGCTACTGGCAGAAGAAGCCGCTGCTGATCCGCCAGGCGATCCCCGGCGTCGCTTCACCGGTCTCGCGCGACGCGCTGTTCGAGCTCGCCGCCGACTATGACGCGGAATCGAGACTGATCACCCATTTTCGTAACAAGTGGCAACTGGCGCACGGTCCGTTCGAACCCGGCTCGCTGCCGGCCACCACGCGCAAGGCCTGGACCCTGCTCGTACAGGGGCTCGACCTCCACGTCGATGCGGCGCGCGCGCTGCTCGACCGCTTCCGCTTCATCCCGGACGCGCGCCTGGACGACCTGATGATCTCGTATGCGACGGACGGCGGCGGCGTCGGCCCGCACTTCGATTCGTACGACGTCTTCCTGCTGCAGGTCGAAGGCCGGCGCCGCTGGCGCGTCGGTGCGCAGAAGGACCTGTCGCTGCAGCCGGACGTGCCGCTGAAGATCCTCGAGAACTTCGAACCGAGCGACGAATGGGTGCTGGAGCCCGGCGACATGCTGTACCTGCCGCCGCACATTGCGCACGACGGCGTGGCCGAAGGCGAATGCATGACCTGCTCGATCGGGTTCCGGGCCCCGTCCGCCGGCGAGCTGGGCGCCCAGTTCCTGTACTATCTCGCGGAGCGTGGCGGCCTGCGCGACGCGTGTGGCGACGATCTCTACCGCGATCCGAAGCAGCCAGCCGTCGACGCGCCCGCGCAACTGCCTCCGGCGATGGTCGAGCGCGTGGCCGAGATCGTCGATGCGATCCGCTGGCGCAAACGCGACGTCGCCGAATTCCTCGGCTGCTACCTGAGCGAACCCAAGCCGAACGTCGTTTTCGACCCGCCGGCACGCCCGCTGTCCGAGGCCGCGTTCGTCACGCAAGCGTCACGCCGCGGCGTGTGTCTCGACAGAAAGGCCGCATTGATGTATAACGCGCGCTCGTACTTCATAAATGGCGAGGAAGGACCGCTCGAGCAAGCCAGCGAATGGCTGCCCGAACTGGCCAATCAACGCCAAATGGAGGCGAAACGGTTTGTAACACTATCCCGGGTTCCCTCAATGACAGCCTTGTTGCACGAGTGGTATCGTGCGGGCTGGATACGGGTCGGAAACCGGAATTAGTGTGAGTCGCCCCGTATGCCCGTACAGATCAAATTCTGTATGGGAAAGACAACGTATTGACCCCGCATTTGTCGACGGTCGATAGGAAAGTGCATATAATTTCCGCCCAAGCCGTAGGGAAGATTCACGCTCTAGAAGTGCATCTCCACCAGCGGCCCAGGTCGGTGTTGGAGCACATTACCGGTATTGTTTCGCGCTGTTGCTTACCTTTAACCATAAAAGGACGTGATCATGAAGAAATCCCTCCTCGTAGCTTCCCTGTTGGCTGCTGTTGCACTGGCTGCTTGCAACAAGAGCGCTGATCAAGCTGCTTCGTCGGCTGCAAGCGACGCAGCTGCTGCTGCTTCGACGGCTGCTTCGGCAGTTGCCGGTGCTGCGAGCGACGCTACGGCCGCTGCTTCGTCGGCAACGGCTGCTGCGAGCGACGCTGCTGCTGCAGTGGCGTCGGCTGCTTCGGCAGCGACGGCTGCTCCGGCTTCGGGCGCAAGCCAGTAAGCCTCAGCGTCAGCTGAAAAAAAACCGGCCCGAGGGCCGGTTTTTTTACGTCTGCCGTTTTCGCGCGTGTCGCCCGGCGTCGCACCGGGCCGCTGCAGCGGCCCTGCCCCGCTCATCCGAGCGTGAGCCAGTCGAAGCCCGCGTCCTGCGTGGCCACGATCACGTCCTCCCCGCTCGTCCCCAGTACCCCGCCAAACGCCTGGCGGACCAGCTCCGGCAGGTTGTTCTGCTGGCTCAGGTGCGCCGCGACCAGGTGCTGGAGGCGGCTGCGTTCGAGCGACGCGAGGATATCCGCCGCGGCGTCGTTGCTCAGGTGGCCGTGGTTGCCGCCGATGCGCGCCTTCAGCGACTGCGGATAGCGGCTCCCGGCCAGCATCGCGGTGTCGTGGTTGGATTCGAGCACCAGCGCGTCACAACCGCTCAGGACGGCCGTGATATGCGGCGTGGCCATCCCGACGTCCGTCAGCACGCCGAGCCGGCTGGAGCCGTCCATAAAGACGAACTGGAGCGGTTCGCGCGCATCGTGAGGGACCGTATAGGGCATCACGGCCAGATCGCGGATCGCGGCCGTCTCGTCGCCCCACAGCACGTGGAGATCGACGTCGGCCTCGTCCGCGCCGACCGCGCGCGCGGTACCCCAGCTCATGTAGAGCGGCAGCGATGCGCGGCGGGCGAGCGTCAGCGCACTGCCGACGTGGTCGCTGTGTTCATGGGTTATGAGGATCGCATCGAGATCGCCGATGCAGAGATTGAGTCGGCCGAGCCGGCGCTCGACCTCCTTGGCAGAAAAGCCACAGTCGAGCAGCACGCGGGTGGTCGTCGTGCCGCTCGAGGCCTCGACGACCAGCGCGTTGCCTTCGCTGCCGCTTCCGAGGCTGGCGAATCGCACGCGCTCAGTTCAGCTGCGCGTGGAGCAGCGAAATGATCCGCTGCGCGTCCGACGAGTTGTCGACCTGGCCGTTTGCACCGACCACCGCGACCTGCGTGCTGCCATTGCCCTGCGCGCGCACGTTGACCATGAATTCCTTGCCCGGCTTCGCGGCCGACGGACCGCCGTAGAACAGTTTGCCGAACAGGCCGTCGCGCTTGAGTTCTTCCATCGTGTTCGCATAGCGCACGGTGTACACACCCTTCTCGCGATCGCGATTGTCGACTGCGAAGTTGGTGCGGTCGAGCGCCAGGCCCACACGCAGCCATGCGCGGTCGAACGACTCGGCCAGCTGCAGCGTTGCGCCGCCGCTGCTCGTGTCGCTGACCTGCGCCGGTGCCGTCGCGGGACGCGCATCGGTCAGCAGTTGCTTCGCCTGCGTATCGGTCAGGCCGAACTTCTGCATCAGCTTCGACAGGAACACTGCTTCGAGCACCGGGTTACGCGGACGCTCTTCCCAGCGCGACGACGTGCCGCCCTGCGGGCCGACCATCATTTCCTCCATCGCGCTGTGCGTGATCGAGATGTCGGTGTTGCCGTCCGACGTGCGGTTCACGAGCGTACGGAAGCGGTCGCGCGTGCCGGACGAGTATGCGAAATCGATGACCTTGCCGATCGTGCGACGGAACCAGTCGTCCGGGATGTTCGCGCGGTTTTCGGCCCAGTCGGTGGCCATGATGCCCGTCGACGGTGCATCGGTCTTCAGCGAGAAGCCGTTCTCCTGCCAGAACTCCTTCAGGATCGGCCACAGCTGCTCGGGCGTGCGACCATCGACGACGAGCCAGCGGCGGTCGCCGTCGCGCTCGATGTGCATGCCGAGCGGATCCTGCGCGCTCGGGATGCCGTCGGTCGCGTTGCCAGCCTGCGTCGTGACCCGCGGCGGCAGCGTGCCGAGGCCGGCGTTGCTCGGCGGCGCGACGAACTGCTGCGTCGTCGGCACCGGCTTCAGGTCGCTCGGCACCGCGAGCGGCGGCGCCGACCCGGTGTTCTTGTAGTTGACCCGGTCGGGGGCCAGATAGTCGTTCAGCGTATCGCAGCCGGCGAGCGCGCCCAGCGCCAGCGCCATCACCGACATCTGGATGGCGCGAGAGGAAAAGGCGAAACGTTTCATGAAATCCTTCGTCTTGCTAGAACGCTCGTCAGGAGCGGCGCCGGACGGAGCCGGCCGGTGCGGGTTGATCAGGGTTCGAGCCGGCGGCCGCAGGACGCGGCCGCCTCGGCATCAGGCGAGGACGCCGGCCTCGACAAGGGCCGATCGCACGGCTTCGTGGCAGCGCTCGTCGAGCGCCGTGAGCGGCAGCCGGATACCGCCCTGCATCTTGCCCATCGCCTGCAGCGCCCACTTCACCGGAATCGGGTTCGCCTCGATGAACAGGTTCTTGTGCAGCGACAGCAGCTTCATGTGCAGCGCGCGAGCCGTCTCTACGTCGCCGGCCAGCGCCGCACGGCACAGGTCGCTCATCGCGCGCGGTGCGACGTTCGCCGTCACCGAGATGTTGCCGTGGCCGCCGAGCAGCATCAGCGCGATCGCGGTCGGATCGTCGCCGCTATAGATCGCGAAATGCTTCGGCGCGGCCTTGATCAGGTGCGCGGCGCGATCGATGTTGCCGGTCGCTTCCTTCACGCCGATGATGCCCGGCACCTGCGCGAGGCGCAGCGTCGTCTCGTTCGCCATGTCGGCGACCGTGCGGCCCGGCACGTTGTACAGGATCACCGGCAGGTCGACCGCTTCGGCGATCGTCTTGAAGTGGCGGTACATGCCTTCCTGCGTCGGCTTGTTGTAGTACGGCACGACCTGCAGCGTCGCGTCCGCGCCGACCGCCTTCGCTTGCTTCGTCAGTTCGATCGCCTCGGCGGTCGAGTTGCCGCCCGCGCCCGCGATGATCGGGATGCGTTTCGCCGCATGCTCGACCGCCGTGCGGATCATCAGGATGTGCTCTTCGACGTTGAGCGTTGCCGACTCGCCGCTCGTACCGACCACGACCAGCGCATCGGTGCCTTCCGCGATATGCCAGTCGATCAGTTTGCGAAACGCCGGCAGGTCGAGACTGCCGTCTTCGAGCATCGGGGTGACGATCGCGGGGATGCTGCCGCGGATTTGAATGCCGTCTTGGGTGCCGTTAGCCATGAAACGCGAGAGATTATGTACCGGTAAACGTTGAGATTGTAGCGGATTAGCCGGGCAGTTCGTAACGTGGAATTCCCGCCCCCGCCTTCGGGGTCGCGCCCTCGCGCATTGCGCAGAGACGCTGGACGAACGCCTCGCGCGGCGCGGCGACGAACCCGTCCTCGTACGCGACCACCCGCAGGCGGCCGTGCACGGCGTCCAGCAGCTCGCCCGGGGCGAGCAGGAACGCGGGGTTGGACGGTTTCCCGACCGTTTCGTTTCCTTGCGCGAAGGTTTCGTAGATGAGCACGCCGCCCGGCGCCACCGCATCGAGCAGATGGGGCCAGAGCGGACGATGCAGATAATTCGTGACGATCACCGCCGAAAACGGCTCGCCGGCCGGCAACGGCCACGGCGCGCCTTCGAGATCGGCGTCGCGGGCATCGACGCCCGGGATCGCCCGCAACGCGGCCAGCGCGGCCGGGTCGCGGTCGAGTGCGACGACCGGATGCCCGTGCGACGCGAACCAGCGCGCATGGCGGCCGCCGCCCGCAGCGACATCCAGCACCGCGCCGCCTGGCGGCACGAGCCGCGACCATTGCGCGACCCAGCGCGACGGCTCGGCCTGGGCGACGTGGCCGCCCGCGGCGGCGATGACGGATGCGCTCATGCGGTCGATCAGTTGTACGACAGGCCCATCGCGTCACGCACGTCGCGCATCGTTTCCGTCGCGTACTTGCGCGCCTTGTCGCAACCGTCCGCGACGATCGCGCGCAGCAGCGACGGATCGTCCATGTACTTCTGCGCGCGCTCGAGCATCGGCTGCTGCTCGCGCAGGATGCCTTCGACGACCGGCTGCTTGCAGTCGAGGCAGCCGATGCCCGCCGAGCGGCAGCCCTTCTGCACCCAGTCGTGCGTCGCTTCGTCCGTATAGACCTGGTGCAGCTGCCACACCGGGCACTTGTCGGGATCGCCCGGATCGGTGCGGCGCACGCGCGCGGGATCGGTCGGCATCGTGCGGACCTTCTTCGTGATCGTCTCGGCGTCTTCACGCAGGCCGATCGTGTTGCCGTACGACTTCGACATCTTCTGCCCGTCGAGGCCCGGCATCCGCGATGCTTCGGTGAGGAGCGCCTGCGGCTCGACGAGGATGATCTTGCGCGCGCCTTCGAGATAGCCGAACAGGCGTTCGCGGTCGCTCATCGACAGGCTCTGCGATTCCTGCAGCATCGCACGCGCCTGTTCGAGCGCCTCGTCGTCGCCCTCCTGCTGATACGCGTTGCGCAGCTCGTGATAGAGCTTCGCGCGCTTGCCGCCGAGCTTCTTCGCGGCATCGAGCGCCTTCTCCTCGAAGCCCGGCTCGCGGCCGTACAGGTAGTTGAAGCGGCGTGCGATCTCGCGCGTCATCTCGACGTGCGGCACCTGGTCTTCACCGACCGGCACGAGCGAGCCGCGATACAGCAGGATGTCGGCCGCCATCAGCACCGGGTAGCCGAGGAAGCCGTAGGTCGACAGATCCTTGTCCTTCAGCTTCTCCATCTGTTCCTTGTAGGTCGGCACGCGTTCGAGCCAGCCGAGCGGCGTGCTCATGCCGAGCAACAGCGCGAGTTCGGCATGCTCGGGCACCTTGCTCTGGATGAACAGCGTGGCCTGCGCCGGGTCGATGCCGGACGCGAGCCAGTCGATCAGCACGTCCCATACGTTCTTCTCGATGACCTCGGGAGTCTCGTAGTGCGTCGTCAGCGCATGCCAGTCGACGACGCAGAAGAAGCACGGGTACTCGGACTGCAGCTTCACCCAGTTTTTCAGCACGCCGTGGTAGTGACCGAGGTGCAGCGACCCGGTGGGTCGCATGCCGGAGAAAATACGTTCAGGGAACATGATTGTCGTTAGAGAAGCGAAGCGAATGGGGACAGGATGGCGCTCAGGACGGCGTAGCCGACGTTGACGAGCGGGCGCAGCCAGAAGTTCGTCAGCACGCCCGTCGCGACCAGCACGAGGACGATGATGAAACCGTACGGCTCGATGCGCGACAGCGCGATCGATTGCTTCGTCGGCAGCAGCGCCGCCAGGATGCGGCCGCCGTCGAGCGGCGGCAGCGGAAACAGGTTCAGCACGCCGAGCACGAGGTTCGCGCTGACGCCGGCAAACGCCATCCGCGTGAAGAACGGCTCGTCGATGCCGACGGCAGGCAGCACGAGCGTCAGCACGCCCCAGATCAGCGCCTGCACGAAGTTGCAGGCCGGGCCCGCGAGCGAGACCCACAGGCTGCCCCAGCGCGGATCGCGCAGGTTGCCGAACGACACCGGCACTGGCTTCGCATAGCCGAACAGGAACGCGCCGCCGGTCAGGAAATACATCACGAGCGGGATCGCGATCGTGCCGATCGGATCGATGTGACGCATCGGGTTGAACGACACGCGCCCCATCACGTAGGCGGTATTGTCGCCGAGCAGGCGGGCGGCATAGCCATGCGCGGCCTCGTGCAACGTGATCGCGAAGATCACGGGTAGCGCGTAGACGGCGATGGTCTGTATCAGGGAAGCATCCATATCGCGTTATTGTAACAAGCGCACTCGCGCAAAAAATGGAACGGCGCGCTTACGCCGCCGAGAGTCCGAACGGCTCGAGCGCGCCGCGCCCCGCGCGCACGAGCTCGGGCTCGTCGCCGGTCAGGTCGATCACCGTCGACGGCTCACGCGGGCACGCGCCGCCGTCGATCACGAGGTCGACCTGTTTCTCGAGCCGATCGCGGATTTCTTCGGGATCGTTGAGCGGCTCGTCGTCCGGCGGCAGGATCAGCGTCGTGCCGAGCAGCGGCTGGCCGAGCGATTCGAGCAACGCGAGCGTGATCGCATGATCGGGCACGCGCAGCCCGATCGTCTTGCGCGACGGGTGCGACAGCCGGCGCGGCACTTCCTTCGTCGCCTGCAGGATGAAGACGTACGGGCCGGGCGTCACCGACTTGATCTGCCGGTACTGGCGGTTGTCGACCATCGCGAAATTGGCGAGCTCCGACAGGTCGCGCACGAGCAGCGACAGGTGCTGCTTCTCGTCGAGGCCGCGAATCCGGCGCACGCGCTCGACCGCGTCCTTGTCGTCGAGATGGCACGCGAGCGCATAGCTCGAATCGGTCGGCATCGCGATCACGCCGCCCTTGCTGACGATCTCCACGGCCTGCTTGATCAGGCGCGGCTGCGGATTATCCGGGTGAATCCTGAAGAACTGGGACATGGGGGGTCGTAAAGGGGGAAAAGTCGGATGCGCGCGCCAGAGGCAACGCGGGCGGCAGGCCGCCGCCCGGTGTCAGAGCCAGCGCTCCCAGACCGGTGTCAGGTCGGGCGGCAACGGCGGCAGGCTGCCGAGCTCGACACGGCCCTCGCCTGGCGCATGGAAATCCGAGCCGCGCGACGCTTCGAAGCCGAAGCGGCGTGCGACGTCCGCGTATTCGCGGTACTGATCGGGTGTATGGCTGCCCGTGACGACCTCGATCGCGCGGCCGCCCAGATCGATGAACTCGCCGAAGAACGCGTCGAATTCGACGGGCGTATAGCGGTAACGGCCCGGATGCGCGACCACGGCTTCGCCGCCGGCCGCCCGAATCCACGCGACAGCGTCGGGAAGCATCGCCCAGCGGTGCGGGACGAACCCGGGCTTGCCGTCGCCGAGCATGCGATCGAACACATCGGACGTCGACGTGGCATGGCCGTTCTCGACGAGAAAGCGGGCGAAGTGCGTGCGCGAGATCAGGTCGGGATTCGACACGTACTTCAGCGCGCCTTCGTACGCGCCGGGAATGCCGAGCGTGGCGAGCTGTTCGCCGATCGCCACCGCACGCGCCGCGCGGCCGTGGCGCGTACGGTACAGGCCGTCGACGAGCACCTGGTTCGCGGGATCGACATTCAGGCCGACGATGTGCACGGTGCGCGACGCCCACGTGACCGAAATCTCGACGCCGCTCAGGTAGCGCATGCCGAGCGCTTCCGCCTCGCTGCGCGCCGCCGCCTGGCCGCCGATCTCGTCGTGGTCGGTCAGCGCCCACAGGGTCACGCCGCCGGCATGGGCGCGGCGCGCGACGTCGGCAGGCGACAGCAACCCGTCGGAAACATTCGAATGGCAGTGGAGATCGGCGTTCATTGTCGGCATGGCAGGTAAGGCTTCATTCTACTGCAACGCGGCAATGCGCCGCCCGCCTGCCCCGCCGCTGCCGCCGCGCGCTTACGCGCAGAACGCCTCGATCAGCGCCGCGACCTGCTCGGGCTGGTCGTGATGCACCATGTGGCCGGCATCCTCGACGAGCTTCTCGCGCCAGTCGGGGAACGCGTTGAAACGCGCCTTGAATTCCGGCAGCGGGATGTCGCCGGCGATGTGCGCCAGCGTCGGCGAATTGACGGCCTCGACGTGCAGCACCTTCGCGCGCACCTGCGCCCAGGTGGCCATCACTTCGTCGAGCCGGTACAGCTGCGGGCCCGGCATCTTGTGCGCCGGGTCGGCCAGCAGGTGATAGAGGCCGTCGTCGCCGCGCTTCGACCAGTGCGCGGCGAGGAACGCGGCGCGGTGCGGTGCGAGCCGCGGATTGGTCTTGGTCAGGCGCGCCGCCACGTCGTCGAGCGACGCATAAGGGCGCAGCGCGGGCGGTTCGCGCAACTCGTCCAGCCAGCCGCGCAGCCGGCGCGGCGCCTGCTCGGCCCGCGCGGGCGCGAGCCCGAAACCCTCGAGATCGACCACGCGCCGCACGCGCTCCGGCCGCGCGCCGGCATACAGGCACACGACGTTCGCGCCCATGCTGTGCCCGACCAGGTTGACTTCGCCGGTCGGCGCATAGTGGTCGACGAGCGCATCGAGGTCGCCGAGGTATTCGTGGAACCAGTAATGGCCGCCGCCCTGCCGCGCGACCGGCCAGTCGGACAGCCCGAAACCGCGCGCATCGGGGGCGATCACCTGCCAGTCGCCCGCGAGCGCATCGACGACGAACTGGAACGACGCCGCGACGTCCATCCAGCCGTGCAGCATGAACAGCGTCGGCGCATCGGGCCGGCCCCAGCGCCGGACATGCAGCTTGACGCCGCGCACCGTGACGAAATCGGAAACAGAACTCGAGGCACTCATTGCAGCCGCCAAAAAAAGAATGATCGTTCGATTATAGCGGCGACGCCTTCCTTCCGGTGTCCGGCAATCGAGGCACCGCTCTAGCGGTGCCAGGACACGAGGGGCCGCCGGCAACCGCCATCTACCGGGCACACGGGACGGCTGACAGCCGCCGAAACGCCCCCGAACGCGAGCCGGCTAGCGTGGCGCGCTTCCGTCCGCTCCGTCCTGCGCGGCCAGTTCGTCGAGTTCGGCCTGCTCGAATCCCGCATCGCGACGCGCATCGAAATTGAACGGCCCCCGCAGCCGCGGCGCATGGTACTGCTCGGCGAGCTGCCGGTAGGTCGGCACCGGATCGCGGCCGGCCTCGTCGCACAGGTGCCGGAACCAGTGGTTGCCGATCGCGACATGGCCGATTTCGTCGCGCAGGATCACGTCGAGGATCGCGGCCGACGCATCGTCGCCCGCCTGGACGAGCCGAGCGCGGATCGGCGGCGATGCGTCGAGCCCGCGGGCCTCGAGCGTGCGCGGTACGAGCGCCATGCGCGCCAGCACGTCGCCCTTGGTTCGCTCGCACATCTCCCACAGACCGTTGTGCGCGGGAAAATCGCCGTACGCATGCCCGAATGCCGCCAGACGGTCGGACAGCAGCGTGAAGTGATAGGCCTCCTCGGCCGCCACCTTCAGCCAGTCCGCGTAGAACGCGCCCGGCAGGCCCGCGAAACGCCAGACCGCGTCGAGCGCCAGATTGATCGCATTGAACTCGATATGGGCCAGCGCGTGCAGCAGCACGGCGCGCCCTTCGGGCGAACGCATGCTGCGGCGCTCGAGCTGGCGCGGCTCGACGAGCGGCGGCCGCACCGGGCGGCCGGGCAGATCCGCCGGTTCGGGCAACTCGAGCGACGGGGCGATCGCCGCCTGCCCGGCCAGCAGCGCCTCGTGGAGCGCGCGCACCCGGGCGGCCTTGGCCGCGGGTTCGGTGTCACGCAGCGCGGCGAGCGCGGCGCGGCGCACGCAGGCCGGCGCATTGCCGAAAGAAGAAGACTCCATGCTCATAAACGGGGACACCCCGCGTGCGCAGCCCGGGAGCGCACGCACGCGACGGTTTACAATAGGCGATTGTTCCGCGGCGCAATGCAGCAATGCGAATGCGCCGGGCAAACCAGACGCGCCATTCTACCGGCGCCCATCATCGAAGAGACAAGGAGACACCGTGACGATCTACAAGCTGGGCGATACGGCCCCGACGATCCACGAAAGCGTATTCGTCGCCGATACGGCGGCCATCATCGGCAAGGTCGTGCTCGAGGAGAACGCGAGCGTCTGGTTCGGCGCGACGATTCGTGGCGACAACGAGACCATTACCGTCGGCGTGGGCAGCAACGTCCAGGAAGGCGCGGTACTGCATACGGATCCCGGCTTTCCGCTGACGATTGCCGAAAACGTGACGATCGGGCACCAGGCCATGCTGCACGGCTGCACGATCGGCGAAGGTTCGCTGGTCGGTATCCAGGCGGTGGTCTTGAATGGAGCGGTCATCGGCCGCAACTGTCTGGTTGGTGCCGGCGCGGTCGTGACGGAAGGCAAGACGTTCCCGGACAACTCGCTGATTCTCGGCGCACCGGCGAAAGTCGTGCGCGAGCTGTCGGCGGAAGACATTGCGCGGCTGCGCACGAACGCGAAGACGTACGTCGAGCGGCGTGCGCATTTCAAGGAGCAACTCGTGCGGATCGGGTGATTCGCACGGATTTCAAGGAAGAAGAGTGAGCGACCAGTTACAGAAATTCATGTTCAATGCGGCGCCCGTGCGTGGCGAGATCGTTTCGCTGCGCAATACGTGGCAGGAAGTGCTCTCCCGCCGCGACTACCCTGCCCCCGTGCGCACGGTGCTCGGCGAGATGATGGCCGCGTGCGCGCTGCTGTCCGCGAACCTGAAATTCAACGGCACCCTGATCATGCAGATCTTCGGCGACGGGCCGGTCCAGATGCTGGTCGTCCAGTGCGGTTCGGATCTGTCGATGCGGGCCACCGCGAAGTTCGCCGGCGATGCCGCTCAGACGATCGGCGACGACACGAGCTTCCCGTCGCTCGTCAATGCGAGCGGTCACGGCCGTTGCGTGATCACGCTCGACCCGGCCGACAAGCTGCCGGGCCAGCAGCCGTACCAGGGCATCGTGCCGCTGAACGGCGTCGACGGCCCGCTCGAATCCGTCTCGCAGGTGCTCGAGCATTACATGCATCATTCGGAGCAGCTCGACACGCGGATGTGGCTCGCAGCCGATCGCGACCGCGCGGTCGGCATGCTGCTGCAGAAGCTGCCGGGCGACGGCGGCATCGTGCCGCGTAATGCCGAAACCGATACCGATACGTGGGAGCGCGTCTGCACGCTCGGCGGCACGCTGTCCGCGCAGGAACTGCTCGAAGTCGAACCGGAAGTGGTGTTCCGCCGGCTGTTCTGGCAGGAAAACGTGCAGCACTTCGAACCGGCCGGCACGCGCTTCCAGTGCTCGTGCTCGCGCGAGAAGGTCGGCGCGATGCTGCGCATGCTCGGCCGCGAAGAAGTCGACAGCGTGATCGTCGAGCGCGGCCACGTCGAGATCCATTGCGAGTTCTGCAATCAGCGCTACGAATTCGATCCGGTCGACGTCGCGCAGCTGTTCGCGGCCCCCGGCGTCGAGACGGGCATCGCGCCCGCCACCGACCAGCGTCACTGAGCTGGGCAGCGGCCCGGTGCCCGCCATGCGGGCACGGGCGCATAATGACGCACGAGCGTCGCACGCACGGCTCCGGCGCCGAAGTCTCGTACTTCGGCGCAAGCCGCCTCCCGTCGTCGGCGCGCTGCAGGAGAAACACATGAATCGCCCGCTTCATCGACCGTTTCATCGATCGTTCCACACCATCGTCCTGACGAGCGTTGCCGCCGGCACGCTCGCCCTTGCCGGCTGCGCGATGCCGCCGCCGACTTCTACGATCCTGAGCCGCCTGCCCGAACCCGGTGCATCGGGCGGCCAGCCGCGCGCGCTGTCGAGCGCCGAACGCAAGCGCTATGACGAGATCGACCAGCAGGTGCTGCGCGAACAGAACAGCGCGATCGCAGCCGAGGCCGCGGCGCGCGCGTGGGCCTATTACTCGCCGCCGCCCGTCACCGTCTACGGCGGGTATTACGGCGGATGGGGCAATCGCTGGGGCACGGGTATCAGCTACGGCTACCCGGGATGGTGGTGAGCGTGCATCGCTCAGTCGATTGACTACCGGCAGGAAATAAAAAAGCGCGGCATTTCCCGCGCTTTTTCAATGGATTCGAGCAATTGCGCTCAGTGATGCGCGGCCTTGCCCTTGTCGCCGCCATGATGCCGCGACGGCTTCGCGATCGACTGCGGATTCGGCACGACACGCACCGGCGCCGCGGATACGGCGCCGCGCGTCGACGTATTCGACGGCGTGTTGTTCAGCGGCGCGGCCGGCGCATTCGGCGACACGAACTGCACGAACACCTCGCCGTCCTTCACCATGCCCATCTCGTAGCGCGCGCGCTCCTCGATGGCCGCAGTGCCGCTCTGCAGATCCTGCACTTCGCCGGCGGTGCGCTCGTTGCGCAACTTCTCGTCCGCATTCTTCTGGAGCTGGTCGTCAAGCTGCTGACGCAATTCATGCACCCGCAGCCAGCCGCCGTGTCCCCACCATAGGGGGTACTGAATGAGCGCCAGCAGGGCAATCAGGACGACAGTGACAAGCCGCATGTAAGAACCGCAGATATAAGAAGCGCCGCTCCGCGCACATGCACAGAGCGGCGTCGAGATGACGAACCCGATAGTAGCGCGTTAGCGCAGGTTATAGAAAGCCGATTTACCCGGGTAGCTTGCGATGTCGCCGAGATCTTCCTCGATGCGCAGCAGCTGGTTGTACTTCGAGATACGGTCGCTGCGCGACAGCGAACCCGTCTTGATCTGACCGGCGTTCAGGCCGACCGCGATGTCCGCGATCGTCGAATCTTCCGTTTCGCCCGAGCGGTGCGAGATCACGGCCGTGTAGCCGGCACGCTTCGCCATTTCGATTGCCGCGAACGTTTCGGTCAGCGTACCGATCTGGTTGATCTTGATGAGGATCGAGTTCGCGATGCCCTTCTCGATGCCTTCCTTCAGGATGCGCGTGTTCGTGACGAACAGGTCGTCGCCGACCAGCTGCACCTTCTTGCCGAGGCGGTCGGTCAGCAGCTTCCAGCCTTCCCAGTCGCTTTCGTGCATGCCGTCCTCGATCGACACGATCGGGAACTTGTCCGCGAGCGTCGCGAGGTAGTCGGTGAATTCGGCCGACGACAATTGCAGGCCTTCGCCCGCGAGCTGGTACTTGCCGTCGTGGTAGAACTCGGATGCCGCGCAGTCGAGCGCGAGCAGCACGTCTTCACCGGCACGGTAGCCAGCCTTCTCGATCGCCTGCAGGATCGTCGACAGGCACTCGTCGTTGCTGCCGAAGTTCGGCGCGAAGCCGCCTTCGTCACCGACTGCCGTGCTCATGCCGCGGTCGCTCAGGATCTTCTTCAGTGCGTGGAACACTTCCGCGCCGCAACGCAGGGCTTCACGGAACGTCGGCTGGCTTACCGGGACGATCATGAATTCCTGGATGTCGAGGCTGTTGTTCGCGTGCGCGCCGCCGTTGACGATGTTCATCATCGGCACCGGCAGTTGCATTGCACCCGAACCGCCGAAGTAGCGGTACAGCGGCAGGCCAGCCTCTTCGGCGGCTGCCTTCGCGACGGCCATCGACACGGCCAGCATCGCGTTCGCGCCGAGGCGCGACTTGTTGTCGGTGCCGTCCAGCTCGAGCAGCGTCTTGTCGAGGAACGCCTGTTCCGACGCGTCGAGGCCCATGATGGCTTCGGAGATTTCGGTGTTGATATGCTCGACTGCCTTCAGCACGCCCTTGCCGTTGTAGCGGCCGGCTTCGCCGTCGCGCAGTTCGATCGCTTCACGCGAGCCGGTGGACGCGCCCGACGGCACCGCCGCGCGGCCCATCGTGCCCGATTCGAGCAGCACGTCGCATTCGACGGTGGGGTTGCCGCGCGAATCCAGAATCTCGCGGCCGATGATATCTACGATTGCACTCATGGGTTTCCTCTGAGAATGACGATGGATTCTTCAAACTGCGACGGCGCGCGCGCCTGAACCGCTTTCGCTACTGACGCGCGAAGCCGTCGCAAGGTTCATTCGATCTTTAATTGAAATCGTTTTCCAGGAACGGATTGCGCTTCACCGCCTGGTCGAGCGTGACGAGGGTCTCCAGCAGCGCACCCATCCGGTTCAGCGGCACCGCGTTCGGGCCGTCCGACTTTGCTTCAGCCGGATTCGGGTGCGTCTCCATGAAGAGGCCCGCGACGCCCGTCGCGACCGCCGCCCGTGCGAGCACCGGCACGAATTCGCGCTGGCCGCCCGAGCTCGTGCCCTGCCCGCCCGGCAGCTGCACCGAGTGGGTCGCATCGAACACGACGGGGGCGCTCGTCTCGCGCATGATCGCGAGCGAACGCATGTCCGACACGAGATTGTTGTAGCCGAACGAGACACCGCGCTCGCACGCCATGAAGCGGTCTTCCGACAGCCCCGCTTCACGGGCCGCTTCGCGCGCCTTGTCGATCACGTTCTTCATGTCGTGCGGCGCGAGGAACTGGCCCTTCTTGATGTTGACGGGCTTGCCCGAGCGCGCGCACGCATGGATGAAATCGGTCTGGCGGCACAGGAACGCCGGCGTCTGCAGCACGTCGACGACCGACGCGACCTGCTCGATCTCTTCGATCGAATGCACGTCGGTCAGCACCGGCAGGCCGAGCTGGCGCTTCACCTCGGACAGGATCCGCAGGCCCTCGTCCATTCCGAGGCCGCGGAACGACTTGCCCGAGCTGCGGTTCGCCTTGTCGTAGGACGACTTGTAGATGAACGGAACGTTCAGCTTCGCGCAGATCTCCTTCAGGCGGCCCGCCGTGTCGATCGTCATTTGCTCCGATTCGACGACGCAGGTACCCGCGATCAGGAAGAAAGGCTTGTCGAGACCGACCTCGAAATCGCACAGCTTCATGCTTACACTCCGCGCGCTTGCTTGTTGGCAAGCGCAGCTTCGACGAACGACTTGAAGAGGGGATGACCGTCACGCGGCGTGGACGTGAATTCCGGGTGGAACTGGACGCCGACGAACCACGGGTGCATCGAACGCGGCAGTTCCATCATTTCCGGCAGATCCTCGCTCGGGGTACGGGCGCTGATGATAAGGCCGCCGGCTTCGAGCTGGGGCACGAAGCGGTTATTGACTTCATAACGGTGGCGATGGCGCTCGTTCACGTCCTTGCCATAGATTTCTTCCGCCATCGTGCCCGGCTTGATCGGGCAGCGCTGCGAGCCGAGGCGCATCGTGCCGCCGAGGTCGGATTCCTCGGTGCGCGTCTCGATCTTGCCGTCGCGGTCGGCCCATTCGGTGATCAGCGCGACCACGCGTTCCGGCGTGTCCGGCTCGAATTCCGTGCTGTTCGCCTGCTTCAGGCCGACGACGTCGCGCGCGAACTCGATCACCGCGAGCTGCATGCCGAGGCAGATGCCGAGATACGGCACCTTGGCTTCACGCGCATAGCGGATCGCCGCGATCTTGCCTTCCGTGCCGCGACGGCCGAAACCGCCCGGCACCAGCACGGCGTCGAGGTGCTTCAGGCTGTCGACACCGTTCGTCTCGATCTCTTCCGAGTCGATGTATTCGATGTTGACCTTGGTCGACGTGTGCAGCGATGCGTGGCGCAGCGCCTCGATCAGCGACTTGTACGACTCGGTCAGGTCGACATACTTGCCGACCATGCCGATCGTCACTTCGTGCTTCGGGTTCTCGAGCTTCTCGACGAGTTCCGACCACATGCTCAGGTCGGCGTCCTTCGGCGACAGCTTCAGTTCCTCGCAGATGATGCGGTCGAGGCCCTGGTCGTGCAGCATCTGCGGAATCTTGTAGATGCTGTCGGCGTCCCACACCGAGATCACGGCGTCTTCCGGCACGTTCGAGAACATCGAGATCTTCTTCGATTCGTCGTCCGGAATGCGGCGGTCCGCACGGCACAGCAGCACGTGCGGCAGGATGCCGATCTCGCGCAGCTTCTGCACGCTGTGCTGGGTCGGCTTCGTCTTCAGCTCGCCGGCCGTCGCGACGTACGGCACCAGCGTCAGGTGCACGAAGCACGCGCTGTTGCGGCCGAGGCGCAGGCTCATCTGGCGCGCGGCTTCGAGGAACGGCAGCGATTCGATGTCACCGACCGTGCCGCCGATCTCGACGATCGCGACATCCGGCTCACCGCAGGTGGCCGACGCGGCCCCGCGCTCGACGAACGCCTGGATTTCGTTCGTGATGTGCGGAATGACCTGCACGGTCTTGCCGAGATAGTCGCCGCGGCGTTCCTTGCGGATCACCGATTCGTAGATCTGGCCGGTCGTGAAGTTGTTGGCCTTGCGCATCTTCGTGCTGATGAAGCGCTCATAGTGGCCGAGGTCGAGGTCCGTCTCCGCTCCATCTTCCGTCACGAACACTTCGCCGTGCTGGAACGGGCTCATCGTGCCGGGGTCGACGTTGATGTAGGGATCGAGTTTGAGGAGGGTGACTTTCAGACCGCGCGATTCGAGGATCGCGGCGAGGGAAGCGGCGGCAATACCCTTGCCAAGGGAAGAAACTACGCCGCCGGTGACGAAAACATATTTGGTCATCGCTGGATGCTCGCGGGAAAAACGGATTATACCGTAAAGCCCGCCCTTCTCTCAGCAATTGACTCGATGATCGCGCCCTTTCGCGCCGACCCGCACCAGCCGTGCGCGCCGGCGCAACCGCGCGCATCGCAGGCGCGCCCCGGCCGCCCAACCGTGCGTCAGGCGCGCTTCGCGAGCGGGGCACCGCCCTGCGTCACATCGCCCTCCACCGCCTTCAGCGAATTCAGCATCCGCTGCAATGCGCGGGCGGTCTCGAGCGGCCGCTCCATCGGGAACAGGTGGCTGCCTTCCAGCCATTCGACGCGACCGCGCGCCGCGCGGCGCGTCGCATCGAGCCCGACCTGGCGCACCTCGCGCGAACGCGTGCCGGCGAGAAAACCGAGCGGCACCGGCGCGCCGTGCGCGAGCCGCGGGCCGAGCGTGTGCGGCAGGGTCCGGTAGATCAGGTATTCGATCTGCCGGTCGAACGCGAGCGCCCGCTCGCCGTCGGCACCGGCCTGCGGAATCCCATAGTCGATGTAGTCCGCCAGCATCCGTTCGTCCCAGCGGGCGAACGCCGGCTTCTCGCGGAAATGCCGCCAGACGTCGTCGCGGCTCACCCAGCGCGTGCGCCGGTTGCGCGTCGCGGCGGCCGGCGACAGCCGCTCGTCGAGCCCCGCCCACTGGCTTGCACGCAATGCGCCGGCGCGCCAGCCCGCGATGATCGGCGAATCGATCATCACGACGCCGCGCACCCATTGCGGCTTCTTCAGCGCGGCCATCAGCGACAGGTAGCCGCCGAGCGAATGACCGACGAGCCAGACGGGACGCTCGTAGCGGCTGCCGATGTCGTCGAGCAGCTGCTCGACGAGATGCGGCCAGTCACGCGTCACCGGGTAGCGGCGGTCGTGGCCGATCCGTTCGATGTAGCGCAGCTCGTAGTCGTCGGCCAGTTCGGCGAAGATCGTCCGGTACGTCGACGCCGGGAAGCCGTTCGCGTGCGAGAAATGGAGGATGTCCTTCAAACGCCGATGTCTCCTTTGTCGGCGGGAGTTGGTGCTTTAGCGCTTACTCCCGCCCCATGCTTCGCGGTCGACCGGGGTCAGCCCCGGCCCTCTGCTTCGTGTTCTGCCGGGCCCATGCTTCGACATGATGCGCGGATCCCGGGCCTTCCTTCTCGCTACGCCGGCCCTCGCCGCGATCACCGATCCATCCAGTACCGTCGCCGAACGTCGCGATAACGCTCGAAGGCAAACCCGCCGTCGGCCGGTGCGACGTCGAACCGCACGGCACCGTCGCGATCGGTGCGCGGCAGCGGAATCCCGCGCGCCTCGTAACGGGCGAGAACCGTCCGGTGAGGATGCCCGAAACGATTGCGATAGCCTACAGGAAATACCGCGACGCGCGGCCCGACCGAATCGAGGAAAGGCTCGACCGACGACGTGCGGCTGCCGTGGTGCGGAACGACCAGGATCTGCGCGGCCAGCGCGTCGCGCGCAGCGTCCACGAGCCGGCGTTCGGCGCGCGCCTCGATGTCGCCCGTCAGCAGTGCGGACGTGTCGCCCGCGTCGATGCGCAGCACGCACGACTGCCCGTTCGAGGTACCCGCACCCGGGCCGCCCTGCGGCCACAGCATCGTGAACGCGACGCCGTCCCAGGTCCAGTGCTGCCCGGCCACACACGGCAGCCGGTCGGCGACGCCGGCAGCTGCCGCGTCGCGCCACAGCCGGCTGTTCGGCGCAATGCCGGCCAGCAACTGTCGTACGTCGGCTGCCGCATAGACGGCTGGCGCACCGCCCGCGTGATCGGCATCCGCGTGACTGAGCACGAGCGAATCGATCACCGCGATGCCACGCGCACGCAGTGCCGGCGCAACGATCCGCGCGCCGGCATGAGTCGACTCCGCGCCCGGCCCCGCATCGAACAGCACAGTGCGCCGCGCGGTCTCCACCAGCACCGACGCGCCCTGCCCGACGTCGAGCACGGTCAGCCGGAAACCGCCCGGCGGCGGCGTATCGGCTGCCGGCGCGACGAGCGGCAGCCACGTGAGCGGTGCCACCCAGCGCAACGGCCAGCCGCGCGGCATCAGCGCCCATGCGACGCCCACACAGGCCAGCACCAGCGCCGGCCAGTCGGGCATGCGCAACCAGAACACGCCGGCCGGCCAGTCGGCGAGGTGCCCGAGCAACGTCATCATCGGTTCGAGCGCCGCGTGCGCAAGCCGGAATGCATACGCATCGAACGGCGCCGGCAGCGCGATGCCGGCCAGCACGACCGGCGTCACGACCGAGCTGACCCACGGAATCGCAAACGCATTGCCAAACGGGCCCGACAGGGAGATCTGCGCGAACCATGCGGCCGTCAGCGGCGCGAGACCGATCGTCACCGCGTACTGCACGCGCGTGGCCTCGGCAATACGGCGCCCGGCGCGTGCCCCCCACGCACGCAACCGGCTCGACAAGCCGGCCGTGCCATCGCCCTCCTCGCGTTCCGCATCGGGCTCACGCACGCCACGCCAAGCGGCGACGGCCATCAGGATCACGGCAACCGCCCCGAACGACAGCCAGAACCCGGCCGACAGCACCGCCCACGGATCCGCAACCAACACGCCGCCGAGTGCCGCGCACAGCACCGCGGAAGTCGGTACGCTGCGCCCGGCCAGATACGCGATGCCGCCGGCCGCGATCATCCACCACGCGCGCTGCGCCGGTACGTTGAAACCGGCGAGCGCCGCATATCCGGCCGCGGCGGTGAGTGCGGCGAGCGCGGCGGCGTACGGCGCCGGCAACATGAGCGTCGCGGCCCGTGCGCGCCAGCGCAGGCGGCGCCAGACCATCGACACGAGCCCGCCCGCGATCGCGCCGACGAGCCCGACATGCAGGCCGGAGATCGCGACCAGGTGGCTCGTGCCCGTGCTGCGCAGCACGCGCCAGTCGTCGTCGCCAATGTCCGACTGATCCCCGATCGCGAGTGCGGCGACGATGCCGCGATGACTGGCGTCGCTGCCGAGCGCCTCGGCGATACGCGAGCGCAGCGCATCGCGCAGCCGATCGATCGAAGCACGCCATCCTGATGCGTGCACATCGAGCAATACCGCCCGCCTGGGCGCGCTGACATAGCCGATCGCGCGAATACCTGCGGCAAGCCACGCCGCCTCGCTGTCACGCACGCCGGGATTGGCCTCGGCATGCGGGCGCTTCAGACGCACGACGAAACGCCAGCGCTGTGCGGCACGCAGATCGGGAAGTGGATCGCGTGTCGCCGATGCGCCATACGCGCGCCACGACAGCCGGATCAACGGCGGAAAACGAGCCAGCCCCGCATCGTTCGACTCGACGGCGAACAGCAGCCTCGCACTTGTCTCGTCGATCACGGGCAGCCCCTGAATCACACCGGTCACGACGATGTCGCGCCCTTCCCACTCGACGGGCAGGCTGTCGTCCAGCCGCCATTCGGCCCGCGCGGCCGCGTAGCCGAACCCCGCGACGCAGGCCGCGAGCGCGCACAGCATCCATCCGAACGCGACGGTCGACCGCGTGCGCCTGCGGCGCATGCACCACGCGCCCAGCACCGCGCAGCCCGCGAGCACGGCTGCACCGATCGTCCATGCGAACGCACCCGGCAACGCCGCCTGCCGCTGCAGCACGACCACGCCGAGCGCGAACGCGATCCACCACACGCGCATCGCACCTCCTCGTCCACCCGGCGCCGCCATGGCGAATGCGGCGCCTTCCGGCAACGATTATGCGGACGAAAGTGCGAGTCGCGGCAGCGCGGCGAGCGCGTTAGCCGAAGTGCATAGGGACACTGCGCCGGCGTCGAGCCCGCGCAGTTCGGCGAGTACATCGCCGATGCGTGGCACCTGGTCGGGCGTGTTGCGGGATTTGTACGCCCATTCGGGCGCGATGTCGGGCGCGTCGGTCTCGACGACGAGCGCGTCGAGCGGCAACTCCGTGGCGAGCCGGCGGATCTGCAGCGCGCGCGTGAAGGTCACGTTGCCACCGAAGCCGAGATGCAGTCCTTGCGCGAGATACGCTTCGGCCTGCTGGAAACTGCCGTTGAACGCATGCGCGATGCCGCGCCGCACGCCGAACCGGCGCAGCCCGGCCAGCACGCGATCCTGCGACTTGCGCACGTGACACAGCACGGGCAGATCGAATTCGCGCGCGAGCTTGAGTTGCCCCTGGTAGAAGAACTGCTGCCGGTCTTCGTCGAGCCCCGGCACGAAATAGTCGAGACCGATCTCGCCGATCGCGACGAAGCGCGGATCGTCGAGGCTCGCCTCGATCTCCATGCGCAGCAGGTCGAGATCCTCGTCCCGTGCGCGCGGCGTATACATCGGATGGATGCCGAGCGCATAGACCGCGCCCGGCGTGCGTTGCGCGAGCTCGCGCACCGTCGTGAAGTTGTCGCGCCCGACGCTCGGGATCACGATGCGCGACACGCCGGCCGCGCGCGCCGCGTGCGCGACCGCGTCGCGGTCGGCGTCGAACTCGGCGGCATCGAGATGGCAGTGCGTATCGATCCACATGGCAGCAGTCCTGTGCCCTGGCGCCGCACCGGGACAACCCCGGCAGCAGGCCAAGCGCGTTCGCTTCTTACACCGGCAGCGCCGGCTCCTCGTACAGCACGCCGTCACGCAGCCGCATGATGCGGTCGCAGCGCGCGGCGAGATCGGGATCGTGCGTGACGATCACGAAGCTCGTTTCGAGCGTCTCGGACAGTTCGAGCATCAGGTTGAACACCGTATCGGCCGTCGTGCCGTCGAGGTTGCCGGTCGGCTCGTCGGCCAGCACGCACGCGGGTTTCGTGACCAGCGCGCGCGCAATCGCGACGCGCTGCCGCTCGCCGCCCGACAGCTCGCCCGGCCGGTGCTTCGCACGCGGGCCGAGACCGACACGCTCGAGCATCGTCTGGGCCTGCTCGCGCGCGTCCTCGGTCGTCATCCGGCGGATGCGCAGCGGCATCGCGACGTTGTCGAGCGCGGTGAACTCGGGCAGCAGGTGATGGAACTGGTAGACGAAGCCGAGCGCACGGTTGCGCAATTCGTTGCGCTCGCGCTCGGCGAGCTGCGTAAACGGCTTGCCGAGCAGCGACACCTCGCCCGCGCTCGGCTCGTCGAGCCCGCCCAGCACGTGCAGCAGCGTGCTCTTGCCGGAACCCGACGCACCGACGACCGCGAGCTTCTCGCCGCGCCGCACCGTCAGTTCGGTATTGTTGAGCACCTGCACGTTGAAGCCGCCCTGCACGAACGCCTTCGTGATCCCGCGCGCCTGAAGCACGTATTCCTGCATACCTGCCGAATCCTGTCTGTTGTGTTGTTTTGCATCCGCGAATGCGGTCGCGCGATCATTCATAGCGAAGCGCCTCCGCCGGCTTCACCTTCGCGCCGCGCCAGCTCGGATAGAGCGTCGCAACGGCCGACAGCGCGAACGCGATCAGCCCGATCCGGATCACATCGCTCGCGACGAGTTCGGACGGCAGCTCGCTGATGAAGTACACGGACGGCGGCAGGAACTGCACGCCGAACAGGTGCTCGATCATCGGAATCAGCCACGGGATGCTCCACGCGATCAGGCAGCCGAGCGCGACGCCCGACGCCGTGCCGACGAAGCCGATCGTCACGCCCTGCACGACGAAGATCTTCATGATCGACCCCGGCTGCGCGCCGAGCGTACGCAGGATCGCGATGTCGGCCTGCTTGTTGGTCACCGTCATCACGAGCGACGACACGAGGTTGAACGCGGCCACCGCGATGATCAGCGTAAGGATGATGAACATCATCCGCTTCTCGATCTGCACGGCCGAGAACCACGTTTTGTTCTGCTGGGTCCAGTCGCGGATGTACAGGCTGCCCGACAGCGTATGCGACAGCTCGACCGCCACGTCCGGCGCCTTCTGCATGTCCTTCAGCCGCAGCCGCACGCCGGTCGGCGCGGACATCCGGAACAGCGCCTCGGCGTCGCGGATGTTGATCATCGCGAGCGTGCTGTCGTATTCGTAGTGCCCGGACTCGAACACGCCGACGACCGTGAACTGCTTCAGCCGCGGCATCATGCCGGCCGGCGTGATCGACCCTTCCGGCGCGACCAGCGTGACCTTGTCGCCGACCGTCACACCGAGGTTGCCGGCGAGCGCATCGCCGAGCACGATGCCGAACTGGCCCGGCACGAGCGCGCCGAGCTGGCCTGCCTTCATGTCCTTGCCGATGTCCGACACCTGCGGCTCGAGCGTCGGCTCGACGCCGCGCAGCATCACGCCGCTCACCGCATCCTGGCGGGTGAGCAGCGCCTGCGCATCGACGTACGGCGCCGCGCCGATCACCGACGGATTGCGGCGCGCTTCCTGCGCGGTCAGTTGCCAGTCGGGCATCGAGCCCGTCGGCGAGAACACCTCGACGTGCGCAAGCACCGACAGCATGCGGTCGCGCACTTCCTTCTGGAAGCCGTTCATCACCGACAGCACGACGATCAGCGCCGCGACGCCGAGCGCGATCCCGAGCATCGACACGAGCGCGATGAAGGAAATGAAGCCGTTACCGGTCGTGCGTTTGCCGGCGCGCGTGTAGCGCCAGCCGATCTGCCATTCGTACGGAAGTTTCAAGCGAATCCTTTCTGCTGGTTACGGCGGGGAGGCGCCCCGCGGCCGGACCGCCGCCCGGTGGCGGCCACCGGCACGGGCACGGTCGAAAAACGGCCGCCGGACGCGAACGGGCCGTCAGCCGGCCCGATCACGCGCGCAGTTTGCCATACAATGCGCACCATCATGCACGACCGACGCCTCCATTTTCTCGTTCCGTTCGCGCTGCCGTCGGCGGCCGATGCGGCCTCGTCCCTGCACACGCTGGACAGCCCCGCGCTCGAAAAGTTGCTCGCCCGCGCCAGCCTCGTCGAGCGCGTGGCGGGTGAAGACTTCCAGCGCACGCTGCCGCACGAGCGCTGGCTGGCCCGCCAGTTCGGCGCGACCCAGGGCAACGCCGCGGACGAGGCGCCGCTCGCGCCCTACATGCTGCTGGCAGACGGCGGCGACCCCGGCGCCCACGCGTGGGCCTGCGTCGAGCCCGTCCACGTCGAAATCGCACACGATCACCTGGTGCTCGTCGATCCGGCCGCCCTCGCGCTCGCCGACGGCGACGCAGCCGCGCTGCTCGCGGTCGCGCGGCCGCTGATCGAGGAGCTTGGCGTCCGGCTCGAAGCGCCGAACCCGTCACGCTGGTATTTGTCGAGCGAGCAGCTTGCCCGGCTCGCCGGCGCCGCGCCGCTGCGCGCGAGCGGCCGCAACATCGAGATCTGGCTGCCGCACGAGGCCCATACGGGCGAACGCTCGCGGATGTGGATGAAGCTGCAGAACGAAGTGCAGATGGCGTGGTTCCAGCATCCGGTCAACGAAGCCCGCGAGGCGCGTGGCCTGCCGGCCGTCAATTCGATCTGGTTCCATGCGCAGGGCACGCTGAAGCCGGTCGGCAAGCCGTTCGCGCGTGTGCTGTCCGCATCGCCCGCGGCGCTCGGCCTCGCGCGCGCCGCGCAAGCCGATGCCGGCGCGTTGCCGGCCGCGTTCGGCACGCTGCCCGCCGCCGACGGCGCGACGCTCATCGAACTGCCGGCGCTGACCACCCCGTTCATCGAGCAGGATTGGGCGCGCTGGCACGACGGACTCGCCGCGCTCGAGCGCGACTGGTTCGCGCCGGTCCTCGCCGCGCTGCAATCCGGCGAGCTCGCGAGCGTCGATATCACGCTGTGCGGCGACACGAGTTCCGTGACGCTGCACGCGACGCGCGGCGACCTGCGCAAATTCTGGCGCCGCCGCGCGCTGGCCTCCCTGTTCGAATAACAAGCAGACCCCGTATGACCCGGATCGTTACCCGCCCCGTCGCACCCGCCGACGCCGAAGTGCTCGCGCGCCACGGCCTGCACCCCGTCCTTGCGCGCCTGTACGCATCGCGCGGTGTGCAGTCCCCCGCCGACATCGAGACCGCGCTGGCGCGCCTCGTTCCGCCCACCGAGCTGAAAGGCTGCGCCGACGCGGCGTCGCTGCTCGCCGACGCGATCGCCGACAAGCGGCGCCTGCTGGTCGTCGCCGACTACGACTGCGACGGCGCGACCGCCTGCGCGGTCGCGGTGCGCGGCCTGCGGATGTTCGGCGCGCAGATCGACTACCTGGTGCCGAACCGCTTCGAATACGGCTACGGCCTCACGCCCGAGATCGTCGAACTCGCGGCCGCGCGCAAGCCCGACCTGCTGATCACCGTCGACAACGGGATCGCGAGTGTCGCGGGCGTCGAAGCCGCGAACGCGCGCGGCATCGACGTGCTCGTGACCGACCATCACCTGCCCGGCGACGCGCTGCCCGCCGCACGCGCGATCGTCAACCCGAACCAGCCCGGCTGCGTGTTCCCGAGCAAGCACCTCGCGGGCGTCGGCGTGATGTTCTACGTGCTGCTCGCGCTGCGCGCCGAGCTGCGCCGCCGCGGCGCCTTCGCGAGCAAGGAAGCCGAGCCGCGCCTCGACGGCCTGCTCGACCTCGTCGCGCTCGGCACCGTCGCCGACGTCGTGCGGCTCGACGGCAACAACCGCGTGCTCGTCGCACAGGGGCTGCAGCGGATCCGCAACGGCCGCATGCAGCCGGGCATCGCCGCGCTGTTCCGCGCCGCCGCACGTGAAGCACGCACGGCGTCGGGCTTCGACCTCGGCTTCGGCCTCGGCCCGCGTCTGAACGCCGCCGGGCGGCTCTCCGACATGTCGCTCGGGATCGAGTGCCTGATCACCGACGACATCGGCCGCGCATGGGATCTCGCGCAGCAGCTCGACGTGATGAACCGCGAGCGCCGCGAGATCGAGGCCGGCATGCAGCAGCAGGCGCTCGCCGATCTCGCCGACGTCGATCCGGCCGACGCATGCACGATCACCCTCTTCAACCCCGAGTGGCACCAGGGCGTGATCGGCATCGTCGCCGGCCGGCTCAAGGAAAAATTCCACCGCCCGTCGTTCACGTTTGCGCACGCGGACGACGAAGGCAAGCGGGTCAAGGGGTCGGGCCGTTCGATTCCCGGCTTCCACCTGCGCGACGCGCTCGACCTCGTGTCGAAACGCGAACCGGACCTGATCGTCGCGTTCGGCGGCCATGCGATGGCGGCCGGCCTCACGCTCGACACCGAGAACGTGCCGCGCTTTGCCGCCGCGTTCGAGGCCGTCGCGCGCGAATGGTTGTCCGACGACGCGCTCGCCCGCGTGATCGAAACCGACGGCGAACTCGAGGACGCGTACTTCACGCCGCAGTTCGTCGGACTGCTCGACGAGGCCGTCTGGGGGCAAGGCTTTCCGGCCCCGCTTTTCTCGGGCGAATTCGACGTCGTGTCCCAGTCGCTCGTGAAGGAAAAGCATCTGAAGCTGCAGCTGGCGCGCGGCCGCCAGCGTTTCAGCGCGATCTGGTTCAACCACACGGAGCCGCTGCCGGAGAGCGCGCTGGTCGCGTACCGCCTCGTCGCCGACACGTGGAATGGCGTCACGCGCGTCCAACTGATCGTCGAACACGCGGCCGGCTGAGCGTGGGCCGCCCGGCCCGCGATACCCGCCGCTGCACGCACGCCGCGCCGGACGGGGCCGCGGCACGCGTGCGAGCACCGTTTGCGTCACCGGGCAACCCTGCCGATCGGCTATAATTCCGCTTTTTTACGAAGCAAGAATAGCGAACGATCATGGAAGCGGAACGTCTCAACGCGATCGAAAGCTCCCTGCTCGACCTGCGCAACCGCGCGGGCGAGCTTCGGGGGTATCTTTGACTACGACGCCAAAGCTGCGCGTCTGACCGAAGTCAACAAGGAACTCGAAGACCCGAACGTCTGGAACGATTCGAAGAACGCCCAGGCGCTCGGTCGCGAGAAGAAGCTGCTCGAGGGCGTCGTCACGACGCTGACCGCGCTCGATAGCGACCTGCGCGACGCGCTCGACCTGTTCGAGCTGGCCCGCGAGGAAGGCGACGAGGACACCCTCGTCGCGTCGGAAGAAGACGCCGCGAAGCTCGAGGCACGCGTGGGCGACATCGAGTTCCGCCGGATGTTCTCGAACCCGGCCGACCCGAACAACTGCTTCATCGACATCCAGGCCGGCGCCGGCGGTACCGAGGCGTGCGACTGGGCGTCGATGCTGCTGCGCCAGTACCTGCGCTACTGCGAACGCAAGGGCTTCAAGGCCGAAGTGCTCGAAGAGTCCGACGGCGACGTCGCCGGCATCAAGAATGCGACGGTCAAGGTCTCGGGCGAATACGCATACGGCTTCCTGCGCACCGAAACGGGCATTCACCGCCTCGTGCGCAAGTCGCCGTTCGACTCGTCGGGCGGCCGCCACACGTCGTTCTCGTCGGTGTTCGTGTATCCGGAAATCGACGACTCGATCGAAGTCGAGATCAACCCGGCCGACCTGCGCATCGACACGTACCGCGCATCGGGCGCGGGCGGTCAGCACATCAACAAGACCGACTCCGCGGTGCGGATCACGCACATGCCGACCGGTATCGTCGTGCAGTGCCAGAACGACCGCTCGCAGCACCGCAACCGCGCAGAAGCGATGGCGATGCTGAAATCGCGCCTGTACGAAGTTGAAATGCGCAAGCGCCAGGCCGAACAGGACAAGCTCGAATCGAGCAAGACCGATGTGGGCTGGGGCCACCAGATCCGTTCGTACGTGCTCGACCAGAGCCGCGTGAAGGATCTGCGCACGAACGTCGAAATGAGCAACACGCGAGCTGTCCTCGACGGCGACCTCGACGACTTCATCAGCGCGAGCCTCAAACAGGGCGTGTAAGCGCCGCGGCGCGGCCCTGCCGGGTCGCGCCCCCTTGCCCTTCCCGTTTGCGTTGCCGCACCCACTCCGAATTCCGACCATCATGACCGAACCGACCCAAACGCAGCCCGCCGTCACGGCGGACGAAAACCAGATCATCGCCGAGCGCCGCGAGAAGCTGCGCGCCCTGCGCGAGCAAGGCGTCGCCTACCCGAACGACTTCCGGCCCGAGCACCACGCAGCCGACCTGCAGGCGAAGTTCGCCGACTCGGACAAGGCCGCGCTCGAAGCGAACCCGGTCGAGGTGTCGGTCGCCGGCCGCATGATGCTCAAGCGCGTGATGGGCAAGGCGAGCTTCGCGACGGTGCAGGACGGTTCGGGCCAGATCCAGTTCTTCGTGACGCCGAACGACGTCGGCGCGGAAACCTACGACGCATTCAAGAAGTGGGACCTCGGCGACATCGTCGCCGCGCGCGGCGTGCTGTTCCGCACCAACAAGGGCGAGCTGTCGGTCCAGTGCAAGGAACTGCGCCTGCTGTCGAAGGCGCTGCGCCCGCTGCCGGACAAGTTCCACGGCCTGTCCGACCAGGAAATGCGCTACCGCCAGCGCTACGTCGACCTGATCGTCACGCCGGAAACGCGCGACACGTTCCGTGCCCGCACCAAGACGATCGCGTCGATCCGCAAGTTCATGGACAACGCCGAGTTCATGGAAGTCGAAACGCCGATGCTGCACCCGATCCCGGGCGGCGCGGCCGCGAAGCCGTTCGTCACGCATCACAATGCGCTCGACATGCAGATGTTCCTGCGCATCGCGCCGGAGCTGTACCTGAAGCGCCTGATCGTCGGCGGCTTCGAACGCGTGTTCGAGATCAACCGCAATTTCCGGAATGAAGGCGTGTCGCCGCGTCACAACCCGGAATTCACGATGATGGAGTTCTACGCCGCGTACACCGATTACCGCTGGCTGATGGACTTCACCGAGCAACTGATCCGCCAGGCGGCGATCGATGCGCTCGGCACCGCGACGATCCAGTACCAGGGCCGCGAGCTCGACCTCGCGAAGCCGTTCCACCGCCTGACGATCACGCAGGCGATCCAGAAATACGCACCGGACTACACCGACGGCCAGCTGTCGGACGACGCGTTCCTGCGCACCGAACTGAAGCGCTTCGGCGTCGACGTGTCGCAGCCGGCGTTCCTGAACGCCGGCATCGGCGCACTGCAGCTCGCGCTGTTCGAGGAAACGGCCGAAGCGCAGCTGTGGGAGCCGACCTTCATCATCGACTACCCGGTCGAGGTGTCGCCGCTCGCACGCGCATCGGATACGGTGCCGGGCATCACCGAGCGTTTCGAGCTGTTCATGACCGGCCGCGAAATCGCGAACGGCTTCTCGGAGCTGAACGATCCGGAAGACCAGGCCGCACGCTTCAAGAAGCAGGTCGAGCAGAAGGATGCGGGCGACGAGGAAGCGATGTTCTTCGACGCCGACTACATCCGCGCGCTCGAATACGGGATGCCTCCGACCGGCGGCTGCGGGATCGGCATCGACCGTCTCGTGATGCTGCTGACCGACAGCCCGACGATCCGCGACGTGCTGCTGTTCCCGCATCTGCGCCGCGAAGACTGATCGCCGCGCCCGCGTGTGCGCCGCGCCCTGCGGCGCGCACGCGTCAGCTTTGTAACGACGCGTAAATCCCGCCAACCGGCGTCCGCCGGGTTTCGATCCTCCCCCGTTTTATCCCCTCGTCGTAACGGCCTTCCTCGGGTTTTCCCGGTAACGACCGCCTGCGCCCCGCTGCAATTCGTTACACCTTGATACGGTGCGCCGCGAGCCGGTGGATGACACTCCTGTTGCGTCACCACGCATGACCACGGGACCAGAACGAGGCGCAGGAACGCCAAGTCTGCTCGCTCCCGAGCGTGGGGTCCGGCCCGGCACCGATGTGCCGATCCGGATCGACATCGGAGAAAAAAATGGACAACCAGAATCAGACCACGCCGCAAAAGCAACGCCTCCACCCGCTCATCGCCACCGCCGCCGGCGCCGTCATCGTCGCCAGCCTCGCGGCGACGGCCGCGATCACGGGCGTGTTCCCGAAGGCCAGCAGCAGCAACGAACAGAACGGCCAGACCCAGGCCGCGCTGATCGCATCGCAGCCGGCCGTCGATACCGCCGCCGCTGCCAGCGCCGCGCTCGCCGCGCAGGCCCAGCAGCAGGCGGCCGAACAGGCTGCCGCGCAGCAGAAGGCCGCCGTCGCGCAGGCCGAGCCGAAACCCGCGCCGCGCCCGGCTGCGCCGCACCGCCGCCACACCACGGCACCGCAGCCGCCGCAATACGCACAGCAGCCGTCGGCACCCGCGCAGACCTACTGCCAGAGCTGCGGTACGGTCGTCGCGGTTACGCCGATCCGCACGCCCGGCCAGAGCTCGGGCATCGGCGCGGTCGGCGGCGCCGCGGCGGGCGGCCTGCTGGGCAACCAGTTCGGCCACGGCAACGGCCGCACCGCAATGACGATCATCGGCGCACTGGGTGGCGGCCTGGCCGGCAACCAGGTCGAAAAGCAGGTGCGCGCGGAAACCGACTACCAGGTGCAAGTGCAGATGGAGAGCGGCGCGACGCGCACGTTCACGTACCACAACCAGCAGCCGCCGTTCGGCCAGGGCCAGCGCGTGCGGATCGAGAACGGGACGCTGGTGGGCGCGTAATCGCGTGACTCCCCTGCCCGCGTCACGCGCGCGGGCAACCGCGACTGAAAATGAAAACGGCTCGTGAGCGATTGCTCACGAGCCGTTTACCATTGCCAACCGTCTGCGCCATTACGGCGCACGCGGTGTTCAGTCCTCGTCGTCGAAGTCCGATTCGTCGATCCAGTGCGCCTGGATCGCTTCGAGGATCTTCTCGCCGGAGTGCGTCGGATCGTCGTTGAAGCCATCGAGTTCGAGCACCCACTGGCGCAAGTCGACAAAGTTGATCCGCTGCGGGTCGATGTCGGGGTGCTTGTCCGCCAGCGCAATGGCTATTTCACGCGAATCGGTCCATTTCATCGCCTGCCTCCGGTTCCTGTCAGTGGTTTTCCTTCGCGTGGTTGATCGAGTACTTCGGGATCTCGACCACCAGGTCCGAATCTTCCGTCACGATCGCCTGGCACGACAGGCGCGACGTCGGCTCGAGGCCCCACGCCTTGTCCAACAGATCGTCCTCGTCCTCTTCGGACGGCGTCAGATCGTTAAAGCCTTCGCGGATCACCACGTGGCACGTCGTGCACGCGCACGACTTCTCGCATGCATGCTCGATCTCGATCCCGTGTTCGAGCAGGTTGTCGCAGATACTCTTGCCGGGCGTCGCGTCGATCACTGCGCCATCCGGGCACAGTTCGACGTGAGGCAGCACCACCAGTTGAGGCATGTCCGTTCCGTCAGTCAGGGTGCGGCGCCAGGCGCCGCACGGTTCATTATCGCGCGGGCCGTCGCCGGCCGATGCGCAGTGCGTGAGTTCAGATCTCGTCGAGCCGGCGGCCCGACAGCGCGCGCTTGATGCTCTTGTCCATCCGGCGCGCCGCGAATTCGTCGGTGCCGTCGGCCAGCGCCTTGGTCGCCGCTTCGATCGCGTTCGTGTCGTCGCCTTGGGCCACCGCGCGCAGCGCCGCGGCCAGCGTGTCGACTTGCGTGCGTTCGTCCGCGTCGAGCAGTTCGCCGTCGGCCGCCAGCGCAGCCTGCGTCGCCTCGAGCATCCGCTCGGCCTCGACCTGCGCCTCGCGCAGCGCGCGGGCGCGCATGTCGATTTCGGCGGTCTTGAAGCTGTCCTCGAGCATCTTCGCGATGTCGTCGTCGGCAAGACCGTACGACGGCTTCACGACGACCGAGGCCTCGACGCCCGACAGCTGCTCGCGAGCGAACACCGACAGCAGGCCGTCCGCGTCGACCTGGTAGGTCACGCGAATGCGCGCGGCGCCGGCCGTCATCGGCGGAATGCCGCGCAGCTCGAAACGCGCGAGCGACCGGCAGTCGGCGACGAGCTCGCGCTCGCCCTGCACGACGTGGATCGCCATCGCGGTCTGGCCGTCCTTGAAGGTCGTGAATTCCTGCGCGCGCGCGATCGGAATCGTCGAGTTGCGCGGAATGATCTTCTCGACGAGGCCGCCCATCGTCTCGACGCCGAGCGACAGCGGAATCACGTCGAGCAGCAGCCAGTCGTCGCCGGTGCCGCGATTGCCCGCGAGCAGATCGGCCTGGATCGCCGCGCCGAGCGCGACGACCTGGTCCGGATCGAGATTCACGAGCGGCGGCTGGCCGAAATATTTCGCGACCGCGTCGCGGATCACCGGCATGCGCGTCGCGCCGCCGACGAGCACGACGCCCTTGATGTCGGCCGGCGTCACCTGCGCGTCGCGCAGCGCCTTGCGGGTCGGCGTGAGCGTGCGCTGCACGAGCGGATCGACGAGCGACGCGAACGTGTCGTGCGAGATCGTCTGCACGAGATGCGCGCCACCCGACAGCGTGACGTCGAGCGACGCATCCGGTGCGGACGACAGCGCTTCCTTCAACACGCGCACACAGTCGAGCAGCAGGCGCACATCCTCGGGCGCGAGCGTCTTCACATCGATGCCGGCCTGCGCGAGCACGTGACCGAACAGCGCATGGTCGAAATCGTCGCCGCCGAGCGCTGAATCGCCGCCTGCGGCCAGCACTTCGAACACGCCCTTCGTCAGCTTCAGGATCGACAGGTCGAACGTGCCGCCGCCGAGGTCGTACACCGCGTAGAGGCCTTCGGCGCCGTTGTCGAGCCCATAGGCAATCGCCGCGGCGGTCGGTTCGTTCAGCAGGCGCAGCACGTTGAGGCCCGCGAGGCGCGCGGCATCCTTGGTCGCCTGGCGTTGTGCTTCGTCGAAATACGCGGGCACCGTGATCACTGCACCGACCAGGTCGTCGCCAAGCGAATCTTCCGCGCGATAGCGCAGCGTCGCGAGAATCTCTGCCGACACTTCGACCGGGCTCTTCACGCCGTCGATGGTACGAATCTGCACCATGCCCGGCGCATCGACGAATTCGTACGGTGCGTTCGCCGCACCTTCGACTTCGGCCTTGCCGCGGCCCATGAAACGCTTGACCGACACGATCGTATTGCGCGGATCGGTCGCGGCCTGCTCTTTCGCCTCGTGACCGATGCGGCGGCCGCCCTTCTCGAGATAGCGGACTACCGACGGCAGCAGCACGCGGCCCGCTTCGTCCGGCAGGACTTCGGGCACGCTGTTGCGCACGGCCGCGACGAGCGAATTCGTCGTGCCGAGATCGATCCCGACGGCGAGTCGCCGCTGATGCGGCGCCGGCGCCATGCCCGGTTCGGAAATTTGCAGTAAAGCCATCTTGGTTCGTTCGGGCGCTCGGCCCGTTTGCTGCGCGTGCCGCAAGGCACGCGGTTAAGTTTCGAGGCGCTCGATCTGCGCGCCCACTTCCGACGCGACCCGTTCGATGAACATCAGCTGGCGCACGGCCTCGGCGGCCGCCTGATCCGCGCCGCTGTCGAGCAGCGTACCGAGGCGCTCCACACGCACGCGCCGCTCTTCGCGCAACTCGGCGAGCAGCGCGTCGAGCGCGTCGACGTTGCGGGCGGCCGCGGCATCCTCGATGCCCTCGCGCCACTCCATCTGCTGCATCAGGAACGCCGGCTCCATCGCGGTGTTGTTTTCCGCGCCGATGTCGACGCCGCGCAGCGACAGCAGATACGACGCGCGCTTCAGCGGATCGCGCAGCGTACGGTACGCCTCGTTCGCGCGGGTTGCCCATTGCATCGCGATGCGTTTCTGCGCATCGCCGGCCGCCGCGAAGCGGTCCGGATGCACCTGCGTCTGCACCGTCCGATAGGCGGCGTCGAGCACCGTCTCGTCGAGCGCGAATTGCGCCGGCAGGTGAAACAGGTCGAAGTGGCTGTCTTTCAGCGAGACCATCGTCGCGTTCAATTCCGGTTCGTCGCGCGGCAAGCGCCGCACATTAAAAAGGCGGCCCGTGCCGCCTCTTGCCCGCATCGCGCGGAGATCCGCGTGGTCACACGCGGAACGATTCGCCGCAGCCGCACTCGTCCTTCACGTTCGGGTTGTTGAACTTGAACCCTTCGTTCAGGCCTTCGCGTGCGAAATCAAGCTCGGTGCCGTCGATGTAGGCCAGGCTCTTCGGATCGACGATGACCTTCACGCCATGGCTCTCGAACACCTGATCCTCGGGAGCCAGCTCGTCGACATACTCGAGCTTGTACGCGAGCCCCGAGCACCCGGTCGTGCGAACGCCAAGCCGCAGGCCCACACCCTTGCCGCGACGGACGAGGTATTTCTGGACGTGCTGTGCTGCTTTTTCGGTCAGTGTAATTGCCATGATGTCCTTGCCGCGGCGCGCCACCGGGGCCCGCCGCGGTCCTTCTCAAGCTGCTCGATGCCGCTCAGGCTGCTGCCTGATCGCCTTCCTTGGTGTCGTGACGCTTCTTGTAGTCGGCCACGGCAGCCTTGATCGCGTCTTCCGCGAGAATCGAGCAGTGAATCTTCACCGGCGGCAGCGCGAGTTCTTCAGCGATCTGCGTGTTCTTGATCGACAGGGCTTCGTCGAGCGTCTTGCCCTTCACCCATTCGGTGACGAGCGAGCTCGATGCGATCGCCGAACCGCAACCGTAGGTCTTGAACTTCGCGTCTTCGATCACGCCGTCCGCGCCGACGCGGATCTGCAGCTTCATCACGTCGCCGCAGGCCGGCGCGCCGACCATGCCCGTGCCGACCGTGTCGTCGTCCTTCGCGAACGAACCGACGTTGCGCGGGTTTTCGTAGTGATCCAGAACCTTGTTGCTGTAAGACATGACTCAGACTCCTTGACTCGTTACGTCTGCGTGCGCGAATCCGCCCGCGGGTATGTTCAATCCGGCGCTCAGTGTGCGGCCCATTCGATCGTCGACAGATCGATACCTTCCTGGTGCATTTCCCAGAGCGGCGACAGTTCGCGCAGCTTCGCGATCTTGCTGTTCAGCAGGTTGATCACGAAATCGACTTCCTGCTCCGTCGTGAAGCGGCCGACCGTGAAGCGGATCGAGCTGTGTGCCAGCTCGTCGTTGCGGCCAAGCGCACGCAGCACGTACGACGGCTCCAGCGACGCCGACGTGCATGCGGAGCCCGACGACACCGCCACGTCCTTGATCGCCATGATCAGCGACTCGCCTTCGACGAAGTTGAAACTGATGTTGAGGTTGTGCGGGACACGGCGCTCCATGTCGCCGTTCACGTACGTTTCTTCGATCTGCGACAGGCCGCGCAGCAGCTTGTCGCGCAGCATGCGGACGCGCTCGTTTTCCGTCGCCATTTCTTCGCGTGCGATGCGGAACGCTTCGCCCATGCCGACGATCTGGTGCGTCGCCAGCGTGCCCGAACGCATGCCGCGCTCGTGACCGCCGCCGTGCATCTGCGCTTCGATGCGCACACGCGGCTTGCGACGCACGTACAGCGCGCCGATGCCCTTCGGGCCGTAGGTCTTGTGTGCCGAGAACGACATCAGGTCGACCTTCAGCTTCGCGAGGTCGATCGCGACCTTGCCGGTCGACTGTGCGGCGTCGACGTGGAACACGATGCCCTTCTCGCGACAGATTTCACCGATCGTCTCGATGTCCTGGATCACGCCGATCTCGTTGTTCACGTGCATCACCGACACGAGGATCGTGTCCGGGCGCAACGCGGCCTTGAACACGTCGAGGTCGATCAGGCCGTCATCCTTCACGTCGAGGTAGGTGACTTCGAAACCGTCGCGCTCGAGCTCGCGGCAGGTATCGAGCACGGCCTTGTGCTCGGTCTTCACCGTGATGATGTGCTTGCCCTTGCCCTTGTAGAAGTTCGCGGCACCCTTGATCGCGAGGTTGTCCGATTCCGTTGCGCCGGACGTCCAGATGATCTCGCGCGGATCCGCGTTCACGAGCGCGGCCACGTTCTCGCGCGCTTCCTCGACCGCACGCTCCGCATCCCAGCCATACGCGTGGCTGCGCGACGCCGGGTTACCGAACTGCTCGCGCAGGTACGGCACCATCTTGTCGACCACGCGCGGGTCGACCGGCGTCGTCGCGCTGTAATCCATATAGATGGGCAGGTGGAGAGTGTCTTGGGTCATCTGTCGCTCCGGGAATTCTGTGCAGGGACTATGTGCGTTATGGGGTATGGCGGCGCCTTCGCGCTCACGAACTCGCGATGTTGAACACCGAATTCGGGCCGAGCGGCATCGTGCGCACCGGCTCGGCCGGCGCCGCGACGGGCTCCGGCGTGCGCCGGTCGCGCAGCACCGCGGGTGCGCCCTCGCGAGCGCGCTGCTGATCGACGAGATCCTGCAGCGACACCGAATCGAGGTATTCGACCATCTTCTGGTTCAGCGTCGACCACAGCTCGTGCGTCATGCAATGGCCGTCGGGCTGCTTCGAGCCGTCGCACGTGCCTTTGCCGCCGCACTGCGTGGCATCGAGCGGTTCATCGACCGCGATGATGATGTCGGCAACGGTGACGTCCTGCGCGCGACGCGCGAGGTTGTAGCCGCCGCCCGGGCCGCGCACGGATTCGACGATTTCATGCCTGCGCAGCTTGCCGAACAGCTGTTCGAGATACGAGAGCGAAATCCGCTGGCGCTGGCTGATGCCTGCAAGCGTCACCGGGCCCTGCTCCTGGCGCAGTGCCAAGTCAATCATCGCCGTGACGGCGAAACGGCCTTTGGTGGTGAGTCTCATGGTGTCTAGGGGACTGCAATCTTGACGATTTTGGTCAAGTATAAATATTTGACGATTTTAGTCAAGTATCCATGCTTTTGATAGGGTATTCGCAGACCGCTGAATACCGTGCGATCAGCGCTCCGTGCGGGCCCGGAGCGTCTCCAGCAGGCCCGCGCACGCGCGTTCGACCTGATCGAGCACCTGTTCGAAGCCCTGCGCGCCGCCGAAATAGGGATCGGCCACTTCGGTTTCGGTCGCGCCCGGCGCGAATTCCATCAGCAGGCGCACCTTGTCGCGATGTTGCGACGGGCAGCGCCGCTGCAATTCCGCGAGATTCGCCTCGTCCATCGCGAGCAGCAAGTCGAAGCGCTCGAAATCCGCCGCGCTCACCTGGCGTGCGCGCAGCGCCGACAGATCGTAGCCGCGGCCGCGAGCGGCCGCCTGCGCACGCGTATCGGGAGGCTCGCCGACATGCCAGTCGCCGGTGCCAGCGGAATCGATCGCGATCCGGTCCGCCAGCGCAGCCGCTTCGACCTGGTGCCGCATCACGCCTTCCGCGGTGGGCGAACGGCAAATGTTGCCAAGACAGACGAAACAGATCGAAACGCGGGTCATCGCACTATCGGAAAGCCGCGGCGGACCGCGTGGGAAAAGAGCACGCCATTATACAAAGGCGGCCGAAATCGCGCCGCCGCGCAAAGCGACGGCGCCCTGCATTACAGCGCCTTCGGCGCAGCGAGCACGACGTCGCCGGATGCCGCCGGCAGCGGCTTCGCCGCGTCGCCGACCAGCCCGAACGACACCGCACGCGCCAGTTCGGCGGATGCCTGGTGAACCGCGAGCGGACCACGCGACGGCGCATCGGCCATCGCATGCAGATAGGCAGCCGCAGCCAGCGGGACGACGATTGCCAGCGGCCAGTACATCGATATTGTCTTTCTCATGATGCGGACCTCCTTGACCTCGTACCCCGAAACCCAATTCCGGGGACTACAGACAGGATTCTATAGACCGCACCTATCGAGATAAATATACAAATAGCGAACGCACTGTTGTCGCCGGATGAACAGTCATCAGCCGAGGTGACTTTGCGACGCCGCGTACAGCTCGCGGAACGTGCGCCCGGTCGGTGTCGGCATGTCGCGCGTATCCATCCAGCCGCCCATCATCGGCAGGCGCCGCAGCGTGCCGTCGTTGCCGCCCAGCCGCTCGAGGATGCGCACCGCGAGCTTGGTCGTCAGCGCGTACAACATCGGCCGGCGCGCGACGAAGCCCCATGCGGCGAGCGCCGCCCGCTCGCGCCACGGCCGCAGGTGCCGCTCGACCTGCTTCTCGCGCAGCGTGCGCAACAGATGCGACAACGGAATCCCGGCCGGACACACGCTGTCGCATTCCCCGCAGAGCGTCGCGGCCTGCGGCAGGTCGAGCGCGCGGTCGAGCCCGACGTAGCTCGGCGTCAGCACCGACCCCATCGGTCCCGGATAGACCCAGCCGTACGCATGGCCGCCGACCTTCTGGTAAACCGGACAATGGTTCATGCAAGCGCCGCAACGGATGCAGCGCAGCATTTCCTGGAACTCGCCGCCGATCAGCCCGGTGCGGCCGCCGTCGACGAGCACCACGTAGTTGTGCTCGGGGCCGTCCTCGTCGCCTGGGCCCCGCGGCCCGGTCAGCAGCGAGAAATAGTTCGACGTCTTCTGCCCCGTCGCGGAACGCGGCAGCAGGCGCATCGCAGTCGCGAGATCCTCGAGCGTCGGCAGCACCTTCTCGATGCCCGTCACCGCCACATGCACGCGCGGCATCACCGTGCACATCCCCTCGTTCCCTTCGTTCGTCACGATCGCGACCGAGCCGGTCTCGGCGATCACGAAGTTGCCGCCCGTCACGCCCATGTCGGCCGACATGAAATGCGGGCGCAGCACCTCGCGCGCCTCACGCGTCATGTCCGGAATCTCGGTGAGCCGCTCGCGATGGTGCGTGCGCGCGAACAGGTCGGCGATCTCGTCCTTGTCCTTGTGCACGACGGGCGCAATGATGTGGCTCGGCGGCTCGTTGTCGTTGATCTGCAGGATGTATTCGCCGAGATCCGTCTCGATCGACTGCACGCCCATCTCCGCGAGCACCGCGTTCAGGCGCATTTCCTCCGACACCATCGACTTGGTCTTGATGACCTTCTTCACGTCGTGACGGCGCGCGATGTCGGCCACGAGCCGCGCGGCGTCCGCGGTCGTTTCGGCGAACAGCACCGTCGTGCCGCGCCGCGTCGCCTCGCGCTCGAACGCCTCGAGCCATACGTCGAGGTTCTCCAGCGCGCGGTTGCGACGGGCCTTCAGCGCGGCGCGCGTGGCCGGGAAGTCGATCGCGGTCATCGCATCGGCGCGCGCGGACACGAACTTCGTCGACAGCTTCTTCAGGTTCTGCTGCAGGCGCTGGTCGGCCAGCTTCTGGCCGGCGCGCGCCTTGAAATGCATCGATTGGACTTGCATCGCGGTATCGGGGAAAAGTGAGCGGAACCGGGCGTCAGACGTCGCCCGCCAGCACCTGCGCGACGTGCAGCACGCGCGTGTCGCGGTCGCCGGTGCGGCGCAACCGCCCTTCGATGTTCAGCATGCAGCCGAGATCGCCGAGCACGACGGCGCCCGTACCCGACGCGCGCACGTTCGCGCATTTCTCGTCCGCGATGGCCGCCGAAATGTCGCCGTACTTGACCGCGAACGTGCCGCCGAAGCCGCAGCAGTGCTCGCAGTCCTTCATCTCGGTGACCGCGATGCCGCGCTGCGCGAGCAGCGCGCGCGGCTGCGCCTTCACGCCGAGCTCGCGCAGGCCCGAGCACGAATCGTGATAGGTGACGGGCCCCGTGAATTCGCCGGGCGCGAGCGACACCTTCGCGACATTCGCCAGGAAATCGGTCAGTTCGTAGACTTTCTGCTGGAACCGCGTATAGCGCCCCATCAGCTCGGGGTCGTCACGGAACAGGTCGCCGTAATGCGCGCGAATCATCCCGCCGCATGACCCCGACGGCGCGACGACGTAATCGAACTGCTCGAACTCGCGCAAGGTCTTTTCCGCGAGATCGCGCGCCAGCGCGCGGTCGCCCGAGTTGTAGGCCGGCTGGCCGCAGCAAGTCTGCGCGGGCGGCACGATCACCTCGTAGCCGGCGTCGCGAATCAGCTTGAGCGCCGAAAAACCGATTTCGGGGCGCATCAGATCGACCAGGCAGGTCACGAACAAACCGACTCGCATACGTGCTCCTTCGAGAAAACGGCTCTCATTATCCGCCGTTTGGCCGGCAAGACCAACGCCGCTCGCGCGCAAGCCCGCACCGCGCGAAACGAGGATTTCCTCGAACGCCGTTCGCTTTTTTCACGATACGAGATACAATCGTTGCAACACCGCTTGACGCGTCAACCGATTTCTCCCCCGACATGAGCCAACCCACCCCGGATTCCAAAACGTCGATCCAGGTGATCGAACGTATGATGCGGCTGCTGGACGCGCTCGCCGCGCACAGTGACCCTGTCAGCCTGAAGGAACTTGCGCAGCGGACGGAGCTGCACCCGTCGACCGCACACCGCATCCTCAACGACATGGTGACCTGCCGTCTCGTCGACCGCTCCGATCCCGGCACCTACCGCCTCGGCATGCGGCTGCTGGAGCTCGGCAACCTCGTGAAGGCGCGCCTATCGGTGCGCGACGCGGCGTTGATGCCGATGCGCGAGCTGCACCGCCTCACCGGGCAGACCGTGAACCTGTCGGTACGCCAGGGCGACGAGATCGTCTACATCGAGCGTGCGTATTCGGAGCGTTCGGGAATGCAGGTCGTCCGCGCGATCGGTGGCCGCGCGCCGCTGCACCTCACGTCGGTCGGCAAGCTGTTCCTCGCGGCCGACGAAACGTCGCGCGTGCGCGCCTATGCGACGCGCACGGGGCTGTCCGGCCATACGCAGAACAGCATCACCGACATCGCGAAGCTCGAGCGCGAGCTGACGATCGTCCGCCAGCAATCGTGCGCGCGCGACAACGAGGAGCTGGAGCTCGGCGTGCGCTGTATCGCGGCCGGCATCTACGACGATTCGGGCAAGCTCGTCGCGGGCCTGTCGCTGTCGGCACCGGCCGATCGTCTGCAGGATGCGTGGCTCGGCCAGTTGAGCCGGACGGCCCTCACCATTTCGGAATCGCTCGGCTACCGGCCGGCGCCCGCGAAGGACGCAGACGGGCTGCAGCGGCAGGCGTAAGCCGCTCCCGCGCACCCAATGAAAAAGCCCCGCGATTGCGGGGCTTTTTTTCAGCCATCGGCGTGGCAGCGAACCGCCACGCCAGCGTGCGATCAGGTCCCGCCGTTCGGCGTGTTGGCCGCCGTCAGGCGCTCGCCGCCGCCGGCATCGAGCCAGTTGCGCAGGCGCGCCGCATCGGCGAAGCGCGAATACTTGCCGAACGAATCCAGCAGCACCATCACCATCGGCTTGCCGTGGATCGTCGCCTGCATCACGAGGCATTCGCCCGCTTCGTTGATGAAGCCCGTCTTCTGCAGACCGATGTCCCACGAGCCATTGCCGCGGATCAGCGCGTTCGTGCTGTTGTAGACGAGATTACGCTTGCCCGTGTACACCTCGTAGGTGCGATCGGTCGAGAACTGACGAATCATCGGGTACTGGTACGCCGCATTGACCATCTTCACGAGGTCCCGCGCGCTCGACACGTTCGAGCTCGACAGACCCGTCGAATTCTCGAAGTGCGTGTCGGTCATGCCGAGCGACTTCGCCTTCGCGTTCATCGCGGCGATGAACGCCGGGCGGCCACCCTGGTAGTAACGCGACAGCGCGGCGGCCGCGCGGTTTTCCGACGCCATCAGCGCGATGTGCAGCATGTCTTCACGCGACAGCACCGAGCCGACCGACAGGCGCGAGCCCGTGCCCTTCTCGTAGTCGCGATCTTCGTCGGTGACTTCGATCTGGTCGGTCATCGGCGTCTTCGAGTCGAGCACGACCATTGCGGTCATCAGCTTCGAGATCGACGCGATCGGCACGACGGCGTGCGAATTCTTGTCGAACAGCGGCTCGCCCGAGTTTTGGTCGACGACGTACGCGACGCTCGAACGCAGCGCGAGCGCGTCCGGCGTGTCGTGCAGGCCGAAAGCCTGGCCGACGGTCGGCCGGCGCGGCTGGAACGCGACCTTGCGAACTGCGCCGTGATGGCCGCCATGCACGTTCGACGCGAGCGTCACGCGCTTGCGCGATGCCTTCGCGCGCGGCGCATCGGCTGCGGCGACCTTGGCGGATTTGTCGGAGCTGGCCTTGGCAGACTTCTTCTTCGCGGACGAAGCAGGAGCGACAGCCTTTTTCTTGGCGGCTTGTTGGGTCTTCGCAGTGGCGGCAAAGGCGTCAGCGGGCGCGACGGTCGCGGTGGTCGCCAGCAAGGCGACTGCGACCGACACAGCCGTGCCGAGCGTCATGCTCTGCAACAATCTGCGCGGTGAAAACGATTCGGCTTTCATTGGGGTCTGGACAAAGCGGGCGGGAGGTTTCCGCAAGTGTAGTTAAAGCTGAAAAAAAGAGCAATATTAGGCACTTACCGATCGTCGTTAAACCGGAATGTAAGGGTCGGCCAACCTCTGACCAATGAACCCTCCCGCTCCCATCGAAAAAATTGATGGGATGCGCTGCCCGACAGTACCCGTCTCCCGATTACACACGGTTAATTGAGATAACGTCACTTCGGAGGCGATTTAAAGCGGGGAAACTACGTATCCGGCGCTCGGGGTGCCAGGGGCGCCGGTCTCGGCCATGACAACGGCACGTCGCCACGGTACACGCATCGAAACGGCGCGTTTTTCGACAGGAACAGAAGGATAACGTTCCACAGGCCTGTCAGGTTTACCTGTGCATGATCATGGTGCGCCGCGCCTGCCCCACGGTCGTGCGCACCATCTGGGAACACGCCTGAAACCGATTCCGAACCGACGCGATAACTCGTTGTTTTATCGATAATTTGTCATGATTGTGCGACGCACAAAAAATACTTGACAATGGTTTTGTCTGCCCTAAAATAAGCCTCATTGCTGCGTTGCACAAAGCACGCGCATCCGAGGTTCCCCAGCGTAGTGCCCTTTCCCCTGCGATCGACGCGATCGCTTTTCAGGAGCTTGACATGTCCTTGCTGACCCCCGAGCAAATCGCCGCCGCCCAGAAAGCCAACCTCGAAAGCCTGTTCGGTCTGACGACCAAGGCGTTCGAAGGCGTCGAAAAGCTGATCGAACTCAACCTGCAGGTCGTGAAGTCGACGCTGGCCGAGAGCCAGGAAAACGCACAGCGCCTGCTGTCGGTGAAGGACGCACAGGAACTGATCGCGCTGCAAGCCAGCCTGTCGCAGCCGGTCGCGGAAAAGGTGCTGTCGTACGGCCGTCACCTGTATGAAATCGCATCGTCGACGCAAGCCGAGTTCACGAAGGTTGCCGAAGCGCAATTCGAAGAGCAGAACAAGAAGGTCCAGGCACTCGTCGACAACGTCGCGAAGAACGCCCCGGCTGGTTCGGAAACGGCTGTCGCTGCGCTGAAGTCGGCACTGAACGCTGCGAACACCACGTACGAAACGGTTCAGAAGGCAACGAAGCAAGCCGTCGAAATCGCTGAAACGAACTTCAACGCCGCTGCTGCCGTCGCAACGAAGGCTGCTACCGCCGCTGCTGCACGTCGTACGAGCAAGCCGGCCGCGTAAGCGTCCCCTGCTCCTGAAAAAGCCGCGCCCAGCGCGGCTTTTTTATTTCTGGCGCCAGAACATGCGATCAGGCGACAATCCCTGCCGGTCATTGGCCTCTTTCGTCGCACGGCATCGCGGATGCCCACCACGAAGAAGAACGTTTCGCCGTCCCATTTCATTCATGTACAGAACGCTCAGATCCGTCGCCGTCGCCACGGCCATTTCCGTCGCGGCGCTTGCGATGCCTGGCCCGGCCACGGCCGCCCCGCCCGCGACGACGTCTCAGCCGGCAGAAACGCCACGGCCGATGGAAATGTACGCGGTCCAGCTACCGTTTGCCGGCATCGTGGATGCGGCCCGGTCATGGTTGACGAAGAATGGAACGGTGGTGATTTCCGAGGAACACGTGATCGCTGGAGAACACAACACCAGCCATTACCGCTACCTGATCGTGGTGATGCCGGCGAAATCGAGTCCGAACAAATCCTACCTCACGGTCGAAGTCTCGATGGGTGACACGCCCCCGCCGCACGGTGCTGCCGCGCCGCTCGACGAATTGCACGCGTTCATCAGGCAACTCGGCGAAAAAATCGGCGTCGCTCCGCAATTCGTCAGGGCGGCGAAGTAGATCCCGCCGCCGCGCCGTCGGCATAGGCCAGCCCACCCTGCCCTGGCCAAGAACCAATAAAAACGCCGCCGCCCGGTTTCCCGAGCGGCGGCGTTTTTCATGGCCGGCACCTGACCGGCCTTGCCGGCTGCATTACTTCTTGCGTTGCGGCGGCAGGTCGGTACAGACGCCTTCGTACAGTTCGGCGGCCATGCCGACCGATTCGCCGAGCGTCGGGTGCGGATGGATCGTCTTGCCGATGTCTTCCGCGTCCGCGCCCATCTCGACGGCGAGGCACACTTCGCTGATCAGGTCGCCTGCGTTCAGGCCGACGATCGCGCCGCCGATCACGCGATGGGTTTCCTCATCGAAGATCAGCTTCGTGAAGCCTTCATCGCGGCCGTTCGCGATCGCGCGGCCCGATGCGGCCCACGGGAACACGGCCTTGCCGTACTTGATGCCTTCGGCCTTGCACTGGTCTTCCGTCTTGCCGGCCCAGGCCACTTCCGGATCGGTGTACGCCACCGACGGAATCTGCAGGGCGTCGAAGTACGCCTTTTCGCCATGCGCGGCTTCCGCTGCGACGTGGCCTTCATGCACGGCCTTGTGCGCGAGCATCGGCTGGCCGACGATATCGCCGATCGCGAAGATGTGCGGGACGTTCGTGCGCATCTGCTTGTCGACGTCGATGAAACCGCGATCCGTGACGGCGACGCCAGCCTGGTCGGCACCGATCTTCTTGCCGTTCGGGCTGCGGCCCACCGCGACGAGCACGAGGTCGTAGCGCTGCGCTTCCGCCGGCGCCTTCTCGCCCTCGAACTTCACGTAGATGCCGTCTTCCTTCGCTTCCGCGCCGACCGTCTTGGTCTTCAGCATCACGTTGCCGAAGCGCTTCGCGTTGTACTTTTCCCAGACCTTCACGAGGTCACGGTCCGCGCCCATCATCAGGCCGTCCATCATTTCGACGACGTCGATCTCGGCGCCGAGCGTCGAGTACACCGTCGCCATTTCGAGGCCGATGATGCCGCCGCCAATCACGAGCATGCGCTTCGGCAGTTGACGCAGTTCGAGCGCGCCGGTCGAATCGACGACCCGCGGATCTTCCGGCATGAACGGCAGCTTAACGGCCTGCGAGCCTGCGGCGATGATAGCCTGCTTGAACTTGACGACCTTCTTGCCGCCATCGCCCTGCACTTCCATGTGATACGGATCGACGAATGCGCCGACGCCAGTGACGACTTCGACCTTGCGTGCCTTCGCCATGCCGGCAAGGCCCGTCGTCAGTTTCTTGACGACGCCGCCCTTGAAGTCGCGCAGCTTGTCGAGATCGACTTCCGGCTTGCCGAACGTGATGCCGTGCGACGCGAGCGCCGCGGCTTCTTCGACGACGAGCGACGTATGCAGCAGCGCTTTCGACGGGATGCAGCCGACGTTCAGGCACACGCCGCCGAGCGTCGAGTAGCGTTCGACGAGCACCGTCTTCATGCCGAGATCGGCAGCGCGGAACGCGGCCGAGTAACCGCCGGGGCCGGCGCCGAGCACGAGCATGTCGCATTCGATGTCCACTGCGCCGGCGTAGCTGCCGGCTTGCGGCGCGGGTGCAGGAGCGGCTGCGGCCGGTGCGGGTGCAGCCGCTGCGGGCTTGGCCGCTTCGGGTGCTTTCGCGGGTGCGGCGGCGCCTGCTGCTGCTTCGACGATGGCGATGACGGTGCCTTGCGAGACTTTCTCGCCAGCTTTGACCTTGATTTCCTTGACGGTGCCGGCGACGTCGCTCGGCACTTCCATGGAGGCTTTGTCCGATTCGAGCGTGATGAGCGTCTGCTCTTTTTCGATCACGTCGCCGGGTTTCACGTTGACTTCGATGACATCGACGCCGCTGAAATCGCCGATATCCGGAACCTTGACTTCGATGAGACTCATGTACGTCCCCTTCTTGTTTAGCTGCTGACAGAGGGAGAGGGCTCAACCGCTGAACGATGGCCTGGCTGGAGAACGGAGTCCTGGGCAGTACCACCTTTGCCGTCCGCCCAAGGACGCGCCTTTCTTTTGGTTACTTTTCTTTGGAAGACAAAGAAAAGTGACCGCCGCCCCGCGCAGGGGCGACGCTAGCAAACCGTTAGCAAAGCAGGTTCAACGACAGGGCGTGGATAACCGACAGCAAACCCACGCCCCTGCGAGAGCCCTCAGCTCATCAAAGAATGATGCGACGGAAATCCGCGAGCAACGCACCGAGATACGCATTGAACCGCGCGGCTTCCGCGCCATCGATCACGCGATGGTCATACGACAGCGACAGCGGCAGCGTCAGGCGCGGCACGAATTGCTTGCCGTCCCACACCGGCTTCATCTGGCCGCGCGACAACCCGAGGATCGCCACTTCCGGCGCGTTGATGATCGGCGTGAAGTTCGTGCCGCCGATCCCGCCGAGCGACGAGATCGAGAAGCAGCCGCCCTGCATCTGGTCCGGTTTCAGCTTGCCGTCGCGTGCGGCCTTCGACAGCTCGGCCATTTCCTTCGCGATATCGACGAGACCCTTCTTGTCCGCATCGCGGATCACCGGCACGACGAGGCCGTTCGGGGTATCCGCGGCAAAACCGACGTGGTAGTACTGCTTGAACACCAGGTTGTCGCCGTCGAGGCTCGCGTTGAAGGTCGGGAATTTCTTCAGTGCTGCAACGACCGCCTTGATCACGAACGCGAGCATCGTGAACTTCACGCCCGCCTTCTCGTGCTCCTTGTTCAGCTGCACGCGCAGTGCTTCGAGCTCGGTGATGTCCGCTTCGTCGTTGTTCGTGACGTGCGGGATCATCACCCAGTTGCGATGCAGGTTCGCGCCCGAGATCTTCTTGATGCGCGACAGCGGCTTCGCTTCGAACGGGCCGAACTTCGAGAAGTCGACCTTCGGCCACGGCAGCAGGTTCAGCTCGCCGCCGCCTGCCGGCGCGGCTGCCGCGACCGGTGCTGCGCGCTGGCCGGTCATCACGCCCTTCACGAAGCCCGTGACGTCTTCCTTCGTGATGCGGCCCTTCGGACCCGAACCTTGCACGCGGGCGACTTCGACGCCGAGTTCGCGTGCGAACTTGCGCACCGACGGCGATGCGTGGCTCGCACGGTATTCGCCCGACGGTGCAGCGGCCGGAGCCGGTGCTGCAGCAGCCGGTGCCGGGGCGGCCTTCGCGGGTGCAGCGGCAGGTGCCGGCGCAGCAGCGGCCGGTGCCGGTGCGCTCGCCTGCGGGGCGGCTGCGGCGGGCGCTGCGCCTGCCGCGTCGAGCAGCACGATCAGCGTGCCTTCCGACACCGAATCGCCCACCTTCACCTTGATCTCTTTCACGACGCCGGCGGCCGGGCTCGGCACGTCCATCGTCGCCTTGTCCGATTCGAGCGTGACGAGCGACTGCTCCTTCTCGACCGTGTCGCCGACCTTCACGCCGATCTCGATCACCGGCACATCCTTGTAGTCGCCGATGTCCGGCACCTTCACTTCGAGCGTGCCGCCGGCTGCAGCCGGTGCGGCCGCCGGTGCGGCAGCAGCCGGTGCGGGCGCTACCGCCGGAGCCGGTGCAGCGGCGGGCGCAGCCGCGCCGTTCGCCTGCGCCGCGGCGCCGCCTTCGAGCAGGATGATCAGCGAGCCTTCCGACACGGAATCGCCCACCTTGACCTTGATTTCCTTCACGACGCCGCCTACCGGGCTCGGCACGTCCATCGTCGCCTTGTCCGACTCGAGCGTGACGAGCGACTGCTCCGGTTCGACGGTATCGCCGACCTTCACGCCGATCTCGATCACCGGCACATCCTTGTAATCGCCGATATCCGGCACCTTCACTTCGATCGCTTGACTCATCTGTTTCTGTCTCCATGGCCACGCGCGCCCCTCTCGGAGGCGGCGCGCGGCATCACACGGCGTGTGCGTTAAACGGTCATCGGGTTGGGCTTCGACGGATCGAGGTTGTACTTGGCGATCGCGTCCGCGACCACCGTGCGCTCGATCGTGCCTTCGTCGGCCAGCGCGTTGAGCGCGGCGACGGTGACCCAATGACGGTCGACTTCGAAGAAGTGACGCAGCTTCTCGCGGGTATCCGAGCGGCCGAAGCCGTCCGTGCCCAGCACGACGAAGCGGCGATCGATCTGGCCGCGGATCTGGTCGACCAGCGCACGGACGTAGTCGGTCGAGGCGATGACCGGGCCCTGCGTGTCCTTCAGGCACTTCTGCACGTGCGACAGGCGACGCTCTTCGGTCGGATGCAGCAGGTTCCAGCGCTCGATCTCGTGGCCTTCACGCGCGAGCTCGGTGAAGCTCGGCACGCTCCACAGGTCGGCCGCGACGCCCCAGTCGTTCTTCAGCAGGTCGGCAGCGGCGATCACTTCGTTGAAGATCGTGCCCGCACCCAGCAGCTGAACGCGCGGCGCCTTCTTGTCGGCGTCGGCCTTCTTGAACGCGTACATGCCCTTGATGATGTCGGCCGCCACGTGCTCGCCCTGCGGAATCGCCGGGTGCTCGTAGTTCTCGTTCATCACCGTGACGTAGTAGTACACGTCTTCCTGGTCCTGCACCATGCGGCGCAGACCGTCCTGGATGATGACCGCGAGTTCATAGCCGAACGTCGGGTCGTAGCTCACGCAGTTCGGCACCGATGCCGCCCACAGGAGCGAGTGACCGTCTTCGTGCTGCAGGCCTTCGCCGTTCAGCGTCGTGCGGCCCGCGGTGCCGCCGAGCAGGAAGCCGCGCGAGCGCATGTCGCCCGCCGCCCATGCCAGGTCGCCGATCCGCTGGAAACCGAACATCGAATAGAAGATGTAGAACGGCACCATGATCTCGCCGTGCGTCGAATACGACGTCGCCGCCGCGATCCAGTCGCACATGCCGCCCGCTTCGTTGATGCCTTCCTGCAGGATCTGGCCGGTCTGCGACTCCTTGTAGAACATCAGCTGGTCGGAATCTTCCGGCACGTACTTCTGACCTTCCTGGTTCCAGATACCGATCTGGCGGAACAGGCCTTCCATGCCGAACGTACGCGATTCGTCCGGGACGATCGGCACGACGCGCTTGCCGAGCGCCTTGTCCTTCAGCAGGATGTTCAGGATCCGCACGAACGCCATCGTCGTCGAGATCTCGCGGCCTTCGCCCGTGCCCTTCAGCAGCGGCTCGAACGCGTCGAGCGCCGGCACCGGCAGCGACGTCGCCTTCTCGCGGCGATGCGGCAGGTAGCCGCCGAGGTCCATGCGCTTCTGGCGCATGTATTCGAGTTCCTTCGAGCCTTCCTCGAACTTGAGGTACGGCACGTCGGCGATCTGCTCGTCGGTGATCGGCAGGCGGAACTGGTCACGGAACTTCTTCAGTTGCTCGACCGGCAGCTTCTTCTGCTGGTGCGTGATGTTCATCGCCTGGCCCGACTCGCCCATCCCGTAGCCCTTGATGGTCTTCGCGAGGATGACGGTCGGCGCGCCCTTCGTGTTGGTCGCTTCGTGGAATGCCGCGTAGATCTTGTGCGGATCGTGGCCGCCACGGTTCAGCGCCCAGATGTCGTCGTCCGACCAGTCGGCGACGAGTGCCTTCAGCTCAGGCGAGTTGAAGAAGTGTTCGCGCACGAACGCGCCCGACTCCGACTTGTACGTCTGGTATTCGCCGTCGACGGCTTCCATCATGCGGCGCATCAGCGCGCCCGACTTGTCGCGTGCGAACAGCGCATCCCAGCGGCTGCCCCAGATGACCTTGATCACGTTCCAGCCGGCGCCGCGGAACTCCGATTCGAGTTCCTGGATGATCTTGCCGTTGCCGCGCACCGGGCCGTCGAGACGCTGCAGGTTGCAGTTGATCACGAACACGAGGTTGTCGAGCTTCTCGCGGCTCGCCATCCCGATCGCGCCGAGCGATTCCGGTTCGTCGGTCTCGCCGTCGCCGAGGAATGCCCACACCTTGCGGCCTTCCGTCTTCGCGATACCACGTGCCTGCAAGTACTTCATGAAGCGGGCCTGGTAGATCGCCATGATCGGGCCGAGGCCCATCGACACGGTCGGGAACTGCCAGAAATCCGGCATCAGCCACGGGTGCGGATACGACGAGATGCCGTTGCCGTCGACTTCCTGGCGGAAGTTGTCGAGCTGCTCTTCCTTCAGGCGGCCAAGCAGGAACGCGCGCGAGTAGACGCCCGGCGACGAGTGGCCCTGCACGAATACGAGATCGCCGCCGTGCTGGTCGGACGCTGCGTGCCAGAAGTGGTTGTAGCCGACGTCATAGAGCGTCGCGGCCGATGCAAACGACGCGATGTGGCCGCCGACGTTCGTGTCCTTGCCTGCGCGCAGCACCATCGCCAGCGCGTTCCAGCGCGTGTACGAACGGATGCGGTGCTCGACGTCCTGGTCGCCCGGGATCTTCGCCTGGGCGGCCACGGGAATCGTGTTGATGTACGGGGTGTTGGCAGAGAACGGCAGGTGTTCGCCGTGCATGCGGGCGAACTCGATCTGCTTTTCGATCAGGTAATGCGCACGGCCGGTGCCCACGGAGGAGATCACGCCATCGAGCGACTCCAGCCACTCGACGGTTTCTTGCGGGTCGTCGTCACGTTCGGCGGCGACATATTTCATCACTTCGTTCGGTACAGCGGACATTCTCGTCTCCTGGGTCCTGGAATGTGAGGATCGCTCTCGTGCAGACGACGCGACGCGACCGGCTGCGGGCAAGCTCCGACGGATTGTAATGAGCGCGCGCGGGCCTGCGCAACAAAATTTTCGAATTGTGAGATCTTTTCTCGCAATATGAAATATTGCTGCGCTGCACCCATATTCCGGGGCTCTCCGGCGCGTCACGGCTGAACAAATCCGTTTCCGTTCAACATATCCGGTATAGGTTTTCCATGTATTGCGCTGCGCTACAATCCTCCAATGTTGACCGATCGGCTTTTCGCACGCTCGGCGCGACCGTCGGGCCCGCCGGCGGAGTCGCAGCCGTCCCGTTGGCACCACGGACCGTGGTGGTCCAATTCCTATTTGCTGACGCCCCTGCTGTCGATTCTCGTGTTCCTGGTGGTGATGAGCCTCATCCTGTGGAGCCTCAATCGCCGCGAACAGCAGCAGCAGGAAGACACCCTTTTCCGTAACGTCGCGTGGGCCCAGCAGCAGATCCGCCTGTCGATGACGGGTGCGCAGGAACAGCTCCAGGCACTGTCGCGCGATCTCGCGTCCGGTCGACTCGACCAGAACGCGTTCCAGATGGCCGTCGCGGACGTGATGCAGACGCACCCGGAAATCCTCTACCTGAACTGGTACACGTCGCCCGGCGTGCAGCGCTGGCCGACCGTGCATCCGCCGCTGCTCGGCCAGCGGCTCGCCAAGCCCGGCGAAGCGCAGATGCAGGACGCGGTGCGCGGCGCCTACGACGAAGCGCGCAGCACGCGCCGCCAGGCCTATTCGCCGCTGATCTACGACGACTTCGGCAACGGCTTCATCACGCTGCAGACACCCGTGATGCGCGGCGACCGCGAGTACCTCGGCTCGGTCGCCGCGGTGTTCTCGGTCGAAGGCATCCTGAAGCACGACATCCCGCAGGAACTGTCGTCGAAGTACAAGATCTCGATCACCGACGCGAACAACCGCGAGCTGTCGTCCACGTCGACGCGCCCGCGCCTGCCCCGCGACTCGCACTACGACCTGCCGCTCGATCCGCCCGGCCAGGGGCTGACCGTGCGCGTGTACGCATTCCCGCAGCTCACGAACCTGACCAACAACACGCTCGTGTGGCTCGTGGCAGGCCTGTCGTGCTTCGTGCTGTGGAGCCTCTGGAGCCTGTGGAAGCACACGCGCCAGCGTTTCGAGGCGCAGCAGGCGCTGTACGCGGAAGCGTTCTTCCGCCGCGCGATGGAAAACTCGGTGCTGATCGGCATGCGCGTGCTCGACATGCACGGCCGCATCACGCACGTGAACCCCGCGTTCTGCCGGATGACGGGCTGGGACGAGACCGACCTCGTCGGCAAGGTCGCGCCGTTCCCGTACTGGCCGCGCGACGCTTACCCGGAAATGCAGCGCCAGCTCGACATGACGCTGCGCGGCAAGGCGCCGAGCTCGGGCTTCGAGCTGCGCGTGCGGCGCAAGAACGGCACGCTGTTCCATGCGCGCCTGTACGTATCGCCGCTGATCGACAGCTCGGGCCGCCAGACCGGCTGGATGTCGTCGATGACCGACATCACCGAGCCGAAGCGTGCGCGCGAAGAACTCGCGGCCGCCCATGAGCGCTTCACGACGGTGCTCGAAAGCCTCGACGCCGCGGTGTCGGTGCTGGCCGCCGACGAGGCCGAGCTGCTGTTCGCGAACCGCTACTACCGCCACCTGTTCGGCATTCGTCCGGACGGCCATCTCGAGCTGTCGGGCGGCGGTTTCGACCGCGCGCAGGCATCGTCCGATTCGATCGACATGGTCGACGCGTTCGCGGGCCTGCCGGCCGCCGCGCTGACGAGCAGCACCGCCGATGCGCAGGAGGTGTACGTCGAGAGCATCCAGAAGTGGTTCGAGGTGCGCCGCCAGTACATCCAGTGGGTGGACGGCCACCTCGCGCAGATGCAGATCGCGACCGACATCACGACCCGCAAGAAGGCGCAGGAACTCGCGCACCAGCAGGAAGAGAAGCTGCAGTTCACGAGCCGATTGATGACGATGGGTGAAATGGCGTCGTCGATTGCTCACGAATTGAACCAGCCGCTCGCCGCGATCAACAACTACTGCTCGGGCACGCTCGCGCTCGTCAAGAGCGGCCGCGGCACGCCGGAGACGCTGCAGCCCGCGCTGGAAAAGACCGCGCAGCAGGCGCTGCGCGCGGGGATGATCGTCAAGCGGATCCGCGAATTCGTGAAGCGCAGCGAGCCGAAGCGCCAGCCGGCGCGGGTCGCGGACATCGTCGCCGACGCGGTCGGGCTCGCCGAAATCGAGGCCAGGAAGCGCAGGATCCGGATCGTCACGGAAATCCTCGCAAGAATGCCTATTATTTATGTCGACCCCGTGCTGATCGAGCAGGTGCTCGTGAACCTGATGAAGAACGCGGCCGAGGCCATGGCCGACGTGAAGCCGGCGTCGGCGGACGGCGTGATCCGCGTCATCGCCGACATCGAGGCGGGCTTCGTCGACATCCGCGTGATCGACCAGGGCCCGGGCGTCGACGAAGCGACCGCCGAGCGCCTGTTCGAACCGTTTTACAGCACCAAGTCCGATGGCATGGGCATGGGGCTGAACATCTGCCGTTCGATCATCGAATCGCATCGGGGGCGTCTGTGGGTGGTCAACAACGTCGAGCCGGATGGCCGCATTTCCGGCGCAACGTTCCACTGCAGCCTGCCCATTGGGGAACCCGCTGATCTCGGCCAAGGGGGGCGCGAGGCATCGGCATCACATACTGTTACGGGAGAACTATGAATAGCCCTGTCACCACCACTCAGGAAACCGTCTTTGTCGTCGACGACGACGAGGCCGTACGGGACTCGCTGCGTTGGCTGCTGGAGGCGAACGGCTATCGCGTGCAATGCTTCTCGAGCGCCGAGCAGTTCCTGGATGCCTACCAGCCTGCGCAGCAGGCCGGCCAGATCGCGTGCCTGATCCTCGACGTCCGGATGTCGGGCATGAGCGGCCTCGAACTGCAGGAACGCCTGATTGCCGACAATGCCGCGCTGCCGATCATCTTCGTCACGGGTCACGGCGACGTGCCGATGGCCGTCTCGACGATGAAAAAGGGTGCGATGGACTTTATCGAGAAACCGTTCGACGAAGCCGAGCTGCGCAAGCTGGTCGAGCGGATGCTCGACAAGGCCCGAAACGAAAGCAAGAGCGTTCAGGAACAGCGTGCCGCGAGCGAACGCCTGTCGAAGCTGACCGCGCGCGAGCAGCAGGTGCTCGAACGGATCATCGCGGGCCGCCTGAACAAGCAGATCGCCGACGATCTCGGCATCAGCATCAAGACGGTCGAAGCGCACCGCGCGAACATCATGGAAAAGCTCAACGTCAACACGGTGGCCGACCTGCTGCGCCTCGCACTGTCGAAGAAACAGGCCTGAACGTGTTTGCCGCGCGGCCCGGGCAGCCCTGCCCGGCGGGCCGTGCCACCGCCGTCGCGCGATGCGGCCCACTCGCGCGGCGGCGTTTTTCCCGGCGCGCGAGCGCCGCAGCCATGACGCTTCCCGTGCATTCGCTGTCGGACGGCGGCAGGCGGACGGTATAATTCCGTGCTTTGCTGCGGTGCCCCTCGGGCGCCGCACGCCCGCATTCCAACTTCCCGGCAGGACCCACCACCATGACAGCCCTCCTCATCGACGGCAACGCCCTCTCGAAGACCCTGCGCGCCCAGGCCGCCGAACGCGCCGCCGCACTGACCGCGCGCGGCCACCAGCCCGGCCTCGCGGTGATCCTCGTCGGCGCCAACCCGGCCAGCGAAGTCTACGTGCGCAACAAGATCAAGGCGTGCGAGGACAACGGCTTCTTCTCGCTGAAGGATGCGTACCCGGACACGCTGTCGGAGGCCGACCTGCTCGCCCGCATCGACGAACTGAACCGTGATCCGAAGATCCACGGGATCCTCGTCCAGCTGCCGCTGCCGAAGCACATCGACAGCCACAAGGTGATCGAGGCGATCGCGCCGGAGAAGGACGTCGACGGCTTCCACATCGCGAACGCGGGCGCGCTGATGACCGGCAAGCCGCTGTTCCGCCCGTGCACGCCGTACGGCGTGATGAAGATGTTCGAGGCGCACGATATCCCGCTGCAGGGCGCGAACGCGGTCGTGATCGGCCGCTCGAACATCGTCGGCAAGCCGATGGCGATGATGCTGCTCGACGCCGGCGCGACCGTGACGATCTGCCACAGCAAGACACGCGACCTCGCCGCGCACACGCGGCAGGCCGACATCGTGGTTGCCGCGGTCGGCAAGCGCAACATCCTGACCGCCGACATGGTGAAGCCCGGCGCGACGGTGATCGACGTCGGCATGAACCGCGACGACGCGGGCAAGCTGTGCGGCGACGTCGACTTCGCGGGCGTGAAGGAAGTGGCCGGCCACATCACGCCGGTGCCGGGCGGCGTCGGCCCGATGACCATCACGATGCTGCTGATCAACACGATCGAAGCCGCCGAGCGCGCCGCCGACGCGGCTGCCTAACCCCCTGCCTGTTCAGCCGGCGTGCGGAACCGCGCGCCGGCGTCTCGCCGGCCGCACCGCGCCGGTCGCGCCACCTGGCGCTCCCCACCCCGCATTCGACCCTGCGTCAATCGCGTCGTTAGAAACTAACGATTGGAAAGCGCGCGATGCGCCCCAATAATGTCGATATCGGGCGCCGCGTTGCCGTGCGCGCCTTACCCTTTTCACTCCGGTTCATCCGGCAACAGACAGGGAGTCTTATGTCCGCCAGCGCCAACACCAACCCGCTTCTCGATTTCTCGGGCCTGCCCCGCTTCGGCGAGATCCGCCCGGAACACGTGACGCCCGCGCTCGACACGCTGCTCGATGCCGCCAACCGCGCGGTCGAAACGGCAAGCGCGGCCGCGACGCCGGCAACCTGGGCAGCAATCGTCGAGACGGTCGAGCACGCGACGGAGCCGCTCGGTCGCGCCTGGGGCATCATCGGCCACCTGAACGCGGTCGCCGATACGCCCGAACTGCGGGCCGCCTACGGCGAGAACCTGCCGCGCGTGACCGAATTCTGGTCGAGCGTCGGCCAGAACCTCGCGCTGTACGAGAAGTACAAGGCGATCGCCGCGAGCGCCGAATACGCGACGCTGTCCGTCGAACGCAAGAAGATCCTCGACAACGCGCTGCGCGATTTCCGCCTGTCGGGCGCCGAGCTGCCCGAGGACCAGAAGCCGCGCTTCGCCGAACTGCAGGAGCAGCAGGCCGCGCTGTCGAAGGCTTTCTCCGATCACGTGCTCGACGCGACCAACGCGTACGCGTACATCGTGCAGGACGAGGCCGAACTGGCCGGCCTGCCCGGCGACGCGATCGAGGCCGCCCGTGAAGCCGCGCAAAAAGACGCCAAGGAAGGCTGGAAATTCACGCTGCACTTCCCGTCGTACTTCCCGGTGCTGCAATACGCCGACAACCGCGCGCTGCGCGAAACGCTCTACCGCGCCTACGCGACGCGCGCATCGGAACTCGGGCCGCAGTACGGCGACGGCAAGGCCGAATGGGACAACACGGCAATCGTCACCGATGCGCTGAAGCTGCGCCGCGAAGAGGCGCAGATGCTCGGCTACCGCAACTTCGCCGAAGTGTCGCTCGCACCGAAGATGGCCGAATCGCCGCAGCAGGTGATCACGTTCCTCGAGGATCTCGCGACGCGCGCGCGCCCGCACGCGAACAAGGACTGGGACGAGCTGCGCTCGTTCGCCGCGAAGGAACTCGGCCTCGCCGAACTCGCGCCGTGGGACGTGGCATACGCGGCCGAAAAGCTGCGCCAGCAGCGCTATGCGTTTTCGGAAAACGAGGTCAAGCAATACTTCCCTGAGCCGGCCGCGCTGAAGGGCCTGTTTACCGTCACCGAGACGCTGTTCGGCGTGCAGATCAAGCCGGACGACGCGCCGGTATGGCACAAGGACGTGCGTTTCTTCCGCGTCGAGAATCGCGACGGCTCGCTCGTCGCGCAGTTCTATCTCGACCTGTACGCCCGCGAAGGCAAGCGCGGCGGCGCGTGGATGGACGACGCGCGTTCGCGCGCGAAGCGCGGCAGCAGCGTGCAAACGCCCGTCGCCTATCTCACCTGCAACTTCTCGGCGCCGGTCGGCGGCAAGCCCGCGTGCTTCACGCACGACGAAGTCATCACGCTGTTCCATGAATTCGGCCACGGGCTGCACCACATGCTCACGCGCGTCGACGAGCTCGGCGTGTCGGGCATCAACGGCGTCGAATGGGATGCCGTCGAGCTGCCGTCGCAGTTCATGGAAAACTTCTGCTGGGAATGGGACGTGCTGTCGTCGATGTCGTCGCACATCGACACGGGCGCCGCGCTGCCGCGCGAGCTGTTCGACAAGATGATCGCCGCGAAGAATTTCCAGAGCGGGCTCGGCACGCTGCGCCAGATCGTGTTCTCGATGTTCGACATGCTGCTGCACGTCGACTTCGACCCGGCGGGCGCCACCGGCGTGACCGCGTTCGCGCGCGAGATCAACGAACGCTATCACGTGATCCCGCAAGCCGCGTTCTCGCGCTGGCCGAACACGTTCAGCCACATCTTCGCGGGCGGCTACGCGGCCGGCTATTACAGCTACAAGTGGGCCGAGGTGCTGTCGGCCGACGCGTATGCGGCATTCGAGGAAGCGGCCGCCGCGAGCGGCAGCGTGCTCGACGCGGCGACCGGCACGCGCTATCGCCGTGAAATCCTCGAGGTCGGCGGCAGCCGCCCGGCGATGGATTCGTTCAAGGCGTTCCGCGGCCGCGAGCCGCAGATCGACGCGCTGCTGCGCCACAACGGGATGGCCGCGCCCGCGCACTGAGCGCGCCGCCAGCCCTTTCGGCTGCACGTAAGCAAAGGCACCGCTTCGGCGGTGCCTTTTTTATGGCGCGAGCGATGCGTCGTCGAACAGCGAAAACTGCCCGTGGCGCTCGGCCGTATCTTCGTCGATGCGCACGCCGACGCCCAGCAGCCGCACCGCCTGCGCACGCCGTTGCAGCCCCTTCGCGAGCAGTGTGACTGCGGTGTCCGCATTCGTCGCGTCGGCCACGCACTCGACCGTCGTGCGCTGGAAATCGGCGAAGCGGATCTTCACGTACAGCTTGCGGATCGACCGCGCGGCACCCGCCCGCACAATCCGCGCATCGAGTTGCACGACGAGCCGGCGGATTTCTTCCGCGCACTGCTCGAGCGTCGTCAGGTCGGTCACGTAGGTCGTCTCGACGCTGACCGACTTGCGCTCCTGATCGGCCTGCACGGGCCGCTCGTCAATCCCGCGCGACAGTTCGTACAACCGCCGCCCGAACGCGCCGAATTCGCGGTGCAGGTCGATCAGCGGCCAGTCGCGCAACTGCGCGCAGGTCTGGATGCCGAGCCGGTCGAGCCGCGTGGCCGTCACCTTGCCGACGCCGTGCAGCTTGCGCACCGGCAGCGCCGCGACGAACGTGTCGATCTCGTGCGGCCGCACGACGAACAGCCCGTCGGGCTTGTTCCAGTCGGACGCGATCTTCGCGATGAACTTGTTCGGCGCGACGCCGGCCGACACGGTCACGCCGACCGTGTCGTGCACGCGCTGGCGGATCTCGCGCGCAATCAGCGTCGCACTGCCCTGGCACCGCTCGGACCCGCTGACGTCGAGGTACGCCTCGTCGAGGGACAGCGGCTCGACGTCGGGCGTGTAGTCGCGATAGATCGCCATGATCTGCCGCGACGCCGCGCGGTACTTGTCCATCGCGGTCGGCAGGATCAGCAGGTCCGGACACTTGCGCATCGCCAGCGCCGACGACATCGCCGAATGCACACCGTAGCGCCGCGCCTCGTAGTTGCAGGTCGCGATCACGCCGCGCTGGTCGGGCCGGCCGCCGACCGCGAGCGGCCGCTTGCGCAGCGACGGGTCGTCGCGCATCTCGACCGACGCGTAGAAGCAGTCGCAATCGCAATGGATGATCTTGCGCATGCGCGGCAGCGCGTCGCCCGGCGGCGGCGCGTGCGGATCGGCAGGCGGAATGATGGTCGGGTTCACGGTGCCGATACTGTACAAAAACACAGTGCCGGTTTCAACTGTCGCGTGCGGCCATACCCGGCGGCGCCGTACCGGCCCGCTTTGCGCGGATCGTACCGGCCGGGCGCGGACAGCGGCGCCTATACTCGTCAGCCGCAATACACGAAACGCACAGGTGACGGATGAAGACGATCGGACTGATCGGCGGAATGAGCTGGGAATCGTCGGCCGAGTATTACCGGATGATCAATCGCCATTCGAAGACGCTGCACGGCGGCCACCACAATGCGAAGAGCGTGCTGGTCACGGTCGATTTCGCGGAGATCGAAGCGCTGCAACGCACGCACGACTGGGCCGCGCTCGGCGAACGGATGGCCGACGCCGCGCGACAGCTCGAAGCGGCCGGCGCCGATCTCGTCGTGCTGACGACCAATACGATGCATCGCGTCCACGACGCGATCGAAGCCGCGGTGACGCTGCCATTCCTGCATATCGCCGATCCGACCGGCACGGCGCTGCGCGAGGCGGGCGTCGAGCGCGTCGCGCTGCTCGGCACGCGCTATACGATGGAGTTGCCGTTCTACGCGGAGCGGCTGCGCGAGAAGTTCGGCCTCGACGTGCTCGTGCCCGACGAAAGCGGGCGCGACGACGCGCACCGGATCATCTACGACGAGCTGTGCCACGGCATCGTCTCGCCGGAATCGCGCGCGACGTATGTGCGAATCATCGATACGCTCGCGCAACGCGGCGCGCAGGCGGTGATCCTCGGCTGCACGGAAATCACGCTGCTGATCGGCGCGGACGATTCGCCGCTGCCGGTGTTCGATACGACCGCGCTGCATGCGAAGGCGGCGGTCGAGTGGGCGGCGCGCTGACACGCACGCGGCACGTGCCACCGATGCGGCGGCTTCACTGAAATCCGCGGCCTGCCGCATACACGATCGATCCGCTCCCGACCAGCCGGCGGACGAACCTCGACGCATGCGGCCAAGCGTTCGCGACGCGTTGCGCCGAACCGCTTGTTAGGATATCGACCTCGACCCTACCTCACCTGATCAGGACGATTCGCCGCATGGGAAATCGCGCATGGCTGTATCTTCGGAGCAACTCGGGCAACGGCGCGCGCATGACCCAGGTCGCCGAGGCCAGCAACCACTTTCCGACCCTGTGGCGCATCCTGCTGGCCGACGGTGCCCGAGGCGCGGCGATCGCCGATCAGCGCGTATTCGGCGATGCGGGCACCGACAACCTGACCAGCGATGCCGACGCCGCCGTGGCGCGGCTGGGTACGCTCTCCACCTTCCTTGGACGGCATGCGCGGCGCGGCGAGACACCGTGGCTGGCACGTCAGCTCGACGGCGCAGCCCGGTACCTCGGCGAGCAGGCGGCGCGACTGACGGAAAACGGCGAGCCTGCGGGCTTTTCGGCCAATCTCGACGAGTTGTCGTGGCTGTCCGACGATGACGACTTCATCGCGACCACGCGCGAATCCTGCCACGCGACCTGGACGCAGATACAGGCGTGCATCGCAGCCAACGACGCGCGAGGCGTACGGCATTTGCTCGGGATCAACGGGCCGGGCGACTGGGTCTGGGGATTCGGCTTCGGCGGCTTGTCTCACGCGTACTTCTCGCGACAGCAGCCGCCTCGCGACACGACCTACGACGATTTCGTCGCGTCGGGCGGACTGTCGGCCGACGACCTGCGCTGCGACGCCAGCGGCTCCGATGCGTTTCGTGCGAAGCGGCGCCAGCGATTCCTGAGCGAGGACTATTTCGACTGGCTGCAGCCGTATCTGGACGAGCGCGTCGCGTACTGGTCGGAAAACATCTCGCCGGTGGGCAGCACCGAAAACGAACAGAAGGCGCTGACCGCACGCCATCTCGTGTCCGGTTACTACCCGCGCTTCCTGCTCATGTACACGAGCGGCATGGACCTGACGCTGCTGCGCGATGCGCTCGAACCGGTGATCGCCGCTTACGAGCGCTGCACCGACGCGTGCCGCGCGCACGAGGAAAACGATCGCCAGCCGCCACTGTGGTTCGACAGCATCGAAGACTATGAGACCGTAATGCAACTGATCGGTTTCTGTTACCTGCTGCATCGCCGCGACCTGCTGCCGCGCATCGCCGCGATGTTCGATCCTGCCTATCGCGCCCGCGATACGCTGTACGAAGACCTGCTTGCGTACGAGTTCGAAGGCCGCTTCGATGTCGACCAGTGGTACCACGACGTCCCGTATCGTCCGCTCGTCTTCAGCTTTTACCGCGACACGAAGGCGGAAAGCATCGACGACATCGCCGCCTATCTCGACACGTGGTATCCGGCGATGCTTGACGCAACGTGGCACGACGGGCATCTCGACGTCGGTGCGAAGGGCAAAGGCAGAAAAATCTATTTCGGCTATTGGGCCGTCGAAGCGGCCGCGGCGGCCTATCTGCTGGCGCTCGACGACAGCAGCCTGCGCGATCGGCTGGTGTATCCGAAGGATCTGGTCGACTTCGCGCGCAGCCGCGATACCGATAAGCAACCGGACGCGGCGCCCGACGGCACGCGCTGATCGGAAAGGGCCCGGCAGATCTGCACGGGCCCGCGCATGCGGCGCGCCGCATCGCGTTTCGGCGCCGGAAAACAAAAAACCCGGCACGGGGCCGGGTCCTTGTCGACGAAGCGCGCATCGGTCACTTGCGCTGCACATCGTCTGGTGTGCTTGGTTGCGGGGGTAGGATTTGAACCTACGACCTTCGGGTTATGAGCCCGACGAGCTGCCAGACTGCTCCACCCCGCGTCAGAGAAATAAATTATAGGGTGAGGGAGCACTCACGTCAACACATTTGTCACAATTTCTTCTCCGTTCATCGGAACAGCGGCGCGCGGCGCCTCCCCGCCCCGCACGATGCGCGCGTTCGCATCGCGTGCTCGCGGTAAGATGGCGGCCTTCGCATTCACCCCGCACGCACACTCCCGTTCATGAAAATCGCCACCTGGAATCGAAAGTGACTTCATGGGCGATAATCGCGGGTCACGGTGGATCATTGAGAATCACGCAAAATCCCCTGATTTTCAAGGGTTTTTCACGTAAAAGTCGCGGGCGCCCAGAGTTGGCACGACCTTTGGTATCGGTGAAATTTTAGGGTATTGTTCGGGGTATCGCCAACGGGCACCCCTCCATGAAGCAGAAAACTTATCCCCTGTCCGATGCCACCGTGCGGGCTGCGAAGCCTCGCGAAACGGACTACAAACTGAGCGACGGTAACGGGCTGCCGGGGCTTCACCTGCTCGTCAAAGCGACTGGCGCGAAGCTGTGGCGCTACAAATTCCACCTGCATCGCCGCGAAGGATTGTTGAGCATTGGGGCCTATCCCGCCGTCACGCTGGCCGCAGCAAGGGAAGCACACCGCGCCGCCTGCGCTCTGGTAGCGGCTGGCATCAATCCCGTGCACGCTCGCAAGGACGAACGCGAACGCGCCACCCAGGAAAAGAAGCAAGCCGAACGCGGCGCATTCGCGACCGTGCTGCAGGACTGGCGCGACGCCGCCGATAAGCACCTGGCCCCGTCAACGGTAAGCCAGCGCAGCCGTGAAATCGCCAAGCACATCGAGCCGGAATTCAAGAACAAGAGCATCACGACCATCACGCGCGCCGACCTGGCAGACCTGCTGGCGCGCGTCGAGAAGAAAACGCCTGAAGTCGCGCGCAACTTGCGCGGATACCTGTTTCAGATTTTCGAACACGCCATCGGTGCAGGCGTGCTGAATGCCAACCCCATGCCGCCGGCTCGCCCCAGGCGCGGCGCACAGGCACGCAGCCGCACTCAGGTGCATCACGCCGCCATGGATATCGGGCGCATCCCCGGCTTCCTGGCGGCCCTGGATGCGTCGAACTGCAATCCGGAGACGCGGGCGGCCATGAAGCTTGTGCTGCTGACTGCAGTTCGCAAGGTAGAGGCGACCGGCGCGTGCTGGTCAGAATTTGACCTGAATGCGGGGGAATGGAACGTGCCTGCCGCGCGCACAAAGGCGCGGCGTGCGCATTGGGTGCCCCTATCCCACCAGGCCGTCGCACTGCTGCGCGAACTGCACGAACTCACGGGGCACGGCATATACCTGTTCCCCCACCGTGATCGCGCGCATACGCCGATGACCGGAAACGCGCTCAACGCCGCAATGAATCGTATCGGCTACGGCGACGCGGCGACGGTCCACGGATTCCGAAGCGTCTTTTCAACACATTTCAACGGCCTGCACGCGAACCCCGATGTGGTGGAACGCTGCCTTGCACACGCACCCGAAAACGAAGTGCGCGCCGCGTACAACCGGCACCAGTACGCAGACGAGCGCCGCCAGATGATGCAGGCGTGGGCTGACTACCTGAATGGGCTACCACCCCAAACCGCCATTGCAGCCTGACGAACACCCCGCCTTGTGCGGGTTTTTTTGTACCACTGCGAGCCGGATTGCCAGAACGAAAATATTTTCCGTGAAGTCCCGTTAATAACCATGCGGTTGGCGTGATGCCGAATGATGGCATTAAGGGAATGCGCCTATGTCAAGACCCCTGCATTCATCCCTATGAATTCGGCTTTTGGATAACCTTCGATCTAAGGATGTTGCATTGAGTGCATCCAAACAAACTTATATCGGAGCTATCAAAATGGTGGGGCAAAATCCCCAGCGCTTTCTGCGCATTCATGAAGTGATTTACAAAAGCGGCCTGACGCGCGCGGCTATATATGCGCTTCCGGACTTTCCTAAACCCGTCAAGATCGGGCCGCGAGCATCGGCATGGGTCGAGTCGGAGGTTGAATCCTGGATGGCCGCCCGTATGGCTGCGCGGGGGCGAGCATGAGCGAAAACAATAAGGCTGCATGGGAAGCCATGTGGCATGAAATCTACGCGCGAAAGGCGCAACAGACAGATGACGCCGTTGCGGCGCCTCATTCGACGGACGATATCCGGGCCATGACGCCGGCCGAGCTTAAGAACTGGATCGCCGCAAACGGCGCTGCCATTCTGGAAGCCCAGAAAAAGGCGCGCGACGCCGCAGCGAGAAGGGCAATGGACTACGCGCAAATGCGCGTCCTTCAAGGCGCGAGCATCCAGGACATTGGCGATAGTTATTTCCGCGATTGCGTGAACCGCAAATACTGGCCGGCGGTCTACGTGGAAGTGGCGCGCGAACTGTTCCGGCAGATTGGCTGGGTTGATCGTAAGGCGGAAGAATGACATTTGCGGATAACGCCAATACCGAAGCGGCCTTCCGGAAAATCATGGGCCTGGATGCCGCGTCACCAGTACCGGCATCGCAACCGAAGAAAAAGCCGAAGCCGCCGCGCGCCCCGAAGCCTGAAGGGCTGTTGCTCTGGGAAGATGAGCAACGGGAAAGGCGGAAAGCGCAGCCGGCGAACGACAACATACCCAAGCCGAGGAATGGCATCGAGGCCGTCGAATCGATGGCCCGCCACGGCATCGCGCTGGCGACCGACATGCGCGGCGATCCGTATGCGAACCTGGATGCCGCCATTGCGGTGCTGCAACGGCATCCGCGCTTCGCCGGCCGCATCTGGTACGACACGTTCCACCAGGACATGTTCACCACCTGGGACTGCGACGAGCCACGCCAGTGGACGGACGCAGATCGCTTGCTGGTTGCGGCGGTGTTCCAGCGCGAATTCGGCCTGGTGAAGTTCGGCGATGAGCTGATCGATAAGGCAGCCATCGCCGTCGCTCAGGCCGACCAGCGCGACGAACTGCGCGACTGGCTGCAGTCCCTGCGCTGGGACGGCGCGCCGCGCCTGGATGACTGGCTGCAGCGCGCTGTCGGTGCGCCGGACGACGAGTATCACAACGCCATCGGCCGAAACTTCATTCTGTCGATGGTTGCGCGTGGCCTGGTGCCTGGCTGCAAGGTGGACACCATGCCAGTGTTCGAAGGCTCGCAGGGCGCTGGCAAGTCGAAACTGCTGGGCATCCTGGGCGGAAAGTATTTTTCCGAACTGTCCGAAGGCATGGATACGAAGGATTTTTTCGTGACCATCCAGGGCACGTGGTTGACCGAAATCGCGGAACTGGACGCGTTCCGAAAAACCGAAGTGACTCGGATCAAGCAAGCGCTGTCGTCGTGCCAGGATCGCTGCCGATTGCCGTATGCGAAACGTGCCGTCAACCTGCCCCGCCGCGTTGTATTCGCCGGCACGACCAACGAACACGAATACCTGCGCGACGCGACCGGTGCGCGCCGTTTCTGGCCACTGACCGTGGCGAACATCGACCGCGAATGGCTGCAGAGCAATCGCGAACAGCTTTTCGCTGAAGCCGTCGAGGCATTCAATGCCGGGGCGACGTGGTGGGACGTGCCGGCCGATGCTGCCAGGGCGCAGACCGATGAACGACGCGAGACGGATGCGTGGGAGCCGGTAATTGCCGAATGGTGCATCGGCCATCGCGAAGTGCTGGTTTCCGAAGTGCTGGTCGGCATCGGTGTGGACGTTGCGCGCCAGGGAAAGAATGAGCAGATGCGCGCAACGAACATTCTGAAGGCCATCGGCTACAACAAAGAGCGGATCATGCGTGGAGGCAAGCAGGTGCGCGGCTGGGTGAATGCCGGCGCCGCCAGTGATGGCGATGACCGCCCCGTTTGACCGCAGACCACCACCGACAGCAGGGCCGCCCATCTGGGCGGCTTTTTTGCGCCTGGTTGTGGCTCACCTGCTTTTGTAGTCCACCTGTCCGAATATGGTGGTCTACGCGGAAACCCGCGTGGATATTGGCTTTAGTCCACTAGACAACCTAGACCACCTATTTCAAAGACTTAGACAATGTTGTTTGGAGATATATAGGAAAGTGGCCGTCTATGTGGACTAGGCGGTCTAGTGGTCTAGATGCCGCGACGCGCCCCGCTACACCGCATCCTGGATGACACGCGCCAGCTTTCCTGCATGCTGTTGCGAGAACGCCGGTTCGCATCCAATGCGCCGGACGTGCTGCTGATATGCGTCGTGGCCATCGGCGACCTGGAGGCCAGATGACAGCGTTCAAGCCGGCGGACTTTATCGGCATGCCGCGCGCCACGGTGATACGCAGGCTGGCAGCGATGGCCCGCAGCGGCCTGGTGGAGCGCGACAGCAGGCGCCGGTACGTGCTGACACCTGAAGGCAGGCGCAGGGCTGCGAAGGCTGCTGGCGTGGTGTGAACGCGGCGGATACGCGCATCGCGTCGGGTCGGCGCCACGATGGTGCGCATCGTGTTGTTTATACGCAACATGGGTCCTTCCCCGAGGGGGCGGTGGTCGGGGGCATGGCGTCCGCAGCTATCGATATCTGCGTGCGTTCGAAATTCGAACTTTATGATTGCATTCGTTGCGTTAATGAAACTCCACGCAACGAATGTTGCGTCCTGCAGAAGTAAACAACGCCCCTCCGAGCGCCGCATTACTTCGATCCTCGCGCGCCGACGCAGCGCCCCATCGTCACGTCGCTTCACGCAGCATCACTGGATGCCGCTGTTACAAAAAAAATCGCTCAAGTATTCACGGGCGTGAATGCTAAGTTATTGTTTTTACTAGACTTTTCTGTAGAATCCTTTGAAACAACCTGTTCTAAGGACTGCTGATAATCATGCCGCAACCGAATACGCTTCACGAAATTTTCGACAACAGCACGCGCGCCCTTGGCTATGCCGACGTGGGTGCGGCCGATAACCCGCACCGCATCGCCGTGCCTGCCGTCGCGTCTGGCGGCATCGACCTGACCCGCGCCTTTGCAATGCGCGAAGGCTTCGAAAGCTACTACCGCCTGAACCTGGTGGAAGCCGGCAAGACGAACGAGCTGGACCCGTCCGCGCTCATGCGTGACAACAGCCGCGTAGTTGCAGCTGGCGCGCGCCTGATCGTTGCGCCGGAAAAGCCCGCGCCGCAGTTCGGCCCACAGAGCGGCGCGAACCATCCCGGCTTCTACACGAACCCGTCGAAGGTGCGCCACGTCGAGCCGGCATTGTTCGCAAGCGTGTCCGATGGCCAGGAAGCCGCGCTGTCGCCGATCCCGTTTGCAGACGCTGACTTTCAATGGGGCGACGCTCCGAATTTCGGGTTCCGCAGCAAGATCACGCGTTCCCAGCGGCGCGACGTGGCCGGCGATCAACTCAGCGACGATTTCGTGATCGCGATTGCGCTGGGCCTGGGCGAATTGATGGACCACCTGTTCCTTTCCGCTGTCGTGGCTGCAACGCCGGCCGCTTTCAGCATCGGCGCACTGGCGGCACGTCACGCGAAGCTGGACGAAGCCCGCGCGCTGGTGGGCACCGCTGGCGCTGGCGCATCGTTCCGTGGTGATGGCGTGTTCGTCGCGGCTGGCGGCATCCCGGCCGAACTGACCGCCGCGACCGACAAGACCGTGGTGGGCCTGTTCAATCGCGCAGCTGTCGCGGTGCGCCCCGAACTGAGCGTCCACGTGAAGCGCCTCAATGTGAGCGGCGACCAGGAACTGATCGTGTTCGGCAACCTGCAGGCGGTTATCCCGAACCCGTCCACCGACTTCTGGACGGCTGCGTAAATGTTCGCGCGCTTCGCATCCTTTTTCGGCGCACGGCGCGCGCCTGTCGCTAGCAGTCCCGCGACGGACGTGCTGCCGCCTGAGTGCGTCACGATCCTGGCGGCCGTGTCATTCGCCGACCGTGGCCCCGACGACGAAGGCGCTCCGCGCATCATCGTCACGCTTCCTGGCAGCGGCGCGTTCCGTTACGGCAGCGATAGCGCCAGCGCATGGCTGCGGGCGCGGTTCGGCCTCAACGATGCGCAGATGGCGCGTGCGCTGCAGATGCTGCGCGCGAGGTTGGCGGACTATCAGCGGCAGCAAACGACCGCAGCGGTTGGCCATGGCGAGCGCTGGGCCGACTGGCGGCCATTGGAGATGTAAATGGACACGAAGAAAGTAAGCGTAACCCTGACGCTCCCGCGCGATATGCGCGAGCGGATCGAAGTGGAACGCCGCGCCATGTCGCGCAATGTCGGGGCCGAATTGTCGCTCAACCAAGCGGCCACGGCACTGCTGCAGCGCGCCCTGGCGAACCCGCAAAACGATTTCGTCCCTGCGGCACGGTAATGCCGACGTGGCCGCTCGCGGCGCCACGGGTTGCAAGTTCGCGAGCGTGGTACGGCACCGCCACGATGATGAAAAGGGCCAACCAATTTCCACCCGGCCGCTGGGTAAGCGGACCAGGCTAGACGCGCCGCCTGGGTTCTCGAAAGGGCGCGTACACGGCCTGGCCCCCCGTGATCTACAAAGGGCCGCCTCACTCGCGCTGGCTACCGACGCCGGAAGTATCGGAAGCACTCCTGAACACATGAACACGACCACATGAGCACACGAAACACTCTCACCGAAGCCGCCAATCAACTCGGCGAATCCAGCGCCCTGCTGGCGCGATATCGCACCCTGTTGGCAGGGGCCGGCAGCATCACCGCGCCCGTTGTGGCGCACGCGGTGAACGACCTTCGCCGCACGGCAACCGCCCTGGAATGCGTGGCCATCGCCCTGGCGAATGCACAACGCGCGCCGCAAGGGACAACCGAATGAAGGCCCTGCTGCTGAAGCTATTCCGCCGCCGCGCCGAACAGGCCCCCGCTCTCGAAGTCGCGCCGTCCCACGCCCCAGCGCCGACGCCGCGCGAACCTGCAGGCAAGCGCCGATACGGCAAGCGCAAGAGCCGCCACCCCGCGCCGCGTGGCGCTTACAAGGCCGACTGGAACGAGCCGATTTTGCGCGGTGACCGTCGATGAGCGATATCGACCAAAACAACCTGTTCGCGATGCTCTCCGGCACCATCGCGACGGCCGACGCAATCAGCCAGGACACGCGCCAAACGCTCGATAGTCGCGCCGCTGCCGGACGGCTGCGTGATGCGCTGCGTTCCTGGCGGCCGCTGGCTTGGGAATTACGCGACTGGACGCCCGCAGCGCCGACCGCGTCCGCAACGACTGGGGTATCCAAGCAATGAGCGCGGTACGCCTTCCGTTTGCCGCAGAGGATGCCGGCCGCGCGGTTTTCCGCCGCGACAAGGATGGGCCAGACTGGGTGGCCCTGGTGGATCGCATTTTGGGTCCCGTCGTAACCGAAGCGGACCGCGAACGGCGGCGCGCAGATGCACTGGCGTTGTCGGCCGCCGCCATGAAAGCTGCCGAAGATATCAACCTTTCAAATCAAAGATGAGCAATCACATCGAAATCCTCGCATCCAGCCTTGCTCGCGCACATGCTGACGCAATCCACAACGATCTGCTGCCGCTGGCGCAGCGCCCTGACGAGCCATCGGCTGAACTGGTGACCGATATCGTGGCCGCAGTTATGCGCCACGCCGAACGCCTGGACGCGCGCCTGCCAGGCTAACTATCCGATGTGGCGGCGCGGCGATGCGCTTGCACTCGCCGCCACTGAATTGCGGGCGGCCGGTAACACCGCCCCGGAATAAATGCGGTGGGTCAGCCCATGCGCCACTGCTCACCATCATACGTGTAAGGCGCCAATGGATTTACGTTACGCCAAACCCGGACAACGGCCCTCAACTCATCTGACGCGCAGTCTTTCGTAACGGAACCCCATTTACCCTTTAGCTCCCCACGCAGGTACATGCTGCGCAATTCGCTTACCGTTGCATCTACAAACGAACAGGGACGCGCAAACACCGAAGCCGCGCCGTACGTCCCCTCCGCCGCCAGCAATTTTTCGGCAACTTTTGAATAAGCAAACTTAGCGGTTTCATCTTTACAGAAACCAACCGGGTCTTGGATTTCCAATCCCTGAATGAGCGACGCGTCGAACGCAATTTGCCCTACTGAAACATGGCCGCCTTGGGCAGCTGTCAGTAAGCGATACTCTCCGATGAACCCGCCACCGTGGTCCTGACTGACAGTAACAATCAGCATCGTTTCCCCCAAAGCACCGGGGTGCGCGTTTTCTAGGCGATATAGGAAAAAAGGAATCGAGTTTGGCATATAGTCTCCCGTGCGTGTGGCTCTGATCGAACGCGGCGCGCGCGCCACGCCGGGTAAGTATAGATCCAGCCCCTATGCTTTCTGCGATTCCAGCGCTGTTGTGGTGCTCTGAACACTACACCGACATGGACATCCGACACTGCCGATTTGCGAGGTAAGTTGTCGTCAGCAACCCGGAATCGCATTCCTTTCAACGTGGCATGATTGAGTCAAGTCATGGACTTTCGATGTTGAACGCCGCTGCATGTAACTCAACGTAGGTGTTGGGCAGCGACGTGCCACACGAGAGCGATAGCGGAGACAGTTATATGACAATGATGGTGGTTTGGTATCGAGAGAAATTCAGACAAGTGTGGTGTGCTGCCGATACTAGGTTATCAGGTGCCAACGGCATTGCGACCGACCATGGACCAAAGATATTTCCCGTCCCAGTTGCCTGTCACGTCCATCAGGGAAACGGAAAGCAATGGAGAGCGGTTCGCCGCTACTCGCTTGGGTTCGCTTTCTGTGGGAACAACCTGTCTGCTACTACTACGCATGCGATGGCATCCGCATGCACACAGTCTCTTGCATCAAAAAACAAACGTGATCATCCTGCATCCATAGCAGCAATCGCCGAGCTGTATAGAAATGTTGCCGAACATCAGATTCGCGACATTGCCGGCCGCGCAGTTAAACACCCCGAAGTTTACTTCTTCACAGGTGTGATTTTTGGCTATTGCTTAGTACAAAAGCGATTCATGGGATTTGAGCTTACCCCTGAACTATTCGCGAATGGCTTCAACGTGAGCATTCGAGAAATGCGATTGCTTCCGCACCACTTCTATCCTTACGGCAGCGGAACTCAGGAGTTCCTTCGATTGCATGATGAGCTTCGGCATCAACCCGATCACAGTGTAATCACTACGCTTAGTCGAATGGTTGAGCGGGGAATCCACCAGGAAGTCGGTGGCCATGTTCAGATTGGGGTGAGCGCTACCAGTGGCTTTCACTTACCGCAAGTTCTCCACTTGGCGGGGCCGCTGGATCGACACGTCACCTTTCTTGGATGGGACGTAAACCAAGCCCCTGAGTTAGACGGGTACAGAATCGGGTTCAACGCCGTCGGCCTTGACTAGCAGCGGCATCGAAGATGATGCCGGCGGCTGTTTTTGCTTTCCGCTCCGTATGTCAGACTAGCGACGCATGATGTAACGTGATCCAGCGTGAACACATCACATTTAGGGGTATTCAAAAGGGTACCGCTCACCACACATCAATGTAATTACCAACAAATCAAAGGCTTACGCTACAATTGAAAATCGCCACCTGGAACGTCAACTCGCTTAACGTCCGCAAGCAGCATGTGCTCGACTGGCTCGCGCAAAGCGGAACCGACGTGCTGTGCCTGCAGGAACTGAAGCTGCCGGACGAGAAATTCCCGCGCGCCGAGCTGGAAGCAGCCGGCTACCGCAGCTGGTTCACGGGCCAGAAGACCTACAACGGCGTCGCGATCCTCGCGCGTGACACGCTGTCCGTCGACGAAGCGGACGTCGTGCGCAACATCCCCGATTTCGACGATCCGCAGCAGCGCGTGGTTGCGGCGACGGTCGACGGCGTGCGCATCGTGTCCGCATATTTCCCGAACGGCCAGGCGCCCGACTCCGACAAGTTCGTCTACAAGATGCAATGGCTCGACGCGCTGCAGGCATGGCTGCGCACCGAGCTGCAGCGCTACCCGAAGCTCGCGCTGCTCGGCGACTACAACATCGCGCCGGAAGACCGCGACGTGCACGACCCCGCGAAATGGGAAGGCCAGAACCTCGTGTCGCCGCAGGAGCGCGCGCACTTCGCGCAACTGATCGAACTCGGCTTCGTCGATGCGTTCCGCCGCTTCGAACAGCCGGAGAAGACCTTCACGTGGTGGGACTACCGGATGATGGCGTTCCGTCGCAACGCGGGGCTGCGCATCGACCACGTGCTGCTGTCGCCGGCACTCGCCGAGACGTGCACGTCGTGCGAAGTCGATCGCACGCCGCGCACGTGGGAACAGCCGTCCGACCACACGCCCGTCGTCGCGGTCGTCGGCTGATCGGACAGCCCGCGCGCGCTCAGCGCCGCGCGGGCGCCGGCCCGAGATGGGCCCACAGGAACCCGAATTCCGCCGCGTCGGCTTCCGCGCGCTCCAGATCGTCGGCGCTGCCGTGGCCGCCATCGGTGTTCTCCCAGTACCACACCCGTTCATGACCGAGCGCATGCATGCGCGCGGCCATCTTGCGCGCATGCGCGGGATGCACACGGTCGTCGCGCGTCGACGTCGTCAGCAGTAGCGGCGGATACGCGACGCCTTCGCGCACACGGTGATACGGCGAGTACGCGGCCAGCGCCGCGCCTTCGTGCGGATCGTCCGGGTCGCCGTATTCGTCGAGCCACGCGGCGCCCGCGTGCAGCTTCGGATAGCGCCGCATGTCGAGCAGCGGTACGCGGCAGAGCACCGCGCCGAACAACTCCGGGCGCTGCACCATGCACGCCGCGACCAGCAGCCCGCCGTTGCTGCCGCCTTCGATGCCGAGCTGCGCGGCGGTCGTGACGCCGGTCGCGGCCAGATCCTCGGCCACCGCGATGAAATCGTCGAACGAACGCTGGCGATGTTCGCGCTGCGCATCGACGTGCCAGCGCGGCCCGAACTCGCCGCCGCCGCGGATGTGCGCGAACGCCATCACGCCGCCGCGCTCGAGCCACCCGATACCGAACGCATCGCTGTAGCCCGGCAGGTTCGGGATCGCAAAACCGCCATAGCCCGACAGCAGGCACGGCCGCGCGACACGCGCGGCACCATCGGCCACGTCGAGTGCATCGCGCGGCCCGATCAGCGTGTACGGCACCATCGTGCCGTCTTGCGAGCGCGCGCTCGCGCGACGCACGACGAGCCCGGCCGCGTCGAACTGCACCGGCGGCCGGTCGAGCAGCACGCGGCGCGACGGCGCATCGTCCGCGCGATCGGCAAGATCGGCCAGCCAGCATTCGGGCGGATCGAGATAGGTATCGACGTCCACGTAAATCTCGTCGTTCAGCGTCGATTCGACGGGCTCGACGTCGATCTGCGCGTCGGCCGGCCCCGGCCACTCGAACGGTCGAGCCTCCCACGTCCACGTGCCGTCGTCGGCCTGGCTCGGCTGCCACAGCATCGTGCGGTTGTGCACGTCGTCGAGCCAGCTCGCGATCAGCGTCGTGCGCGTGTGGGTCCACGTGCACGCGGACGTCGACGGTTGCGGCGCGAACAGCGTCGTGAGTTCGCGCGACCCGGCCAGGAACGCCTGCTCGCGAATCGCGAGCAGCGAGCCGCCCGCATGGCGCGCGCCATCGCAATCCCAGTCGAGACGCGGCTCCAGCACGAGCCAGCCTTCCCAGAACCCGACCTCGACATGGGTCGGCACGTCGTAGCGCGCCCACTCGCCCGCGTCGGTCAGCCGGTACGCATGCGCGTCGAAAAAGTCGACGCTGCGCCACGCGACGTGGCGGTTGTCGATCGGATCGAATCCCGCGCCCGCGCTGATGTCGTCGGGTTCGCCTCGGAAGACGACGGGCGCATCGGCAAGCGCCGTGCCACGCACCCAGCGCCGCGCTTCATACGGATAGCCGGCCGCGGTCGCATGTGCTTCGCCGCGATCCCAGCTCACGTAGACGGTATCGCGATCGATCCAGCCGACCGTGTGATGCCCCGGCTCGTCGATCGTGAAGCCGCCGTCGACGAAACGCCGTTCGACGAGATCGAATTCGCGCACGACGACCGCGTCGGCACCGCCCGGCGACAGCGACAGCAGCGCGCGATCGCCGTCCGGATACAGGATCGCGTCCTGCTCGAACACCCACGACTCGGCCTCTTCCGCACCGAGCGCGTCGACGTCGAGCAGCGTTTCCCACGCCGGTTTTCCCGCGCGCCAGTCGTCCCAGCGCGTGCGGCGCCACAGCCCCTTCGGATGGAGATCGTCCTGCCACAGGTCGTAGGCCCAGTCGCGCCAGCGGGTCGGAATCACCGGGCGTTCGCGCGGCAGGTACGCTTTGGCGAGGCGCGCCGTCAGCGCGCGATACGCGTCGTCGTCACGCAGCGCGGCGCGTGTGCGCGCATTCTGCTCGTCGACCCACGTGCGGGCGCGCTTGCTGTCGAGCGCTTCGAGGAAACGGAACGGGTCGGCCCCGGCGGGCCAGCGGAAAGAATCGGACATTGCGGATGGGCGGAATGGCAAACGGCATGCAAACCGCGATTATGTCCGATCGCGGCATGCGCGATGCCCGCGCATGCCGCAAATCGTGCTCAGGGCTCCAGATGGAGTTCCTGGATCTTGCGCGTGATCGTGTTGCGGCCGATGCCGAGCCGCTCCGCGGCCTCAACCTTGCGGCCGCGCGTGAAGTCGAGCGCCTCGCGGATCACGGCCGCCTCGAAGCGGCGTGCGAGCTCGTCCATCACGTCGGCCGAGTTCTCGCGCAACAGCCGTGCAACCTCGGTGCGCAGGCCGTGCTCCCACAGCGGATAGCCGGCCGGCACACCGCCGTTCGGCGCGGCCGCGACAGGCGCCGACACCACCGGTGCTGCACCGATCGCCGGTTGCGCGAGCGCCGTGTCGCCACCGCTGCCGTGCGCATCGACACCGTCGCCCATCGCAACCACCGGCGCGCCGGCCGGCACGAGATCGGGCGGCATGTCCTTGATCTCGACCGTCTGCGCGGGCGCCATCACGGTCAGCCAGTTCGCGAGGTTCTCGAGCTGGCGCACGTTGCCGGGAAATGCCAGCGACGTGAGATAAGCCAGCGCTTCGTCGGACACGCGCTTCGGCTCGACGCCGAGATCGCGCGCGCTCTTCTGCAGGAAGTGGCGCGTGAGCAGCGCGATGTCCTCGCTGCGTTCGCGCAGCGGCGGCAGGCGCAGCCGGATCACGTTGAGCCGGTGGTAAAGATCCTCGCGAAACAGCCCCTGCCGTACACGCGATTCGAGATTCTGGTGCGTCGCGGCGATCACGCGCACATTCGCGCGCAGCGGGTTGTGCCCGCCGACACGGTAGAACTGCCCGTCCGACAGCACGCGCAACAGGCGCGTCTGCAGGTCGAACGGCATGTCGCCGATTTCGTCGAGGAACAGCGTGCCGTTCTCGGCCTGCTCGAAGCGGCCCTGCCGCGTCGTCTGCGCGCCGGTGAACGCGCCGCGCTCATGGCCGAACAGCTCGGATTCGAGCAGGTCCTTCGGAATCGCCGCGGTGTTCAGCGCGATGAACGGCCCGTTCGCGCGCGGGCTGTGGCGGTGCAGCGCACGCGCGACGAGCTCCTTGCCGGTGCCCGATTCGCCGGTGATCAGCACGGTCGCGGCCGAGTGCGACAGGCGGCCGATCGCGCGGAACATGTCCTGCATCGCCGGTGCCTGGCCGAGCATCTCGGGCGCCTCGGCCACGCGCTCGTCCTGCGGCGCGCCGCCGCGCAGGCTTTCCTCCACCGCGCGGCGGATCAGCTCGACCGCCTTGTCGACGTCGAACGGCTTCGCGAGATATTCGAACGCGCCGCCCTGGAACGCCGCGACGGCGCTGTCGAGATCGGAGAACGCCGTCATGATGATGACGGGCAGGCCCGGCAGGCGCTCGTGCATCGCCTGCAGCAACTCGAGGCCCGAGCCGCCCGGCATCCGGATATCGGATACGAGCACCTGCGGCGTCTCGTGGTCGAGCGCGGCCAGCGCGTCACGCACGTTCGCGAAGCTCTTCGTCGCGAAGCTGTCCCGGGCGAGCGCCTTTTCAAGCACCCAGCGGATCGATTGGTCGTCGTCTACTATCCAGATCGGCTTCATAGGTCGGTCAGATATTGGTAAATCTGGTGAATCGCCATGCCGCCGCTCAATGGTCGAGCGGCAGCAGGATCTGAAATTCGGTACGTCCGGGCCGGCTTTCGACCTCGATCATCCCGTCGTGCTGCTGCACGAACGTCTGCGCCAGTGTCAGGCCGAGGCCGCTGCCGTCATCGCGCCCGGACACGAGCGGGTAGAAGATCCGATCGCGGATTTCTTCCGGAATGCCGGGCCCGTTGTCGATCACGTGCAAGTCCAGTGCCAGCCGGTACAGGCGCTTTGCGATCGTCACCTTGCGCGCGATGCGCGTGCGCAGCTCGATCTTCGCGTCGCCCTGCGCGATCCGGTCGCGCAGCGCCTGCGCGGCGTTGCGCACGATGTTGAGCAGCGCCTGGATCAGTTGCTCCTTGTCGCCGCGCAGGTCCGGCACGCTCACGTCGTAGTCGCGCTCGATCGTGAGCCCGCGCGGGAATTCCGCGAGCATCACCGCGCGCACGCGTTCGCATACTTCATGAATGTTCACGTCGCCGACGATGTGCGGATGCCGATGCGGCTCCAGCAACCGGTCGACGAGCGTCTGCAGGCGGTCGGACTCCTTGATGATCACCTGCGTGTATTCGCGCAACTCGCCACGCTCGCGCTCGCCGAGCTCGAATTCCAACAGCTGGGCTGCGCCGCGAATCCCGCCGAGCGGATTCTTGATCTCGTGCGCGAGGTTGCGGATCAGTTGCTTGTTGACCGCAGTCAGGTCGTGAATGCGCTCCTCGCGATCGGTGCGCGACTGCCGCTCGTTCTCGAACAGCTCGACGAGCACGAAATCGGGCGCGGTCTCGAGGAAGCCGACAATCGCATGCACATGCAGCGGTTCGCGGCCGGGCCGGTCGAGCACGGTATCGAGGTGCGTCGCGTGAAAGCGTTCCTCGCCGATCGCGGTGATCGTCGAGGCCAGCTCGTTCGCGTTCGGAAAAATCTCGCCCCACGGCCGCTGCGCGAGCTGCCGGCGCGAGATGTCGAGCATCGCCTCCGCGGACGGGTTCGCGAACGCGATCCGCAGCGTCTTGCGATCGAGCACGATCACGACCGTCGGCAGCGCTTCCAGCCCCGCCAGCAGGCCCGAGCGCGCGAGCCGCTCGTCGTCCGTCTGTCGCTCGGGCTGCCCCGTTTTCGCCTTGATCAGATTCTTCAGAACCATCTGCGTGCTTGTCGCGCCTCAACGGGCCGGAAAAGGAAATTCGTCGGAACAAAAAAGGGACGGCTGGACGCCGCCCCTTTCAGACTCCGCGGTTCCCGCCGCAGGCCGCGCGACGGGAACGAACCGGCATGACGGCGCTGAATCGAAGCGCCATCGCCGATTACAGCGAGTAGTACATCTCGAACTCGATCGGGTGCGTCGTCATGCGGAACTTCGCCAGCTCCTGCTCCTTCAGCGCAAGGTACGCGTCGAGCATGCTGTCCGTGAACACGCCGCCACGGGTCAGGAACTCGCGATCCTTGTCGAGCGCTTCCAGTGCCTGGTCGAGGCCTGCGCAGACGGTCGGGATCTTTGCATCCTCTTCCGGCGGCAGGTCGTACAGGTTCTTGTCCGCGGCTTCGCCCGGATGGATCTTGTTCTGGATCCCGTCGAGGCCTGCCATCATCAGTGCCGAGAACAACAGGTACGGGTTCGCCATCGGATCCGGGAAGCGCGTTTCGATACGGCGGCCCTTCGGGTTCGACACGTGCGGAATGCGGATCGATGCCGAACGGTTGCGCGCCGAGTAAGCGAGCTTGACCGGTGCTTCGAAGTGCGGGACCAGACGCTTGTACGAGTTCGTCGTCGGGTTCGTGATCGCGTTCAGTGCACGGGCGTGCTTGATGATGCCGCCGATGTAGAACAGCGCCAGTTCCGACAGGCCGGCGTAGCCGTTACCCGCGAACAGGTTCTGGCCGTCCTTCCAGATCGACTGGTGAACGTGCATGCCCGAACCGTTGTCGCCGACGATCGGCTTCGGCATGAACGTCGCCGTCTTGCCGTACGAGTGCGCGACGTTGTGGATGATGTACTTCGACCATTGCGTCCAGTCGGCGCGCTCGACCAGCGTCGAGAACTTCGTGCCGATTTCGTTCTGGCCCTGGCCCGCCACTTCGTGGTGGTGCACTTCGACCGGGATGCCGAGCTGTTCGAGCAGCAGGCACATTTCCGAACGCATGTCCTGGAACGTGTCGACCGGTGCGACCGGGAAGTAGCCGCCCTTCGTGCCCGGACGGTGGCCCGTGTTGCCGCCTTCGAATTCCTTGGCCGACGACCACGGTGCTTCTTCCGAGTTGATCTTCACGAAGCAACCCGACATGTCCGTGCTCCACTGGACCGAGTCGAAAATGAAGAATTCCGGTTCCGGACCGAAGAAAGCCGTGTCGCCGATGCCCGTGCTCTTCAGGTACGCTTCCGCGCGCTTCGCGAGCGAACGCGGGTCGCGCTCGTAGCCCTTGCCGTCGGCCGGCTCGACCACGTCGCAGGTCAGCACCAGGGTCGACTCTTCATAGAACGGGTCGATGAAGGCAGCGTTCGGGTCCGGCATGAGCAGCATGTCCGACGCCTCGATGCCCTTCCAGCCGGCGATCGACGAGCCGTCGAATGCATGGCCGCTTTCGAACTTGTCTTCGTCAAACGCCGAAACCGGCACCGACACGTGCTGTTCCTTGCCGCGCGTATCCGTGAAGCGGAAATCGACAAACTTGACGTCCTCGTCCTTCACGAGCTGCATGACGTCGGCGACGGTTTTACTCATAACCTCTTCTCCTGATTGAACAATTCCGGCGGACTGGGAACCGCCTCGTTTATCGAGCTGACCGGGGTCTTGCTTTGGCGCAGCGCGCCCCGATTCGACCGAATCCTATAAAGCAGCTTCCGTGCCACCTATGCGCAAGATTGGCGCGAATCGCGCCAGCGCTCGTCGCGACGGGGCTGTGCTGCGCAATTCCGGGGCCCGGCTTCGCACCCCCCGCCGGCCAGAGGCACTGCGATGGTGCAATCATCGCAGTGCGCCGCGCCCGCGGAATCATTCTGGTGCATGCGCGCCATTCTGCACTCTTTTGGTGAACGCGTGTACGGTGCGCGCACCGTAACCCACACGGACATCCGTGCCGCGACGCCGCGCTAGAATGTTCGTTTGACCGATAGGAGACTCCCTGCCATGAGTACGCTCGACCAGCTTTACGCGAAGGCCGACGAACGCCGCGCACAAGGCGCGCTCAACTACGCCGGGGCGCTGCTGCCCGCCGAGGCCTTCGAACTGCTGCAGCTCGATCCGTCGGCGCGCCTCGTCGACGTGCGCACCCGCGCGGAACTCGACTGGATCGGCCGCCCGCTCGTCGGCGATGGCCAGTACCTGCACCTCGAATGGACGCGCTACCCGGGCGGCGTGCCGAACGCCGAATTCGTCAACGAACTGAAGGCGGCCCTCCCGGCCGATACGCCCATCCTGTTCCTGTGCCGCAGTGCCGCGCGCTCGAAGCTCGCCGCAGTGGCCTCCACGCAGGCCGGCTTCACGAAGGCGTTCGACCTGCTCGAAGGCTTCGAGGGCGCGAAGGACGCCGAAGGCCACCGCAAGACGGTCGAAGGCTGGTGCTTCCGGAAACTGCCGTGGATCGGCGCCTGACGGCACGCCGCTCCCGCCGGTGACGACAACCTCATCGTCGAGCCGGGCGATGACATGCCGATGACGGGCCGCGTTGCGCGGCCCGTGGCTTTTGTACGGCCGCCTGGCGGGCCGCTCAAGCGCGCGGCGTATCGGGTTCGACGACGTCGCCGCCGAGCAGGTGCACGCCTTCGCGCAGCTTCACGTACGCGGCCGCGACCGCTTCCGGCTCGCCCTTCACGCCGAGGTCGATGTGACGGCGTGCGTAGATCCCGCCGCGCTCCGCATCGCCGACACTCGGCAAGCTGAACACGCGCACGCCCGGGAAATCGCGCTCGATGCGCTCCATCAGCGGCGTGAGCGTCGATTCCGGCAGCTCGAACACGTACAGCGAGCGCTCCGCATGCGGCGTCGCGTGATGCAGGTGCGCGTACTTCGTATCGAGCACCCATTCGATCATCGGCCACGCCATCACCGGGAAGCCCGGCACGAAGTGCAGGTCGCCGACCGAGAAACCGGGAATCCGGTTGTAGCCGTTCGGGATGATCGTCGCGCCCACCGGGAACACGCCCATATTGAAGCGGTGCTGGTTCTCCGGCGACTCGAAATCGACCGGCGTGGCCGGATCGGTGTGCGTTTCGCGGATCCGCTCCGAAATCAGCACCTTCGCGTCCGGATGCAGCTCGAGCGTCACGCCGAGCGCGGCGGCCGCACACTGGCGCGTGTGGTCGTCCGGGGTCGCGCCGATCCCGCCCGTCGAGAACACGACGTCGCCGGATGCGATCGCGCGCGCGAGGGTCGCGGTAATGCGTGCCGGATCGTCGCCGACGTATTCGGCCCAGTCGAGCGCAAGGCCGCGCGCGCCGAGCAGCTCGATGACCTTCGCCAGATGCTTGTCCTGCCGGCGGCCCGAAAGGATTTCGTCGCCGATGATGATGATGCCGATGCTCATGCCTGCCCCATGTCGATTGCGGTAGCGCGCGAACTCGCACGCAGGTCCTCCAGCGCGCGCAGGCAGTAATGCCCGAACCATAGCGCCGAGAAGACGAGGATGAAAGCGTAAACCCAGATCATGGCCGCCGCGACGAACGGAAACAGCACCATCATCCAGACCGACGATACCCACACGAAGGTCGGCACGGTGCCGAGCAGCCCGGTCGCGACGCCGATGCCGATCAGCGGCCAGCGGTGCTGGCGGATCAGCGCCCGGCGCTCGTCGCGGCTCGCGTGCTGGGCAAGCGCGTCGTAGGTCATCACGCGATACGTGAGCCAGCCCCAGATCACGGGCGGCAGCAGCGCGAAGAACGGCGGAATCAGCCACAGCGGAATGGTGACGACGAGCACGATCACACCTGCGATCGCCGCCCCCAGCGAATTGAACACACTGCCGAAGAAGGTGCCGCCGCGCTTCGACTCGAGCGCCGCGAACTGCCGGTTCGACAGGTGCTTGATCACGACAGGCATCGAAATCGTCGCGATCAGCAGCAGCACGGTCAGCACGATCAACGGGATCGCGAGCGACACGACCACGAACGGCGCGACGACTGCATGCAGCTGCGACATGCCGATCGCGTCGAACGCGCGGTACAGCATGGCGGTCAGCACGAAGCCGTCGAGCGCGCCGCGAGCGAGGTCCAGCAGCGATTGCCACGAGAACCACAGCACGACGCCCCACAGGACGGCCGAGACGAGAAACGGCATCAGGGTGAGCCACAGCATGCGCGGATGCAGTGCGCTCGCCAATGCCCGGACGAAGGAACGCAGCAAGTCGTTCATGCGAGCCTGTATCGACGGAGAAAAACGGGGAAAGGATAAACCACGCGGCCCGCATGCGCCAAAGCACATGCGGGCCGCGTGAGGGAGCCGCTCAACGTGGGAATGGCCGGATCAGGCCGATGCCGCGCCGCGCTTGGCGGGGAACAGGCGCCGGAAGATCCGCACGAACGCGAGGCCGTGCTGCGCCCAGAAGCCTTCGCCGTAGGACACGCCCTCGACCTGGTCGCGGATGCCGGTCGGCTCGACCGTGCGGTTCCACGACGCGGTGCCGAACATCATGTCCCACCACGGGAACAGCACGCCGAAGTTGCAGCCGTACTTCGTGCCTTCGTGGCCATAACCGACCGCGTGGTGGCGCCGGTGGAAGATCGGGCTCACGAGCAGGCGCTCGCCGAGCCAGCCGAACGGCAGCCGCGCATTCGTGTGCTGAATGCTCTGCATGAAGTTGGTGAACGCGGTCAGCACGACGAACTGCGACGGCGTCACGCCGATCACGAGCGCGATCGCCGCGAAGAAGCACGACTGGATCACGTCGTCGAGCACGTGGTTGCGGTCGTCGCACCACAACGACATCTGGCGCTGGCTGTGATGTACGGCGTGCAGCTCCCACCAGATACCGAATTTGTGCTGCCAGCGGTGATACCAGTAGCCGGCGAAATCGAGCACGACGAGATAGATCGCGAACGCGACGATCGGCTTCGAAGTCACGCCCGGCCACAGGTAGTCGAGGTTGAGGTTCGCGACGCCGTGCAGGCGCAGCCACGCCTGGAAGTTGTCGAACAGCGGCTGCAGCGCGAAGAAGAAGAACAGCGAGTAGATGCCGAGCTTCGCGATCGCCGTGTAGATCACGTCGACCCGCACGGCACGGCGGCTCGTCCAGCGCTCGACGGGCAGCAGCGCCTCGAGCGGGCGCAGCAGCACGAACATCAGCACCATCTGCAGCGCACCGACGATCACCCAGTACAGCGCGTCGTAGGTGTCCTCGTCATAGTCCATCAGGTTGAACTTGAAGAGGAGCGGCTGCACGACGTCGACGTACAGCCAGGTCTGGATATCCGATACGAATGCATCGATCAGGTGCAGCATCGCTCTCCCCCGCCCGTCACGCGCCGTTCGCGGCGCGCCACGGCGCGCGGTCGTAGAAATAGATGCCGTGCGGCGAGCGGCCGACGGCGATCGTCTGCACCAGCTTGCGCGACGCCAGGTCGATGATCCCGACCTTCTTCGCGAAGCGGAACGTCACCCACAGCGTCTTCTTGTCGGCGGACAGCTCCATGTCGTCCGGGCCCGGCAGCAGGCCGGTGATGTCGCCGACGTTGGTGAGCGTGTTCTCGTCGATGATGCTGATCGTATTCGCGACCCGGTTCGTCACCGCGACGTGCGTGCCGTCGGCGAGCGAGCGGAAGTTGTGCGCGCCCTTGCCGGTGTAGATCTGCTTGACGACCTTCTGGTTGCGCCAGTCGACCACCGCGACGTAATCCGCGCCGGTCATGCCGACGAGCAGGTATTTATCGTCCGGCGTGAGCCACAGGCCGGCCGGCACCTTGCCGACCTTCATCTTCCACTTGACCGTCTGCGTCGGCAGGTCGATCGCCGCGATCTCGCCGGAGACCTGCAGCGACACGAGCAGCGTCTTGCTGTCCTTCGTGAACGCGAGGTGGCTCGGCATCACTTCCAGCGGCACGCGCTTCACGAGCTTCAGGTCGCGGCCGTCGTAGCCGTAGATGTCGACGCGGTCGAGGCGCAGGCCGGCGGCCGCGAACCACTTGCGGTCGGGCGAGAAGCCGAGCTGATAAGGATCGTCGATCCCTTCGACGGTGCGCTGCAGCTTGCCCGTCTTCGGATCGAGGAACATCAGGCTGTTCGAGACCGAATTTGCAACGATCAGCGACGAATTGTCGGGCGTCGCCATCAGGTGGTGCGGTTCCTTGCCGGTCGGCATCGTGCCGACGACCTGGCGGGTCTGCTGGTCAATCAGGGAAAGCGTCGCTTCGGCCGAATTGAGGATGATTACGTTATTCGCGTGTGCGGCGGGCGCCAGCACGGCGGCGGCCAGCGCGAGCGTGCGGCCGAGGGAAAGGAAAGTGCGCATGAAGACTCACGTCGTGGAACAACCGTCATTGTAAAACGTTCAACCGGCCCGGCCGGTTGACCGAAGCCGGCTTTGCGCCACTTCGACGCACGCCGCGGCGGCCCTGTCGGCCGGCGCGGCCGGCGCCGCGCGGCCGGCCGGGGCCGGCCGCCGGTGCGGGCCCGGAAAACCGATGTTGCGCTAGCGCTGCATCGACTCCCAGACCTTGTGCAGACGCTTGACAGAGACAGGCATCGGCGTGCGCAGTTCCTGCGCGAACAGCGAAATCCGCAGTTCCTCGAGCAGCCAGCGGAATTCCGCGAGCCGCGCATCGGTGACGCCGCCGCGCTGCGACACCGCGCGCTGGTATTGCTGGGCCAGCGGCAGCAGGTCGGCCGACTGCTTCGCGTCGCGTGCCGGATCGGCCTTCAGCTTGTCGATCCGCAGCGCGATGCCCTTCAGGTAGCGCGGGAAGTGCGCCAGTTGCGCGTAGGGCGTATCGATCACGAAGCGCTTGCCGACCAGCGCGGCGAGCTGCTGCTGCAGGTCCGCGTGGGCCTGCGCGAACGGCTTCGCCTGCGCGAGCTTCTTCACGAGCCCCGCGTATTCGGCCAGGATCTGCCCGACCAGCCGCGCGATTTCCTGCGCGAGCAGGTTCAGGCGGCTCCGGCCCTCGTCGCGGCGCGCGTGGAAGCTCGCGTCGTCGTCGGGCAGCGGGTCCTGCAGGCACGCGCGGTCGAGCGCCGTGTCGATCAGCTGATCGCGCAGCTCGTCCTGCGTGCCGAGCGACATGTACTGCATCGCCATCTCGCGCAGGCCCGGCAGGTTCTTCTCGAGGAACTTGATCGGCTCCTTCAGCTGCAGCGCGAACAGCCGCCGCAGGCCGGCCCGGTGGATGCGCGCGGCCTCCTCCGGCGAATCGAACACCTCGACGTCGCAATGCGTGCCGCGATCGACGAGCGCCGGGTAGCCGTACAGCGTCTGGCCGCGCCGGCGGATCTCCAGCAGCTCGGGCAGCTTGCCGAAATTCCACGTCGTCAGGTTCTCGTACAGCGCGGTCGCGCCGGCTTCCGACGGAGCGGCCGTCTGCGGCGCCGCGCCCTTGCCGGCCTTCGCGTTGCGGCCGGCGGCGCCGGTCGCGGCAACCGCCGACGGCGCTTGGCCAATGGCCTGGCCGTCATCGGCATCGCCGCCGGCCGCGATCGTCGACGCCGCCGCGATCTTCTGGAACTGCTGCTGCGCCTGCGCGCCCAACTCCTGGCGAAGCTGCGCGAGATTGCGCCCCATCGCGAGCTGGCGGCCGTGCTCGTCGATCACCTTGAAGTTCATGAACAGGTGCGCGGGCAGCGTCTCGAGCTTGAAGTCGGCCGTTTTCATTGCGATTTGCGTTTCGCCGCGCACGTCGGCGATCAGCGCCTCGACCAACCCGCCCGCGCCGAAGCGCTCGCGGCCCATCCGCTCGACGAAGCCGGCCGCGTACTCGGGCAGCGGCACGCAGTGCCGGCGCAGCTTCTGCGGCAGCGACTTCAGCAGCAACTGCACCTTTTCCTTCAGCATCCCCGGCACGAGCCACTCGCAGCGGCGCGCGTCGACCTGGTTCAGCGCGTACAGCGGCACCGCGAGCGTCACGCCGTCGCGCGGCGTGCCGGGCTCGAAGTGATACGTGAGCGCCATCTCGACGCCGGCCATCGTCGCGCGCTTCGGGAACAGCTCGGTCGTCACGCCGGCTGCCTCGTGGCGCATCAGGTCGTCGCGCGACAGGTACAGCAGCCGCAGCTTGTCCTCGGGCTGGCCGCCCTTCTTCACCTCGTCGCGATACCAGCGCTCGAATGCGGCGCCCGTGTGAATCCCTTCCGGAATCGCCTGGTCGTAGTACGCGTAGATCAGCTCGTCGTCGACCAGCACGTCCTGCCGGCGCGACTTGTGCTCCAGTTGCTCGATGTCGGCGAGCAGCTTGCGGTTGTGCGCGAAGAACGCGAGCTTCGTGTCGAACTCGCCCTCAACCAGCGCGCCGCGGATGAACAGCTCGCGCGCCCGCGACGGATCCTGCTTGCCGAACGCGACGCGCCGGCGGTGGTAGATCGGCAGCCCGTACAGCGTCGCGCGCTCGTACGCGCTGACCTGCGCCGGGCGCTTTTCCCAGTGCGGCTCGGACAGCGATTTCTTCAGCAGGTGCGCGCCGATCTTCTCGACCCATTCGGGCTCGATCTTCGCGAGGCAACGCGCGTACAGCCGGCTCGTCTCGACGAGTTCGGCCGCCATCACCCAGCGGCCGGCCTTCTTCGCGAGCACGGAGCCCGGCCACAGATAGAACTTGATCCCGCGCGCGCCGAGATAGTGCGGATCGTCGTCGGCCTTCAGGCCGAGGTTGCCGAGCAGGCCCGTCAACAGGGCCAGATGGACCTGTTCGTAGGTCGCCTCGACTTCGTTCAGCCGCCAGCCGTGCTCGCGCACGACGGTCAGCAGCTGCGAATGGACGTCGCGCCACTCGCGCAGCCTCAGGTGCGACAGGAAGTTCTGCCGGCACGCATCGACGAGCTGGCGGTTCGACTTCTTGTGCGCGACGGCCTCCTCGAACCATGCCCAGATTTTCAGCCACTGCAGGAATTCGGAACGCTCGTCGGCAAACCGGCGATGCGCCTGGTCGGCCTGCTCCTGCGCCTCGATCGGGCGGTCGCGCGGATCCTGCACGGACAGCGCGCTCGCGATGATCAGCACCTCGCGCAGCGACTGCTGGTCGCGCGCGGCGAGAATCATCCGGCCGACGCGCGGGTCGAGCGGCAGCCGCGCGAGTTCGCGGCCAAGCGGCGTCAGCGCGTTGTCGTCGTCGACCGCGCCGAGCTCGTTGAGCAACTGGTAGCCGTCCGCGATCGCGCGGCCGGGCGGCGGCTCGAGGAACGGGAACGATTCGATCGCCGTCAGATGCAGCGATTTCATCCGCAGAATCACCGACGCGAGCGACGAGCGCAGGATTTCCGGATCGGTGAAGCGCGCGCGCGCCTGGTAGTCGCTTTCCTCGTACAAGCGGATGCAGACGCCGTCGGCCACGCGGCCGCAGCGGCCCGCGCGCTGGTTCGCGGCGGCCTGCGAGATCGACTCGACCTGCAGCTGCTCGACCTTGTTCCGGTACGAATAGCGCTTCACGCGCGCGAGGCCCGTATCGACGACGTAGCGGATGCCCGGCACCGTCAGCGAGGTTTCGGCCACGTTGGTCGCGAGCACGATCCGGCGCGCGTTCGACGCCTTGAACACCTTGTCCTGATCGGCCGCCGAGAGCCGCGCGAACAGCGGCAGGATCTCGGTGTGCGGCGGATGGTGCTTGCGCAGCGCCTCGGCCGCTTCGCGGATCTCGCGCTCGCCGGGCAGGAACACCAGCACGTCGCCGGGGCCTTCACGGCACAGCTCGTCGACCGCGTCGACGATCGCGTCCATCAGGTCGCGCTCGGCTTCGCGCGCGGTCTTCACGCGGTCGCGGCCACCCGTGCCTTCCGCATTCTTCACGGCCGGGCGATCCTCGGCCACGGGCCGATAGCGCATCTCGACCGGATACAGCCGCCCGCTCACCTCGATCACGGGCGCCGGGCGCTCGTCGGTGCCGAAATGGCGCGCGAAGCGATCGGCGTCGATCGTCGCGGACGTGACGATCAGCTTCAGGTCCGGCCGCCTCGGCAGGATTTCCTTCAGGTAGCCGAGCAGGAAGTCGATGTTCAGGCTGCGCTCGTGCGCCTCGTCGATGATCAGCGTGTCGTACGCCTTCAGCAACGGATCGGTCTGCGTCTCGGCGAGCAGGATCCCGTCCGTCATCAGCTTCACGGACGCGCCCGGCGCGAGATTGTCGGTAAAGCGCACCTTGTAGCCGACCACTTCGCCGAACGGCGTGCCGAGTTCCTCGGCGATCCGGCGGCCGGTGGACGACGCCGCGAGGCGGCGCGGCTGCGTATGGCCGATCAGGCCCGTGCCGCCGGCGCCGAGGCCGCGGCCGAGATCGAGACAGATCTTCGGCAACTGCGTGGTCTTGCCCGAGCCGGTTTCGCCGCAGACGATGACAACCTGATGACCGGCAATCGCGCGCGCGATTTCGTCGCGCTTGCCCGACACGGGCAGGCTTTCGGGGTACGTGATCGGCGGGACGGGATTCGGTGCGACGACGGCGCGCGGCGGACGCTCGCGGCGCGGCGCGCGCTCGCCCGTTGCAGCGGGTGCGCCCTTCGCGTCCGGCTGGCGCGCCTCGCCGCGCCGTTCGTCGCCGCGCGGCCCGCGCGGCGCGTGTGCGGGCTTGCCCGCCGGCTTTTCCTGCTGCTGGCGAGGCGGCTGGCCCTGCTGCTCGCGTGCGTCGGCCGCACCATCCGGGTGCCGGGCCGACGGCGCTTTGGCCCGCGTCGGCGCGGGACTTTTAGGTACATTCGACATGGGGGCGCATTATAATCCCGCCCATGAATTCCCAAACCGACCTCCCCTCCGCCCAGACCGGCGCCACGACGCCGCCGCCCGCCGACGACTCGGCCGCCAGTCACGCGCAGTTCGTCGACTGGATGCGCTCCGTCGCGCCCTATATCCACAAGTTCCGCAACAGCACGTTCGTCGTGGGGTTTGGCGGCGAGGTGGTGCAGCAGGGGCTGCTGAATGCGCTCGTGTCCGACATCGCGCTGCTGCAGGCGATGGGTATCCAGATCGTGCTGGTGCACGGCTCGCGCCCGCAGGTCGAGGAGCAGCTGAGCCTGCATGGTGTCGAATCCGAGTTTTCGCACGGCCTGCGCATCACCGATGCGCGCGCGCTCGAATCCGCGAAGGAAGCGGCCGGTGAAGTGCGTCTCGACATCGAGGCCGCGATCAGCCAGGGTCTGCCGAACTCGCCGATGGCGCACGCGCACATCAGCGTCGTGTCGGGCAACTTCGTGACCGCACGGCCGGTGGGGATTCTCGACGGGGTCGATTTCGCGCACACGGGCATCGTGCGCAAGATCGACGCCGAATCGATCCGTCATTCGCTCGCGAGCCGCAAGCTCGTGCTGCTGTCGCCGCTGGGCTTCTCGCCGACCGGCGAAGCGTTCAACCTGTCGATGGAAGACGTGGCGTCGGCCGCCGCGATCGCGCTGCGCGCCGACAAGATCGTGTTCCTGACCGAAGGCCCCGGCATCGTCGACGACGAAGGCGACCTGATCCGTGAAATGTCGCTCGACGCGGCGGCCGAACTGCTCGATTCCGGCAACGTCCAGGGCGACGACGCGTTTTTCCTGAAGCATTCGATCCGCGCGTGCCGCGGCGGCGTGACCCGGGCGCACCTGATTCCGCAGTCGCTCGACGGCAGCATGCTGCTCGAACTGTTCCTGCACGACGGCGTCGGCACGATGATCTCGTACGAGAACCTCGAAAGCCTGCGCGAAGCGACGCCGGACGACGTCGGCGGTATCCTGTCGCTGATCGAGCCGCTCGAGTCGGACGGCACGCTGGTACGACGCGGCCGCCACCAGATCGAACGCGACATCGACCACTTCTCGGTGATCGAGCACGATGGCGTGCTGTTCGGCTGTGCGGCGCTGTATCCATACCAGCAAGAGAAGATCGGCGAGATGGCGTGCCTGACGGTCGCGCCGGAAGCGCAGGGCTCGGGCGACGGCGAACGCCTGCTCAAGCGCATCGAGCAGCGTGCCCGCGCGCGCGGCCTCACGCATATCTTCGTGCTCACGACGCGCACCGAGCACTGGTTCCTCAAGCGCGGCTTCGTCAAGGTCAGCGTCGACGACCTGCCGGAAGACCGCCGCAAGCTCTATAACTGGCAGCGCAAGTCGCTCGTGCTGATGAAGCAGCTCTGAGCGCAGGCACGACTGCCCTCCCCCAGACCGATTACAGGAGAAGTACACGATGGCTCGAATGATTCAATGCGCGAAGCTCGGCAAGGAAGCCGAAGGCCTCGATTTCCCGCCGCTGCCGGGCGAACTCGGCAAGCGCATTTACGAGAGCGTCTCGAAGGAAGCGTGGCAAGGCTGGCTGAAGCAGCAAACGATGCTGATCAACGAAAACCGCCTGAACATGGCCGACCCGCGCGCGCGCCAGTACCTGATGAAGCAAACCGAGAAGTACTTCTTCGGCGACGGCGCGGACCAGGCGTCCGGCTACGTGCCGCCGACGGAAGGCTGATGACGCGATGCGCGCGGCGGGCTGCCTGCCCGCCGTGCGCTCCGGGAAAGACGGCACCGTGTTTTGCACGGTGCCGTTTTCTTTTGGGGCGCGTACTCGGTACGTTCCGGCCTCACGCGTGCCGCTCAGCCGGCCGGTTTCAGCGCGCTGCCCTCGCCCGGCTGTGCACTCCCGCCGGCCGCGGGTTCCGCGCTGCCGCCTTCGGTGCCCCATTCGGCCGCGTCGCTGCGTTCCGCCGTCGACAGTTCATCCGCGCGATACCCGGTGCGATTCAGCAACACCAGCATGCAGACAAGCGACACGAACGCGTAGAGCCCCGATGCAACCGCGACGCCAACGATGCTGCCGGTCGCGTTGAGGATCGCCTGCGCGAGCACGGGCGTGCCGCCGCCGACGACGAGCGCGCTCAACTGATACGCGAGCGACAGGCCGGTGTAGCGGATGTTCGCCGGGAACACGCGCGCAAGCACGCCGCCGACCGCGCCATAGAACATCGCCGACGGAATCGTCGAGATGCACATGCCCGCGACGGCCACCCAGTACGAACGCGTCGCGAGCGCATGGAACATCACGGGCATCAGCACGATTTCCGGAATCAGGATCCAGCACATCGCGCGGCGCATGTCGACCTTCGACACGAACCACGCGCCGACCGGCTGCATCAGGAACTGCACGACGAGCGAGATCGACAGGATGCCGAGGAACGTGCCCTGCGCGTAGCCGAGCGTCTTGGTCGCCCACGACAACGCGAACGTGCTGCGGAAGTACGTGACGTTGATCACCGGCAGCGTACCCGCCGCGAGCAGCACGACCACCCAGTGATCGCGCACGACGTCGCGCAACGGCAGCTTCACGGTGCGCTTGCGCGCGAGCACGCGCTGCATGTCGGCCGACTCCTCGAGCCTCAGCCGGATCACCATGCCGATGATCACGAGCACGGCCGACAGCAGGAACGGAATGCGCCAGCCCCACATCAGGAACGATGGGGTCGGCAGCGCGCTCAGCGCGAAGAACGCGGCCGTGGCCAGCAGGTTGCCGGTCGGCGAGCCCTGCTGCGCGAACGCCGCATACAGGATGCTGCGATGCTTCGGCGCGTTCTCGCTCGCGATCAGCACCGCGCCGCCCCACTCGCCGCCGACCGCGATGCCCTGCAGCACGCGCAGCACGACGAGGCCGGCCGGCGCCCAGACACCGATCTGCGCATAGCCGGGCAACAGGCCGATGCCGGTCGTGGCCAGCCCCATCATCACCAGCGTGATCACGAGCGCCGTCTTGCGGCCGACCCGATCGCCGAGATGCCCGAACACGATGCCGCCGAGCGGCCGCGCGGCGAAGCCGGCCCAGAACGTAACGAACGCCAGCAGCGTCGCGACGCCGGGATCCATCGTGCTTGAAAAAAACACCTTGCCGAACACGAGCGCTGCGGCCGTGCCGTAGATGTAGAAGTCGTACCACTCGATCGTGGTGCCGACGAACGCCGCGAGGGCGGCACGGCCGGGCTGCGGCTGCGGCTGCGGCTGCGGCTGCGGCTGTGGCTGCGGCTGCGGCTGCGGCTGCGGCGCGGCGGTCGGGGATGGCTGGCGGTTCATCGATGTCTCCATGTTTGTGATCGGCGGCGCGACTGGCGCGCGCCTTGCCGGATGGCCGGCCCTGCGCCGCCGGCTGGCGGTGTTGCTTGACGTTCCGCTGCGTCGGGCAGCCAGGCTCACCGGCGCGCGCGTCGGTCAGTCACGTCTGGTCGGGTGCGATCTTCAGCACGCCGGCGTCGAGCAGTTGCTGCTGGAGCGCGGGATCGACGCCGAGGCGATCGAGCACCGCGCGCGTGTCGCCGCCCAGCGCGGGCGGCGGCGAACGATAGGTGGCCGGCGTGCGCGACAGCTTCACCGGCGACGCCGTGCCGCGATACGCGCCGATCTCGACGAACAGGTTCCGGTGCAGCGCATGCGGGTCGCGCGCGACGTCGGCCACCGTGCGCACCGGCCCGCACGGCACGCCGGCGGCCATCAGGTCGCGCGCGAGCGGCTCGCATGCGTGCGCGGCGAGCCGTGCTTCCAGTTCGGCCTTCAGCTCGGGCCGGTGCGCGCAACGGCTGCGGTTGTCGACGAAGCGCGGATCGCCCGCGAGCGCCGGCACGCCGAGATGCGCGACGAGCCGCGCGAACTGCCGGTCGTTGCCGATCGCGAGAAAAATCGGCACGGTCGCCGTGCGATAGCTGTCGTACGGCGCGATGTTCGGATGCGCGTTGCCGCTGCGCTCCGGCACGCGCCCGGAGCCGAAGAAGTTCGGCAGGTGCGGATGCAGTAGCGACACGCCACAGTCGTACAGCGCGATGTCGACCGACTGCCCGCGCCCGCTCTTCTCGCGCTCCGCGAGTGCCAGCAGGATGCCCGCGAGCGCGTTGAGGCCCGTGACCATGTCGACGATCGGCAGACCGATGCGTGTCGCGTCGCCGTCGCGCTCGCCGTTGACGCTCATCAGCCCCGCCATCGCCTGGATCACCGCGTCGTAGCCGGGCAGCCCGCCGAGCGGCCCGCCTTCGCCGAAGCCCGTCACCGCGCAGTGGATCAGGCGCGGGAAGCTCGGCTGCAGGTCGCGCGCATAGTCCATCCCCCAGCGCGCAAGCGTGCCGGGCTTGAAGTTCTCGACGAGCACGTCGGCCTCTTCGAGCAGGCGCCACAGGATCGCGCGCCCCTCGTCACGCGACAGATCGAGCGCGAGCCCTTCCTTGTTGCGGTTGACGCCCATGAAATACCACGCGGTATCGCCGAGGAACGGCGGCCCCCAGCCGCGCGTCTCGTCGCCGTCCGGCGGCTCGATCTTGACCACCGTCGCCCCGTGGTCGGCGAGCGCCTGCGTGCAGTACGGGCCGCCGAGCACACGGCTCAGGTCGACGACCTTCAGGCCGTCCAGTGCGCCACGCGTCGTACTCATCGTTCGACCTCCGGCAGCAGGTCGAGCGCGGTATCGAGCGCGATCGGCGTGCCGCGCAGCAATGCGCTGCACGCGGCCGATTCGTCGTCGCGCGATGCTGGTGCGAGCGGATCGACCGGCAGCAGCTTGTGGCGCACGATCAGGTGCGCGAGCGCGAGCCGCCGGAAATCCGGCGCGAGCCGCACGCCCTCGCACGCCATCAGCACGGCCGCGCTCGCGTAGTACAGCGCGGAAGCGGCCTGCCGCACGCGTGCGTCGTCGCCTTCGGCCGCGACCCGCGCGAGCGCGTCGCAGGCGCGCGCGAGAATGCGCCGCAGCGCTGCGCGGCTCGCATCGGGCAGCGGCGCCGCGCCGAGGCGATCGCCGAGAAACGCGCGTAGCGCATCGAGCGCCTGCTCGCGCTGCGCGGCCCGCGCGACGTCGAGCGCGACGATGTTGCTCGTGCCCTCCCAGATCGAGCCCAGATGCGCATCGCGCACGACGCGCGCATCGCTCCATTCCTCGATGTAGCCGGTGCCGCCGCGCACTTCCATCGCATCTCCGGTCACGCGCCGCGCATCGCGGCACGCGCGGAACTTGATCAGCGGCGTCAGGATCCGCACGCAGCGCGCGGCCTGCTCGTCGCCCGCATCGGCCTGCGGCAGCAGCAACGCGATCTGCATGAACATCGCGCGGGCCGCCTCGGCCGGCAGCAACATCTTCAGCAACTGCCGCTGCATCAGCGGCATGTCGATCAGCTTGCGGCCGAACGCCTCGCGATGCGTGGCGACGTGCAGCGCCTCGTTCAGCGCACGCCGCATCAGCCCCGCCGCGCGCACGCCGTTCGACAGCCGCGACAGATTGATCATGTCGGCCATCTGGTGGAAGCCGCGGCCGATCTCGCCGATCAGGAACGCCTGCGCGCCTTCAAGCGTGATCTCGCCGCTCGCCATCGAGCGGCTGCCGAGCTTGTCCTTCAGCCGCACGATCCGGTAGCGGTTGCGCGTGCCGTCCGGCAGCGTCTTCGGCAACAGGAACAGGCCCAGCCCCTTGATGCCGTCCGGCGCGCCGTCGGGACGCGCGAGCACCATCGCGAGATCGGCGTCCGCGTTCGAGCAGAACCACTTGTCGCCATGCAGGCGCCACACGGTCTCGCCGTGCGCGTCCGTCTCACGCGATGCGCGCGTCGCGATGCGGCCGACGTCGGACCCGGCCGCCTGCTCGGTCATGAACATCGCGCCCTGGTACAGCGTGTCGAAATCGCGCGACGCAAGCATCGGCAGGTAGCGCGCGACCAGCGCCGGATCGCCGTGACGGCGCAGCGTGTGCGTCAGCGAATCGGTCATGCTGACCGGGCAGCACAGCCCGAATTCGGCCTGCACGAACAGGAACGTCAGCGCGTACTTGACGAGCGGCGGGACGGATTCGGACCCGTGGCTCAGCGACGCGAGCCCGAGTTCGGCATACGCGACGCGTTCGAGCGCGACATACGCGGGGTCCTTGTCGATCCGCTGTACGGCCTCGCCGCGCCGGTTGCGGTGCTCGAGCACGGGCGGGTGCTTGTCCGCGCGCGACGCCCATTCGTCGAGCTCGCCCGACACGCGCGCGCCGAGCGCGTGCAGCCGCGGCGCCAGCTCGGCATAGTGCGCATCGCCGAGATGCAGCTTCAGCAACGCGCCGAGATCGGGATCGACCGTGAAGAAATTGATGCCCCGGCTGTCGGGGATATTGGATGCGCCGGCGTCCGGCGTGCGAGCGGTGTCGTTCATGCGTGCGTCTCCAGGGTTGCCTGCACGTCGGCCGGCGGCGCCGCCGCGGCGCCTCGCCAGTCCCGTGCAAAGCCTTCCGCAAAGCGTAGGCGCGCGATCGATAAGCGTCCAATACAGGATTTATCCGGTACGATAGATATCGCTTATCGACGCCGATACCGATGCCGATGCCGCGAGGAGACATCATGGAACTGAGGCAGTTGCGCTACTTCATTGCGGTCGCCGAGGAGCTGCATTTCGGGCGCGCGGCAAAGCGCCTGTTCATCTCGCAGCCTGCGCTGAGTTTCGACATCCGCAAGTTCGAGGACGCGCTCGGCGTGCAGCTGTTCTCGCGCACCAACAAGACCGTCGCGCTCACCAACGCGGGCGAGGTGCTGCTCGGCGAAGCGCGCCGGCTGCTGCTGCAGGCGGCCGAGGCCGAACGCCTGACGGTGCGCTCCGCGTCCGGCCTTGCGGGCCGGCTGCGGATCGGCTTCGTTCATTCGATGCTGTATCGCGGGCTGCCCGATGCCGTGCGGCGCTTCGAGGCCGACTATCCCGGTGTCGAGGTCGTGCTGAGCGAAATGAACACGCAGGCGCAGGTGCAGGCGATCCAGCGCGGCCAGATCGATCTCGGCTACGCACACTGGGGCCACTTCCCGCCCGAGGTCGAATCAACGCCCGTCTATGCGGAACCGTTCGTGTGCTGCCTGCCGGCCGCGCATCCGCTCGCGAAGCGCAAGCAGGTCGCGCTCGCCGCGCTGGCCGCCGAACCGTTCATCCTGTTTCCGCGCGAAGCGGCGCCGCACTATCACGACCTGATCATCGCGCAATGCGTGAACGCCGGCTTCAGCCCGCTGATCCGTCACGAGGCACGGCTGTGGCAGACAATCCTGTCGATGATCGAGTTCGGAATGGGGATCGCGCTCGTACCGCGCGTGCTGCAGCAGGTGAAGAGCGACCGGCTCGCGTTCCGGCCGCTGAAGGATGCGTCGCTCGAATCGCGCACGCTCGCGCTGAAGCGCAGCGGCACGGCCGAACCGGTTGCGCTGCGCTTCGCCGACTATGTGCGTGTATCGATCGACGCACTGCCCGCGCTCGCGGGCTGAGTGCACGGCCCGACCGCTACCTCACGACTTCGCGTCGGGCTGGAGTACCGGCTGCGCGCGCCGATACCACACCGCGTACACGACCGACAGCGCAACCAGGAACGGAATGCCGAAGATCAGCGTCATGTGGAATTCGGCCGTGAAGTAGGTCGTCACCATCACCGCGAGCATCAGACCCGCGCCGAGCAGTGTCAGCAGCGGAAAGCCGCGCATCCGGAACGCGGGCGCCGGCAGGCCGAGCGCCGCCCGGCGACGCCGGAAACAGTAGTGCGTGACGAAGATCATCATCCACGTGAACAGCGCGCCGAACATCGACACCGCCATCATGATCGTGAACGACGCGTCCGGATACAGCACGCTCAGCACGGTCGCCAGCGCGATGCCGAGCGTCGACAGCATCAGCGCGCCGAACGGCACGCCGCGCGCGTTCACTTCCCCGAGCGCCTTCGGTGCATGACCCGCGCGCGACAGGCTGAACATCATCCGCGTCGTGATGTAGAGCTGGCTGTTCATCGCGGACAGCGCGGCGATCAGCACGACGAAGTTGATCAGCCCGGCCGCGCCCGGCAGGTGGATCGCCTCCATCACTTTCACGAACGGGCTTTCGTCGCGCCCCGCCGCCGTCCACGGCACGATCGCAAGCATCAGCGCGAGCGTGACGAGGTAGAACAGCACGAGCCGCACGATCGTCGAGCGGAACGCACGCGTGACCGCGCGCTCGGGATCCTCGGCTTCACCGGCCGCGACCGCGATCATCTCGATGCTCAGGTAGCTGAAGATCGACACGATCACCGCGACCCACGTGCCCCACGCCCCCTTCGGAAAGAAGCCGCCGTGAGCCGTGTAATGGTGGAATCCCGCGCGTGCCGCACCGTCGCCGACCAGCCCCGGATTGCCGAACACGACATAGGCGCCGAGCACGATGAAGCCGACGATCGCCGCGATCTTCACGACCGAGAAGCCGTACTCGACCGCGCCAAACACGTCGACACTGCGCGCGTTGACGAACACCAGCAGCGCGGAGAACCCGACGATCCACAGCCAGCCCGGCACGCCCGGGAACCAGTACTTCATGTACAGCGCGATCGCAGTGACCTCGGTGCCGACCGCGAGCACGATGCACGCCCAGTATGCGTAGCGCACGAGGAATCCGGCCCACGGGCTCACGTAATGTTCGGCATACGCGCCGAACGACCCGGAGGTCGGGTGCGCGACCGTCATCTCCGCGAGACAGCCCATCAGCAGCAGCGAGATGAACGCGCCGATCGCGTAGCTGACGAGCACGCTCGGGCCCGCGAAGCCGATCGCGAAGCCGCTGCCGAGAAACAGACCGGTGCCGATGGCGCCGCCGATCGCGATCATCGTCATCTGCCGTGCGGAAAGCGTGCGGCGCAGCCCTTGCTCGCGCGCCGCGATATGCTGGAATTGCCCTTCTGGTTGCATCGAGTGACCTCGTTCGAAAGCGATTGTCCGGTCGGAACGTAGACGGTGCGCGGGCCGGCGCCGGACCGGCCGGCCGCCGCGCGCCGCGTGCTCAGAACAGGTGGCGCAGGCCGGCCGCGACGCCCGTCTGGTTGCCGCGTCCGGGCATTTCCGTGAACGCGCCGCCCGTCACGCGGTTGTAGTCGACCGTCGCGTAGACCTGCGTGGCCTTCGACAAAGCGTACTCGGCCTCGAGCACGCCCGTATAGCGCTTGCCGCCGTTGCCGGCGACGCCGTTGACGTTGCGGATGTCGTCGTAATACGCGACGCCCGTCACCGACACGGCCGGCGTGACCTTGACGCTCGCACCCGTATAGAAGATCGCGTCGCGGCGCGGGTTGTCCGCGAACGCACCGTAGGTCACGTCGCGGCCCGGCGCGTTCAGCAACTGCTGGTCGAGCATGCCCGTGCGGTCGATGCCACCGAGATAGCCCGCGTACAGCGTCGCCGCGCCGAACGCGTAGCGTGCGCCCGCGCCCCACGCCTGCTGCGCGCGGCTGTTCAGGTCGCGCACCTGCTGGTACGTCGCGCCGACCATCAGCCCGCCCTGCGTGTACGACGCGTGCGTGCCCCAGTACGCATTCGCGCCGAGGCTGCCCGCGACGCCGCCGAAGCCGTAGCTCGCGCCGACGTTCAGCCCGCCGAACGTGCCGTCGTAGCTGACGACGTTGCTCGCACGCCCTTGCGTGAGGAAATACGGCCACATGTTGGCCGTGTAGTTGCCGACCGTCAGCGGATCGAGATCGCCGAACAGGTTGAACGCCTCGGTCGCCTGGCGGCCGAGCTTCACGGTACCCCAGTCGCTCGCGAGGCCGACATACGCGTAGCGGCCGAACAGTGCGCCGTCGAGCTGCCCGTTCTGCGGCTCGAAGCCGCTCTCCAACTGGAAGATCGCTTTCAGCCCGCCGCCGAGCGCCTCACTGCCCTTCAGCCCCCAGCGGCTGTTCGTGATCGCGCCGTTGGTCATCTGCACGCTCGCATCGTTCGACGCGTCAGCATGCGTCGTATAGCGAATGCTCTGGTCGACGATCCCGTACAGCGTCACGCTGCTCTGCGCCATCGCACCGCTCGCGGCAAGCGTACCAGCCATCATTTGCAGTGCGAATCGATAGATTGTCCTCATGTTCTCCTCCAGTCCTGTTCTCGTTTGTCGATGATTGTGTGACTGCACACCGCGCAATGCGGTGTTCCTGCTAGATGCCTGCCGCGGGCAGCGCGACGTACGCGACGAGTTCGACGCGCATCGCCGGATGCGCGAAACCCTGCACGCCGACGCACGTCCGGTTCGGATACGGCTCGCGGAAGTGGCGCCGGTATTCGGCATCGAATTCGGGCATCGCCTTCACGTCGGACAGGTAGACGAGCACCTGTGCGACGTCGTCCATCGTCGCGCCGGCCGCCGCGACGGCCTTCGCGAGATTCGCGAGCGTGATGCGCGCCTGTTCGGCCATCGTGTCGCCGGCAATCGCGCCGGACGCGTCGACCGGCCCGTGCCCCGTGAACATCAACCCGCCCGCGCGGGTCGCCCACGAGAATGGTTGTGCGAGCTGCGGCAGGTCGACCGGGATCGTTTCAGCCATCGTGTCCTCCTTCGGATCGGGGTCGGGGTCGGGAAATTCAGGCGGCCCGCCGCGACGCGCCGCCGAGCACCTCGGCGATCGCGTTCGCGACGTGGTCGACGTTCGCATCGTTCAGGCCCGCGATGCACATGCGCCCCGAGCGCAGCAGATAGACGCCGTGCGATGCACGCAACCGGTCGACGTCGGTCGCAGCCATGCCCGTGTAGCTGAACATCCCGCGCTGCGTGACGAGTGCGTCGAACGCGCGGTCCGGCAGCCGCGCATCGAGCCGGGCCTTCAGTTCGCCGCGCATCCGTTTGATGCGCGTGCGCACCTGCGCGACCTCGCCCTCCCAGCGCACGCGCAGCGCGTCATCGTTCAGCACGGTCGACACGAGTTGCGCGCCGAACAGCGGCGGGCTCGAATAGGTGCGGCGCACGCCGGCCTGCAACTGGCTCAGCACCGTCGCGGCCTCGCCCGCGTTCGCGCAGACGACCGACAGCCCGCCGACGCGCTCGCCGTACAGCGAGAAGTTCTTCGAGAACGAATTGCCGACGATCGCGGGCAGCCCGGCGTCGACGATCGCGCGCACGGCCCACGCGTCGTCGGCGAGACCGTCGCCGAACCCCTGGTACGCCATGTCGAGGAACGGAATCAGTCCGCGCCGCACGAGCACGTCGATCACCGCGCGCCATGCGTCGCGGCCGAGGTCGAGCCCCGTCGGGTTGTGGCAGCACGGCTGCAGCAGCACGACGCTGCGCGCCGGCAATGCATCGAGCGTGGCAAGCATCACGTCGACGCGGATGTCGTTGCGCAATGAGTCGTAGTACGGATACGTGTGCACGTCGAGGCCGGCGGCCGAGAAGATCACGCGGTGGTTGTCCCACGTCGGGTCGCTGATCCAGATCGCGCTGTCGGGGAAATAACGCTTCACGAATTCCGCACCGAGCCGGATCGCGCCCGATCCGCCGAGTGTCTGCAGCGTCGCGATGCGCCCTTCCGCGAGCGCCGCGCAGTCGTCGCCGAATACGAGGCGCTGCACGCCCTGCCGGTACGCGGCGAGCCCTTCCATCGGCAGATACGTGTGCGGCGCACCGGCATCGCGTAGCTGCGCGGCCGCGATGCGCGTGCTGTCGAGAACCGGAATCCGGCCCGCGTCGTCGTAGTAGAGGCCGATGCTCAGGTTGACCTTGTGCGGATGCGCATCCTGCTGGAATGCCTGGAACAGCGACAGGATCGGATCGCCCGGGTAGGCGGGAACGTGTTGGTACATGACGGAATGACGGTAAAGGTTGAAGGCGGCGGACCAACCGGCGGCACCACGTTGCGTCGGGATGAGCAGCCGGGACATGGGGCGCATGTTATCGAGGACGAAATAGAATGAGCTTCACTTTTCGATGACGAACCGATCCGATTGCAGTAGAGTCTGCGGATCTCATCTCAAAATTCACCGGATTCTGCGAAATGACGCTGGATCGAACCGACATGCGGATCCTCCGGCACCTCGAACGGGACGGACGCATCAGCAATCAGGACCTCGCGAACGCGGTCGCGCTGTCGCCGTCGGCATGCCTGCGGCGCGTGAAGCTGCTGGAGGAACGCGGCGCCATTGCCGGGTATCGCTGCACGATCGAGCCGAAGAAGGTCGGTGTCGCGTTCGAGGCGCTCGTGCATGTGTCGATGCGGCCCGACGTACCCGAGTGGCACGACCGGTTCGTGGAGGCGATCCAGCAGTGGCCGGAGGTCATCGCCGCGCAGATCGTCACGGGCGGGTCGAACTATGTGCTGACGGTTCGCGCGCGCGATCTCGATCACTATTCGGATTTCGTGATCAACCGGCTGCACCGCGCCGCGGGCGTGATGTCGATCAACTCGAGCATCGTGCTCGCGACGCTCAAGCGCGACGGGTCGATCCTCGATCTCGTCGAGCCGTCGACGGCCGGCTGACCGGTCGTTGCGCGGGTCTGAAAAATATTTGCAGAAAGTGCTTTACAGACCCCAAAACTCCTGACATAATCTTTTCTTCTTTGGGCGGTTAGCTCAGCGGTAGAGCACTGCCTTCACACGGCAGGGGTCACTGGTTCGATCCCAGTACCGCCCACCAAAGATTCGAAGGGCCGGCAATCGCCGGCCCTTCTTGCTTTCCGGGTCAGCACTTGGCGAAATGTTCGTTAAGTGTCCTCTCGCCCAACCGGATTGTTGGCACATTCTTGTCACACTTCTTCTTCGAGGTGTCTGGTGCCAACCATTCGCAAACGCGGCGACTGCCAATTTCAGGCGATCGTCCGTCGTCAGGGATTCCCCCCTCAAACCAAAACCTTCATCAGCCGCAAAGAGGCTGAGGCCTGGGCTGCCCGCATCGAATCCGAAATGCTGGCTGGGTCGTTTTCGAGCCCGACCGAATCCAGCAAAACGCCGTTGGGCGAACTGCTGATCCGGTACGGCCGGGAAATCTCCCCCGAGAAAAAGGGCGAGGCGCTCGAGCTGCTGCGTATCAAGAAACTACTAGTCGATCCCATCTCTCAGGTGAAGATTTCTGCGCTCAACGGCGTAGCCGTTGCTCAATACCGCAATCGGCGCCTGACCGGCAACGGACAGCAAAAGCCAGTTTCCGGCTCGACCGTGAATCGGGAGCTAACGCTCCTTAGCCACGTCATCAGCATAGCCAGCAAGGAATGGGGCTTCCACATTCCAGTCAATCCCGTCTCGCAGATTCGACGACCGAAGGAGAACCGAGCTCGGAACCGCCGGCTGCATGGAGACGAGGAGAAGCGCCTTTTGACCGAACTCGAACCCAGCCAACGGGCCGAAAGCGGCGTCTACCAGCCGGGTGGATGTCGAAACAAATACGTCCTGCCGGTAGTCGTCCTGGCGATCGAGACTGCGATGCGCCGTAGCGAGATCCTCTCGCTACGCTGGCCGGACATCCACCTAGCCGACCGGTATGTCCGGCTCCACGACACCAAGAATGGCGAGGCTCGGGACGTTCCCCTGTCTCGTCGTGCAGTCCAAACGTTGTCCAAGCTATCCAATGGGCCGCGCCACAGTAGCGGCCGAGTACTTCCGATCACCCCGGAGGCGTTGAAGAAGGCTTTTGTCCGTGCCTGTGAGCGAGCAGGCATTGTCGACCTGCATTTCCATGATCTTCGGCACGAAGCTACATCGCGGATCGCTGAGCGCCTCGATAACGTGCTGGAACTGTCGGCCGTGACGGGCCACAAGACCGTGCAGATGTTGAAGCGGTACTACCATCCGAGGGCTACAGACCTGGCTCGCAAACTCGGCTGAGCGCAAACGGCTGCAGGGGCTGAAACGCCCCTGTGGATAGCACCCGGGATTTCTCACAATTGGTCCTGTCTGTGGATAAAACCTAGATTTACTCAGAGCTGTGGATAGTGCCCGGTTTGTCTCACACTCCCCCGGCTTGCCTCACATTTCACCCGGGTTTTCTCACAATAGCGTCCTGCAAAGCCTTATCCAGTCGGGCTTTCAGCCTCTTAAAAACGTTTATAAACGTATTAAAAACCGCGCGTAAGCGCATACGTAAATACATACGTACGTACGTGCGATTCATAGCGCAAAGATGGAGCTCAAGCACGCCCCCGCAAGCGGGGGCAAAAAACGGCGCTTCGCGTCTTGCCCCCCATCTCATCTCAACCCGCCGTTGGCGTGGGCGCAGAAACGTGGTCGCCCCTTCTGACGCTCAAAAAGCGGTCACCCAAGAAGGAGGGGCACAAAGCGACCACTCCTAAAATTGGCCGACGCTCACAAGGCAGGAAATCGAGGCCCGGAGCCGCTGACGACCGGCAACCATCAAAATCCCGTCTCGAGCGTGCTCTCACAAGACTTCCCGCGCAACTACATGGCTGAAGTCGATCAGCGCCTTGCCCGTATCTCTCGGGAAAACCCAACTGTGACCGGCATCGAGTTTCCCGAAGTGGCTACTCGCCCCGGTCATACAACGGCGCCCAATGATCCGCATTGGTCGGCCAACGGAATGGTGCTTGATGCACTATCTGCCGCCCATGTGCGCGAAGAAATCACTGCTGATGGGATGGCCGCTACGATGAAACGACTCGTATCCTCGAAACCTGCCTGATATCGTTCGAGTAGTCGACATCCAGAGAGCGAAAACAATGACACGCCAGTCGCATGACGAATGGTTCCTCGAACAGGTTCGACAAGCGTTGATCGAAGCAGACGATCCGCTGACCGACTGGGTGCCTCACGAGATCGTAAAGACCGACATGCAACGGCAACGTGAGGCGTTGCTCGAGCGCATATTGCATCGTCAATCCACCCTCTCATCCCCCCGCCCGCGCCGCTAGCGGAAAGAGAGCGATCCGCCCTCTGTCGTCAGGGAGGCAGGATGATCGACTACCCCTCATCCCGCCTCCCTGCGACCCAGCGTCTTCGGTATTCCACGAGTATCAAGGCCGCGCGGGTGCGCCGTGGCCTTCAACTAGCCCTGACACCCGCTTTATGCCTATTCCGCAAGCCGTCATATCAAGTGGCGTTGATGACGCCGTATTGCTGTTGGGAAAAAGTCACGTTAGCCGCCGCGCCATGCCGCCAATTGTCTAGCGGTGCCCTCCCCCAGTGGGCGTCTTTCTTTCCCCCTGAAAATGCGCTTTTTTCCCTCTTGTTCCCTGTCAGCAAATGTGGGAAATATGTTTCCGCTGAGTGCCCTTCAAGGCTTCTCAGAACCATCATTTTCACCGTTCGGTTTGCCTTGGAAAAACCGTCTGCCACATGTACCTTCAAACTTCCATAAACGATGCGGTTAGTTCTGGGACAGGGTAGGGTTTGTACTCCCGCCAAATTGGCGTCCGTACAACCGGCAGCCCACCAGTCGTTTCACTCCCTATGCGCGGCCTACCGTCCCTGCTCAGGGCTTACGCCCCGAGACCCGTTTGAGAGTGTTGAATGAGTGCGAGAAGCGGAACCGAAGAGCGTCGGAAAACCAAGATCATTATGGTGCGCGTTGCGCCCGACGAATTCGACGCGTTGCAGGAGCGCTCACAGGACACCGGAACATCGGTTCCCGAGCACCTTCGAACCTGTGGGATGGGACGACGCACGCACAGCGTCGTCGATTCGATCATCATCAACGAGATGCGCCGGTTCGGCGGCTTGCAAACGCACCTGTTCAATGAGGGGCGAGGCGCGCAGCCGAAGGAGTTTGCAGCGGTATTGGTCGAGCTAAAAAACGCGATTGCGCGGATCGGCCAATGACGGCAGCTCAAACTGGGTATTTGGATCTATCCGACCTGCAACGCATTTGCCTTGTGTTGCTAGCCGTGGTTTGCGGTATCGGCTCATTAATCTGGAAGGCTGTATGAACGACAACTACACCCGCTGCGGAACGCCATTAGTTTATAAGGGCGTGCTCCGGCTCTATGTGGATAGTCTCACTGACGAACAGCTCTGCAACTACGAATGCGCACTCGAAACGATTGGCAACGTTATCGCCTTGAAAGCGCGCGACATTGCAGAGGAACAGGCAAAGCCCTCGCCCGACACGAACCGGATTACGGAATTGCGGCGGCAACAAGCCGAGCTCGCTGGCGAGCGCAACCGCCTGCGCATCCGCGATGACGATGCCGTTATACGTGTCATCGGACATTACGGAAACTTGGTACGCGCCTCCCTGGGACTCGGTACGCGATGAACGGACTGCGATTTCGTCTGTCGGCATGGCGCGCTCGTCGTCGTGCGAAGCTTGATGCGGACGCGGCAAGGAACGAGCAGCCGGACGGTGGGATTGGGGCGGAGGCACCGATTCGGACTGCGTCCGAGGATCGCCTGAGAAGGGCCGATTTCGCGGATCGCATAGCCGGCGTGCTCTCCGAGCTCAGTTTGCGCGAGGGCCGCGTGTTCGCTATTCGCGGAGGATGGGGCTTCGGCAAATCATCCCTGAAAAACCTCATCACCGAGCGGCTCGACGCCCGCGACAACGGAGCCGACTGGCTCGACTTCAACCCCTGGCAATGGGGCGATGGCGATGCAATCGCCCGCGCGCTCTTCGGCCAGATAGCGGATCGACTGGGCGGCGAACATTCGAAGGCAGCACTCGACCGTGCCGAAGCGCTGCGACGCTACGGAGCGATCCTTACTGAGCGTGAGCACGTAAATCGATGGGAATTCGGGGCGTTTTGAGCAGCTTGCGTGATGTAGCGGTGGGGGTCTCCCTCAGGCATCTTGCACAAACGACGCCCAAGGGAGAGTCTCGTGTCTGCCAA